>DAIUKG010000013.1:0-91471 GCA_036848375.1 Spirochaetota bacterium
ATATTTCTTATCGTATCTGTATAGATTTCATTATCGAAGATGATAAAATAATTCCAGTAGATGTCGGCAGTCATGATGAAGTTTATTAGTGGTGCAGAAATCCCCTGACTTCGGCCCGCCCCCGTCACCACCACCAGACAACCAGGACCGCGCACAGGACAAGCAGGGCCAGGGACAGCCAGCGGTAATTCAGGTATGGCGGCAGGCCCTGCAGCTCAGAGCTTTCACTTTTCCAGAAGGATGGGCGCCACACCAGCGACGCGGCAGATTCATCCGGTTCACCCCTGCCCATGAGGCTCAGTGTTATCATGAAACAAATCCCTGCCACAAACATGATCCCGCTGGCGTAGAGATAGTGGATGTCGAACACTCCCATAATTTCGTTGGCGAACCAGGCCGCGATTCCCAGAGGCACTCCCCCTGCAAGGGTAAGAAAGGCCGCGGTGCCTTTCGCTCCTTTCCAGAAAATTCCGGCAAGGAACACGGCCACGACCGGGGGCGTGATATAGGAAAGAATCGACTGCAGGTATTGCCACAGCGTGGGGAAGCGCTCAATCTGGGGCGCCCAGAGCGCCGAAAGAGCCATGAACACCAGGGTCGCGGCCCTGCCCGTGCGCACCAGGTTCCGGTCTTCGGTGGCGGGCCTGAAGTGCTTCACGAAATCCATGGTAAACAGGGTCGAGGCCGAATTATAGATCGATTCAAGGCTTGAAAGGATCGCGGCAGTAAGGCAGGCGAGCATTAGGCCGCGCACACCAAGGGGAAGTATGTCAAAGGCAAGCGCCGGGAACACCATATCTGCCCGTTCAATATCGGGATACAGGGCCCGGGCCATGACTCCGGGCAGCACCAGTATGAACAGGTTCGGAAGCTTTAGAATCCCGGCAAAGAGAGAGCCGCGGCGCGCGTGGTCAAGGGAACGGGCGCCCAGGGCCCTCTGGATCACGAACTGGTTGGTGCACCAGAAATAGATGCCCACGATCAGCACGCCGGAAACGATCCCCGGCCACGGCAGAAAAGGGTCTGACAGCGGCCTTACCAGGTCCAGGCCATGGGGCGGTGCAGCCGCAATAACCGCGTCCCAGGACGGTATTTTTACCCAGGTCATGACCGCTATGATCACGCCCCCCAGGAGGATCATCGCGGCCTGCAGCACGTCGTTGAGCACCACGGCGTCAAGGCCGCCGAAAAAAATATAGATTCCGGCAATGCACGAAATGACCGCGCAGGTCTGCCACAGGGGTATGCCGGGAAAAAGCACCTTCGCGATCATCCCCCCTGAATAGAGCGCAGCTGCCGCGTCAATGAAAATATTTGCCGTTATGAGAAATCCTGAAAAGGCGAGCTTTGACCTGCTGTCGTAGCGCTGCTCGAGAAAACCCGGCGCGGTAAAGACCCTTGCCCGCAGAAAAAAGGGAAGGATGAAAAAGACGAAAAACACAAGAATGGGAACCGGGAGCCATTCATAATTGTACACCGCGATCCCGTCGTGGTAACCGCTTCCGGGAAGCCCGACGAAACTGCTTCCGCTCATGTTGGAAACATAAAAGGAGAACCCGATAATGGGCCAGGCGAGGTTCCGGTCAGCGAGAAAATATTTTTCAGAGCTTTCCTTTATTGCCCTGCGCGTGATATACCAGCCGAAGATGAACCTCGTGCCGAGCACATAAACGGCCAGTATGACTATGTCCAGAGCGGTTATCGTTAAATGCATGATGTCATTCGATCAGGGCCACTGACCCCACATAGGTCTGCTGCCACCAGGATTCATACATGGAGCTGTACGAGACCTTTTTCCCGCTGCTCGGAGCGTGAATAAAACGGTTGCCCCCGACGTATATGGCGACATGGGATATCGATGTCCTGTCGATTTTAAAGAAGAGCAGATCGCCGGGCCGCATCCCCTCATAGTTGATCGGTCGTCCTGCCTTGAACTGGTTCTTCGCTGAACGCGGAAGGGTTATGCCGTTTTTCGCGAAAACATACTGAACAAAACCCGAACAGTCAAAACCCGAAGGAGAACTTCCGCCCCTGCGGTACCTGGTTCCGAGATATTTTCTCGCGGTAACGAGAATGCTTTCGCGTTCAGGACCAATATCATCCGCAATGAAAGAATCATTCAGCCAGGAATCACGAAAAGTCAACGTCGGGACACATGAAAGAAAACAGAGCGATACCACAACAGCGAGCAGGAAAAGATTAATTCGTATCATGACGCTTTTTATTCACAATATACTCATCCCTGAACTGGTCCTCGGTGAGGATAACAAAAAGGCGTGAAAGCTTCGCGGTCTTAAAAATTTTCAGTATGGCGTCGCTGGTATTGATAATGACCATCTTAATATTGAAATTACCCGCTTCGTTAAAATATTTCACCAGGGTTCCGATAGCGGATGAATCAATGAATTCAAGGCCTTTGCAGTCAAACACAACCAGGGGGATGTTGTCCTCTTTCGCCTTTTCCCAGATCACTTCAACATCTTTGATGTTCCTGATACTGAACTCTTTATTGTACCTGATATAGAGAACATCATCTCTGTTTTCAGCATATACTTCCACACCACACATCCTTGATTTATAAAAAGCAAACCGAAAATTGAAAGATGTCAAAATCCTAACCGACAGCATAAAATGAGTCAACCAATTAATGATATTGACAATACAGGGGCCATCAGATAGGAGATTAAACCATGGGTCTGGTTTTAATCTCATGCAAATATCAGCGAGGCAATTATGAAAAAGCTGGCAGGCGGTCTTGAAAATGTGCCGGGATACACCTTTTCAGCGGTTGAATCCGGGATCAGGTACCAGGGGCGGCTCGATTACTGCCTGATATCGGCGGAAAAACCCTGTTATGGAGCGGGGATGTTTACTCAGAACAAACTTTTTGCCGCGCCGGTCAGGCTGTGCCGCGAACGCATCAATAACACCATAAGGGCCATCCTGATCAATGCCACGAACGCCAACGCCTGTACCGGTGACCGGGGTTACGCCAATGCCCTGGACATCACTGCTGATATGGCTGGAAAGCTCGGATGCACCTCAGCCGAAGTGCTCATGTGTTCAACCGGTATCATCGGGCACCAGCTCCCGGTTGATAAAATGACCGGTTCTCATGACACCATGGCAGCGTCCCTTTCCCGTGAAGCCGGCTCCATGATACCAGAGGCGATCATGACCACCGATACCGTGCCCAAACGCGTGTCATACTCCTTTGCAACATCCGAAAAAGAATACACCATAGCGGGAACAGTCAAAGGCTCGGGGATGATAGCGCCGAACATGGCAACAATGCTCGCCTTTATTCTGACTGACGCGCCGTTAGACCGGAAAACCCTTGCGGAAACATTCAGAAACTCGGTTAACCAGACCTTCAACCGCATCACCATTGACGGCGACATGTCAACCAATGACACGGCCCTGATACTCTCGCCTGTTTCGGAATCACCGCTGCGCAGCGATAAAGACCTTGAGGCGTTTAAAAGCGCCCTGGACGCGGTCCTCTTCGACCTGGCAAAAATGCTGGTGTGTGACGGCGAAGGCATCACCAAGGTGGTAACCGTCCGGGTGACCGGCGCGGCGAGCGAATCGGACGCGCTTCTCGCCGCGCGCGCGGTTTCCGAGTCACTTCTGGTTAAAACGGCTTTTTTCGGAAACGATCCGAACTGGGGCAGAATCGGCGCGGCCGCGGGATATTCAGGGGCACTGCTCGAGGAAAAACATCTTTCAATCTACTACGGGGACATCCCCCTGCTGCTCAAAGGCGTGCCCCAGGAGACAGACAAAGAATCGCTGGCCATGATCATGGCAAAAAAAGAGTTCACCGTAACCGTGGATATCGGGCTGGGCCCGCACGAGGCATCAATGATGACAACGGATATTTCTTATGATTATGTCAAAATTAACGCCGAATATACCACATGAAAGGACTCTATTAAATTTGCTGTTGACAATTTAATTAAGAGTTAGTATGGTACAAAAAATTTAAATGATAAACAGGCAGATGATAAAAAAAATTCTCTATTCAGGGCTGATTTTACTGGTTTCAGTAACGTGTCTCCGGGCGGAAGAAAAGCCCGAAACTGCTCAGGTGGCCAAAAAAAAAGTATTTATCTATTCATTCGTTCCATTGGACAATTCAGGCAAATACCAGTACTATTCATCAATCATTCCCAAAACACTGGCTAAAAGCCTGAAACGAAACGAAATTTTTAACATTGAAACCACCGATGAAACTTTCGCCATACTCCCTGCAGACGCTTCAGGAAAAGAAAAGCAGGACTATTTCGATAGAATCAGGGAAGCCAATTCTGATTATGTAATTACCGGCTTCTGTGAAATTGTTGAAAATCCCCAGGTCCTGGTTAACGGCAAAAACGAATTGCTCCTGAAAATTAAAATTCAGGTGTTTAATCTGTTTGACCAGAGCTTTGATACGATTAACCTCACCAGCAGGGAAATCGGCGTGATTCTCAAAGACGTAATTGACAATGGGACAGCTGAAATCGAGAACAAACTCAGCCTTTATGAATCAAACAGACGTGAGCACATGAAGCCCTCACCATTCCTGCCCGCTCACCGGTTCTTTACCCGGTTCAGCTTCGGCATTGAAGTGGGTGAACTCTTTATACTGGGGAAATGGGACGACCTTTACAACTGGTCCCAGTTTGTCAGCCCCTACTTCAGGCTCAATATTCGTGACTATATCGGGATCAACCTCTCGTATGATTATTTCTCCACTGACAATGACGACATGGATAGCGGAACAAACTCAACCATGGAAATAGACACCATCTTTCTCGGGCTGTATTACACCTATCGTTTCAAGCGTTATTTTGATGTGATGGTTTCCGCTTCAGGGGGCCTGTCCTTTACCTATATCCGTTTTGCAGATCCTTCCACTGACGATAATCCCTACATGGACCCGCTGTCAGATAAAAAATCCATTGACCCCGGTATCATTACCGGAGCATCCATTGGTTTTCATCTCTCCTGTGTCGTCCTCAGAATTGGCTGTTCTTACCGAGGGTATTTCTACGCTGATGAACCCTTTCATGGAATGGGCCTCTATGGTTCACTCGGATGTAATTTTTAATAATTAATCTTACCATGCTATTTTACTGATTGACAATATCGGTATTTTAAGGAGTTGTATCCATGATCGGGAAAAACATTTCCCGATTTTTTATTTTATCTTTGAGGCGGTCCACCATGAGCGCAAAACTAAAAAAAATCATGCAGGATGACAAAAAATACCTTTTCCAGAACTACGGCGACAGGCTTCCCGTCTGTTTCCAGTCCGGGGAAAAATCGCTTCTCTTTGACCAGGACGGCAAGCGGTACATCGATTTCTTTTCTGGCATCGCGGTTTCCGGGCTGGGATACTCATGCGCCTCATTGCAGAAGGCCCTTCACAAACAGGTGGATTCCCTACTCCATTCATCGAACTGGTTTTACAACAGCCAGCAGATCGAGGCGGCGCGCCTTATATCGGAACTCTCCTTTGAAGGGAAAACCCTGTTTACCAACAGCGGTACCGAAGCCAATGAAGCGGCAATAAAACTGGCGCGGCGACATGGCCTCGGCATAGCCAGTGAGCGGTATCACATTGTTTCCTTTAACAATTCATTCCACGGCAGGACGATGGGAAGCATGGCCGCCACTGCCCAGGAAAAAATCCATGGCGGCTTCGGCCCTCTGGTCCCCGGGTTCAAATACCTTCCGTTCAACGACCTTGACGCTTTCGCCCGTGAAGTTGAAGGGAACCAAAACATAACCGCGGTCATGATTGAACTCGTCCAGGGGGAAGGCGGCATTGTTCTCGCCGACAAAAAATTTGTCTCCGGCGTGTTTTCACTGTGCAGAAAAAACAATATCATCACCATAATCGATGAAATACAGACCGGCATCGGAAGGACCGGGAAACATTTCTGCTATCAGCACTACGGCATAGAGCCCGACATCATAACTCTCGCAAAGGGGCTTGCCGGAGGAGTGCCCATAGGCGCGATGCACGCGAGAAAAAAACTGGCCGAGACCCTGACCAGGGGGAGCCATGGTACAACCTTCGGCGGCAACCACCTTGCCTGCGCCGCCGCAGCAGCTGTATTAAAGGAAATAAAGAAGCCGGCCTTTCTTAAGGGCCTTATGAAAACCAGTGCATTCATATTCTCGGAACTTGAGTCCATGAAGAAAAAAATCCCCTTTATCAGTGAGATCAGGGGCCTGGGCCTGCATATCGGCATAGAGTTGAACCGTCCCGGAACCGAAATCGTAAGCAAAGCCCTGTCACAGGGACTCATTATCAACTGCACGTCAGAAAAAGTGATAAGGATAATGCCTCCGCTGAATATACCCATGGCCACGGTCAAAGAGGGCATGAAACTGTTTGAGCACGTTCTTATGGAGGAGGTCAGGAAAGGATGAACATACCTCAATTCAAAACCCGGCATCTTCTCACGGTAACGGACCTTACCGGTGACGAGATACTCGCCCTTTTCCGGTTCACCAGAAAATTGAAAAAAAACACCAAAAAAGGCGTTTACAAAAATTACATGAAAAACATCTCGCTGGCGATGATCTTCGAAAAATGCTCAACCAGGACACGGGTCTCCTTTGAAACCGGCATGACCCAACTGGGCGGCCATGCCCTGTTCCTCAGCGGCGCGGACATTCAGCTGGGAAGGGGCGAGACCATTGAGGACACGGCCCGGGTCCTCTCCCGCTATGTCAACGGCATCATGATCCGGACTTTCGAACATGACAAGGTGGTCAGCCTCGCGACGTTTTCGGATATACCGGTAATTAACGGCCTTACCGATACCTATCATCCGTGCCAGGCGTTGACCGACTACTTTACCATCTATGAGCGCAATAAAAACTTCTCCGATATCAAGATGACGTATGTAGGGGACGGCAACAATGTCGCCAATTCACTCGTGCTCACCGCGGCTCTTCTCGGCTCAAAGATATCGGTAGCGGCGCCCACAGGGTACCAGTTGGAACCGGCAATCCTTGAAAAGGCTCTTTCTATCGCCCGGGACAGCGGCGCCAGTATTGAAATAACCGATGACATTGACCGCGCGGTCGCAGGGGCCAACTATCTCTACACCGATGTCTGGACCAGCATGGGACAGGAACAGGAAAGCGCGAAAAGGAAAAAAATCTTCGCCGGATACAGTATTACCCTTGACCTGTTGAAGAAATCAGCGCCAGGTTGTCTTGTAATGCATTGCCTTCCGGCGCACAGGGGGGAAGAAATCGAACACGATGTCATTGAATCTGACCATTCGATTATTTTTGACCAGGCCGAAAACAGGATGCACGTGCAGAAGGCGATCATCTGTTCCCTCCTTTCGAAAAACAGGTCCCGTTTCAGGCTCGGATAACCATGTTTTAAACGCCGCATTATTACGGCTTGAATAAATTATAAGTCTATTAGCGGACGAAGGAGAGTTGCCATGAATGTAAAAAAAGTCGTTCTCGCCTATTCAGGAGGGCTGGACACATCAATCATTGTAAAATGGCTTATTGACACCTATAACTGTGAAGTGGTCTGTTTCGCCGGGGACGTCGGCCAGGAAGAAGAGCTCGACGGCCTGGAAGAGAAAGCGATCAAGACCGGTGCCAGTAAATGTTATATCGAGGACCTTACCGAAAATTTCGTAAAGGACTATGTGTTCCAGGCTGTTAAAGCGAATGCCATTTATGAAGACCGATACCTGCTGGGAACCTCCCTGGCGCGCCCCATAATCGCCCAGAAGCAGGTTGAAATCGCGTTAAAGGAAGGGGCTGACGCGGTATGCCACGGCGCGACCGGAAAGGGCAATGACCAGGTCCGTTTTGAGATGACCTTCAAGGCCCTGGCGCCCCAGTTGAAAATCATCGCTCCCTGGAGAATATGGGACCTCGACTCGCGCACCAAACTGTTTGATTACGCCGAGAAACACGGGATACCCGTACCGGTGACCAAAAGCAAGCCCTACAGCATGGACCGCAACATCCTTCACATCTCTTACGAGGGCGGCGTGCTCGAAGACCCGTTTTTTGAGCCTGATGAAAGCATGTTCCTGTTGACCAAATCACCCGAGAAGGCCCCTGACAAGGCAACCTATGTTGAAATCGATTTCGAACAGGGAGTCCCGGTTGGCCTTGACGGCAAAAAGCTCGGCCCGGTTCAGCTCATGAAAACACTGAACAGGCTCGCCGGTGAAAACGGTGTCGGACGAATCGATATCGTTGAAAACAGGCTCGTAGGGATCAAGTCCCGCGGCGTCTATGAAACTCCTGCGGGAACCATACTGCTCAAGGCCCACCGTGATCTTGAGTCAATCACGCTCGACCGTGAGACCCAGCACCTGAAAGACAGGCTTGCCGGTGAATACGCGACCCTGGTCTACTACGGCCTCTGGTTTACCAGGAAGAGAGAGTCGCTGGACGCATTCATAAACGAAACACAGAAAAATGTCACGGGAACAGTCAGGATAAAGCTTTATAAAGGAAACAGTATCGTTGTCGGACGCAAATCGCCGGTAACCCTGTATGAACCCGATATCGCGACCTTTGACGCCAGCGAACTGTACGACCAGAGAGACGCGTCAGGCTTCATGAATATTTTCGGGCTGCCCCTGAAGGTCGAGGCCCTGCTCAGGAATAAAAGAAAATAGCGGACCGCTCACAGCGTCCCGCCGGACACGGAGGGGCGCTGTTGATTCACCTGTTCCTCAATGAAAGAAGATACAAAGCAAAAAAAGGACACTTCCTGTTACCGGGAACATCCGTACTCCACTCAAAAAAAATCTGAAGAACACCATACTGCTCAGGGGTATATTGAAGGTGATTTCGATTATATCGGCATCGGCGGTGACCTTTTATGATCGCACTGTGGTCGTTC
Source organism: Spirochaetota bacterium (assembly GCA_036848375.1). Taxonomy (GTDB): domain Bacteria; phylum Spirochaetota; class UBA4802; order UBA4802; family UBA5550; genus JAKLIV01. Next base: position 8,894 of record DAIUKG010000013.1, read on the forward strand.
TGGTCTGAACCGGCATTGAAATTCGGCCATTCAGCCTGGGCCACTCCCCTGCACCACCTTCTCTCATGGATACTTTCAGTTGAAACCGCAAAAAAATACTTTCCTGAAACATCTCTGGTAACTGACAGCGCTGGCGCGCGGATGCTTATCGACGGGGTCGGCCTGAACGTTACGCAAGTTTCAACCGAGCTTGATTCTTTGAGCGGCATTGATCCGCAGTGGTGGGCGCTCGGAAAACTGTACGCCTACAGGTCCCAGGCGCGCCCCTTCATTCATATTGACAGCGACGTGTACCTGTGGAACGGCCTTCCGGACGCGGCCCTTGGCGCGCCCGTGATCACGCAGAACCCCGAAGATTTCACGGTGGGCGAATCCTGGTACCACCCGGAAAAATTCGACCTCATAAAAAACAGGGGGGGATGGATCCCGGAAGAGCTCGACTGGTTCAGGTCACTGGGGGTCAGGCAAAAGGCCGAATGCTGCGGCGTCATGGGCGGAACCGGCAATGAGTTCATATCATACTACGCTGACAGAGCGATTAACCTTGTTCAGAATCCGGTCAATAAAATGCTCTGGCCCGAAATAGGCATCGACAATATACTGGTGGAACAGTATTTCCTCTCCGCATGTTTCGAATTTCACCGGAGCAGCCCGGAAAAACGCTTCGGCCCCCTTGAAATGGCCTACATATTCGGATCATCCGAAGAAGCGTTTACTCCTGAAGCAGCCCGCCAGGCGGGCTATACCCACCTTATCGGCGGAGCAAAAAAAAACCCGGTGCTCATGAAAAGACTCGAGAAGCGGGTTGAGAGAGACTACCCGTTCCTCTTTGACCGCTGCCTCAGGTATGTCCGGGGACTTTAACCGTGAAAACCATAACGGCCCAGCATTAACCAGACCGCGATGATTCAGGAAAGTATTGACAGGAACCGCCTCCCATGAGAAGATTCATGATTCCCGTTAATGCCCCGTGCAGGCAGTATTTTCACGCCTGCTGAATTCTGAAAAACCATGGCAATGGAGGTTTCCCATGAAAAAAAACCTGGCACTCTTTATCTCCTTGAGTTTACTGATCATAACCGCCGCAGCAATAAAAACCGCTGCGTCAAATTATAAAAAGATACCGCTGGTTCTTGAACTCTATGAAAAAGAAAACTTCGGCGGAAGAAAAATCGTGATAGCGGTTGATACGCCTGATCTTGACAGCTACTGTTTCAATGACAAGGCAAACTCCCTGAAGGTATACGCCGGTCCCAGCTACGAGGGCGGAATGAAGGTCAAGGTCTACAGCGGAAAAGACTACAAGGGCGGCTACATCGAGCTTTCAGCGCAGGAGGAAGTAAAAAATCTTGGAGATGAAAAAGAGTTCGGTAACACGATATCTTCAATAAAATTTCCCTATTAAACCGACCCGGCATTATCTGCCGCATATGATATCGTAATAGCTATGTTAACTATATAAAAATGGGGCTGTCCCAAAAAACGTTCGTCGAGTGAATTTCGTAAAGTTGATACAGTATTCCCGCTCATTTCGATACGATTTTGATGTTTTCTCCATCAAAATCACTCAATGAGCGTTACGAAATTAGTATCGAGACGACTTTTGGGACAGCCCCATTCATGATTATCAGTAATATTTATCTGCCTATTTCCTTCTTCTGATCCTTCGGTGCAGGCCCATAAATCCCAGCGGAATCAGCATCATGATCAGCGTGCTCATGAGGCCCGGAAGCAGCGGGCGCTTTCCGCCGGCCATGACCGACGCTTCAGCGTCAGAACCGCAGCCCGATACCGACGTGCTCGCGTTAAACGCTGAACTGTCATCAACGTCATCCGTTGCGATGTTCCCGTCAGAATCAGTGCTGCTGATGGTACCGCTGCTGCTACTGCCGCCTGATGAAGAGGATGTATCCGCATCAGGAGTGTCCTCATGGTTCAGGAGGTACTGATCAAAGGTGTAATGGCCATAGCTTTCATCCGTCAGCCATTTCCATGTTTTCCCTTCATTCTTACTATTGGTCATCGTGAAATCGATACGCGCTTCATGGTCGTCGTCAATAACGATCTCGTTTGCCGAGGGGATCAGTATGGGAAGCAGGTGCGGCCAGTCGGAGCCGGTCAGGGTCACCCTGATACGGTGTCCGGCTTTGAATACATTACAGGTCGGCCACAGCTCTATCGCGTATTCATAAAGCTCCCCTTCCGTGATCAACTCGGGATTATAATCCGGTTCGAGATAGAACGGGTCAAACGCGGTGTAATCAGGGTCTAGCGCGTGTTCCGTTGTGGATGATGATTCGCCATCATCACGCTGGCGGTGAGACGCCCTGAGCCATCCTGATGTTATATTTTTTGCCCGACCGTTTTCGAAAACATCGTCAAGCTCGGCGACAAACTGCACGTCGTTATCATACATCGCGCGGTCAATGATCCCTTCGTTGACGTCAATACCGAACATCACGCCAAGCATGTCAACGATTGAATCCTGATATGCTTTGGTGATCCAGCTCCTCGCATGAAACGTGGTGCTTGCCCAGAACCTCAGGCAAACCGGGCCCACGATCTCAACGTCTTCTTCAAGGGGCTCGCTCGTAAAGGTCGGGATCTTCCAGTCATCCGAGCGTTCGTCTTCAAAATACTGTGCGCCGTCAATATTGTATCCCAGGAAAAACTTCGATACCTGCGCGACCAGTGCCGGTATGCCCATCAGCCATCGCGTTGATGAGCGGGAAGTTTCGCCGTGAAGTGCGCCCATAACCGAACTGTGTTTCATGACCGGATTGTCAGAATCAAGGTCACATTCGCTTTTATTCCATTCCAGGGAATATATCTGGTTGTCACTGTCATTGGTGAACTCGTCATCCTCGATCGGCTCGGCCTGCTTTTTGGAAAAATACAGCGACTTGTGGCTCACCCTGCTTTCAGGAAGCGGCCAGGACTTTTCAGCGCGCCAGCGGTCAGCGCCCATGACCCTGATCATGACCGGGTATTCCTTCATGAAGCAGTCTTCTTCGCCGCGGATCTTCCAGTTGAACCAGCGGGCGTAAAAGGCGCCGGTAAGAAAACTGTTCAGGCCAAGTCCCATGGAACCGTCTATGTGATACCAGTCACCCACGATAAGAGCTTTATCTGAATCCGAATGGTTTTTCAGAGCGTACGTGTACTGGTTCAGGCAGCCACGGGTAAAGATATCATACCATCCGCCCGTGATGACCGTGGGCAGCTTTGAAGGGAACACGCGTTCCCCTTCATTTTTTATTCCCACGTCCCATCCACCGGCAGGCTTGTCGGGCCAGTATATGAAAGGAGATTTCTGGAGAAACGCTTCACTGCGCATATCATTGTCAGAAAGGAATATCAGGTCATAAAGAGGTTCAGTAAAGTTTTGAATCGATTCCTTCAATTCAGTGGCAGATTCCTGAATATCGCCCAGATCGGTCGTGATCGCGTAATAGGGAAGCTGGGCATCTTCGCCGAGGAAGGTCAACCCGGGCATCGCACCCATTACTTCGGTCAGAAGTATCCAGAACGTGATGAATTCAAGGTCGAAGTTGCCTCCATGAATGGCGATATCGGCATAAACATCACTGTAAGGAACCTGGGCCACACAGGCTTTCAGGTGCTCAGGAACCCCGTTTTCATCAGCATCGACAATGCCGGCGACCAGCATCTGCAGAATCCCCATGTACGAGGGGCCGACCATTCCGATTGAGCCGTCTGACCAGGACTGTGACGGTATCCATCGGTCAATGACGTATTTCACATCATAGGACTCGATAAAGCCCATGGTGTTCCAGTGGCCCTGAGAAGAACCGGTCCCGCGCATGTCAACCACCACCACGTTGTATCCATAAGAGACCATGGGGATGACTATCGCTCCCATTATTTCACGGCGGTATGCGGTGACCATGAGTATGGTCGGCTGCGGTGTGGTGAGCGCCCGTTTCGTTTTTATTACCAGGGCCCACAAAGAGGCATCAACTTCATCTTCAGCGTACTGCGACTCTTCAAGATATGGATTCTCGGATGTCGGGACATCAATACGCTGATTGATATCGACAACACAGCCCAGTATCCCTGCTTTTGCAAGATCGCTCTCAACCTCAGATTTAACTGATTCGTCAATGGTCCCCCCTGCCCTGGCTTCAGTACTAAGTACCACAACCAGTCCAAGAAGAACAAACAGGGCGCATACAATGATTGTTTTTCTCATGGTCATCTCCTTTGGAATACTTTAACAATGTGGAAACTATTTTTATATACTTGAGTATAAGTTATTTAAGTCAGCCGAATAAGTCAATCAAAAAAAACCGACGAGTCGGTTTTTTACAAAAAGTTTTCATTACTATTTTCGTGGTTTTATACAAAAAAAAGCACAAAAAAAGCCCCGGATCCATGTCCGGGGCTTTTTATTTTTAAATACTTGACGTTATATTATCGTTTTTTTCTGATCCTGCGGTGCAGGCCCATAAATCCCAGCGGGATCAGCATCATGATCAGCGTGCTGAAGAGGCCCGGAAGCAGCGGGCGCTTTCCGCCGGCCATGACCGACGCTTCAGCGTCAGAACCGCAGCCCGATACCGACGTGCTCGCGTTAAACGCTGAACTGTCATCAACGTCATCCGTTGCGATGTTCCCGTCAGAATCAGTGCTGCTGATGGTACCGCTGCTGCTACTGCCGCCTGATGAAGAGGATGTATCCGCATCAGGAGTGTCCTCATGGTTCAGGAGGTACTGATCAAAGGCGTAATGGCCATAGCTTTCATCCGTCAGCCATTTCCATGTTTTCCCTTCATTTTGGGTATTTGTCATCGTGAAATCAATACGCGCTTCGTGGTCATCGTCAATAACGATCTCGTTCCACGAGGGGATCAGTATGGGAAGCAGGTGCGGCCAGTCGGAGCCGGTCAGCGTCACCCTGATACGGTGCCCGGCCTTGAATACATTACAGGTCGGCCACAGCTCTATTGAATACTCATACAGTTCTCCTTCAGTGATCAACTCGGGATTGTAATCCGGCTCAAGGTAGAACGGGTCAAAGGCTGTATAATCAGGGTCAAGCGCGTGTTCCGTTGTGGAGGATGATTCGCCGTCATCGCGCTGGCGGTGAGACGCCCTGAGCCATCCGGAGGTAATATTACGCGCCCGGCCGTTTTCGAAAACATCATCCAGCTCGGCAACGAACTGGACGTCGTTCTGGTACATCCCACGGTCTAGGACACCGTCAGTCAGGTCGAGGCCGAACATGGTCCCGAGCTTTTCAAAAATCCAGTCTTCAAAAGCTGCCTCGAGAACGCCCCTGCTTCTGAAATCCGTTTTTGCCCAGAACTTCAGGCAAACCGGGCCCACGATCTCAACGTCTTCCTCAAGAGGTTCGGTCGTAAAGGTCGGGATCTTCCAGTCATCCGAGCGTTCGTCTTCAAAATACCGTGCGCTGTCAATATTGTATCCCAGATAAAACTTGGATACCTGCGCGATCAGTGCGGGAATACCCATCAGCCACCGCGCGGATGATCGGGAATTTTCGCCGTGAAGCGCGCCCATAACAGCGGTGTGTTTCATGACCGGATTGTCCGAATCAAGGTCACAGTCGCTTTTATTCCACTCAAGGGAGTATATCTGGTTGTCACTGTCATTGGTGAAATCGTCATCCTCGATCGGTTCTGCCTCTTTCTTGGAAAAATACAACGACTTGTGGCTCACCCTGCTTTCAGGAAGCGGCCAGGATTTTTCAGCGCGCCACCGGTCAGTGCCCATTACCCTGATCATGACCGGGTATTCCTTCATGAAGCAGTCTTCCTCGCCGCGGATCTTCCAGTTGAACCAGCGGGCGTAAAAGGCGCCGGTAAGGGCGCTGTTAACGCCGAGCATCATGGACCCGTCTGCATGGTACCAGTCCCCCACGATCAGGGCCTTGTCAGAATCTGAATGGTTCTTCAGGCCGTACGTGTACTGGTTCAGGCAGCCCCGGGTAAAGATGTCAAACCATCCGCCCGTAATGACCGTGGGCAGCTTTGACGGGAACACCCGCTCGCCTTCATTGTAATCACCGATATTCCATCCGCCAACGGGCTTGTCAGGCCAGAATATGAACGGTGACCTCTGCTGAAAATCGTCATTTCTGAAGTCATTCTCTGAAAGCAGTATCAGATCGTAAAAAGGTTCGGTATAATTGTTAATTGACGTCAAGAGTTCACTGACGGCTTCCTGAAGGTTGTCGAGATCGGTGTTCACCGCATAATAGGGAAGCTGGGCGTCTTCTCCGAGGAACGTGAGGCCCGGCAGGGAAGACAGGGTCTCGGTCAGAAGGATCCAGAAGGTTATGAATTCAAGGTCAAAGTTGCCCCCGTGCATGGTAATGTCCGCGTAAACATCGCTGAAAGGGACATGGGCCACACTGGCTTTGAAGTGCTCGGGCTCCCCGTTCTCATCAACATCGACAATACCGGCGACCAGCATCTGCAGAATGCCCATGTATGAAGGCCCGACCATGCCGACTTTACCGTCCGACCAGGACTGTGACGGTATCCAGCGGTCAATAACGTATTTCACGTCATAGGTCTCGATAAAACTCATCGCGTTCCAGTGGCCTTCAGAAGAGCCGCTTCCGCGCATGTCAACCACCACCACATTGTATCCGTAAGATACCATGGGGATGATTATCGCTCCCATTATTTCACGGCGGTATGCGGTAGCCATGAGAATGGTCGGCTGCGGTGTGGTGAGCGCCCGTTTCGTTTTTATCACCAGGGCCCAGAGGGATGCGGCCGCCTCGTCATCCGCATATTGAGAGCTTTCGATATAAGGGTTCTCGGAAACCGGGACATCAATACGCTGGTTAATGTCGACAACGCATCCCAGTATCCCGGCCTTTGCAAGATCGCCTTCGATCTCGGTTTTAACTGACTCATCCAGTGTACCCCCCGCTCTGGCTTCAGTGCTCACTACTGCTGCCAGACCAAGCAGAAAAAACAGAACACACGCAATAAAATTTTTTCTCATGGTCAGGACCTCTGTTACATTCAGGAAAAATGAAATTTTTATGTCATGACTAAAATTCTCACTGGCATTTTTCCTGTCAACCAAAAAAACCGACAAGTCGGTTTTTAAATTTGGGCTTTTCAGCAGCTTGCTGCGGGGATTTTTATTGCTTGATTTTTTCAATCCTGATGAAAAAAAATAGCCATGTTACCGATCCTTTCTGAGCTTGAAAAAACATTCAGCGGCAGATGCGCTGCCCCGCCAATGCCCGCGTCACTGTGGCGCGAAATATGCGAGGCGTATCCGCCACGGCTCGACAGCTCGTCGCCTTCTGCCCCATCGCTGGATATGGCGATGACCGCGGGTGATCTGGGTCTTGCCCTGCTCTGGATCGTGCAGGCGAGCCTGGTGCGCGGCCTTATCGCCGATATAACAGCGGATCAGGCAGATAACAACAACCTGTTCAGCGAAATAGGCCCTGCCGCGATCGGGGCGCTGGCGCACAATGACGACCGGGAAAGGCCGGTCATCCTCTCACAGGGATGCATGCTCAACGGGACCAAGCGTTACATTACCGGAGGCACCTCGTCCGACTTCATTTTCGTCACTTCAAGGGAAAAGGCGGATGATAAGATATCACACCTGGTCATGGTGCGGACCAGGGACATCCCCCCCGGATCTCTTGTTGATCTCGACCTTGGTTCACTGAAAACAGTAAGCCACGGACGCCTTACACTGTCCGATTTCGCCGTGCCGGACGGATGCATCATCCCCTGCGAAAGGAAACCGCTCCGAAGATCGATCAAGCGCTGGAGCATCATTGAGCGAAGCCTTATCATGCAGTCGTTTCTGGGACTGATGCAGTATATCAACCGGGCAATAATTCGAGAAACCGGCACCATGGTTATCGAAGAAGATGAACTGGATTCGGCCATAAAAACGCAGAATGAAACAGTACACGAACAGATCGACTCGGCTCTTGCCGGAGACCTGATTGACGAAAAACACCCGGTTTTTCAGCAGTCCGCACAATTTCTAAAAAACCTGAGCCAGTTTTATGCCGACAGCCGGGCCGGCCTTTCAGAAGAGCTGTGCATGCGATTCAACGACCTCAACTTCATGCTTAAAATAAGCCGCTAAACAGCTGAATAACTGCACCTGCTACTTGCCCGGAACAATACCATGCTTCACCAAACCTCGCCATGCTTTTCAGTTAAAGCGCAAATAATTTCCTTGCCAAAATAGGGCACCTGCCAAAGAATGCTGATATAGTGAGCCATGCAGTCACTGATTATGTGAGCACAGGAAAACGGTATGTTTAAGGACATAGAAAGCACCATAAAAGCCCTGGAAGGGGAACAATACATTGCCTCGCGTGAAATAGCGACAACGGTTTTTCTTGCGCTGAAAATGGACAAACCGGTTCTGGTCGAAGGCCCGGCAGGCGTGGGTAAAACAGAACTCGGCAAATGTGTCGCCAGCGCCCTGGGGCTCGACCTCATCCGCCTGCAGTGCTACGAAGGCCTGGATGAATCCAAGGCCCTGTATGAATGGGAATACGCCAAACAGCTCCTGTACACCCAGATCTTAAAGGACAAGCTCACCTGCATCATGGAGGGCGAAGAGACCCTGAAAGACGCGGTGAACAAGCTCACCGAGGAAGAGGACGTGTTCTTTTCAAACAGGTTCCTGCTGCCGCGGCCGATCCTCAAAGCGATTTCCGGCGAACGGCAGAGCGTGCTCCTGATCGACGAAATAGACAAATCCGACTCCGAGTTCGAGGCCTTTTTACTGGAGGTCCTGTCAGACTACCAGGTGACCATTCCGGAAATCGGCACGGTCCAGGCAAACATAAAGCCCTTTGTCATCCTCACCTCGAACAACGCGCGTGAAATGTCGGACGCGCTGAAACGCCGCTGCCTGCATCTGTATATCGATTACCCGACCAGGGATCTCGAAGAAAAAATCATATCGCTGAAAGTCCCGGACTGCGGAAAGGAACTGGCGAGAAGCATCATTAACGCGGTGCATAAAATACGCACCCTTCAGCTTAAAAAGGAGCCCAGCATCAGCGAGACCCTTGACTGGGCCCGCGCGCTGGTACTGCTCGGATACGAAAAAATCGACTACGACATCGCCATTGACACCCTGAACTTCATTCTTAAATACGAAAAGGACATTGAACTGACCAAAAAACATTCCAAAGAAATTTTCCACTGACGCAGAGGAAAGGGCCCGGTATGCAAAGAAAATTCCTGGAATTCATCGATGTCCTCCGGGATGCGAATGTCACCATCTCAACGGATGAAGTGCTTGCACTGTTTCAGGCCCTGCCCCATGTTCCCGCGGATGACAAAACGATCTTCAGGCAGGCCCTGAAAACGTCCCTTATCAAAGATTACACCGACATCCCGGTATTCGACCGGTGCTTCACTCAGTTCTTCGAGGGCATCAGCGGCGTGATCACCGACGTGGACGACCTTGAGGCCCTGAGAAAAAATTCCGCGATCACCTCCGAACAGATAAAAGACATTGAAAACCGCCTTGACGACTTTATCGAATCACTCGGCGAAAACCTGATATTCGAAAAAAACCCGCAGGAAATTTTCGCCCTTTTTATCGAAGAGCTCCAGGAATCGGCTTCGTCAGGCGGTTCGGGCATGGCGATCTTTCAGACCAGCAGAAGCCGGGTGCGCACCCAGTACGGGCAGGGAGAGGAAGGACAGGAGGGGGACGACCTGGGCGAGCTGAAAACAATACTGATACGCATGATCGACCAGAAAATGAAAAAAAGAAAAGTCGGCAGAGAGATCCGGGAACGCGAAGAGTATCTGCTGAACAAATATATTTACCAGCTCAAGCCTGACGAAGTGAAAGAGATGAGGGAGCTGGTCAGAAGGTTCGGCCAGAAACTGAAAAACCGCATTTCACTCAGAAAAAAAAGGGTCAAACACGGCGGCATTGACATCAAAAGGACCTTCCGTTCGAGCCTCGAGTTCGGCGGCATCCCCTTTAAAATTTTTTTCAAGGATAAAAAAATCGACCGTCCCCAGCTCGTGGTCCTCTGTGACGTATCGGGCTCGGTAAACCAGTATACGCGCTTCATGCTTCTGCTCACCCACACCCTGCAAAGCCTTTTTTCCAAAGTGAGGACCTTCGCTTTTATCAGCAATCTCGTGGAAATAACCGACCGTTTCATGGAAATGGACCCTGAACGCGCCATCAACACGATCTTTCATGATACCGACTTCACTTTCGGGTGGGGAAGCAATTACGGCAGAAGTTTTGACCAGTTCATGGAAAATTTCAGCGATTCCCTGAACAGTAAAACCACGGTTCTGATCCTCGGTGACGCCAGAAACAACAATCAGGACCCGGGAATCAACTCATTCATAAGAATCAGTGAAAAGGCACGTAACGTTTTCTGGCTTAACCCGGAAAAAAAACACCTCTGGAACTGGAGTGACAGCATAGCCTCATTATATATCCCCTATTGCAGGGAGATGAAAGAAGTAAACAACTTCCTTGACCTGTCTAAATTTATTGATAAACTGTTTCTGGATTATACTTCATAATAACTATTTCTCAACAATGCCCGGGATCCCTCACGCCTGGCATCTCTGCGGGGAAGAAATATATCAGCTGATGGCCTAAAATAAAAATTCTGCTTTACATGGGAAAAAAACAGTATTACTATTAATAATTTATAATGAGCAGACATAAAAATTTTGTTGATATTTTTACATCTCTATTAGATGTTGTGGATAGTTTCTGGAGGTGAGGATGGATATTGAATTCAGAGATTACGGAGAGCACAAGATAATTGCGGTTAGCGGTGAAGTTGATCTCTACAATGTGAGCGACCTGAAAAAGGCCCTTTTCAGCGTGACTGACGGTAAATATCCCAGTGTTGTTGTTGACATGAAAAACGTAAATTATATGGATTCATCCGGCATCGGCGCCCTTGTTGCCGGCCAGAAAAAAATGAAAGCCCATAACGGCAAATTCGCCCTTATTAATATTCACGACGATGTGCTCAATATCTTAAAACTGGCTACACTGGACAAATTCTTTAAAATTTATGATACCGAGGACGATCTGATTTAATACTCAATCTTCACGTTTAAAAACAAGTACGGTCATATCATCATGGGGGCTTGCTTCTCCCCGAAATGAATCGACATCATTGACAATAAGTTCAACAAAATCATTCGCGTTCAAGCGTGAGTTATCCAGAAGCAGCCGGTGAACACGCTTGAGCCCGTATTCCTCCTTATCAACATTCCTCATTTCCGTGATGCCATCAGTGTACATGACCACGATATCGCCCCGGTTGAGTTTGACCTTGGCCTGCTTATATTCGACATCCTCCATGATCCCGATCGGGACACCCTCAAGCTTGGTGGTGGTACAGGCCCCCATGGCCGCCCGGTAACAGAAAAGAGGCCCGTGCCCGGCATTCGCGAAGGCCAGCTCCTCGGTTTTGCGATTATATATCATAAAAAACAGCGTTGCGAACTTATCAATCGCGAAATCGGCGCTCAGAGAATCATTGATCGCCCTGACTACCTTTGAACAGTCAACATCCTTCCTTGAAATATATGAAGTAAAAACGGTCCGGATCATGACCATGACCAGTGAAGCGGGAACGCCTTTCCCTGAAACGTCGCTGATCAGGGCGCCCACCCTGTTTTCATCGATATCTATGTAATCGAAATAATCACCGCCAACGCCCTTGGCCGCCCTGGTGAATCCCTTGATCTGTATCCCGTTTTTATCGTAAAAGCCCATGGGATTCAGCCCTTCCTGTATGTCACGCGCCATTTCAAGCTGTTCTTCCATGATGCGTGACTCGATTTCACGGTCTTTTGCTTCCTTGATCATGGCGGTCATGACATTGAACTCACGCGCGAGCTGACCGAGCTCATCCGAGCGGTTGATGTTTAACCGGTAATCGAGGTCCCCCTTGCCGATTATTGACGCGCCATGGGACAGCTCCCGTATGGGTTTAATGGTCACTGTGGCAAGGACAATTGAACCCAGAATTGAAATGCCCAGGAAAAGAAGAAAAATGGGGATGACGATTTTTACCAGGTTCTCTCTTTCATGCCGGATCACTTCATCGGAAAGGCCGATCAGGGCAGAACCGATTTTATTATTATTGAATTTGCTGAAAACCAGGCGCGAAAAATCATATATTCTGCCGTTCCGGTCAAGCGGGTCCTGTACTGATACTATCATTATCTGCTCATCGGTCCTGCTTTCCATCTTGCGGCTGATGCCGTCATTCAGGGGCCTTCCGATGTCTCTGCCCTCTCTTTTATCAAAATACTGGATGATATTATCATTTTTATCCAGTACAAAGGCGTACCGGAGGTAAGGGATTTTTTCCAGGTCTTTCATTGCGGCGATGATTGCAAGTTCATCTGCGCCTATTGATTCAAGGGCCGTATTGGCAAGATGAATGATCTCACGCTCAGTAAGCTGAAATATCTGCTCCCTCAGAAGCCGGCTTTCCCTCCAGACAAGAAACCCGGTAATGCTCACGATAATTACCGAGACCAGGGAAATAACTGAAAGGGAAAATTTAAGACGCAGACCGAATCGCACCTTCATGCTTTTATCGTCTTTGCCCTGTCCGTTTTGCAGATCGTCGATCTTTGTGATTTTTTCAGCCATGCGTTACCTGCCAAGAAACACCAGGGTCTTTCTGATGTTGTTTTTCGCTTTGATGTTATCCGGGTCGATTGAAAGCACCTTTCTCCATTCCTCAATTGCCTTGCGGTAATTATTGCTGGAATAATAATTGATTCCACGATAATAATGCTGCTTCGCTTTCAATTTCTGTTCTTCCGTAAGATTGACCCTGGTCGCTATAGAGCCGACTGTTTCGCCCCTGAGCTGAACCTCGATTTTATTGAGACTTATTATAGCTTTAGTATTATTCGGTTCCTTGTCAACAACATAGCGAAGAAGTTCCGCTGCCTTCGCGTAATTCTGCATTCCCCCCTTTTTATAAAGGGAAAGCGCCTGGCGATACATGTTTCCCACTTTCGCTGTTTCACCCGGAGAGAGATCCTTGACTTCACCGACAGTCACTCCGGACTTAGCCCTGGTTATCAAATTATTAATGCCGGGGTATCTGGCTGATATGGCCTTAACCAGTTCAAATTTTTTCAGTGCTCCGCTGAAATCCCTTTTTTTCAGCAGCGCATTTCCGTCAGTGACAGCGTTCTCGGTAATACGCTTATAGGAATCAGGGTTTATTTTTATGAAACATTTCAAACGATATATATTGGCGTCCCTGTTTTTTGGGAAAAGTTCGAGGATCTGGTCCCACTTTTTCATTGACTCCTGATAGCGGCCTTTTTGGTAAAGATCAATACCTGATACGGCAAGAGCGTTTATGATATCGTAGTAAGGGGAGTTCCGGTCGACGATTTCCTCTTCCAGCTGCCGTTGAGCGTCTTTTGCCTGGGTAAGATATTTCTGCGCCTGTTTGTTTTCCGGGTCAAGATACAGGGTCTTGCTGAAGGATGCGATTGCGTCATTGAAACGTCCGTCTGACAGAGCAAGCAGCCCATCCTGAAATTCCCTGTTGATCGTTTCAATTTTTCTGTATTTTTCCCTTTCCAGGTATTCTTTTTTCAGGCGGTCAATACTGTTCAGGCGGTCCCGGGCGTCTTTATAATTATCGATCAGCGCCAGAGCGCTCTCAAAGTCTTCCTGGGCAAGATCATAATTTTCAGCCTTTATATTGTTGATACCTGAAACATAAAAATCTTCAGCCTGCTGGAGCCTTTCCTGGTAGAGCCTTCTTTCTTCAAGTTTTTCATCAATATCGTTGATGTAATTTTTAGCCTCTCTGTTCGTCGGATCAATTTTCAGCACCTGATTAAACTCAACCCTCGAAAGCTGATACTGCTCTGCTTCATACAATTTTTTCCCCTGCGCGAAAAAATTCCTGATCTTTTCAAACTTGAGCCTGTTTTCTATCGCCAGTTTACATTTTCTTTTTCCCTCAGCCGCCTCGACATCCTTTGGAAAAATGCGAAGCATTTCTTCCCAGAGTTTCAGCGCAGCCTCATAGCTTTCCTTGTCCATTTCCGCGATTGCCAGCACTTTTAATTCTTCAAAACGCTTCCGCATGGCCTCAGATACCCGCACTTTTTCTTTAGCAGCGTTCACTTCCTTTTCAAGTTCTTTCATGTCGTCGAGCATCCCCTTTAACTCGGGGTCCCTGGGGTCAATCCGGTATGCGGTTATGAAACTTTCCATTGATGAATTGCCAGACTGAATGCCTTCTTTAAGCCGGTCATCAGAAAAGCGTTTTTTCGTTATTTTATAATACAGTTTCGACTTCTGGTACTCGATGTCCTTCTGCTGTTTGAGCTCATAAATTAACTCAATTTTCTTCTGAATTTTTTCATTATCAGGTTCACTATCAAGTATGTTCAGCCACAAGGCAACAGCCCTGTTATAATCCTTTTCCTTGTAGTAAGCTTCAGCCTGTTCATCAAGCTGCTTCAAATCAACTGACTGGGAAAAACCGCCGGGAAAAGTACATATCAGGACTACTACGAGCGCAACGACCGCTTTTAAAAAACGGTGTTTCTTGTCATGATATCCCATGTCACCTGCCATTTTCATTCATCAATCCTGATGCCGGCGTAATATTTCGTTTAATAATTGAAAAATCCTTGAATTTTTATACCGGTCTTTCCATAGTGATCCGGATAAGCGGGTGTAATTCAGTGGTAGAATGTCAGCTTCCCAAGCTGAACGTCGCGAGTTCGACTCTCGTCACCCGCTCATTTATTTTTTCCATGCACCCCTGTTCCGGTTTTACACCATCATCCGATCATAATCCTGAAAATCGTAATAAACTTGAACTGCATCAGTCGGGTATAAAACACGACCCGTGACCCGAAACCAAAAACCATGGTTATGCCTGTTGCGAACAACACCATTAACGACAGCAGCAAACTCTTCCGTGAAATCTTTTCCAGAAGATCCGCGATAATATATTCAAAAGGATCCCTTTCACTGGGAAGTTCAATTCTAAAAGACCGGTAAACAGGTTTTGTCCAGAAATACTTAAGCTTTCCCCTGACCTCCCGGAAATACCTGCATTTCACCCCGAGATAGTATTCACCGTCAGCAAGGTTCGCCAGATGTATCACCGGCTCGGTAATGCCAACCCTTTCCGGGATCGCCTGTGCAGTCGTTCCATTAACAAAAGCGAACCCGGCGATGTGCTCAGCAGGAATGTTCGCGACTTTAATTCTTGCGGTAAACGAACTGGCAGTGAAAAAATCGGAAGTATTGAAGGGAAAAATAATATTAACCACCGGCTGCGCAACGATCACGCGTTTCTGCTGTATAATTGACTGTTTGGCGATGTTTTTAATTTTTTCAATGTCGATCTGTTCCGCATGGCCAACGATAAAATAATAAGTCGCAGGAGGGCCGATCTGGTTTGTTTTATCCACAGAACTGATAGAAAAGAAATATCCGCCCTCTTCCATATCATCGAACTTGAGCTCAAATGACGACGTATAGATATCAGGGGTTGCTATCCCGTCTTTGGCAACACCGTAATAAAATCCCTTGACCCGGTCAGTATCATCGACCGCCCACCTGAAAACAGGCGAAGCGGATGCAGTATCAACGCCTTCCTTGTGAGTGGGAGAAAATACGAGGGGCATTGGCGGCGGCGTTGACGACACCTGAATTTTATAGTGTACCGTCCTGCTTGTATTTCCGGCGCCGTCTATTGTTTTAATGTGGAAATAATTCACGCCGTCCTCAAGATTCGCAAGCACCTTTCGTGAAGCGTTTGACTTGGTATTGACGATATCAGGAGGGTTAAATTCAGGGAGCTTATTAACCACGGTAACGAAACCGGCGATTCCTGACTCATCCTGGGGCTGCTTCCATTCAATAACAGCAGAAGAACTTCTAGACCATGAATTCTCAGGATTACTCCTAGAATAAACAACGGGAGAGGGCACATCTTCATCCGAATATTTCGCCATTACCCGGCCCTTCTCCTCCCAGAGGGCAACGATCTTTTTCCCGGAATATACCAGGAGCGGATTTATTGAAGGTATATCTCTCTGGGAAAGTTTGACCTCAGCGGACAGGGCCCCGTCAGACAGATTGAGGTTCCGGGAATATATCTGCGCCAATTTCTCTCTTTCATCATACCATGCGATGTATAACTTGTTGCCGCTCCGGGCTATTTTAGGGCTGTAACAGTTTGCCGGAGTTGACGATATGAGCAGCGGCTTCTGGTCATCCCACTTTTTACCGAAATCTTTACCCGCTATCAGTTTGATCGACCACGCCTTTTCATCATTATTCTGATAAGCAACATACAGGGTTTCCTTATACAATACTATGGATGGCGCGATATTGCTTCCCGGGCTCTTAATGATCTTATCCGCCCATCCCCAGGTCATCCCGTAATTGGATGATTTAATAAAATAAAGGTCATCCCTGAAATCAGTGCCCCTCACCTGCCATACAATGAAAATATTGCTGCCGGAAAAACATATCGCGGGGAAGAAAGCCCCTTTCATCCGCTCTTTAAGATTAATCAGGCTGTCGGAAGTCTTGAACACGTTTTCATTACCCGCCACGGAGTGATAAAGGTTAAAGTTTCCTTCTTTAAGGCCGTGGTAAAACAGATGAAGCCGGTCCCTGTCGTCATAATATACCATGGGAAGAATTTCCATTTCCTGGCCGAAGGGGACCTGAACCGGCCTTGACCAGGTCGCGCCCATGTCATCCGATGTGGCCAAAAAAATCCTGTTCGCCGAGTCCCGCTCAACATAATCATGCCACGTGACGGCAATTTTCCCGGATCCCGAAACCGCCGCGCAGGGTTTTTTCTCAATATTATAATCAGTCGCCGCCACCCGGACCGGGGGAAGGAAAGAGTCTCCGCCGTTAAAAGACATCGAAGTGTACAGCCCGCTGACATTATCTCTGCGAGCTTCATAAACAGCCAGAATAAAATTCCCTTTTGAAGTGACATTAACGTTACGCGCGGTGATCTGATATGACGACACAAGAAAAGTTTTTTCCCAGCCGACAGGACTGGTTTCGAGCTCTCCCCCCCTGAAAAAGAGCGCGGCCATCACGATAAAGAAACAAAATATGATGACTGACCACAGTATCTGCCTTATGAACGCGAGCCTGAAATACAGGTATATGAAATATGACAGTATTCTTTTCATTATATTAATTATCGTCAGATCAGGTTTCCGCCACTAACGGATTATTCAATTGTTTTCCACATTAACCAGATTAAACAATATAATCAATCTAAAAAACAATGGCAAGAATTGTGCCCCGGAAAGGGTTTGATTCAGGTCATCTTTGAGAAGATATATGATGCTATCGTATGAATGAATATTTTTTTATTGCTTAATTGTGAGTTCTGGACTATATATGACATAATTTGCTGACAGCATTACGCCTTTGAGCCCTGTTATCAATAAAATTTTCACGCCAGGGACCATTTATCATTGAGCAAGGCGGATAATAATGGAAATAAGCGATATCATTAAATCAGATCAGGACAGGCTCTTTATCGTTGATCCCGAATGTTATATCCTCTATACGGGAGATACACCGGAAGACCAGAAACCGTTCATCCGAATCGGCAACTGGATAAACATGCCTGTTGAACTCATTCCGCTTGTCGAAAATATCATTATTTCCGACTCACTTGTCGGAAACCCTTCACTTGAACAGTTTAATATCGATATAGAACTGCTGCATGAAAACCGCTATATCGGAAGTAAAAACATCATAAGCCGGTATCTGGACTTCCAGAAAATTTTCGGCCTTGACCTGACCAACACCACAATCGTCGATATTGAAAAAGACATCCCGGAAATAACCCGGGAACAGATATCAAAAAAGAATCAGTTTACCGGTGTTTTCTACCGTAACGGGAATTTTAAAATTCTTCATGGGGATGATGTTATTCTCGACCTTCACGCCCTGGCCGGCCAGACAGTGAATTATCAGGCGATATTTGATAAAATACACGAACAATCAGCGGGAACGGGAAGATTCGATGAAAGCGGTATCATTATCATAGACCACAATCCGTTTTTTTTCCACAGAAACAGACTGGCATCCTATCTTTTCCCGACATATGTGTTCACTGATTTTTCACGCCTCGGGATTGACCCCGGCAGCATTCAGGACCTGATTTATCCATCAACAAACTTTATTAACCTTACGAAATTCCTTAAATGGATACATAACACTCAAAATGTTATAAAGATTTTTCATGACCATGAAGAAATACTGGAGCCGATAAAAAAGCTTTTTTCAAATGCAGGAATAATCCGTGAACCGTTCAGCGGGATGTCAATCAACAGAAGCGGGCTGGATATCACCAATTATCCCGGAACCTATAACATGATTCTCAGGTACGACAGCATCCAGCCAGACCAGGATAAACTGACGATCGCCTTTGTTAAAACGCCGGGCGGCATTGATAAAATAATAAGGGAACAAGTTCACTGCATCATTATTAATTATTCGGCATATGAGGACGTCAACCTTCTGCTCCAGTCATCGGATATTCCGGTAATTATTGTCCCTGACGGCAACAGCAACATCAGCCGCCTGAGCCAGAGTGATAAAATAGTCCTCAAGGAAGGCCTTCAATATGAATTTCACCTCACTTCAGACCCCGCCTGCATATGGGAACTGTCGGGCCTGAATAAA
The DNA here is from genome assembly GCA_036848375.1 of Spirochaetota bacterium. Lineage (GTDB taxonomy): Bacteria > Spirochaetota > UBA4802 > UBA4802 > UBA5550 > JAKLIV01. Next base: position 27,629 of record DAIUKG010000013.1, read on the forward strand.
TCAGCAGTTGAAGAAGTATTGAAGGCATTGCCACAGGACCCCTTTTCAGTCATCAGCAGCATAGGAGCTACAGAGGATGAAACTGTTCAAACGATAAATAAGTTAAACCTGCAGTCAGTTCTCACCCTTGAATTGAATACCACAACTGACCGGGGATACGCCCGTGATCTGAAAAATATCATCACCGAAATAAAAAGTTCCAGAAACAGGCCCCCCCTGTCACCCGACGCCTCACGGATCAAATCCCATATTGTTTTCTGTGACAATCACGCGTATGAACTTCATGAAATCATCCCTGACCGCGAGGGGATGTACTTCTTTGAAGATACGTATCTTCCTCATGAGGGAAGTGAAGGTTATTATGATCAGAAGCAGATGGAATTTTCACGGAGGATCGAAGAAGACAGGGTGCGGCTTCAGATGCTTCTTGATATCTATTATCAGAAGATAAAGGAAACACCCGAAAAAGAACGTGACCTGACCTCACTGAAACATCTCATCGAAAAACGGAAGGAAGAGTATCACAGTGATGCCATATCATCGTTTATTCCGCCACGGGAAACCATACATGAAACAGAGGAGGCCCCTGTCACCGAGGCACACAGCATCGCGCAACCGGAAGATGAACCCTCTCCCCGCGCGACATTTAAGACCGCGTTGAAAACCAGAACAACACGAAAAAAACGCTTTCCTGTGTATATTATTTCGGGCGTAGCGGTAATCACGGTTGCCCTGCTGTTGATGTTTTATAAATTTTCATCGTTTGAAAAACAGCCCGATGTTGTAATTAAGCCCGTTGAACCGATCACTGAACAACAGGCAGAAATTGAGGATGAATCTATCCACATTGCCGACAGGGACATTTATGTCTATGCCAATAAAGTCGCACTGAAAAACGGGTACAACGCGCTGAGCTATTCAAAATTTAAAGAAAAAAACCCTGACTGGATATACCCTTCAAATGTGTTCACGATGCTCGACGGTGAGCGTGTCACGGTAAAATGGGGTGACACGCTCTGGGCTCTGGCCAGGAAAAAGCTCGTGATCATGGAAAAAAAATTCAATTCACTGGTTGACATCATCGAGAAAGCTGATGACGCATCTGTTAAAAGACGAAACCTTAACGAAATAAAAAAGTATGCCTATAAGGATTCACATTTCTCAAAAATCAAAAACCTTGAGAAAACGATACAAAAAAAATAAATCCAGTCGCATACGACAAATAAAGTTGATCGCAGGTTGATACAAAGATGCAAAAAGAACCCGGGAAAAATTATTATGTTGAGCCTGTGGAAATTGAAATCTACTTAAAAAAAGCGGGAAAAGTCCGCACCATCATCAAGGACATGTATATTGAACTCATTGATGCTGTGCCGCTCAATAAAAAAAGCGAAGAGATTTTTGAATACTTCCGCTCATTGTCAGAACCGATAGACCTTATGGAAGTCCAGAATCAGTTTCCCGAGACCATAAAAGTCATCTATGATTCATATTATCAGAATATGGACCTCTTTGAAAAGCTGAGCATGCATTTCAAGTCAGGCCTGTCGGGAAGCATTGACTCATGGAGACAGGCATTGTATTTCACCGAACTGTTAATCAAATATGAACCGACTATCGCATCATCCCAGGTTATCGGTGATTTTCAAACATATAATCTCAACTACCTGATCATCAAACTCAATACACTCGGGGAAGCCTATCTCCTTGAAGATTCAATTGTGAAATATCTCATTAAAAGAAGAAATTACGCTTACGAGGGGAAACCGCGGGACAAAGAATTTGAAAAGCTCGTTGAACTCTGGGAGTATAATATAAGCGAAAGATAAGGCGAAGCGAAAGACCCGGGCATCATCACCCGGGTCTTTCGCTTTTAATTTTTATTCATAAAATTTTGTCAGGGAATTCCTAACCGAGGCGACCTCTCCGCCGTCAATTCCAACGATAATATCATTACCTAAAACAGTTGCGGAAGTTTTCACTGCTTTACTGAATGCATGGCTCCACTGTTCAGTTCCGGAAGAGGCATCAAGCGCATAAAGGCTGCTGCCGCTGGTAATGAATACTGTTGACCCTGAAACTTCAGGCTGTGCGAATACCTTGTTTCCGGTATGGTATTTCCACAGCACCTTCCCGCTGTCGAGTGACAGTGAATACACATTTCCATCATTAGAACCGAAACAGAGGCCGTTCTGGCAGGCAATCGGCGTTGAAAGAATTGAGTCTCCGGCAGAAAACTTCCATAACTGTTTACCCCTGACGATATCAATGGCATATAAACTGCCGCTGTAGCATCCGACATACAGGGCCTTGTCCTCAACGACCGGCGCTGAAGAAACCATACGTCCGTCAACCTGGAATATCCAGTTGATCGAGCCCTTGGCCGTGGATAAAGCATAGACATTCTGGTCTTCAGCTCCCACATACAGAATCCCTTTATCAACTACCGGCGAAGAATAGATACCGTTTTCAAGGTCTTTCTGCCAGATCACGTTACCATTAAGGTTCATGGCATACACTTTACCATAACTTGTGGCGAGATAAATATTCGACTTGTCAAGGACCGGCCGAGACCCGAAAAGAAGCGAACCCTCAACTTTCTTTTTCCAGTTAATCGCGCCGGTTGAAACAGCAAGGGAATAGAAATCACCGCTATTGGTTATTACATACACATTTCCCTTTGACGCAAGCGGCGTTGACTCAATACGGCGTTTCAGGTCAATCTCCCACAGCTTGTTTCCGGCCTTATTCATCGCTACGAGCGTCCCGTTATTGGTAGCGATAATTATCAAACCGCTGTGATACACAGGCTTGAGTGAGAGATCGGCTTTGATATTCCTGCTCCATTTAACCCTGTCAAGGGCCACAATCCTTTCCATGTCAGCCGTTATCGATATCGTCTGTTTAACCTTCAGCTCGGGAACCTCAGCGGTGAATGACTTGAAACCGCGCGCCCTGACTGACACCGTGGCCTTTGTTCCAGCCTTGATCGGGACGGTCACTTCATCGCGGCCTACATATTTCGAATCCACAAAAATACTGCTGTTTTTCACCGGTGAAACGATGGTCACCCTGGGGCTTTCAACAAATTCAACGGTCACAGTCTTTTTCTCGGCTTTTCTCAATTTGAAACTTTTAATATAATCCTCGTATCCTTCAGCAGTAATTCTAACCGCGATAGTTTCATCCGGTTCAGGATTGAGCCTGATAAGGTCATGGCCGACAAATTTGTCATTTATATAAATGACACTCTTCTTTATCGGGGATGTTATCACGAGTTCAGCTTTTGGTTCAACCTGCTCAACCTGGGCAACAGGTTCCTGTTTCTGCTCTTTTTCTTTTACTTCCTCGATCACTGAATCAAGTTCCTTAATGGCCTTGACATCCTCAACTTCCACTTGCTTTTCAACTTTTATCTGGACCACTTCATCCTTTTCTTTTTTCATGATCAGGAAGCTGCTCAACTGGTCCTTAACGACCAGGTCTTTTGTTTTAAGTACTTCGTTTGCCCTGGTTTTCTTTTCCTCCAGCGCGGTCACCATGGATTCTTTTTCAGGTTTCTCTTTCTCGATCGCTTCAACTTCTTTAATTTCTTCAACATGTTTCAGGATGATCTTTTCGATTGCCTTGTTTTCGCGCTCAGCCTTTTTATTGTCGATAAAAGCCGATTCATTCGCATCAACCACCAGCTTCTCCAGCTCAACTTTTTCTTTAAGGCCGGCAAGCGCGACTGATCGGGTGATTATTTTTTCTTCAACTTCTTCCAGGGCCGGAATACGCCTTTGCAGTTCGACCTTCCCGTCAACAACCGCCACTTTCATTTTCCCGGCAGGATGTGATTCAACCACGAACTTGGTCCCGCGCACAGCAGCAATTGCGGTCGGCGTTTTAACCTGAAACTCTTCACCCTTGAGCAGTTTTTTCGGATTAATGACCGACTTGCCTACCTGAAGATTCAGGGAATTATTTTCATTGCCGTTGATGTCCTTATAAAGGCTTTCCAATAAAAGGTGGGACTTTTCTTTAATTGAAATGAACGAATTGTCCCCGATCACTATATTACACTGGGCCATATCGCCAGTTTTGATTTCATTTCCCTGGTAGAGAATCATGTTCTCAATTGCAGTGACCCAGTTGTCGGATTCTTTAACCTGAACATCACCGATCAAAAAAATGACTTTCGCAGTGTTCTGGGTCGGTTGTTGAGGTTTATCCTTGCAGTTTATTGCCATTAAAGCTACAAGAACAAGCAATAAGCCTATTGATAATCTTTTCATGATATACCTCGTTATTTAATCAATCTGCAGCTGTCTGGATAATTATCCATCCATCGGAGAAATGCCAGCAGGCAGTTATTGATAGTAAAATATTAATAATCATCACAGCCATAAAGTGGGCAATTGCATAAAATTGTTCACTATAAATAAGTATCGCACATTTTAAAAAACGTGCAATATATTATTAGATATAAAGATTATTATTTATGCGTATATAAAAGAGGCCATTCTGTTAATAGCTGAACCAGTATACAATATCAAGCATGGTTAAAATAAAATATACCGCAGAAAGAACAATAACAATCATTTTTAATGTCGTGATCATAATCAATCACCGGGAGGCCCTGACAATTTCAAAAACAAGGCGTTCACCTTTTCTGTCTACCACCAGGGTCACCTTGGTTCCGGCTTTACCAAGGAGAAGATTATTATAGACATACTCATGAGTCATCCCTTTCCTGAGCGGGACATCATTAATCTGCACAATGACATCGTCAGCTTTAATTCCCGCATCAAATGCCGGCCCTTCATAAACACTATGGATAACATAAGGGGTTTCATCGCTGATTTTACCTTCACCGGTAGGGACCTCGATACCGAGACGTCCAAAGTTACTTTCTTTCAAACAGGAAATAAAAAGGGGAAGAGCCAGAATACAGACCAGGGTGATCAAAAAATTTCGTTTCATACCATACACCGGGACATGTGTTTTAATATACAGGATGTTCTATTATCCCTGATGAACGGGGACTTTTGCAAGCAGTTTTTATGCGCACCTTTTATTTCTGGTCGGATTGGTTCGCGTTGCTTTCACGGTCCTTCCGGGTTTCTTGTTCTTTATCGGTATCGCCGGCAGGCTTGTTCCCGGTTCTCTCGCCGAGAGTCTCAATTAATGGCGGGACATCCTCTTTCTCTTTTACTTCATCCTCAACTTTAACCTCGTCAATAAGCACATTGAGAAACGAATCCCTGGCAAGCCGCTGATAGTTATCCATAAGGTGAATTTTATACTGCTCATAATTAATGTTTCTGGATTGTGGGGCCTGCGCTGTTTCCTCTTTTACATTGCTCTGCCGAGAAATGAGAACATCAAAGGTTGAGAGGGCAAGCTTGTAGTTGAAGTCCTCGATATATTTTCTCATTATATCTTCTGCCTGGTCAAATTCATGATTCAGAAGATAGCGCGCTACTCTGACTTCATGACGGAATCTGACTCTTCGTGCGACTTTGTTATCAAATGTTCTCTGTTCCTTCTCAGTCTGATTCTGCTTATTTTCATTAAGTTCCTTTTCATAATCATCATAGGACTTTCCCAGCTCATCGATTATCCCCTTCTCATCAAGCCCGATAAAACGGCTGAAAAAACCCTTCTCCTTTTCATTTTCTTTTATCATCAGATCATTATAAATCTGAATTTTTATCTCATCGGTCTGGCTTTCGAAAAGCGCAAGAAATCCATATCGCTTGGCGCGCCGGGCCATCTTTATCGCTTCTTCATATTTGAACAGTTTATAGGAATGAAGCTTGGGATTCGATGCTTCCCCGACTGTATAATGCGTCCAGCTTACCGTCCTGTCCCGATATCCAAGAGTGAGATACAGGCGGGCCCGCGCGTTCTTTGACATTATTATTCCCGGGGCCAGCGAATCGAGAATAAACTTGGCTGCCTCGAGATAATGGTCCCGCAGCACATCCTCATAAAGTTTTACCATGTCACCCTGGCTGGCGTAAATTCTTTTGAAAGCGCGCCGGTAATCGGACTGAAGATAAGCGATCTCCCCGTTAAAATGCTTCTCATACGCGTTTTTTAATTCTTCTTTTTTATCATCAGCGAAATTCGTTACTGAAATATTTATGAAATTCACAAAATATCTGTTTTCTTTTAATATTCTTTCTGTTGTTGTCTGGTCTGAAAAGGCAAAGGCACCGGACGGGCAATACACTATGGCGGTGATGAATATAATTTTAACTATTGCAAAAGAAAGTTTTTTCATGGTCAACCGATCCTCTCTGTCTTTTCTCAGGGCTGCTGATCTGTAACAGTGAATTCGCCCGCAGCAACCTCGTTACCGTCGAGCAGCGCCCGGATCCTGTATCCCCCCTTAACGCTGAAGTATTCACGGGGTATATAAGAATTTATCCTGGGGAATGTCTTCTCTATCTCGTAAGTGATTTTCTTATAGGATGTATATTCTCCGTTATTTTTCTTTTCAATAATAAGTACAAAATCATCCGCATTCAACGGGGTTTTCTTATGTTTCAGGGAAAAATAGATTCTGTCTCCCGCGTTAATTGTTTCTATGCTGTCAGTATCATCAAAATCAGTGATCTCGGTATTTGAAAGGATGAAATCCGCCCTGTTCAATCCTGTTTTTAAAACATAAAATAATAAAAATCCGGCACCGATAAATCCGATGGCAATACCTATAATTACGGCCTTTTTCCTTAAATTCAATCCTCCCTTCAGGTCAGAAGATGAATTAGTGTTGTCATCATCTTCACCGATGCTTTGCGACTGAACATTGTTATTATCGTTTGCCGTACTCATTTTGCCCTCTGTTCCAATTAATAATAGATCACCGGACGTTTCACAGAAAAATATCACGTGTCAGATAAAATCATCGAGAACACAAAATGTACTATGATCACACTATATTTATCGTAATTAACTAAACTAAATCAATCATTTTTTCATTTTCATCTCATCGTATGAGGTGAATATTTTTGATTGACACATGAAAGTTTATTGTTAATACTATCACAACAACTATAAGGGTTGAATCCAAAAACAGTTGATTCTTTCAGTATAATTCCTATTCGTTGAACCGGGTGTTCATTTTAAGCATCATCAATCAGCGGATAAATGCAAACAGTATTGTGAAATAAGGGCCACAGGAAAAATCATGAATAACTCAGAGATGAAGGAATACTCGGAAGATAATATTATAATTATCAAAGGCCGTTTTAAATCAAGTTCAATGAACATCTTCGGTCAGTTCCTGATAATCTTCAACAATAAGAAACAATTCGAATCATATAATATTGTGGTATCAAGTTTCTCAGAAGCGTATGATCTGGAACCTCATCTTGGATGGGAAAAATTCGAGGAAAATATAATTAACCTCAAGTGGAAAGGCAATTTTAACGCCAGCATGACCAGTTCCCTGATGGACCAGTTTAAAAAGCTTATTGATGAACAAAAGGCCGTGGAACTGCTTTTTGATAATGCCTATAACTATGATTATGACAACATGGACATCACCCTTTATGATCTGATCAACCGGATCGTACATGATAAAAACCTCATTCTTGAAACCGGGATTCAGGAACTTTCCCAGGAAGATTTCATTAAAACAAAAGAAAACAGGGGAAAGGATAAAGACATCCCCGAAGACAATAAAGTCACCAATGAATTTGAATCACAGCTCGCCGAAGGATCCGTAATTCTGCCCATCAAAGCAATCGTCGCTCCTGTCAGAGGAAAGGCAATTTACGAATTGAAAATCGGCGATAAAATAATGGTTCGCATCCTCGCCAGCTCTGACAGGGCGAATTATTTTATTGATCTCCTTGGCCTCAGGGATGATACCCAGCGAGACGAAAAAAAAATAAAACCCACTCCTGCTGAAGTCATCGATATCAAAAAGGGGACGGGGAAAAGAGACCCGGTGGAAATCCTGGTTGAAATCGGCCCCGGCCTGTACGGCAAGCTCATAGAAGATGAACAGCAGATTCGGCTTAAAATGTATAATCCGGCTATTGATGGACCGGTAATAAAAAAAGACCTGGGACCATTTCCCGATACTATCGGCAGCAAGCAGGGAGACGCTCAGAAACCCAGCATATCCAAAGGATCTATTGTTTTACTCGTACTTTTCATGGTAATACTCACACTCTTTCTGGTGCTTATATTTTTAAGCTGGTGACAATCATATCCCTTATAAAACAACGGAAACACTCATGAAACACGATAAAGAATATACTCTCAAACTGGCTCACGAAAATAATGTCAAATTCATAAGATTATGGTTCACCGACATTCTCGGGTTCCTGAAGAGCTTTGCCATTACCATTGATGAGCTGGAAGATGCTATTGAAGAAGGCGTACGTTTTGACGGTTCGACCCTGCACGGGTTCATACGTTCGGACGAACGCGAAATGATCGCCATTCCCGATATATCCACGTTCCAGGTTCTACCATGGAGGCCGAAAGAAGATTCGGTTGCCCGCATGTTCTGCGATATATACCAGGTGGACATGACGCCTTACGAAGGCGATTCGCGCTATATTTTAAAACGCAACATGAAAATCGCTGCTGAAAAAGGCCTGACCTTTTATACAGGACCGGAGATAGAATTCTTTCTCTTTAAAAACTTTTCATCCCCGGAAACGCTGGACAGAGGCGGATATTTTGACCTGACTCCCCTTGATGTTGCGGCCGATTACCGGCGCCAGATGGTTCTGGTCCTTGAAAAGATGGGGATCGACGTTATTTCATCACATCATGAAGTTTCACACAGCCAGCACGAAATTGATCTCAGGCATGGTGACGCCCTCACCACCGCAGACAATATCATGAGCTTCAGGCTCATAACAAAAGAAATAGCGCAGTCAAACAATATATACGCTTCTTTCATGCCCAAGCCTCTCGCAGGCCAGAACGGGTCAGGCATGCATATTCACCAGTCACTGTTCAGGGAAGATGAAAATATCTTCTTTGACCCGAAAGCGGAAAACCATCTTTCTCCCGCAGGCAGATGCTATATAGCGGGATTATTGACCCACTGTAACGAATTTTTTGCGATAACCAATCAGTGGATAAATTCATATAAACGCCTTGTTCCCGGCTTTGAATCGCCGACACACGCCACCTGGAGTGACACCAATCAGACTGCCCTTGTAAGAATACCCCAGTGCCGGTCTGATAAAAGCGCCTCAATGAGGGTCGAGCTTCGCAATCCCGACCCGTCATGTAATCCTTATCTCGCATTTTCAGCAATACTGGCCGCCGGGCTTGCTGGCATTGACAACCAGTACAAGCTCCAGGAACCTACTAACGCCAATACGTCAAAACTTTCAAAAGAAGAACTCGCCACTCAAAAACTGAAAAGCCTTCCCACTCAACTGAACGAGGCTCTTGCTGCGTTTGAAAAAAGCGAACTGATGAAAAAAACCCTCGGAGAAATCATACACAAAAATTTCATAGAGAATAAACTTCTTGAACTCGAGCGGTATTACAGCTATATTACCGATTATGAAATCAATGAATACCTTCCCAAACTGTGACGGTCTTTATCCCGAAACGGCCTCTCACCTGCGCGTGGCATCACATTCAATCCGCATCTGGAGATTCAGGTAATGAAAATCGCTTTGATCGGATGCGGAAGAATCGGTTTCAAACTGGAATATGATCCGCTCAGGTACAAGCCGTGCACTCACTGGGGAGGGGCAACTGCCGCAGGCCTTGTAATCAGCCTGGCATGCGATATAAACCCGCAGAGGCTTAAAGAATTTTCATCCCTGACCGGGGTCCACGAAAAAAACTGTTATACTGATTACCGGCAACTACTGAAAAAAAACAAACCCGAAATGGTAATCATTGCCACCTGGACTGACAGTCACGCTCCGATAGCAATTAACGCGGCACATTCAGGAGCACGGGTGATCGTCCTTGAAAAGCCGGCAGCTTCCGGCCTCAATGACGCCGCAAAAATCATCACTGCATGTGAACAAAATGATACTTCTCTGCTCATCAATCATGAAAGGCGGTATGACAGCCGTTATATCAAACTGAAAAAAATTTTAAACGATGGCATTATCGGCGAGGTTAAAACCGTTCATGCATCGATGTTAACCGGGGGATACCGCGGCAAATCATCACCTTCCGAGGGAGGAGGGCCTCTCATGCATGACGGGACCCATATCATCGACATAATAAGGTTTCTCTTTGGTGAAATCGACTCAGTGCGGGGTTCGTTTCAAAGAGGCCAGAGAATTACGGGATATGAGGACCGGGCTGCCGCGTGGCTGAAAGTTGCGGGCGGCATCGATGTTTTTCTTGAGGCCGGAGGAAACAGGGAATACTTTATTTTCGAACTGCAGATATCCGGGACCAGGGGAAAAATCATAATCGGGAACGGCTACCAGAAACTTCTTTTAAAGAAAAAATCGCGCTTATATACCGGGTTTTACGATCTTGCAGAAAAGCCTTTTCCTCCATATAATAATAACAACTGTTTTACCGAGTTATACCGGCAGACAAAAAAACTTTTAAACAACAAAGAAACTGAAATTAGCTCGACCGGTATCGACGGCTACCGTGCTGTTGAAACCATTCACTCAATTTATTACTCCGCGCACCTTAACGGCAAGGAGATCCCGCTGCCCGTTAACAGAAATAAAATTAACCTGAAAAAAATTTTTTCCCTGGATTGAATGCTTTTGAAAAACGCTTTGACATTTTTGATAAATGTTCAATAATTCAGTTTATTCCTCATATTGGGCAGGTGTCCGGCATTTATTATGAAGAGATCAATCACAAGCATCAGACTTCCGCTCATTGATAATTTTACCAGAATCATAAAAAGCCTTGCTTCCAGGGGACGGGCAGTATATCAGCAGTATCTCATCCATCCCCTTACCACCTGGTCTAAGCTAACTCCCTATGAAAGCATCGAAAAACTGATAAGCATGCTCGATGAAGGAGAAAAGAAAGAGAGCAAAAAGCTTCCCCTTATATACAAGATGGCTCTGCTTAAATCAGTTTCACCCGAACAGCTTGACCTTTCGGTACCGGGGACTATCTCTATAAGGTTTCTGCGGTCAATGAAGGAAATCCCCCGTCTCACGAAATCTGACGAGGCTCTTGAATTCATCAACATCCTGAGCACCCCTTTTAAAGAATACTCTGAGCTCGAATTCAAACGGATGAATAAAAAATTTACCGATGAAATCACAACCGCAGAAACCGTACAGGTTGAAAAACTGATCAAAACCCATGAAGGAATGGAAGCGGACCGCGCAAGAATCAGCACCACCGCTGAGAATCATCTTGATCACATAAAAAAAATTGTCAGACACAGTAATGAAAACGAAATCAAAAGGGAGATGATATCCCACCTGTTGAAATATTCTTCACCGACTTATCCAGACATGCACACGCCCCTGTATGAAATAATGGATTCCCATGAAAAAAAATTCAAATTACTGAAAAAAGAAGTTATGGATTCCGCGGCCGTTATTATTTACCATGAAATTCTTAAAGCGATAAAAAACGGACAGCTGGGCAGAGCGGTTACGTTTATCGGCAAATACACGGTAATATTCAGGGGTAACCCGCAAACCCCCAATTTTGAGGAAGTCGACAGCTTTGAAAAAAAATTTTTTAAAATTATCGAAGAAAGAAATTTGTGGGAAAGGATATGAACCAGCTGGACGTCATTATTAAAAAACATGAAGGCGGTTCCGTTATCTGGCTTTCCGGCAAGCTGAATATTGAATCAGTGGAAATATTCGAAAAAAAAACATCTGAATGCGTTAAAAATGAAATCTCTGTGCTCTTCATTAATTTTTCAAAACTCATGTTCATCGATTCGTCAGGGGTCGGGGCCCTGATAAAATTCAACAACAGGGTAAAAATTCACAGCGGTAAAATTATTATCTACAATCTTTCCGAGCCGATAACAAAAATCTTCAAACGGGCATATCTTGACAGGTTCTTTACGGTCCAGACGATCGCACAACTGCGGGACAACTACCCCGGAATCGACTTTTAAACGAATCCTTCTTCGATCAGTTTCTTTTTAAAAATCAGGTCCCGCGCTTCAGTTTCATTTTCATCCCTAACCGAAAGCATCTTCTCGACATACTTCGCGAGGATATCAACCTCTATGTTCACCTCATCGCCGTTCTTCCAGTCTCCCGCTGTGGTCTTGTCAAGCGATTCCGGAATCAGATAAAGGCTGAAGCCCCGCTCATGCGCGGAAACAACGGTCAATGATATGCCGTCAACCGCGACAGAGCCCTTGCCGACGATATATTTACTCAGTTCGCGGCCACAGGAAACAGCATAAGACGATCCCCTCGAATCCCTGTCAACAGAAGAAACGATGCCTTTCCCGTCGACATGTCCCTGAACAATATGGCCGCCAAGCCTCGATTGAGGCGACAATGCCCTTTCCAGGTTTACCCTGGTCCCCTGCCGGAAGCGGCCGAGTGTCGTCACCGACAGAGTGACCCTTGAAGCGAATGCTGAAAAGAACCCGTCGCCGATATCCGTGACTGTCTGGCAGGCACCGTTTATTGAGATGGAATCACCTATCCGGGTTCCTTGAAGAACATCGGCGCATCTAATGTGAATAATTGCTCCATCGCCGCTCTTCCTGACTCCGGTCACTGAGCCAATTTCTTCGATGAGACCTGTAAACACGGCATACCTCACATCATCTCAAAATTATATGCTTCCCTGTAGCCATTGAAGAATATGTCATCCCCGATCATCACGGTCGATACATCGCGGACCATTAACGTGTCAGCCATAAAATCACTTCCCGCCCCCGCAATTGAAGGGATCCCCTTTCCGGCAATTCGCGGCGCTATAAAATATGTGAACTGGTCAATTTCACCGGCGTCAAGGAATGACCCGGCGAGCTTTCCTCCTCCCTCGAGCATGGCAAACATAATGCCCTTTTCGGAAAGCCAGCGAAGAAGAGATTTTATATAGCCTACCTGATCATCAGGTTCAATTGCAACAAGATTCAATTTTGAAAGAAATTTTTTTTCATCCCTTTCCCGCATGGTCTCAAGCCTGGATTTTTTTTCAAAAACAACGTAATTATCATCTGATAAAAAACTTGCACTGCTGTCCAGCGAATCAGGGATCCCTGCAAGTACCCGCAGGGGCTGCCGGCATGTTTCAATTTCCCTTTCAAGGAGTGAACGGATGAAAAAATTTTTCCTTCCCTGAATAGCAGCTTCAGGATCCGTGACAATCTTCCGCGCTGCATCATCAAAATCATCGAATCTCACCGTCAGTGACGGATTGTCAGCGGCAACCGTGTTTTTGCCGATAATGACCGCATCAACTTTCGCGCGAAGTTTGTGAACAATGAAGCGCGACGACGGGGATGATATCCACCGGGAATCCCCCTTCTCTGTGGCGATCCTCCCGTCCAGGGTAATAGCGCTTTTATGAAGGATGAAAGGGGTCTTTCGCAGGATGTTTTTCTTGAACGGCCGTATTAAATCTGCTGCCGCAGGTGCAAACTCATTCATGATAATCACATCCACGCCCGCTTCTTTAAGGCGCTTCACTCCCTTTCCGGCAACGAGCGGGTTCGGGTCAAGAATCGGCAGGTATACTCTTGTTATTCCACTTTTAATTATGGCCTCAGTGCACGGGGGTGTTTTCCCATAGTGATTGCATGGTTCAAGCGTGACATACATTTCAGCGCCGCCGAGGTCTTCACGTGCAGCGTTGATAGCCATTATTTCAGCATGGCTTGAACCATAGGGGCAGGTCCCCCCGGATGCGATCACCCTGCCCTCTTTAACGATCACCGCTCCGACCGCGGGATTAGGGGATGTTGTCCCCATCCTGTCGAAAGCAATTCCAAGGGCACGGTGCATTATCTCGCCGGTTTTCATGGTCTCATGGTATCCAGATATGATTGTTGTGTTTGTTCCTGTTTTAAACTTTTGTCAATAATATTTAGCTCACAAAACCGGCAGATCAAGTAAAGCAATAAAAAAAGGATCATTAAAAATGACCCTCTTAAAAAGGTATTCGGGTAATGAAAGGCCGTTCCCGCCTGATGAATTACCGTGCCCTGATCCGCTCCCAGGCAACAAGAACCGGGGAAGCGAGATAAACCGTTGAATACGTACCAATTACAATACCAAAAAGAAGAACCTGGGCAAAATCGTTTATTCCTTCGCCGCCGATCAGGTAAAGGGCCAAAACTGCGAAAAGAGTCGTTAAGGACGTGAGAAGGGTCCTTGACAGCGACTGCGTTATCGACTTATTGACAAGGTCAAGATAGTTCGTTTTTGTCTGCAGTTGAATATTTTCCCGTATGCGGTCGAATATGACTATGGTGTCATTCATCGAATAACCGAATATGGTAAGCAGCGCCGCGACGATTGGCACGCTGAATTCAATCCCGGTAAAGCCGCAGAACATGAAACAAAGGGTGATATCATGGACAATCGCCGCCATCGCGGCTATAGAATACTTGAACTCAAACCTGAAGGCGAGGTAGACCGCCATTAATATTATAGCAACAAAAAAAAGCTTAAGGGCGGATTTTTTCAAAAAATCACCGATCGCGGGACCGACATTTTCCACACTCAAAAATTCAACATTCTGAAATTTCTCAGCAAGGGTCCTTTTGATCTTTTCAGATTCGATTTCAGAGGTTTCCTTATCTGTTTTTAATTTCGTCGAGATGATGTATTCATATTTGTCATCAGCGCCGATCTGCTGGATCATGGGATTATAGTCTTTAAGCACTTCCCTTATCTTCCCTTCATCAATTCCTTTTGAAAATTTCCCGATGATCTTGACACCGCCGACGAAGTCGACCCCCATGTTGATCCCGCCTCGGTAAACGGTCATGGTCATGAACACAATAAAAAGCGTGAGGGAAAAACCTATGGCTATCCAGCGATACTTTAAAAAATCAATGGTACTTTTCAACACCGGACTCCTTATATACTCAATTTCTTAATCTTCTTGTTTAAAGAAATTACTTCATAGAAAAATCGCGTGATAAAAAGGGCGACGAACATACTCGAAAGAATACCGATAAAAAGCGTCACCGCGAATCCTTTTATCGGGCCGGTACCGTACTGTGACAGAATAAAGGCGGCGATCAGGGTTGTAAGGTTTGAGTCGAATATGGTCCAGAAAGCCCTTTCAAAGCCGTATACAATGGACATTCTCACCGATTTTCCATTACGAATTTCTTCCTTAATGCGCTCATATATAATAACATTAGCGTCAACAGCCATACCGACGGTCAAAATAAAACCGGCGATACCGGGCAGGGTAAGGGTAAATCCCATCCACGATAAAAGCGCCAGCATAAATATCGTATTGAGGACCAGGCCGAAATCTGCGATAATACCCGCGGCTTTATAATAAAGAATCATGAAAGCCATAACTCCGGCAAGGCCAAGGATAATAGCCTTGATTCCGGCTTCAATTGAATCCTGGCCCAGAGAAGGGCCTACGGTCCTCTCTTCGATGATTCGAAGGTCAACCGGCAGTGCCCCTTCCTTGATAATCCTGGCCAGGGTCTGCACCTCTTCCTGGGTGAAGTCGCCGTTGATCATTGCCTGGCCGCTGGTGATCTGCACATTAAGGCTCGGAGCGCTTCGAACTTTATCATCAATAACAATCGCAAGCCTTTTGCCGTGATTTTTCTGGCCGGTAACCTCGGCAAACTTGGTCGCACCTTCAGGAGTAGTGGTAAAGTGGACGGCAAGGCCGCCGTATTCATCCCTGCCGACCCAGGCTTTGTTAATATCATCGCCTGCGATGGAGACTTTCTTTTCAAGAATAATGGGATATGAAGGAACAATCTTTTTAGTATCTGCCTCTCTGACGTAATAATAGAGAACTTCGAGGGTATCGGGCAACTTTATTCCTGTTGAAATATCAGTTAAAAGATTTTCCAGGTCATCTTTTTCTTCAGGCAGGGACTTGCCTTTGTAGTTCTGCGGAAGCCATTCGGTAGCGAGCTTGGAATATCGGTCGTTAACGAGCCTGTATTCAACGCGGCCGGTGGTACCAATCGCTTTTTTAACACCGCGGGGGTCCTTGACACCCGGCATCTGTATCTCGATGGCTTCAGTACCCCTCGGACGAATTGAAGGTTCTGAAACGCCGAATTTATCGATCCTGTTTCTGAGAAGTTCCAGTGCCTGCTGAGTAATTTCATTTTTATCACTGTCCGAGAGGGGCTTGCCCATCTTCTTTTCGATCTTTTCAAAATTCGCCTGCAGGACAAGATGCATACCTCCCTGAAGGTCAAGACCGAGATTGATTTTCTTGGCAAGCAGATAATCCTCCGCCCAGTGCTTCAGAAAAACTGCATCCCTGACACCATCATAGGTCCTGACTTCGTTCATAATTGCATCAGTGAGGTTCTGACCCGATATGATAAGTGATGTGCCTTCTTTATCGATTTTATACGCATCAGCAGGAAAACGCTTTTCAAATTTCTGCATCAGTTCGGTGCCAGGATCAGAAAAAAAGCTGACCTGCATTCTCTTTTCACCAACAGTGGGGAGTATAAGGGCCACTGAAAAAACAATGATGAATAAAATGAATAAAAACTTATATATCATTCCTCTGGTCATTTAATTCCTCTGCTGAATAGAGATAAAATTATGTTCAACGCTTGGGATAGCTTCGCAAAACTTTTCTGCTTCCGCCCCGCGATCTCAACCGGTATAGTACAAAAATGATCACTATAAGCATAACAAGGGCAATCCGTGTCACCACATCACTGGTTTCCTTGCTCATTCCCATAATGCCGTCTTTACTTTCATCTGCAACATTGTCAGCCTCAGCTGTTTTAACGGCATCTCCTTCAACTGTCTCAACAGCCGCAGGCGGTTCTACGCTTTTAACGGAAACGAGACCGGGAATGCGTATGAATTTCAGTTCATCGTCATTGAGTTCTAGAAGTCCGGTTACACCTGTTGCTGTCTGCCTGACAGAAGGTTTTTGTGCAACAGGTTGTTCCTCTTTAGGCACATTGTTTTTAACCGTTGCCGGTGCGGGCGATGGTTTCTTCGGTTCCGCAGTTTCTTTTTCCCCGGCCTGGTTTTGAGAAACATCCTCAGTCTTTGTCGAAGTTTGGGAAGAAGTCGATTTTGAAGTATTATCGGCAGGCTGAACGTTTTCTGCAGCAGGCTGATCCGGATCAACAGCGGACTGCTCCTGCGGCATTAGAGAAGCAGCAGAAAAAAATATAAACGATAATACAAAAAAATATGTATATATCTTCCTGTTCATAGACAATCAGGAAACCTTGGCCTGTATTGAGCTTTTTGTGAATTCGACCTTTGTATTTCCGGATATTTTTAGAACGACAATATCCTGATCTTTAAAACTGTCAACAGTGCCGTATATTCCGCCGGCGGTAAGGACCTTATCACCCTGCTTAAGGGCGTCAATCATTCCTTTTCTTTCTTTCTCTTTTTTCTGCTGTGGTCGGATAAGGAGAAAATAAAATATTACGATCATTAAAGCGATCGGCACAAGGCTTAACAGTGAAGATCCTGATCCGGCAGCACCGCTGGCCTGGGCATAAGCAATTCCTGTCATGATAAACAGCTCCTGTAAAAAAATTAAATTCAATAATGATAATTTAAACTATTATGTCAACTTATAATCAGCGGATTACCCCTAAAAAATGATTTCCGCCAGATCAAAACCGTTCAATCGGCGCTAATAAGTACCGGTGTTCCGATAATGATAAACTGATCGAGCTTAACGAGATCAGTGTTATAAAGCCTGATACATCCGCTTGAAGATAAATGGCCGATTGAGGCTTCGTCTGCATTACCATGAATGGCGATTCCCGACCCGATTCCAGGGATTTTCCCATTAATCGGCTTAATAATGCCGTTTTTTACCGCCCTGTTGTACCTTTCAACATCCTCTTTAACCGGATAATTCAGCCTGAAAAAACGCGGGCCATAGGCATTGTAGCCCAGGTCAACATCGGGATGGCCGTATTTAGAATGGCCATCAGCGGCCTTAAAATAAGTACTGTTCATGTCTCTCAGCTTACTATATGCGGATGACTTTTTATCAGCATCCATACTTAAAATCTCGGTTATCCGGTATGTGCCTTCGGGAGTGCGGTTGTCCCCTGCGTGCATTTTCTGCCCGCCATCCGGGTTAAGGCCATAGGCTATTCGGAACACGGCAACCTTTATCATCTTCCGGTCATAAACTTCAAGCATGAAATTCTTTTTACTCACAAAGACGATATAATTGCCCTTGAACGATTCAAAGGCCTTTTGCATTTCGGCGGTTTTTGCAGAGCAGGATGTTAAGGCAGCGGCGCAGAGGCACAGGGCCACTGTGAAAATAATTGAATTTATACGTGCCAGGAATTTCATATTAATCCTATCGTGATACCGGATCTGACCGTGACTCAAGTCGTTCAAGTTCGCTGAGGACGTCCTCAGTCACATCATATTTCTTTTTGGCATAAATCACTTCATCACCGATATTGAAAATGAAATCAGCGCCGCTTGACTCTGCAATGTTCTTGACCGCGGCCTGGATTTTATTGAGTAGCTTGGCCTTGTGATTCTCCTCGTCAACAGCCAGCTCCTGCAGTTTTTGCCGATTACTTTTAATCCTCTGGTACAGTGTTTCTTTGTCCCCTTCCTCTTTCAGAAGAAGATTTTTATCGTCTTCAAGTGCGGTCTCAAGCTTGCTTCTTTTTTCATCCATCTGCTTTGCCTTTTCATCTTTGTTTAGAAGGAAAGCATAAACAGTCCGCAGGTTTATATAGCGTATCACTATCGCAGCACCGTCCCCCTTTTTGTCTTTGTTAACAGAGGAACAGGAACAGAAAATAATCGCCGCGAGTAAAATAGTGACGCTTTTTTTCACGGTTAAAATCTCATGTCTCCAATGCCGAATTGAAAGGTGAGGTCATTAAGGTGTTTGACCTTTGAACCTTCAAAGACAAATTTTCTTCCGAACCAGAACCTGAGCGGAAGCATGGGAATCTGAATTCTGAAACCAAACCCGTAGGAGTACTTAAAATATCTGAAGAACTCTTCAAAACTCATCTTGCCGATATAATCAAGGCGGTGCAGTTTCCCGTCAGCGAGGTCTTCATCAACAGTATCTTTCAACTCCTCGATGAGTTTATTTTCCCAGTAACGGTCTGACCACAGGGAGCCGGCGTCAAAAAATACTGCCATCCAGAGCATCTGCGGATGAAGGGGGATGCGCAGTTCCACGCCGAAGAGCATCTGGTGGTTCAACCCGATATAGCGCCATGAGTCGGGAAAATCATTGTCATAATACTCCCAGCCGCGAAGGGTTTCGGGGCCGCCGAGGAAAAGCCGGTCCTCAGATTCAAGCCAGGGATTGTTCACTGGATTTTGATGAACTTCTCCCAGCGGCCTGGTGATAAACGTCCCGCTCGCACGGATCTCTATGACCAGTTTGTGGTCTTTCAAAAATGGTATATGCACTTTCGGATGCGACAGGTACCACGCGAATTCCGGCGACCACTGAAGGAAATGGTCATCCCCGCCGAGCATTCTTCCTCCCGTGATGCCAAGGGTCAGGCCGATGCGCCCACCCGTGGTAGGATTAAGATAATTGTCCTTTGAATCACGGTAAATATAATATGACAGTGTCCTCTTCTCCTGGAATCCCAGTTTTGAACTCTTCCATATTGAGTCCGGGCAGTCACCTGAAGGGTTCAGGTAATTTTTAAAAGTATGTGACCAGGTCACGCCTGCGGCAAAATAATAGAGAAAACGGTATGCAAGCCCCAGTGAGTACCCGATTGACTGCTTTTCATAAGTCGCGTTGGAAGAACCATTAAAAAGGTCCCCGGTCTCAAAAGTATACAGGCTGTAAAAAATCGATGCGGAAAAACCTACCGGCCACCCGAAGAGCCATCGCTCATAAAAGGAAAGAGTAACCGATGTTTTGAGCGGCCCGTATTCAAACTTGACCCCGACCTGCTGCCCGTTGCCGAGGAGATTTTTTTCACCGACATCGGCAAAAATCGAAAAACCGGAAGTAGTTCCATAGCCTCCTCCAAGGGATATGGTCCCTGTTGGCTGCTCTTCAACATCAATTATGAGGTTCATGTACCCTTCCCTGCTTCCGGGCCGTACATCAATATTGACCTCTTTAAAGAATCCCAGGTTATAAACTTTTTCCCTTGTCAGCTGGACTTTTCTTGAGTCAAAGAGATCGCCTTCCTTGAGCAAGACCTCCCTTCTAATGACTTTATCCTTTGTCTTTGAATTACCTTTTATTATGATAGTGTCAATGTATGCCTGGGTCCCTTCATCAATGGTAAAATCAATCTTAACGAATTTCCTTTTTTGTTTTGCTCCATCAACATCGATCTCTCGCTCAATTACGGTCCGTTCCGGAATTACCCTGGCAAAGATATACCCCTTGGTGGAATACTTAAAGCTTATCATCTGCCGGTCTTTCATGAACTTGGTGTCATTGAATATTTCACCTTTTTTCTTTAATTCAAACTCCTCAAAAAAATCTTTCGCTTTAAAGACCGTCTCCTCTTTTTCTCCATGAATGGTCATGGAATAGCCTTCAAAGTAATACTTTTCGCCTTCGGAAATTTTAATCGTAATGAATATTCCCCGTTCTTCCTTCTTCTCTGGATTAATCCACTGGTTTTCTACCGTGTCCTGAACGATCTGGACATCGAGATATCCCTTTTCGCGATAATAAGCAAGGATTTTTCCTTTGTCCTCCTCATATACATCTTCTTTAAAATCACCATCAGCAAAAAGACCGTCCTCTTTGGTATCCATCAGGCTGGTGAGTACTTTCGAATAAACATTTATCGCGCCAAGAACTGATATTTTATGAACCTTGATCTCTTCACCCTCATCAATGACGAAAATTACATCGACCGTGTTTTCTTTATTATCAACTTCCTTCACTTCATAGGTGATTACCGCATTGAAGAGCCCTTCTGAATCATATTTTTCCTTCAGCAATTCAACGCTTTTTTCCAGATAATCCTTTCTCAGCGGATCACCTTCCTTCATTAAAACAACAGATGCAAGATCCGATTCCATTACTTCATCAGACCCTTTAAAAATAACTTCTTTGATCTGGGGACGTTCTTCACAGGTAAAACGGAGTTCTACGCCATCCTCATATTCTTGTATATCCACAACAACACTTTTAAAGTTTCCTTTTTTAAATATTTCTTTAATATCTCTCTGGACTTCTATGGATTTCAGTGGATAACCCACTGTTGTGGTCATTATTTCATTTAAATCTTCCTTGTTGATGTTGATCAGGCCGGCGAAAGAAATTTTTCTGACTGTTTTATTTTCATATTTTGAGGGCTGAGAGAATGACCCATGAAAGACTAATACCGTACAAACCGTTACAACTGATATGATCGCTTTTTTCATTCGCCTATCCTGTAATGATGGGGATTTGACCCTCAAGTTAATGGCATAAAGATGTTTCTATTCGAATTACTCATCCATTCTGACGCGTAATCCCATGTATTACGATTTTCCCCATCGGAGAAAGTAAAAAATCTCTGATTATAATGCCTGCATCTGATTCATTATTTTTAATTCTTCGACCCTTTATATTGAAGCTGGCCGAATGTCAAGAAAATATACATATCACCCGCCCGATGATCTGGAAAGGCGGAACCTATAACGGGTGTAAGTTAATGTTTATTATTGGGTAGTGGATAGTACAAATTGCGGGATTCCTGCCCGGTTCAGGTTATCCATTACTTTTATAATAGTCTGATAATCAGCTCGTTTATCACCTCTGATTATAACGTATTTACCCTCAAGATTATTTTTTCGTTTCAAAAATTCCTGTAAAAGATCATTTTCATTAAATTGAACATCATCGATGTAAACAGTATTCTTTTCGTCAACAGTGATGATCATACTGTTCTTTTTGACTTCACCGCTCTGAACCGCCTTTGGCAGATGCACTGTTATTGATGATTCCGATCCAAGGCTCGATGTTACCATAAAAAAAGCAACCAGTAAAAAAACAAGGTCGATCAGTGAAGTTATATCAATAACCGCACGGTGTTTCAGCCTGGAATTGAATTTCATCGCCACGACTATACCTCTACCGCGACTGATCATTCATTATATTCGATATATACTCCACTTCCCTCACAAAGCGTTCAACCTGAGAAACCATATAATTATAAAAAATAACTGCCGGAATAGCCACGAGCAGGCCGAGCGCAGTAGTCACCAGGGCTTCGGTTATACCCTGGGCAAGGAGGTCACGGGCGGACGGGCCGAACTTTGACAGGCTGCTGAACGACTTCATCATCCCGGTTACCGTACCAAGAAGGCCGAGCATGGGCGCAACCGTGGCTATCGTTGAGACAAGCCCGCCGAATTTTTCTATTGAGCGGATTGATTTTTCAGAAAGGTCCCTGAGTACTATTTCCTTGTCCTCGTCCTCGTCCCAGCGCTGAAGAAATAGGAATATCATACTGCAGATAGGGCCGTCATTTCGGCCGCATAAAGACTGGGCATCATAAATCTTTTTCTGCCTGATCTTTTCGGTTATGCTCGCCATGAGCAGACGATAATCAATATTAATCTTCTTGTAAAAAATCATCCTTTCGATGAAAACTGCCAGAAGCAGCACCGAGCATAATATTATAGGCAGTATCATGACCCAGGTGGGTATTGAATCAAATATTCCGACAAAAAGCTGATTGGTCATGGTGATTCACGCATCCTCATATAACAATTTTAAGTCCGGCGAGAAAAATAATCCCCGGTTCGGGATATCCTTCCCGGTAACTGAAGGACAGATCGTACAGGTTGTCTATTTTTGCAAATAAAGAGAAAGTTTCAAGTATTTTTACCCGCGTTTCAAAAGTGCCCCAGATAACCCAGTCGAGCTGGTCTTCGTTATAGGGATCAACGTACCGGCGGCTCTGGTACTGGTTTCCCCAGTCAAGGTCGACCCATTTTGAGGTAAACCCGATAAGCATGCCAGCGGTGTGATCAGGCCTGAACGTAATGTTACGCCTGGCGTAAAACTTCTGATACGTGTAATTGAAATTCAGCTTAAAGCCGGTTACAGAAAGGGCGAAATCAAAGGTCAAATCAGACTTCAGCGTAAGAAACATTGCGTGGATGCTCTGGGCACTGAGAAGGTTTTCCGGAAGTGAATAATAATTATAAAAGGATGATGTGTCTTCAAAATCAAAAACAGTCTTGAATTTAAGCATTTTCAAATAAAAAGCCTTCTCACTTGAAAATTTAAAATCAAAGGATGATTTAAAATTGACGTGATGGGCCTTCCCCGGCCTCAGGTGATAATCGGGATCAATGAACTTCTTTTCAAAATAAACTTCTTCCGGTTTAAACGGAACAAGGTCATAAACATAGGAAAGCTCCAGGGATGTATATTTAATACCTGAAGAAGAAAAATTTATCTTTCCGGACGGGAAATGCCCTCCATCATAATTCCAGATGTAAATCACTCCCGGTTCAATTTTAAGATATTCAATAAGTTTAAAACCCCAGTTGAATTCTGTTGATAGATATACATCATAGGGAGCGGTTGAGTAGTTATAATAAAAGACTGCTGCATCGAGGCGAAACTTATTGGCAGCAGACCAGATGTATTCCCACCCTACTTCAGCGTTGAGCTCATAGAAATCACTTTTATCGACATCAGATGACTGTGCCGAAACAAGACGGTGAACATACTGGCCGCCCCCGGCATTAAAATCCCATCGGGACGGGGTTGGCTTGTATTCATTTTTTAAACTGACCAGTACTTTATCGGTTTCTTCCCTGCTGAAATAGGTGTTCCTGAACATCCCGTGAGATTCATTCTGGACTTCCAACTGCGGGATCAATTTCCATGTTTCGATCAGGTCAATGATTCCGGTAAAACCGATTTCCCCTTCATAATAACTCGAATTCTGATACCCGAAGTCATTTGATCTGACGAGGCCGGCGTTGAGCTGATATGAAAATCTTTTAAAATCCTGCGCGAGATAAAAGGATGTCAGCACATTATTATACAGGCCATAAAGAATCGTTCCGTCAATGTTTACGTTAAAAAACTTCTTTTTAATGATCTGTTTATAGTCATCTGGAGTGAGGCCCTGCTCGGTTATTCCGGGTTTAACTTCATTTGCCAGCCCCTCATCAGCGGTGCTTTTATTTTCTCTTTCTCCTGTCGTGGTAATGGGGGCCTGCTCTGCAAAAGACCCATTATAACCTGTTAAAAAGAAATTAAAAATGAAAATTAACAGAAATAACGTGAAGGAAAATATTTTTCGATTAAACATATGTTTTTTCTTCAAGTATGATGATATGCGACACGTAAAATTTCATCTTCAGTATATATGGAGAGGAATCAAGTACAAAAATGAATCAGAAAAAAAAATATAGGGAGTACGTTTTATCCTTATATATGGGTCTGAGCATGTTCCTTTTCAGGAGTTATCTCTTTTAACCGCATGCCCGCATCTTCTGCACCGGTAAAATTCCTGGGGAACCCCGCAATCGAGATGAACCATAAGAGTAAAGCCGCAGGAGCAACGATACGTGTATGATTTAATATGATATTCTTTCATAGACATATTCCATGATACTGAGTTATATGTCTATTATCGACAGAATAAACATCTGGGCGCATAAAAAAAGGGCTTCACAGAGAAGCCCTTTTCATGACGTTCTGATACAATCTATTTCAATTCATTTGCCTTATCTGTTTTTTCCCAGACAAAACCCTGGTCTTCTCTTCCAAAATGGCCATAATTTGTAGTTGCACGAAAGATTGGCCTGAACAAATCAAGAGTCCTGATTATTCCAGCGGGTTTCATGTCAAAAACCTTTCGCACTCGTTTCGCAATTTCCTCATCGGAAATAGTTCCGGTTCCAAAACTGTCCACCATGACTGAAACCGGATCAGCAACACCGATTGCATAGGCAAGCTGTACTTCGCATCGATAAGCAAGGCCGGCTGCGACCACATTTTTTGCAATATAGCGTGCCATGTATGCGGCAGATCGGTCAACCTTTGAGGGGTCCTTCCCGGAAAATGCACCGCCTCCATGCCTGCCCATACCGCCATAAGTATCAACGATAATCTTCCTGCCGGTCAGGCCGGTATCGCCATGAGGACCACCGACAACAAAACGGCCGGTAGGATTAACATATATTTTCGTTTCTGAATCAATAAAGCCTGCCGGGATCACTTTGGTAATTACCAGATCATACATCGCTTCATATATATTCTTGAGTTCCACGTCAGGTGAATGCTGTGTAGAAATAACGACTGCTTCGATTCTCTTTGGTTTGCCATCTTTATACTCAACAGTAACCTGAGATTTTGAATCAGGCCGCACAAAAGGAACATCGCCGCTTCTTCTGACATCAGCGAGGCGTTTAACCAGTTTATGCGCAAGGGAAATCGGCATGGGCATAAGCTCCGGTGTCTCATTAACCGCGTAACCGAACATCATCCCCTGGTCGCCCGCACCCTGTTCTTCATATAATCCCTGACCTTCAGTTACCCCCTGGGAAATATCAGGTGATTGTGAATGAACGTAAATTTCAACATTACAGGAACTGCCGTCAAAACCTATTTCAGGATCGTTGTATCCGATATCGTTAGCGACCATCCGTGCTACTTTTTCGTAATCAACGGAGACACCTGATGTGATCTCGCCTGAAAGCACTATCCTGTTGGTTGTGGTAAGGGTTTCCAGCGCAACACGCGATTTTTTATCACCCTTGATATGCTCATCAAGTACTGCATCAGAAATCTGGTCACACACTTTGTCAGGATGACCTTCTGAAACGGATTCTGAAGTAAAAATATAATCATTTAACGCCATTCCCTTTCTCCTTTATCAATAATTATTTCCAATGGATGCATTCAGCGGGACAGTTATCAATGACGTCCTGAATGGCGCTCTCATCAGCGCCTTTACTGTCATGTACATAACTGATGCCGTCATTGTTAATCCTGAATACTTTCGGAAGCCTGTCAGCGCAGAGCTCACAACCCGTGCATTCAGCAGCATCCACATATAAATCACGTGCCATGGCGATACCTACACAATAAAAGAGTTAACCTATTTTTCAGCTGGCTTTTCAGTATCTGCCGGCTCTTTTGTTTGGGGAGCTACATCACGGATGACACCTTCTTTTTCTTCATCAGACTGCAGAACCTTCTTCTCCAGAGACGATGATACCTGCGAATCAAGGACCGCCAGGCCGAGAGCCCCGACAAAAAAAAGAGCAACCATAACAGAAGTTACTTTTGTGATGACATCCGCTGTGGAAGAACCAAAGGCAGACTGGCTGGAACCGCCGAGAATTCCCATTCCGGCGCTTTTATCCGACTGTAGTAAAACAATGATTACCAGAAAAACACAGAGAATAACAAAAAGTACCGTTGATATAGACAGTAAAATGCTCATCTCACCCTCAATATTACCTCAAATTATGGCAGGAAACAGGCACACCTACACTACACAACCCGTATTATATTATACGTTTATAATGTCAAGAAAAGATTCTGCTTTCAGACTTGCGCCGCCAACCAGGACCCCGTCAATATTTTCCATGGCATAAAGGCCCGCGATATTATCCGGTTTGACAGAACCGCCGTATAAAAGGGGAACATTCTCTGCAACGGTGTTATCGTACAGTGAAACCAGGACATCTCTGATAAAAGAATGAACTTCTTCGGCGATTTCAGGTGTGGCTACTTTTCCGGTACCTATCGCCCAAACCGGTTCATATGCAATAATGGTTTTAGACAATAAGTCCCGGGATATCCCTTCAAGCGCCTTAACTACCTGACGCTTGACAACTTGATTGGTTATTCCCTTTTCACGTTCATCGAGAAGTTCTCCCACACAGATCACCGGTTCAAGGCCGTGTGTAAAAGCGGCTTTAACCTTTTTATTTACATCATCATCCGTTTCACCGAAGACATGCCTTCTTTCAGAATGGCCAATAAGGATATACCGGCATCCGCTGTCTTTAACCATCAGAGGTGATATTTCGCCGGTGAAGGCGCCTTCATCCTCATAATACATGTTTTGCGCACCGACTGAGACCAATGACCCTTTACAGGTGCTTGACAGTTCCCTCAGGTAGAGGGATGGAGGAAATATGATAACCTCACGGCCACTTTTTTTAAGGGATTCAGTACCCTTGACTAAATCACTGGCAAGACTGACAGCCTGATCGCCGGTTTTGTACATCTTCCAGTTCCCGGCAAATATTTCTCTTTTTCCCATAGCAACCTCGAATGTAAACCCGACCCTGAATTGAGATAGTGCCGCCAGAGCCGGGAATTACAGTGTTATTTCATTATATATTGAATGAGATCAACAACCCTGACCGAATAACCCCATTCATTATCATACCAGCTTAAAACTTTAATAAAATCGCCGCCCACAACAGTTGTGGAATCAGCGTCAAAAATCGATGAGTGGTCATTTCTGACAAAATCAATGGAAACAAGCGGTTCATCGCAATACTGAAGTATCCCCTTCATTTTTCCTTCCGAGGCCTTTTTAATGGCCGCATTAATTTCTTCGGCAGTCACCTGCTTCTTTACGATACAACAGAAGTCAACCAGTGAAACATCCGGTGTCGGAACCCGAACCGCCATCCCGTCAAGTTTTCCCTTCAATTCAGGGATAACCAGGGTTACCGCTTTCGCAGCACCGGTTGTCGTGGGGATCATTGACAGTGCCGCTGCACGCGCCCTTCTTAAATCAGAATGAGGAAGATCCAGTATTCTCTGATCATTGGTGTATGAATGGACCGTTGTCATAAGGCCTTTTTCAACACCGAACTCGTCATTGAGCACCTTTACTACCGGTGCAAGACAGTTGGTGGTACATGACGCGTTAGAAATAACAGTATGCTCGTCTTTAATGTACTTTTCTTCATTAACACCCATTACCATGGTGATATCTTCATTTTTCCCGGGAGCCGAAATAATGACCTTTTTTGCTCCCGCTTCCACGTGCGCCATTGCTTTCGCTTTGTCCCTGAAAATACCTGTTGATTCGACCACCACATCAACGCCGTCATTTTTCCAGGGAATCTGTTTCGGATCTTTTTCAGAATGTATTTTTATTTCCTTGCCGTTAACGATAATTGAATTTTCTTTGCTTGAAATCTCCCCCTGAAAAATTCCGAAAACCGAATCATATTTCAGCAGATGCGCCAGGGTTTTCGCATCCGTTAAATCGTTGATAGCGGCAATTTTAATGTCTCCATATTTTTCCGGTTTACTGAAAATTGCCCTGAGAACATTTCTGCCAATCCGCCCGAAACCATTGATCCCAATCGTGATTCCCATGTTATCCCCCTTAAAATTCTTTAATAGAATATTTTATTTTTTAATTGAGTCACATAATTGGATTCTTGAGTGTCATATAACCTGTGCTTTTACCGCTCCAGCCATAATGCAGTAACGATACCGACATTATCCGATGAAACACAGTAAAATCAAATAACTTTCAGTGATAGATTAATCTAAAAAAGGCCATTTGTCAAGCAAATCATCCTTGATTACTGCAAGACGACCTGCTCAGGGCACACCCTGACTAAAAATTCTTTCAGTGCGTTATTAAAAATTTCTTTATGATCAAAATGGGGAATATGACCTTCCAGGTTGAATTCAACATACTGTGAGTTTTTGATTCTGTTTTGAAGAAATGACGTGATATGGGTAGGAACAACCCTGTCCCCTTTATTGGCGATAATTAAAACCGGGACATCTATCTCCTTTAAAACCTGCGAATAGTCCATCTCCTGACAGATTTTCAAATCATTACGGACGATTTCTTTCTCCCGTTGCCCGAATGAAGGCTTTGCAAAACTTGCCAGCAGCCCGGCATTTTGACTGAATGTCGCATTAACAAAATAATCAATAAAGAAATCGACATCCCTCTCCAGCATTTCAAAAAGCTCCTTTGCTACGGGAAGGACTGCGCCGGTGGAAATGAGAACCAGCGCACGAATACTATTTTTAATCTCCGGATAAATATCAAAACAGACAGCACCGCCCATGGAATGACCGATAAGTATACAGTCAGTTACTGATTCATTGTTTAAAACATCCCCGATAGAAGCAGCATAGTCCTCTACTGCAGGCAGCGAATTCCATGTCGATTTCCCGTGTCCGGGAAGGTCAACTGCCATAACATGATATTTCTGCCCGAAAAACCTCAACTGATTGTGAAAGAGCTTCGAGTCTCCTCCAAGCCCGTGAACGAACATCAGAGCTGGCGTTGAACTGTTCTGATTGCAGCGGTATGCAAGAATGCCCCTGGTGCTTTGTATTTCTTTTATAATAATCCGCATTACTTTCAATGACCTCTATAATTTAAGCGAGTATAAACCATTTTATAAATTTATAGGTAAAAAAAATAATATTAGTTTCACACCGCTATTATACAACTATAGCATCTATTCTTTTGGATATCGGGCCATATGCCGCTCATGCTGAAGTAATTATTGTATCGAAAAACCGGACATAATCGAAGAGATCGGAGGAGCCTTCAAGAGCTTATACGATCAAACAATATCCACTGAAAGCTCCTGCTCAAACCTCACCTGAAGATATAACATTATTCACCGGCACATCTGAAACTACAGATAATATTGAAGATATGAAAATCTGTTTATTAGGATTAGAGCTGAATATTGTGTATTACTATTAATAGACATGCCTGACGTATTCAGGCATGTCTATTAATAATTCTCAATGGTCTTCCATCATGCTTGTTGCAGGAGGATAAATGCCTTTTTTTCTTCTATAAACGGCGATTCCAAAACGTACACAACCGAATATACAGATAAAACCAATGATCAATGCAGCAATATAAATAGTATGATGCACCAGAACATGATATTCAACAATCCAGTTCGAAATAGCAAGATCCATTGCCATAGGATACACCCCTTTATATGAATTAGTTCATTTAATATTTATAAAAATAAAACCGTAAATTCTGTCAATATTAAATTATCCGGATGGCATTTTTATTCAAATTTCTTAATTCCCAGCTCTTTTCCAAATAATGCCGGTATTCCCTGCTCGTTAACGTGTACTATAATGTACAGTTGTTCTTTTGCCCGGGTTAAAGCAACATAAAATAATCTCCGTTCCTCTTCAAGATCAGACAATCTGTCAGGAATGACCAGGTCTGAGACTCCGGAAATAATTACAAAGTCGAATTCAAGCCCTTTTGCAGCATGCATTGTCAAAAAATCCGGAGATTTCATGCGTCTCAGCTCATATTCTTTCTTTAAATGATTCACCTGTGCATTATTGCGCGCAAGGACTGCGATAGTTCCTTTATGGTATAAGGTGCTCATAAGAGTGTTTATAATTTCACGTTCTTCTGAACTGTTGTTCACACCAAAAAATTTCACAATGCCCCCGGCCCCTTTCCATGACACCAGCTTTTTTCGGGACCTGAATCTGTTTCTGCTGATAAATTTTGATGATAATGTGACAATTTCCTTTCGTGAACGGTAGTTAACGCGGAGTTTGTGTATCACGGCATCTGGAAAATATTTATGTATATCAAGCATATATCCGACTTTCGCGTTCCTGAATCCATAAATCGACTGCCAGTCATCACCGACGATGAAAAGGTTACCGCCAGAATCAGGAAGCAGCAACTTAATGAGTTCAAAATTATTGTCAGCCGTGTCTTGAAATTCATCAACAAGGATATATGTATAACGCTGGCTGATTTTTTGGCGAAAAACCGGATCTATTTGCAAGCGATCAATGACCATAGTGATCATCTCTTCATATTCAATGAAATTATTTTCTACTTTATATTTTCCATATTCTGAAAGAACCTCTTCTGCAATGGAATCTATTCCGAGAATCTCAAGCTTTTTGAGAATGCGCTTATCAAGCTTTGTATAATGATGCAATATCTCAATGGCAACCGCAGCAGGCATTCCCTTAAAAACACGAAGATTCGGGTACACGAACTGTGAAAAAAAATCAAATTTCATCTGGTCCGTAACGAGCGATGGCCTCCGCCTGAACCCGGTACAGTGAAAAAAACTGTCACTGAATTCATTCAGTAATGAAAAACAAAAAGAATGGAACGTCCATGCGGGGATGAACATCCCTTCACCCAGAACCACGGCAAGCCTTTCTTGTAGTTCGTTTGCAGCTTTTCTGCTGAATGTCAGAAGAAGAATTGTGGACGGATGAACCTGTTCATAGGTAAGGATGCTTTTTATTTTTTCAAGCAAAACAGTCGTTTTCCCTGTTCCTGCACCGGCGATAACCATATTGATCCCGCCAGTTGAACGTGATGCATTATACTGTTCCTGATTGAGCATGATAGATACTTTGCTGCCTGATTGTAGTATTACGAACGGGAGGGATGAAAAATAAAAAATTCTGATCAATAATTATATTTTACGAATAAAATCAATGAGCATGCCCTTAACCTCGATTTTATCCTGAAATTCATTATATGATCGAATGTATCTGATCAGAAGTTTTTTCAGATGATCATCCGTAAAAGAAACTCCGATACGCTTATCCTCAGATGCCCGGCCAGGGATATCTTGAGGAATTTCCTTCTGATCGTGCTCTTTGTTGAAAAGGTTTTGTTCTGCTTCCATGACTTTCTCCAAATGAACAGCAAATAGAATCTTTACTTATACTATCGGAAACGGGGCTGAAGAATATCACGGGGAAAATGAAGAAAGGGGGATTTAGTTCATGAGATGTATCGAAAATTCGTTTTACTGATTACAAGATTGGCGTGCCTTTTCAATCCATGCGGAATCTTTCCTGCGTTCCATCAGGGAATAAATACATCCGCAATAATTCTGACGGTAAAAACCATGTGTTTTCGAAAGTTCCAGCGAACGCTTGAACCCATTATTTTTTTTAAAGTCGGAAACAACAAACTCAATGCCGTATTTTTTTTCAAGTTCAACACCTATTTTATTAATAACAGCAGCATCTTTATGGGGGCTGATGGTTAAAACGGTCGTAACAGCATCAAAGCCATCAGAAACAGCTTTCTTAAAAGTCTCCTCCAGACGAAACCGGTAACAGGCATGGCACCGGACTGACCGTTCGCCTAAAAAACGATAGTCCTTTACCGCGCCTACCCATTTTTTTAGATCATACGAGCCCTCAAGCAGCGGAACGGATACCTTTTCACAATAATTAATAAGCTCGTCACGTCTGCGTTTATACTCATTGACGGGTGAAATGTTGGGATTGTAATAATAAGCAGCTACCCTGAATGTTGATTCAAGAAATTCAAAAACTGCGCTCCCGCAGGGAGCGCAGCATGTATGCACGAGTATTGATTTCAATAATAAAAGGTTCTCTACTTTAAATATCTCTGCATGAAGGAAGCAACCGTTGCTTCTTGAGCAGGGTTTACTTTACTGTCGAGCCATATAAGGAGGCGTCTGCGTATGGTGTTTTCCCGACAATACTCATGATGAAGCACGAAACGGGTTACATCAAATTTCACTGCTTCAAAAATTTTCTCAGCCAGGCATAAATTTGCAGGATCAGAACCTATTGTTTCAGCGATTTTCACAATAATATCATGTTTATCGATTTCACGCAGTTCATCAAGGCAACGGACATCAAAAACAGAATTACAGAGATGAACATCCTCTCTCCGTTCAACGAAACAGTCCCCATTACCTCTTTTCATTTTGCTCCTCCAAAATTTTTTGTATTGATTTATAAGGGACATGCCAATTAATTACTAAAAGCTTACGTACTAGACATAAGCTCAAAATTAAACAAATTTAAATATATTGATTATTACCTATAGTTTATAGAAATTAAATAACAACGTCAACTATCGAGGGAATATTTTTTAAACAGAGGTGTGTTTTATTATGCTGATGTATAAATCAGGTATTTACTCAATCTCTTCTATATATAAAGCAATAATAAAGAGATATCCAGGTTACATTATTTTAAAAACAATGACAATAACGTCAGAGTTCGGCGATGAAATTCCCATAAAAGTTTCATAGTCTTTTTTAATCAGGTCTGCGATCTCTGACGGATGACGGATCCTGTTCCCGCTGACAATGCCCCTGAGCCTGAGCAGGGAATATTCTTCCGATTTTTGATTCTTGGAGCTTATAAGGGTTTTTGAATATAGTATCCCGATATCCCCTTTCAACATATTTGTTCGCCCAATACCATAACTCGTTGTAACATCATAACCAAGCGGGATACCCTCGGTATCAAGCGTATCAAAATTATTCTTTTCGACCCTGAAAACCTCAAGCGCAGGAAAACCCGCATTAGTGTACATGAGTTTCATGGTTTTAATGTCATAATATAAATAATACCCCGTGATCAGTCCTCCTTTCCCGCGGGTATATTCAAAAACCACTTTATTCAGTTTCTGCATTACGCTGTAGGTTGATGGCGCTTCATTAAGGCATGACTGAAAAGCAGACCGTAAAATAACAGAATAGAGAGAGCTGGCCACGCCCACACCAGATATGTCGGTAGCAATCAATCCCACTCCCTGGTTGCCTGGTCTGATGAAATCAAAATAATCGGTGCCTTCCTCATATTTAGGGATAATAAAAGCACCGAAGGTGATGCTTTTAAGATTGGGAAGCGCAGAAGGGATTGAATTAGCGAGTATTGTATTGGACATGTCCAGAGTTCGTGCGACAAACTGTTCTTTCATTGCTTTTTTATAGGTTAACGCTGTTGAAATAAAATCATTGCTCTTACTCTGAAAATAACTCAACTTTTCCAGTTCATTGGGCTGAAAGCCTGCAAGAGTTTCTTTTTCCCCGAGACAGAGTAGACCAAGAACCCTTCTCTCATGATAAACAGGAAGGACAAGCTGGATGTTGTATTGAGTATAAAAAGAAAGAATTTCATCCCTTATTTTTATGTCACCGAAAGATTTATCATCAGTATATAATCTATTCAGATAGAGATAATCCTGGTTCCTGACAAACCATCGAATAAGCGATGACGACCGTTCAACAGGTTGAAGTTCAAAAAATTCATTTTCGCCTTTATAGTAGAGCATCTCATATTTTCTGGTCTCATCATTAATCATTATAAAAAAAGCATGTTTTAAAAAAAGCCCATCCCTTAACAGGTCTACCGTCTGCTCAACAACACGCTGCAGCTCTTTGACATCCTCAATATTTCGAATAAAATCATCCACAATGTTTTCAAAAGCATACTGTTTTCTTCTGAATGCTTTATCAATGATCGGCTGGATGTAATAAGAATAAAGAATGAAAGTAATAACAATGATCACCGCAGATATAAAAAACGGAAAATCTTTAAAAGCACCCAACCGGTTTCCCGAAACGTGGATGATACCAAAGATAGGGAGGATTATGGCCATAGAGATGATGATATACATGGTTGTTTTATGTATAGCGGTTCTTATATCCATAAGGTTGTACGCGATTACGCTGTAGAACATGGAAAATGTGAAAAAGAATGATGCTATTGAAGGCCCAATGACATAGAATCGCGAATAACCAAAAAATAATGGAAGAATTATTGAACATACTGCTGCAAAAATGACCGCAAGAGATCCTCCGACAAAGAGGTATCTCATCTGTAATTTATATATCTCAACCTTTTCCCTGAGATATTTAATGATAAAATTAATAGTACCGGCAAGTAGATAGAGGATGACAACTGCTGCATAAACTCTATAGAAAAACTTAAAATCCCTGACAATGAGCCCTTCCCTGAAATAAGCTGCGGAAATTGTCAAATCGGTAAATCCGGCAAGAGCCCCAATTGCAAAACCGGGTAAAACAATCAGCAGAGTGAGATAAAAAGGCAGGTCTTTTTCACGTTTTGGGAATATAAGCGACATGGGGAATACCATGGTAAAAAAAACTGCTGTTGACAACTGTGTAATCCTGTTCGTCCTGGTTAAATCAATTGAATCCGGGAATGCATAGCTGATAAACATTGTAAAAAGTATGCCAAAGGCGCCGATAGCCATGAATGAATAATATCTGTTGACCTGGCTTTTCCAGTCCTTGATAAGAACAAATATTATCATGATGAAAATCAACAATGAAGCTAAAAATGAAGAAATTATACTGATAATATCCATGTAATTGCTACCTGTTTTTCAGGATTTAAATTGTAAAAGAATTGACTTATATAAATAATCTAACAAAATAATATCAAAATTGATTTGGCAACTTCACTTATCAACTTTTACAATTAAACAATTATACATTGACAAAAATAATGGCTTTGACAAGAAAAAAATATATTGTTGATAAAAAATTTCAATATGGACTATCCTTCAGGGCGATCGTTTATCCCCTGTTTACCCTGCTTACAATATCAGCCATCCTGCTCTATTTTGCCGAATCCAACAATAAACTCATTTCAGCAAACAACAGTTATATAAACAGGATAATCGAAAACCAGGATATCATGATTGAAATGTTCTTGAGCACACCGGCGTTACAGCAGATAGAAAATCCGACAATTAAAGAAGGTCACAGGACATTTACCGAAAATATAGGAGAACTCAGGAAAATAAAAGAAAACAGCAAGGTCATTACACGAAACAGCACAGCAGTTCTCTACATTCTTATTGCATTGACCATTATCCAGACAATAGTGATATTCCTGTTGTTTATTATAATTTCACATAGAATTTCAGGCCCCATACAGGTCATGAGTGGCCACCTTAATGAAATTTTAAAAGGAAAAGTCCCTGAAATGAGGCCACTCAGGAAAAAGGATGAACTTCAGGATTTCTATAATAACTTCTGCAAAACTATAAAATACATAAATGAACAAAATAAAAAAAGTAATTAATAATACTGCACTTATCATCGTCGATATGCAGAATTATTACCTTCTCGAAGAGTCCTCATATTATCAATATTTCAATTCACTGCAGCCAGGATGCCTTGATTACATTATAAATCGATGTTATAATACTGTTCTTCCCAACATAAAGCATATGATCCAGTTCTTCAATAATTTCAATCTTCCAGTTATCTACCTCAGACTCTGTGGGATAAAAGAAGACCGCAGAGATTTACATCATTTCTTTAAAGATACGCATGACAAAGGTTTTCTTCTTGGATTTCCCGATATTTATCCACTAAAAAGCAGCAAAATGGCCCAGATCCATGATGATATCAAACCCCGTTCACACGATACAATAATCGATAAAACGACCTACAGTCCATTTACATCAACTGACATCAACACGATTTTACAGCAGATGAATGTTTCAAAAATCATTTTTAGCGGACTTGCGACAAGCCAGTGTGTTGAAACATCAGCTCGTGACGCATCCGATCGCGGCTACACTGTTATCCATATTGAAGATGCACAGGCCGATTACGATGAATTGACACATACATCATCCCTTTTCAGCTCAAAAGGCGTATGCGGAGGAATAATAATGAGTACAGACGAATTTTTCGTGTCAGTGGAAAAAGGCGCAATAATTACTGCATGAACAGATGTCTCTATTTATATACTCTGAATCGAATCGATTCATTTTGATTTGCGTTACCCGGCACTCCATCAGAAGATGAACCGGAAAGAGTACCGACTTCCTCGATATTCTTCATTACAGTTCCGTTATCATTCTTTGAAAGAGAAAAAACCACCTTCCTGAAGCCAAGATCTTTTCTGAGCCGACTGTAATCAGCCTTTGATACCTCTCCCTCAATATATAAATCAGTCACTTTTATAATTGAGGCATTGTTATGTGAAATAATAGCAATAACATTACGCGTGTCATTTGACGCAGGTTTCTCCATTTTTAACTGTGCCATATTTGAAGAAACGCTGGTGTTCTGCAGACTATTGTTGATTCCCAGCGCGAAAATAAAAACAGCAGCAGCTGCCGCAGCAGGTATAACTTTTCTAAAAAAAACTTTTCTTCTCCGGGAACTATATTTTTCTATTATACGGCTTGAAAGATCAAAGTTTAGATGATCGATACTTCTCAAGCGGGAAAAATACCTCATCATCTCCTGCAGCCTTGCATATTCTCTTTTACAGAAATCGCAGGATTCGATATGATCCAGTACGAAATTCTTTTCTTCTTCAGTAGCTATATCATTATCGATCAACTGAGACATCCGTTGAAACAGGATATGTTTCTCCTTCTCGTTCATATCAAGCCCCTCTCGTATAAACGATTTTTTAATAATTCCCTTCCCCTGTGTATTCTAACTTTCACATTGGAAAGGTTGATCCCTAAAATATCAGAAATATCATTATATGAAAGACCATCAATATCGCGAAGCACTAATATTTCTTTATAATCATCAGGGAGGTTTTCAATTTCCTCTTTCATGATCCTTAATGAATCATTAAGAATAACGTCATCTTCAGGTCGTTCACGCTCGTCCGGAAACTGCAGGTCATAATCTTCATCCGTTTTAGATGAATTCATGGAAACAACATTATACCTGTTTTGCTTTTTTCGATAGTTCTTGCAGTAGTTGACCATTATGCTGTAAAGCCAGGTTGAAAACTTTGACTCACCGCGAAATGATTTTAATGCTTCCATGGCCATGATAAAAATATCCTGCGTTACATCGAGTGCTTCATCATAATTATTGAATTTTGAATAAACATAGCGAAATACCATTTCCTGATATTTCTTAATAATCGGAGTGAAGGCCTCAAGATCACCCGCAAGAACTTTCTCTATATTTTTAAGATCATCAGTATTGGACATGGCAATAAATCGAGTGTTACAATTTTATCCCTTAATTTTTAAAAACCGCCGCTTGCCCACTTTAATTATTCCCTCAACAGGAAGCGTAAATTCATACGTATCATCAATGATTTTTTCAGCATTAAACATCACTCCACCGCCCTGGATGAGCCTTCTCCCGTCACTATTTGACTTCGCCAGACCCCCCAGAACCAGTAATTTCACCAGCCAAATTTTTCCTGAATCGGTTTCTTCAGAGGGAATGATATATTCAGGAATATCGTCAGGGATGTCTTTTTTAACAAAAATCGTGTTAAACTCTATTGCAGCCTTTTCTGCGATGTCCCTGTTATAAAACTGGGCACAAATTTCCTTGCCAAGACGAATCTTAACATCCTTGGGATGAACAGACCCATCGTTAATTCCCCGCCGCAGTTGTTCGACTTCATTCATCGGGATGTCGGTGACCATTTCATAATAGACAAACATCAATTCATCCGATATAGACATTATTTTGCCGAATATTTCCTTGGGCGGCTCGTCAATTCCAATATAATTATTTAACGACTTGCTCATCTTCTGCTCGCCGTCAAGCCCGACGAGAAGAGGTATGGTCATGATTACCTGCGGCTCCTGGCCGTATTCTCTCTGAAGGTCCCTTCCCACCAGGAGATTGAATTTCTGGTCTGTTCCGCCAATTTCAATATCAGCTTTAAGCGCAACTGAATCATAACCCTGAACCAGAGGATACATGAATTCCAGGATAGATATCGGAATACCAGATTTATAACGCTTTTCAAAATCATCACGCTCAAGCATCCGGGCAACATTATATTTAGCTGTCAGGTCAAGCACATCGCTGAATGTCATGGAAGCACACCAGGATGAATTAAACTGTACAACAGTTTTTTCTTTATCTAAAATTTTATATACCTGCTTTTTATATGTTTCAGCATTTTCCAGTACTTCTTCCTTGGTAAGACGTTTTCTTGTTGCTGAACGCCCTGATGGATCACCTATCATCCCGGTGAAATCACCAACCAGAAAAACAACGGTGTGCCCCATGTCCTGAAAATGTTTCATTTTTCTCAAGAGGACGGTGTGTCCCAGATGGATGTCCGGTGCTGACGGATCAAAACCACTTTTTATGATAAGAGGTTTATTATCCTTTTCAGACCGCTCAACTTTCTTTTGAAACTCATCAAGAGGGATTATCTCTTCAG
The DNA here is from genome assembly GCA_036848375.1 of Spirochaetota bacterium. Lineage (GTDB taxonomy): Bacteria > Spirochaetota > UBA4802 > UBA4802 > UBA5550 > JAKLIV01. The sequence goes on from DAIUKG010000013.1 coordinate 66,620, forward strand.
TTCCCCTTTTTAAAAGTTCTAAATCATTATGAATCATTTTAAGCCTCAATTACAATAAATATAATAGTCAATAATTCTTAAAATTGGGCAGTGCTCAATATATCAATTTAACATTACTAAATCAGTGCTTATCCTTGTCTTCGTCAGAATCATCTTCATTGTCATATTCAGCCAAATCATTCAAATCGAAATCAGGTCCAAACTCCTGGATATAATAATACTGAGCAATGATGGCCATAAGTTCTTTTCTTGCATTGTCTGCCTGTTTTTCGTCACTAAAAGCGATATAGACAGGATCTTCCTTACCGCTGAGGTAGACATCAAAGCCATAATTATTGTTATCACTGCCGACACCTCCAACAGCAGTTATCTTTGATACAACAAGGGCGATTCCACCATAATCAACAATAGGCAGCATGTATTTATCTCCGTTACCAGTCAGTTTTAATAATGTCGACCAATTATATAATTTAAAACTATTGCTCAATATTAAATCAATAAAATTCTGACTTTCATATAGTAAATAAAACAAATTGTCAACTACCCCCGTATAGTCAAGATTAAAATGCATTATTAATAGACAATAAAAGATTATTTAATCATATTCATTGTTTGTGTAAAATATACTTTACAGTACCGGATTATCATGATATGTATATAATCTGAATATCAAATAACATGGTTGGCTTCAATGGATCTGAAAAAAATATTATCAATTTTTAAAAACAGCCTTAGCAAAAAAGTCCTCTTTATCTGCACAGGTATAACGACCATATCAATGCTTATCATAATCTTGACAAATTACTTTATAGCTAAAGCAAATATTAAAAAACTTGTTATTCAGGAATTACAGCTCAACGTTGATAATCTTAATAATATTGTTGATAATGCCTATGATGATTTCAAGCTGCATCTGGCAGAAATAGCAAATAACAACCTGATTATTGCAAAAAAAATATATGCTTCCGAAAGACGATATGCAATTGATACTCTTTCAAAAATTTACTTATCACAAACAATTGGGAAGGAAGGATATGTTTATTGTTTTAATTCAAAAGGCATTGTATTAATCCATCCAAAATCCGGAATGCTTGGTTATAACGGTTCAGAACATGAATTCGTCAAAGGTACGCTGAAAGTTAAAAATGGAGTCATGGAATACAAGTGGGCAAATCCCGGAGAAGTAAAAAAAAGATCAAAAATCCAGGCGTTTACTTATTTTGAACCACTTGATCTATATATTTGCGTCTCGGCCTATCTTGAAGAATTTGCCGAAAAATCAATCCAGTTAGGCCAGTCAAAAAAATCAGAAATTAAATTTCGCAGCCTGAAAGAAAGGATCATACAGTATAAAATCGGCGAAATGGGTTATGCCTTTATTATGGATAGCGACGGGAATCTCGTCGCTCACCCTACCATGCAGGGAGAAAATGTTCTGAAATATGATTATATAAAAGAAATAATAAAAGAAAAAAACGGCATTATAATATATACCTTTGAAGGAAAGAAAAAAATAACCGCTTATAAATATTTTGAGCCAATGGACTGGTATATCGTTGCCGGCAGTTATTACTATGATTTTATCGACACCCCAATGCTTGCATTAAAAATTTCTTCAGCTGTTTTAATAATTCTGTTTTCAATTATTCTTTCGTTGATACTCTACAAGCTTACCGATTCACTGATCTTAAGACCTATTAAAAAGACAGAAAAGCTGGCCCTCTCCATCGCCGAAGGAAACCTTTCAACGTCCCTGGATTATGATGAAACGCGAGAAGACGAAATCGGACTGATGATGAAAAGCATGTCCGAAATGAACAACACAATACGGTCAATGCTTGCTGAACTTTCAAATCATAATGAAAAACTTGGTACAAGCGCAACTCTTATGGATGATGTCAGTACAAAAATATCAACAATGTCACAAACACAAGCGGCTTCGATGGAAGAAACATCCGCTGCCCTTGAGCAAACTCTGGCATCAATGGAACAGATTGCTTCAAAAGCAGAAGATCAATATCAGCGGGTTGATAAAAATGCCGGACGTATGGCGAACATGGCAAATGAAGCTCAGAAGACACTTGATGAAGCTCTCAATGTGACTGAAATAATGAATAAAACAATGGGGGATGCAAGAGAAGGCGAAATTGACCTGAACCGTATGGTCGAAGAAATGCAGAACATTAAAAACAGCACATCAAAAATCGCCGAAATTATTAAAATTATTTCCGACATCTCCGAGCAGGTCAATCTGCTTTCACTTAATGCAGCAATAGAGGCCGCAAGGGCAGGTGAACACGGGAAGGGTTTTGCCGTGGTTGCGGATGAAATATCAAAGCTCGCTGAAGAGACCGCAGTAAGTGCAAAAAACATCACCAACCTTGTAAAGGCAGGAAACCAGCAGGTTGATTCAGGGACAATGATAGTAAACCGGACAGCACAGACTTTCCATCATATAATTGAGTTAATCGAAAGAGTTTCCCAGAGTATGGGAAATTTTTCTGAGACATTAAAACTTCTTGCAAGTACATCATCTGAAGCACGGGGACGAACAGATGGAATTAAACAGATTTCAAGTGATGTTTCGCTTTCAACTCAGGAACAGATGATGACCAACAGGGAAATATCTAAAACTCTTGAAAAAGTTAATGAATCTTCCCAGGAGCTGGTATCTTATTCTGATTCAATAAGAAAAGCATCCAGGGAAATCAATATAATCACTGAAGAAATAAAAAATCGGCTTACCAAATTTAATTTATAAAACATAATTAACAATTTCAGCCAACCTTTTCTCCGTCGAGCTTTGAAAATTCTTTAAGAAGCTCTTTCTGGCGCAAAGAAAGTTTTTTAGGGACGTTAATATTAATTTTTACCAGCTGGTCACCTCTGCCATATGATCCCAGATAAGGAATACCGTTGCCTTTAAGTCTGAAAATCTGCCCATTCTCCGTTCCCGGAGGAATTTTCATAATAACTTTACTGCCCATAATAGTGGGCACATCAATTTCTCCACCAAGACATACCATTGGAAAAGAAACATTTACCAAACTTATTATATCATTGCCATGCCGTTCAAAATATGCATGTTTCATTACATGGATTACAACATAGAGATCACCCGGCGGACCTCCGTTCGGGCCCTGTTCTCCTTCACCGGTAATTTTTAACCGTGATCCGGATTCGACACCTGCAGGGACCTTCACGGTAATAGTTCGTTTTTTTACTTTTAAACCCGACCCACCACAAGATTTACAGGGAGAAGTAATAATTTTCCCAGCACCTTTACATTTATAGCATGTTTGTGTGATAGAGAAAAAGCCCTGAGTCTGCCTGATCTGCCCTGTCCCATTACAAACCGGGCACACTGATGGCTTGGTACCAGCAGCTGAACCCGTTCCCGAACACTTGTCACACATCTCATGTCTGGGAACTTCAATCTGTACTTCTTTACCCGAAGCTGTTTCTTCAAGAGTTATGGAAAGATCATATTGTATATCCGATCCCCTGCGAACTCGTTTCCCTTTTCTTCCACCAAAGGATGAGCCCATAAAAGCATCAAAGATATCACCGAAATCAAAATCTCCGAAGATATCTGAAAAATCACTGTATGCCCTTCTGCCGAAACCATCGAACCCAGATACACCTTCATGGCCGAACCTGTCATAGGAAGCTCTCTTTTGAGGATCCCGTAACACTTCATACGCTTCTGTAGCTTCCTTAAATTTTTCTTCAGCCTCTGGATCACCCTTATTTTTATCAGGATGATATTTTAATGCCAGTTTTCTGTAGGCCTGCTTCAATTCCTGCTCACTGGCATTTTTTGAAACACCAAGGACTTCATAATAATCTCGTTTTGCCAAAATTCCCCTCTCTATAAAGAACAAAAAACATGATGCCGAGATAGCGGATATAAATTTTTACATATATTATTGCACCACATATAAAAATACAAATAATTAATTTTTCGTCAAAATGATGATAAAAAAGCAAACTCCCATTGAAACGGGAGTTTGCTTGACCTGAACATTATTTTTTATCATCATCAACGACTTCATAATCAGCATCATAAACCTTCTCGCCGGACGGCTCACTTTGTTCCTGCTGCTGTGCACCCTGATCCCCACCCTGGGGATTCCCTTGAGGATTCTGAGCTGTCTGCTGATATATTCTCTCTGCAAATTTATGAGACGCTGCTTCAAGTTTACTTCTTGTTGATTTGATCTCATCTACACTTTCTCCAGCCATAGCGGTTTTCAAATTTGCAATTTCCGTTTCAATGGCGCTTTTCTCTGCAGGCTCAATCTTATCGCTATTGTCTTTAATCATTTTCTCCAGAGAATATATTAATGTATCGGCTTCATTTCGCGCTTCAATCAATTGTTTCAGTTTTTTATCTTCTTCAGCATGAGATTCGGCATCTCGCACCATTTTTTTAATCTCATCATCAGATAATCCACTGGAGGATTCAATTCGTATTTTTTGCTCTTTACCAGTCCCAAGATCTTTTGCCGATACATGAACAATCCCGTTTGCGTCAATATCAAACGTTACTTCAATCTGAGGAACTCCACGAGGCGCCGGAGGGATCCCGACAAGATCAAACCTGCCAAGAGTCCTGTTTTGAGAAGCCAGCTCACGTTCACCCTGGAGAACATGTATTGAAACCGCCGGCTGATTGTCTGTTGCAGTAGAGAAGACCTGGCTCTTTCGAGTTGGAATAGTAGTATTCCTTTCGATCAGGCGTGTCATTACCCCTCCAAGAGTCTCAATTCCAAGAGAAAGAGGCGTGACATCAAGAAGCAAGACATCATGTACATCTCCGGCAAGAACTCCACCCTGAATAGATGCCCCGATTGCAACTACTTCATCAGGATTAACTCCCTTATGAGGTTCTTTAGCAAAAATTCTTTTCACCAGATCCTGAACAGCAGGAATTCGTGTTGAACCGCCAACAAGAATAACTTCATCAATATCGCCTGCAGTCAGTCCTGCATCCTCAAGGGCCCTGATACAGGGTTCCTTCGTAGATTCAATAAGATCTTCAACAAGCTGTTCAAATTTAGCCCTGGTAAGTGAGACGACAAGGTGTTTAGGACCATTCTGGTCAGCAGTAAGGAACGGAATATTAATTTCAGTCTGAAGCTTATTCGATAATTCTATCTTTGCCTTCTCAGCGGCCTCCTTCAGGCGCTGAAGAGCCATTTTATCACCGGAAACATTAATTCCTGTCTGCTTTTTGAATTCTTCAATAAGCCAATCTATAATCCTCTGGTCCAAATCATCCCCGCCGAGGTGAGTGTTCCCATTGGTTGATTTAACTTCAAAAACACCATCACCGAGTTCGAGTATGGAAATATCGAACGTGCCTCCTCCGAGGTCGTAAACTGCTATTTTTTCATTCTCTTTTGCCTTATCAAGGCCATAAGCAAGGGCTGCAGCGGTTGGTTCATTAATTATCCTTTCAACTTCCAGACCTGCAATCTTTCCGGCATCCTTTGTTGCCTGCCGCTGTGAGTCATTAAAATACGCAGGAACCGTGATAACAGCTTTAGTAACTTTTTCACCAAGAAAATCTTCAGCCGTCTGTTTCATCTTCTGCAGTATGCGTGCTGATATTTCCTGAGGTGAAAAATTGCCGGCGATAGTTTTAACCCCTACTCCGCCCTTCCCATCATCAACAACATTATAGGCTACCGTACGTATTTCTTCATTTACTTCGTTGTAACGTCTTCCCATAAAACGCTTTATTGATCTGATGGTATTTTCAGGGTTGGTAATAATCTGGTTTTTTGCGACCTGGCCGACCAGCCGTTCCTCTTTATCAGTATACGCTACTATTGACGGCGTCGTCCTTTGTCCTTCAGAATTCTGAATAACGATAGGCTCCCCTCCACTCATGACAGCAACGCATGAATTTGTCGTCCCTAAGTCAATCCCAATTATTTTACTCATGTTAATCTCCTTAGATTTATTTAATTATTTCCTTTCTATCTATTTATTCCGGTTTTCCTTCCCCGGCTTGATTTATACTTTCCCCCGAACCACCATTTTTATTCTTTTCTTCCGCAACCGGGGGAACAACTGATTTAGCTACTTTAACTTTTGTGCTTCTCACCACAAGCTCATCAATACGAAACCCCTTTTGATAAATTTTTGTTACTGTATCCACAGGGTAATCGCCGTTCATCTCAATTTCAACTGCCTCATGATAATTTGGATTAAAGGGCTGATTTAAAGAATCGATCTCAACAACGCCATATTTTTCAAGAGATTCCTCAATACGCCTGGAAATCATATTGACCCCATCCACAAATGACCGACTAGTTTCTTCATGAACCCCATCAATCTGTGAAGCAGCCTCTATTGCCCTTATTAAATCATCATTTATTAAAATAATATCTAAAGCAAAATCTTTTATTCCATATTTTTTCTGCTCTTCCTGATATTTAAGTGTTCTCTTTTTATAATTTTCAAAATCGGCCTGCCTTCTTTGAAGAATATCCTTAAACGAATCTACTTCATTTTTTAATCGAATGATCTCATTTTCTTTCTCTTGAAGAAGGGTATCCATTTGACTGATTTTTTCATCCCTCCCAGAAATGACATTCCCACCTTTATCTCGATCAGTTGACCTTCGTAATTCCTTGCGTCTGTCATCACCGAATCTTCTTTCTATGGACCTCCTGTCATTTTTACGACGTTCATCTTTAACATTTTCTTCATGATTGCGATTATCTGATAAAGACACTTTCTCCCCGTTTAAAAATTTTTCCTTCTCAGCATCAACTATTTTTGTTTTTTTATCCATCTAACTCTCCACAAAAACTAAAATAACTTATTTCACATTGACATCTTTGTTAAATAATCGGAGATGATTTTCCCCGAATAATCAACCAGGGGAACAACCTTTTCATAATCCATTCTCGTTGGACCAAGAACCCCCACTGCTCCGACTTTTTTATTACTTATTTTATAGGATGTTGCAACCATGCTGCATCCCGAAACTTTTGTTTCATTAATTTCCTGACCAATAAGAATTTTAACGCCATCATTCTCAACGATCTTTTCCATGATTTTTTTTAATATGTTTTTTTCTTCAATAATATTTAAAAGACTCGACAACCTTTCTTCCTGAACCATTTCAGGAATTTTTAAAAGGTTCTCAATACCTTCAATACTCAACTCTGCTTCCCGTGTTTCGGAAAGTGCCAGTTCCGCGATATCCAGGGCAATGTCCTTCCCCATTTTTATGCTTTTCTCAGCCCGGAGCTTATCAAAAATACCTTCCCTTATTTCATTAAGAGAGTAACCGGATAACTCGGTACTGAGGTAACGGGAATATTCATATAATTCATCCTGGGTCAAATTTGACGAAACTGAAACTTTTTTTGTCATAACAATTCCCGTTCTCGCTACCAGTATCATCAACACGTCATTATTATCCAGGAGAATTAATTCGATACGCTTAACGACTGCAAAATCAGAGCGAGGGGTTAAAATAATACCCGCATACTTTGACATAAAAGATAACATTTTTATTACTGACAGAAAAAGCTTATCCAATAGAAGTTCATTGTTCAGCAAATCCTCATTTACCTGGACATTATCTCTATGAGAAAAATCATAATTATCAAGCAGAGAATTGACATAAAACCGGTAACCCAGATCAGTTGGAATCCTCCCTGCTGACGTATGCGGCTGCATGAGAAAACCCATATTTTCAAGGTCAACCATTATATTTCTCATGGTAGCCGGTGAAATTGAAAAAGAATATTTCTGTACAAAGGAACGAGAGCCAACCGGCTTACCGGTATTGATAAATTCATACACCAGCGCACCGAGTACCGATTCTTCTCTCTCTTCCAGAGGTCTTTCCAGGTTAAATTTGTGGACCATGGATTATTTCCTTTAATTATTAGCACTCATATATAGAGAGTGCTAATAAAATTATAATAAAAAAAAATAAATCAGTCAAGTTAAAAAGATATTTTTCATTGATTTTACGCTGGATCAGGAGGTTTTAGCTTTTTTTTCTTTATCTGATGATTTATCTTCTGCTTCAAGAGTTAATCTGGCAGCATCGATAGTATTTTTGAGTTTTGTGGCTTCTTCATCTTCTCCAAAAATTACATGAATTTTTCTTAATGCCGCCAATAAATCAATGGATTTTTTCAAATCTTCTCTGGCTTTACCGGAGAGTTCATACTTCGTTCTATATTGTTTTGCTGCTTCAGTAAGACTTTCCTTGCAGAGCTCCATCAAATCACGTCTGTCGTAATAAAATTCTTTTCGGGGATCACGAAGTCTGGCAAGGTCAGAAAAACTGGTAATATTCTTCGTTATTACAGCGACACGAGACTGCAGTTCAACAAACGACCACTTCCACTTGGAACCTTCACCCACACTGGTTCTTAAATTGTAAAAAACCCGATGTAAACGCTGGACAAAATTCAAAATCTGCTTCGGATTTAATTTCTGTATATTTATTAAATAATCATCATTTTCCCGCAGGGAACGGTCAATCTGATTTCCAACAATTTCTTCAACTTCCTGAAGAATTTTATAGAACTCTTTGCGTGCATTATTTAACACAGACTCATTCTTCAATCCAAGCATTTCAACAGAGAGATCATTCATTTTAAGGTAACTGTCAATTACATCCATCTGTTTAAATGAAATTTCAACATTATAGTAGCTGGAAATGCGTGGCATCTTTTTCTTGCGGATAAGGATGTCCCTTATTTGACTGTTAAGATTATCAACAGTCTTTTTAATATCTTTTATCTCATCATTATAAGCCGCTTTTTCCGCTTTACTTACCGGCATTACCTTTCCTCTGCATCTTCTAATTATAATTTACATTAAAACGTTAACTAAAAACTGATCGCTTTTCTATACTATATATTATACATTTCGACATTTTTTATTCATTATCTTAATTTCTCTGGACCAGATATCTTTTTTTGTTAATGAATAATTCTCAGTTATCAACACCCGAAGCAAGCCTCTTTATAATATCAGCCAGAGCTGTTAACGTGCCGTTGACTGTTTCCCTGCCGATATCATCATCTTCGAAAGGAGCGTAAACAGTGCCCCCGAAATGACTGTTATCTCCAACAACCAGCATGCCATGTATAAACATCCAGGCATGAACATCCCTGATGGCCAGTTCCTGTCCACCGTTACGGGAGCCGCCCACGGCAATTGCCGCACCAGGTTTTCCCTTCAGTTGGAAGCCATTCCTTCTCAAGGGAAGTGTTTTATCAATAATACACTTCATCTGCCCGCTCATACTTCCAAAATAAACCGGGGTTACCATAATTACAGCGTCACATCCGGAAAGAAGTGTATTAAGCTCATTTGCCTTTTCATCCTTGCTGCAATAATCATTTTTCTTGCAGAAATCACAATGCACGCAGGGGCCGATCGCTGTTTCACTAACCAGAAACGTTTCAAAGTCAATGCCCTGATCGTTAAAAAAACGGGCGCAGTAGTCCAGCATTCTTTCTGAATTACCGTTTTTCCTGGGACTGCCGGAAATTCCTAAAACACGCATGCCTCACCTCATATGTCATTTTATTGCACTGGCAAACCTCAACTAATCGATCAACGTGATATTTCCATTGATCAAAGAATACTGGCCTTTTTTGGTGACCTGAAATTTATTAAAACCACTGTAATCGCTGTTACATGCCTGCACGATTATCTCATCAACACGCACCGCATGCTCAGTGCCGGTAACAAGCAGCAATAACATCGAGCCGGCATCCCCCTCTTTCCAGGAATGTACCGCATCGCCAACCGGTATCTCTTTCTTTTTTTCATTCTTTCCTTTATATAGCAGCCGTTTTTCCTGCATGAAATTTTTGATACCAGCCATCAGATCATCCTGCCCTTTGATCTCATATTCAGTTAACGCGGTGAGCGCCATCAGGGACTGTTTACCGGTGACCCTGGTGCAGCCGAGCGCCCGTATTCCCGGTGGAAGATTGGCGTTCAGGCGATCAAGACAATCAGCGTCAATTGTTTCATAGAGGTCGACATCACACAGTTCAGACTCGCTTTCAATTCCCAGCGGCACAGGAAAGCCGGCCGAAATTTTTTCCCGTTTATTAAATCCCTGCGAATAAGAAAGAGGAAGCTCTGACATCCGCATGCAGCGCTTGATGATTTCGATAAAATCGATATGGGAAACAAAACGCGCGGTACCCTTTTTCTCAAAACGAAATCGCACGGTTTCCCTGACATCATACGTGCGGGCAAAATCTTTACGGGCATTTTCAAATGCCTCCCGGTCAAGAGCAGGGGCCTGCGCAGAAGTCCCCTTTCCGGATTCCGGCAGCGGAGCGTCAGCCTGTTTTTTTTCAATAATCTTTTCAAAACCGGTAGCCATTATCTGCCAGGGAAGGATTTCATCAACGCCGCGGGAATCAAGAAGTTCACGCCACCAGGGAATGTAATCATCGAGATTCCGGGCCCATATATCATACTTGAAATGCTCTGTCCAGGAATCATAGCGGCAGCCCATAGAGTATGAGTTCAGGATTACCTTGCCCAGCCGCGTATCCCCACGCGCGATTACGCCCTCAAGAATTGTTGCATTGATATCGTGATTTTTTACCCTTATATTTCTTGGAAGCCCCTTTTTAATCTTCATCACTGTTTCGCGGAGATATTCCGGCCCCATCTGCCTGCGCCGCTGGAAAGGAGTATGGGGCTTCGGCACAAATGGAGAGACCGTGACATTGATTTCGCAGCGTTTGCCCGTAACCGAAGTTATTTTTTTCAGCATTGCAATAATGGAAGCGGCCTCGTCCTCATCCTCGCAGCCGGGAAGTCCGATCATAAAATAAAATTTGATCACGCGCCATCCGCGGTTTAAAAAATATTTTGACAATTCGAGTATTTCTTCATCAACGACCCTTTTGCCGGCACGCTCCCTTAACGCTTTCGACGCTGACTCAACAGCGAAGGTAAGGGACGTTTTTCTCACTTCGCTTAACTCCTGAGCGACCGGGATCGTTCCGGTATCAACTCTCAGAGAAGGAAGCGATATGGAAATCCCTCTCCTGGTTAAATCCGGAAGAGCGTGGTTTATCAGTAGCACCAGATCGCGGTAATCGCTAATCGAAAGCGAAGAAAGGGTCACTTCATTGTATCCGGTTGCCGCGATCAGCCGGTCGAGATCTTCCTTTATATTATGGTAATCGCAAAATCTGTAAGGTAGATCATAATACCCTGCGTGGCAGTATTTACAGAAATTCTTGCATCCGCGGGCCACTTCAAGCACGACCCGTTCCTGGGCTATGCGGATGTTCGGCACGACCGGCCGGGACTGTTCGCCGGAAAAGGGCGAACGGCAGATTCTCTTTTTCACCAGGGGACCGGTTATTGATTCAATTGATTTTCCCCGGTATGATACATCGTATAATGAAGGGTCAAGTACGCCGTCAATTTTCGAGAGTTCACGGATGATTTCCTCACGGCGCGATCCCCTCTTTTTGCTTGCGGCAATTGCCGAAAGAATCTCGCAGATCCCGTCCTCGCCGTCGCCGATGAAGATAAGATCGAAGAAATCCATTCCCGGCATGGGATTGGAGAGGCCGCCCCCGCCGCCCATGACTATGGGGTCGCCGTGCTTCCTTTCGAATCGAGTCAGGGGGACTTTGCCCAGATCAAGGCACTGCAGCACGTTCGTGTAAAGCAGCTCATGCGATACGTTGAATCCGATGAGATCAAGTTCATGCAGAGGAACATAGCTTTCAAGCGTGTAGAGCGGAACATCCGTCCCCCTTAACTTCTTTTCGAAATCAAGGTCAACGGGAAAAAACCGCTCGCAGGAAACCCCGTCAACCCGGTTTGCCCTGTCATACAGAATCCGTATCCCGTTATTGGACATGCCGATTTCATAAAGATCGGGATAGCAGATTCCCATCCTCACAAGCGGGTCTTTTTTTTCAATCGCGTTAAACTCACCGCCGACATAGCGGCCGGGTTTTTGAACGTCAAATACAAGATCTTCAACGGTTTTTCTGTCAAGAGCGGGCATCATCACCTGCCTGTGCGTATAGTGCTTCGGTTATGGCAACGTAATCTTCAGGAGCGAGGTCTTCCCCCCTGACCGAAGTGCTCATGCCGAGGAATGACAGCACGCCGGAGATCACGTCCCGTGCATATGTCAGATGTGGAGACTGAGACAGGGATGTCAACAGGGTTTTTCTTCTGCCCCAGAATGCCGACCGAACGACTTCATGAAACAGGTCGAGCCTTTCCCGGCTAAGCGGCAGTTCTTTCTTTCTTTCGAGTTTTATGAAGAGGGATGACACATCAGGCCGGGGATGAAAACATCCGGAAGGGACGCGAAAGAGCTTTTTCGTGAAGCAGTAATAATTCAGCGAGATGGTCAGCGCGCCGTAACTTTTCGTTCCCGGTGCGGCAATGATCCTTTCCGCCATTTCCTGCTGCAGCATAACGAAAACATCTCCGGCCCCTGCGAGGTCGGAGAGAATACGAAACAGTATCTCTGAGGCGCAGTAGTAGGGAAGATTGGATACGACTTTATTGAATTCATCCGTCAAGGGTGTTTTTAAAAAATCGCCGTGGATAAGATTGACCTTGCCGCTGTCTCCGAACCGCGAAACAAGATACCGGTAAAGACCGGCATCGATCTCGACTGCGGTAACGCGGCCCGCATCAACCGCAAGAAGTTCGGTGAGCGAACCCAGTCCCGGCCCTATCTCAAGTATGCGGTCATCCGCGCAGGGATTTACTGCCTGGGTTATTTTCCGGCGGATTCCCTCGTCAATGAGAAAATTCTGTCCCAGTTTTTTATTGGGATGCAGCCCGTAAAGAGATGATATTCTTTTCACTTCAGTGATATTCATATTAAACCGTCTCAACCAGAAGGAAAAGCATTGTTCCATTGATACAGTGATAATGCAATAATAATAAACGGTTCCTACCGGAAAATATTGCATTGGTTAACAACAATTTTCAAAGTATAACCTCATAAATGAAGGATTTTCCCAAAAAAACATGGAACAAATGCAATGTTCACAAAAAAAGGCTAAACGATACTGATGAAAAAATAATAGGACCAGCCATTAATCAGAGGGAAAAAGCCGCAAAAAAAACGAGTGCCACGGGCAACTATCTTTCATTCGATGAGCAGATCGTAAACAATATGTCTGAACAAATCGGGATCCTCCTGGCTGAATACAGTGTGAAGCAATGAAATCATAAAGGCAATAAACCAGATTGGCAGGTGACCCGGAACGCGCCAAGGGCTGAAACACTTCCATCGCAGTCTGGGATATTGAACGATATCGTTAAAAGGTTCAAAGCCGATGATAATCAGCATCCTGGTGAATGTATATTACAGTGAAGTTAATTAATCATCCTTAAAACGGCCAGATGTTGTACATGTATTGACAATCATCATCATTCAATGATGATGGCGGGCATGAAAGTGCACTATTTGCAGCATGTACCTTTTGAAGACCCGGCGATCATTCTGTCATGGGCGATCAGCAATGTTCACACGCTTTCCGCGACGCGCTTTTTTTCCAGGGAAGCGCTTCCCCCTATTGATGATTTTGACCTGCTCATCATTATGGGCGGGCCCATGAATGTTTATGATTACGACAAATATCCATGGCTCAGGGAAGAAAAAAAGTTCATTGAACAGGCAATTTCCTCAAACAAAAAAGTCATGGGGATATGTCTCGGCGCACAACTCATCGCTGACGTGCTCGGCGCGCAGGTCCGAAAAAACAGGGAACCTGAAATCGGATGGTTCCCGGTGAACCTGCTTGACGTAGCGGAAAGCAAAACATTATTCAAAGATATTCCTGAAACAATTACCGCTTTTCACTGGCACGGCGACACGTTTGACATCCCTCAGGGCGCACAGCGGATAGCGGAAAACGAGGCCTGCGAAAACCAGACATTCATATACGGAAATAACGTTATAGGCTTTCAGTTTCATCTTGAATCAACACCGCAGAGTATCGAAAAATTAATAATAAACTGCCCTGACGATCTGGTAAAAGCAAAATTCGTTCATTCAGCCAGGCGGATACTTGAAGACTCGGGGGAATATGCCCCGATCTGCAACAACTATGTCAAAAATATCCTCGATGAATTTATCAAATAACAGCCGTTTGTTAAATAATATTGTTTCAGCCAGGTAAAATTTCTCTTGATCAGAACAGGGGACTATAATACTATTTGGCAATTCTTTTAACGGCACCGTGGAGACAAAACAGGCACCCCGATTGTTTATTACGGAGATGTTAAATTTAGCTGTAAAACAAACTCTTTTCAGTGCATGCTATTGACATTTTTTTTACGCAATAATACTTTGCAGGCATACCATTGAGAATATGGATTCGTACCGGGAGGTAACACAATGAAAAGGATCAGTCCAGTAATAGCAGCAGAGAGGAAATACTCAATCCAGAAAGAAAAAGATGTACCTATTTCATCATACTTTGGGGAAGACACATTCAATTCTGATGTTATGAAAGAAAAGCTGCCCAAGGACATTTACAAAAAATTGATGGAAACAATCAATGAAGACAAAATTCTCGATATAGCAACGGCAAACAGCGTCGCCCATGCCATGAAAGAATGGGCAATCGAAAAAGGTGCGACCCATTTTGCCCACTGGTTCCAGCCGATGACCGGTGCTACAGCTGAAAAGCACGACGCGTTCATTGAATTTACCGATGAAGGGACCATTATCGAACGATTCTCAGGAAAACAACTTGTCCAGGGCGAACCTGACGCTTCCAGTTTTCCAAGCGGTGGGATCAGGGCTACCTTCGAAGCCCGCGGCTATACAGCCTGGGACATGTCCAGCCCGGCTTTTCTGAGAAAAAACGGCATCGGCACGACACTCTGCATACCAACAGCATTTATTTCCTATACCGGGGAAGCGCTTGATAAAAAAACACCGCTCCTCCGCTCCATCAGAGCGGTCAATAAAAGTGCGTTAAGAATGCTCAAGCTCCTGGGAAATACACAATCAAAAAAAGTCATTTCCAATCTCGGACCTGAACAGGAATACTTTCTTATCGATAAAGACTACTATTATAAAAGAAAAGACCTTGTTCTAGCAGGAAGAACACTTCTTGGCGCTCCGCCCGCGAAAGGGCAGGAACTTGAAGACCAGTACTTCGGAAGCATAAAAGAGAGAATACAGTCTTTCATGCATGACGCAGAAGAGGAACTCTACAAACTGGGGATTCCGGCAAAGACACGCCATAATGAAGTTGCCCCGAGCCAGTATGAAATCGCGCCCATATTTGAAGAAGCCAACATCGCCGTTGACCATAATCAGCTCATAATGGATACGCTTTCACGGGTTGCCAAAGAGCACAACCTCGCGTTACTGCTGCATGAAAAACCGTTCGCGAGAATAAATGGATCAGGGAAACACGTCAACTGGTCACTGTCGACAACTGACGGCATCAATCTGTTCAACCCCGGCAAAACACCTCATGAAAACGTACAGTTTCTGGTTTTCCTTATCGCAACAATAAGGGCGGTCTACCGTCATGCCGACATTTTAAAAGCCAGCGTGAGTTCAGCCGGTAACGACCACAGGCTCGGAGCCAACGAAGCACCCCCGGCAATTATCTCGATTTTCCTCGGCGAACAGCTGACTAAAATACTTGAAGATATCGAGAAAGGCACTGTATCAAAAGCGACAGATGATGCCATAATCGACCTGGGCCTTTCTTCGCTGCCCGTGCTGAGCAAGGACAGCACTGACCGAAACAGGACATCGCCTTTCGCTTTCACCGGCAACAAGTTTGAGTTCAGGGCAGTCGGCTCCTCACAGTCAATATCCTTCCCGGCAACAGTGCTCAACGCAATCGTTGCCGAGAGCCTGGACTATCTCTCCGAAAAGATAGAAGCAAAAAAAGGTTCTGATTTGAACCAGACCGTTCTTGACCTTATTCGGGAAGTCTTAAAAGATGCAAAATCGGTGCTTTTCACCGGAGACAACTATTCAGAAGAATGGCATAAAGAGGCCGAAAAGAGAGGGCTCCCGAATCTGCGGACCACTCCAGATGCCCTGCCCGCGCTGATTACCGAAAAATCTATTTCTCTTTTTGAAAAATACAAAGTACTTTCAAAAGTTGAAATGAACTCACGGTATATCATCAGAGTTGAAAAATACATTAAAGACATGGAGATCGAAGCAAAGGCCCTTAAGAGCATGGTATCAACCCAGATAATCCCTTCTGCGGTCAGGTACCAGAAGACCCTCGCTTCCTCAATCAACGCGGTTGACGCGGCGCTCGGTAAATCAATCGATCTTACAGTGCAGAAAGACCTTCTGAAAGAATACAGTTCGCTGCTCAACAAAATTCAATCAGGGATTATCGAACTCACAAGCAAAGTGAGCAAAGCGGATGGCACTCATAATGAGTACAAGAAAGCTGAATTCTACTGCAAGGAAATCAAGGAAACCATGAATTCCATCAGGGAAAGCGTCGATTTGATTGAAACTTTAACCGATGATGAAACATGGCCGCTGCCCAAGTTCTGGGAAATGCTTTTTATATGCTAAACATGCGATTCGCAAGGGGCCGCCTAACCGGCCCCTTCTTTTTCCCACACTTAATATCAGCTGCTTTCGTCTTGTTTTCTGTATAATACAATATCGTCCACCGCGAGAACAGTCATGTTCTCACGTCCGGCGAAGTCCATTATCTCAGGCAGCCTGGCCATCGACCCATCCCTGTTAGTCAGCTCACACAGTACCCCGGCTGGCTGTAAACCCGCAAGGCTCATAAGGTCCACGGTGCCCTCGGTGTGCCCCCTTCTGGCAAGCACCCCGCCGGGGCGCGCCCTGAGAGGAAAAACATGGCCGGGCCTGCTCAGTTCATCCGCGCTACATCCGGGCGCGGCAGCAGTGCGCACAGTCGTGACCCTGTCCGAGGCTGACACCCCGGTAGTAACTCCGTTCCGGGCCTCAATCGATACGGTAAACGCGGTGCCGGTTCTGCTGGTATTTACCGCTGTCATGGGATGAAGACCAAGCTCACGGACTTTTTCATCCGTCAGGCACAGGCACACAATGCCGCTGCATTCCCTGATCAGCATGGCCATCTGGGGGACGGTAATGCTCTCTGCCGGGAAAATGAGGTCACCTTCGTTTTCACGGTCCTCGTCATCAACGAGGATGATACCCTTCCCCCCTCGAAGATCTTCGAGTGCCCGTTCCACCCGTTGTAGAGGATTTCCAAAATCTGTAAGTTGTGACTGGTTCATCATAATGCTCCTTGATATAAAATATCATCAGGGGCAATGACGAGAGACGGTTTTCATGGCGTGCGAGTGCAAAATGCAGACACACCTCGATTAACACATGAAGTGGTTCTCTCTCATCCGGACTTTGACCGTCGGCCCTGGATTTTCACCAGATCTGCTGACCCTGCCCTGGCGGACAGGCGCTCGCGGGCTTTTTCATACTATTCTGAAATCACCGCCGGTGGGGAATTACACCCCGCCCTGAGAACTATTAATATCTTATTTATCCATATAACCATGTCAATAACAAATAAAAAACTGACATGTCATTTTTATTGACAAAATCATCTTTTCCGATAATTATATTCCCCAAAAACATTTTAGGGATCAATCACCGATGGATCAAAAACTTGAAAGAAAACTAAAATATTTTTATCTGACCCTCAACATCCGTACCGAAGGCTTCAGTTTTTTCATCGTCGTTCCCTTTGTTCTCATTTATGTGTGGGCAAACATTCAACTGACACCGGAACAATACGCGATTTTTAATAACATCTGGCCGCCGGCATTTATATTCGGTATCGCCGTTGTGCTGGTGAACAACTGGATTGTATTGATCCCGGTACTCCGGTATTTTCGCAAACTGATCAATGGTGTAACAGCTTCCCCTGAAGAATACTTCAAAGCAAAAAAACGCTTCCTCCGGCTTCCCTATATCCATGCTGCAGGAGCTTTTTTCAGATGGATCATACTGCTCGGGAATGCCATCATCCCAACGACTTTTCTGGCGGACCTCAATACGCCTCAATGGGTAAACATGTGGACCGGTGTCGCGATCTGCTCCATACTCGGGGTTTTCACCTATTTTTCAATTACCGAAGTAATGGTTCAGGACATTCTGAAACTGGGGATATTTCCTGAAAAAATTGAATTGCCTGACCCGCCGCGCCTCAACATCCTTCCGAGGCTTACTCTCATGTCAATAAGCGCGTCGCTCCTCACGGCAGCAACCCTTTTCGCGTTCTTTTATATAACGGTGGAAACAACCAACATCGCCGGGACCGTCATGTATCTTAAAATCGCGTTTCTCATGATCCTTGCATTGATTGCCGGACTGATCACCCCGTTTTTTATAAATAAAACAATACGCTACAAGATTGATACTGTTGTCAGATTTCTCGGTCAAATCGGGAACGGCAACCTTGAAGCGCCACAAGAAGAAATTGCAATTGAAGATGAAATCACCATGATTAATCATGAAGTGGATGACATGCGCGAAAACCTTAAAACCGCCCGGGACAGGCTGCTTGAAATGAACCTCACTCTTGAACAAAAGGTTGCCGACCGGACAGAGGAACTGCAGGCAGCGATGGAAGAAATGGAGGCCATGAATGAAAACCTTCTCGCCGCCAATGAAGAACTGGAGGACGCCGAACGGTTGCGTCTCAAAGACCTTGCCATGGCAGCCACGGTGCAGAAGGCGTTTCTCCCTGAAGAGCCGCCCAATTCAGGAGATTACGAAATCGCTTTTGTGTTCAAGCCTGCGAACCTGGTTTCAGGTGACTTCTATGATTTCTATTATCATGAAGGGAAGCTCCAGGGTACCGGAATATATGATGTTTCCGGGCACGGCATCTCATCAGGGCTTTTGACCCTCATCGCCCGTTCGACGATCCAGCGCAGTTTCAGCAGGGGAAGAAACGATAAGCTGAACAGGGTCATGGAAAAAATCAACCGTGAACTCATTGAAGAAATCGGCCAGTCAGATAAATACCTCACCGGAATAATACTGAGGTTCCAGAAGGATTACATTGAATACGTGAACAGCGGGCACCCCGACGCATTTTTTAAAATCGCCGGTTCGAACAAAGTGGGAAAAATTACCAATAAAAAAGGGGAAAGTGTCAAGGGGATGTTCCTGGGCGTTGCAGCCATGGAAAACTCCTATGAAGTATTGAACATTAAACTCAACACGGATGATATCCTCTTCATATTCTCTGACTGTGTTCTTGAAACCGTTAACAGCAGAGGGGAACACTACGGAGAAGACAGGATCAAAGCCGCCCTCGCTGCGGCACAAGGCGCAACATCACAGGAAATACTCGACCATCTTGTCCTGGACTTGACCGCGTTTGCCAGGACCAGCACCTCTTTCACTGATGACCTTACCGCGATGGTAATAAAAAAATTATAGAACGATCACTTTTTTCCGACACGGCTGATTGAATGCACTGCCTCAATCGCTGTCGCGACGTCATCATCAGTGTTAAAATAGCCGAAGCTCATCCTGTTTGTTCCTGTGGGGAATGTTCCCAGAGTCCGGTGAGCTGATGGCGCGCAATGCAGGCCGGGCCTGGTCATGATCCCGAACTCATCATCAAAGGCCAGTGCCGCCTCAGAAGGTTCAACTCCTTCGATATTGAATGAAACCACCGATGTCCTTGCTCCGGTGTTTTCTGGCCCATACACGGTAACACCGCTCAATTCACGCACACCATCAATGAAAGCTGACACCAGTGTTTCCTCCTTTCTCCTGATTGCCTCGACCCCTTCTGTCTGTACAAAATTCACTCCCGCAAGAAGGCCCGCGATTCCGATTGTGTTGGGCGTTCCAGATTCAAACTTGTCCGGCATGAAATCAGGCTGTTCCTCAAATTCAGACCTGCTGCCCGTGCCTCCCATCATCAGGGGACTGATCTCGGGGTCAAGTCCCCTGCGCACATAGAGGCCGCCGGTTCCGGAAGGGCCGAACAGCGATTTGTGGCCGGTAAAAGCGAGCAGGTCAATATTCATATCCATGACATCAATGGGGATCGCTCCCGCGGTCTGGGCGACGTCGACGCAAAAGATAAGGCCGTGCGCGCGGGCGATCTCACCGGCTTCTTTAACGGGCATAATGGTTCCGCTTACGTTCGATGCGTGGGTGAGGTACAGGGCCCGGGTGTTTTTTTTAACATGTGGCGCGATGTCGCCCGGATCAAGTTCACCCCGGGTTGAACAGGGAATTTGCGTCACCTCAACACCAGTGTGCTCAAGATAACGCAGGGGCCGCATTACCGAGTTATGTTCCATACCGCTCGTCAATACATGGTCACCCGGTCTGAGCAGGCAAAGCGTTGCAACATTCAGGGCCTCGGTGGCGTTTTTCATCAGAGCAATATCAACTGGTGCTGAAACGTTAAACAGGTCTGCCAGCGCCATACGGGCCTCGAGGACAAGCCTACCGGCTTCAATGGCCAGAGTATGGCCCGACCTTCCGGGGCTTCCGCCGATGTTCTCCTGGTATTCGGCCATTGCCCTTATTGTTTGAGGCGGCTTGGGCCATGATGTTGCTGCGTTATCCAGGTAAATATATTTCACTCTTTCTCCTCCGGTTCAGGAATATTCCACTGATTATTGAGTTTATTTTGCGCAACACTTTCATATACGGCCTGCGCCCTGAAATTTAACATCAATCAACGGCCCTGTTCTTATTATTATGCCAGGCCATCCCTCAGTAAATTAAACAATATGCGCACCCCCTGACAGAAACGTTTACAGGCGCCGGTTAATAATAAATTTTATCGTTTGAGCCTGAGTGTCAAGAATTTAAATATTGGATATAAAGCATTTACGATATTAATTTTTTTCACTCTTTCCGAATTTTTGGAAAAGACCGCCACGGAGACTCAGAGAGCACAGAGGTATAGAAATGTCATTTCAACAGGGGAGAAATCTATTTTACAGATTAAATTTCTCATTGCTGCTCGATTCGAAATGACAGAGTAAACAGTAAACGTATCTATACCCCATGCCGTTCCATCCGTATTTATGCTTTGAAAAAATTCAGCTCTGGTCTGTAATAAAAAACCCTGCATCTTTCTCTGTGTACTCCGTGACTCGGTGGCCATCTTTTTCACATTGTTTTTTTGGCATTTAAATCCCAACATTCCGGAATAAGCCATTTTTTTTACTAACAGGGAAAATACAAAAAACAACACAATCCAGAAAATATATTGACATCAAACAGCGATAAAATAATGTACCAACTGGTCAGTATAAATGAAGAGGAAAGCCATGAATAAGGGACAAATCACCAGGGATAAAGTGATCCAGTTATCAATGGACCTGATCCACGCCAGGGGAGTCGGGAACACCAGCATGAACGACATCATTGCCGCAACCGGAGTAAAAAAGGGGAACCTCTATTTTCATTTTTCCTCAAAGGAAGAACTTGCCCTGGAAGTGATTGACCGGGCACGGCGCCAGTACAGCGAATACCTTGGCAGCGCCATATCCGGAACAACTTCCATGGAGAAACTCGAGAGCCTCATTGACGCCGTGGTTTCCTTTCATGTTAAAAGAAAACTCAGGGGCGGATGCATTTTCGGCAACACCGCGCTTGAAACCGGGGGCACGGACTCGCCGCTCCGCCTCCTGATACGGGAGGTCTTCAGCCGCTGGGCCGGGCAGATTGAGGCACTTATCATACAGGCGGCCGGGGAGGGCTCGGCGCGAAACGACATCCCCCCTGATGTGCTTGCCAGAACAATCATTGCCGTTCTTGAAGGAGCAATTATGCTGTCGAAAGTCAGCGGTAAAAAAGAAGAACTCATTCAATGCGCTGACGCGATGAAGGCAATGATCAAAACCCGGCAGTAAATTCTCATGCAGGATTAAACAAGAGTGAAGGAGTCTTCCATGATTACAAAAGAACAGGTCATTGCCAGGGCAAAGGAAACCGGATTCGCCGATGCCGGGTTTACGACCGCCGAACCCTTTGATGACCACCTTGCCATACTCAACTCACGAATGGACGATTACCGCTGGGCCGAAAAAGCCGGCCTTGACCTGATAAACGGCACTGACCCGAAAAAAATCCTGCCCGGAGCAAAGAGCATCCTTGTCGTACTCGAGTGCTATTTCAGTCAATCGTTCCCGACATCCCTGGAAAGCCATTTCGGCAGGTGTTACCTTGACGACGACCGCGTGACCGGGGACGGCATGGCATTGAAAATCAAGGCGCTCAGGGCATTCCTTCGCGATAACGGGATCGATTCAAAGGTCCCGTTCAACCTTCCGCACCGGGTCGCCGCTGCCAGGGCCGGGCTCGGGACTCTGGGCAAAAACTGCCTCTTCTACGCGGGACGAGTTGCGCGTAAAAGCTCCTGGGTGCTTCCGGTCACCATTGTCATAGACAGAGAGTTCGAACCCGACATCCCCTCATTAAAAGTCGACTGCCCCGAATGGTGCCGCAACGCCTGCATCTCGGCCTGCCCCACCCGCGCGCTCAAGGGCAACGGGGCCATTGACCCGCACAAATGCATTTCATACCTCACCTATTACGGCGAGGGAATTACTCCGGCCGAGTTGAGGGAGGCCATGGGCATGTATGTTTACGGGTGCGACCGGTGCCAGAATGTCTGCCCCCGGAACGCGGCCTGGCTCTCGCAGGACCTTCCCCCCAACCAGAGAGTAGTCATGAAAGCAGGCAACTTTGACCTGAGAAAACTGCTCCGCATGGACCGTGACTATTTTGTCGCGCGCATATGGCCCCACATGTTTTACATGCCGCCGGATGAGCTGTGGAGGTGGAAAATGAACGTGGCCCGAGCCATGGGAAACAGCCTTGACCGCTCGTATGTTCCTGACCTGATAAAAGCGTTCAGGGAAAACGATGATGAACGAGTACAGGCAATGGCGGCATGGGCACTCGGCAGGCTTGGCGGCACGGAAGCGGCGGAAGCGCTGAAGTCTTTCCTCAACGCAGCAAACGTTCCGGTTAAGCAGGAAATCGAGGAAGCACTTGACAGAACCGCACCATTATCGTACGCTTAACCATGCTCCCACAAAACAGACCCGGCCGTATTGAAATACAGGATCAGCAGTAATCATGGATACAGAAAAAACAACCGGATACCAGGACCAGGAGCTGCTCATCAATGCCTTTGTGAAGTTCCTTTCACTGCGCCTTTCACGGTCTGAAAGCATCATCAAGGGAATGATCCGGCAGAGCATTGCAGAATGGGCCGCGGCGAAAGGTTCCACCCTTAAAGATATCAAAAAAATGGATGAAACGATGCGCCTGAATATCGTGATCGATATCATCGATATTTTTCTGGATAAAATAAAACATATCGAGGAAAGCAGAAGCCAGAGGGAAAAGCTCAAGAAAAACGCGCTGCAGATATATGATCAGTGGAAAAAGACAAAGAGAACCGACCTCAACACTGAACTGGCAAATGAGATCACTAATTTCATGAAGACTTCATAATCGTCCGGTTTTAAACACGGATGTACTCGCGGTCAAAGCGGTTGATAAAATGGATGGTGCGGTATTTCCCCGATTCCTTTGCCTCCCTGAAAACCCTGATCCCCTCATCGCGGCATGATTTGCACGCGCCGAAAGGTATCTCTATGCCGAAGCTCAGAGAGTTCACCGATGACACGGTTTCCATGTGCAGCACGCCCGGGCATTTTTTGCAGTACATGACGGATTCGACCTGGTTTTCCCTGATTCCGTCAGTATCATAGTATATCTGCTTTTTGCGCACCGCGTATTCACCGTACCGCGCCGTGCTTTTGTCTTTTGGAGGATTGTGATACGCGTCAAGCACGGCTTCCGCCACCTTCTCAATATAACCCGAAATATTTTTGTCCTGGCGGATGGCTTCACGGTCAAAATCGGGCTCCTTCACGAATGAATAATCGACACCTGCCATGGCAAGGACGATACCCAGGTTGACATACGGAAGGGCTCCCTGGATCGAATAGCCCCCTTCAAGCACCGCGATGTGGGGATTGAGCCTGTCGTTCAGGATCGCGTATCCCTGCGCTGAAAAATTCATGTTGGTGATGGGGTCAGTGTAGTGATTGTCCTGGCCAGCGGAGTTAATGATCAGTTCGGGTTTGAAATCATCCAGTATGGGAAGCACGATATTATCTATCGCGTATAAAAACCCGTCGTCAGAAGTCCCGGGAGGCAGGGGGATGTTAATCGTCCGCCCCCTGGCGCCCGGCCCGCCGAGTTCAGGGATGTGCCCTGAGCCGGGATAGAGCGTCCGTCCGTCCTGATGTATCGATATATACAGGACATTGGGGTCGTGCCAGTAGACGTCCTGTGTCCCGTCCCCGTGATGGCAGTCGGTGTCCACGATCGCGATCTTTGAGGTGCCGTAATGGTCGCGGATGTATTCCACCATGATCGCTTCGTTATTGATGTTGCAGAACCCGCGGTTGCCGTGGACCGACTTCATCGCGTGGTGCCCGGGCGGCCTGACCAGCGCGAACGCGCGGTCCACCTCGCCGTCCATGACCAGCCTCGCGGCCCTGATCGCGCCACCGGCGGAAATCATATGCGACTCGGTCACAACGCTTTTCACGTCAGGGAAACAGAAGTGGGTCCTCATGACATCCTCTTCAGTGGCGATGTCGGGCTTGAATTCACTGATGCCTTCGATGTCGAAGATGCCCTCCTCCCAGAGCTGGTCCTGGGTGTAGAGCAGGCGCTCTTCCCGTTCGGGATGGGAAGGATCAATCGCCCAGTCAAAGGCCGGGAAAAAAATAAGACCCATCTTTCTTTTTGCCTGTATCATACCATTCCTTCCG
>DAIUKG010000014.1:0-89604 GCA_036848375.1 Spirochaetota bacterium
GATGCAAAACCGGAATGACAAAACTACGTTACCCTCAAAATTATACTGCTACCAGGGATGCCGGGTCAATCATCTCTTTTTAATCTTGACATTTTTCAGGGTTCGCCTTACGCGGAATAGTCATGACAGCGGATAAAACAGAAATCATCGCCCTGCGGCACGGCGAAACCGAATGGAACAGGAAAGGCATTCAGCAGGGCCATCTTGACAGCCCGCTTACCGAACCGGGCAGACAACAGGCCCTGCTTGCCGGACGTTTTCTCAGAGCCGAAGGGGCAAGCCGGCTCTACACCAGCGACCTGGGAAGGGCCCTCCGCACCGCGGAGATCATCGGCGCCGAAGTCGGCCTGCAGCCGCTCATCGTTCCGGGCCTCAGGGAGCGCTGCCTCGGCCTGATACAGGGCATGTCCCTTGAAGAGTTCAGCAGGAAACATCCTGACGAGTGCCGGCTTTTCCTTTCGTCGCTGCCCGACTACGTCCCCCCTGAGGGTGAAAGCATTCGCCAGAGGCATGAGAGAATCATCAACGCCGTAATGAACATCGCGGACGAAAACGCGGGCACTACCATCA
Organism: Spirochaetota bacterium; assembly: GCA_036848375.1. Taxonomy (GTDB): domain Bacteria; phylum Spirochaetota; class UBA4802; order UBA4802; family UBA5550; genus JAKLIV01. The sequence continues at coordinate 571 of DAIUKG010000014.1, forward strand.
TCATGGTCATGCATGGCGGCGGGCTTGACAGCCTGCTGCGCCACACTCTGGACATCCCCCTTGAGAGCAAACGGATGTTTTCCCTTTACAACACCTCAGTGGCCCGGTTCACGTTCGGGAGGGAATTTAAGTTTCTCAGGTCGTGGGGATGCACCGGCCACCTCTCCCGGACCGCACTCGACGATTTCTGATTGTACGACAAATGCCGCCCCGATCAGGGGACCTGCGTAAAAAATTTCTGCAAGCCGTACGGATCAGGCAGCTCCTGTTCTTTTTTAAACCGGAGTTTTTTCTTTCCCCGCTTGTTCAGGTACTTCTGAAGTTCAAGCTCCACCTTTTCGGGAAGAGCAACTCCTGCTCCGGCAAGAGACTGCCTGAGCAGGGCCTCTGACTTTGACGCGAACGCCACCGCATCGCCGAGCACCCGGCCGGCCTCTGACGGGTTGTGAAACCCCATCGAATTCTCGGCGCTTATAAAGACAAGGCGTAAAAACGCATGTTTATATGACTCAACGGCCCTGTTATACAGGTTCATGTCAAACTTTGCCCCCCGCGCCTGATCAGCGTGAAGCTTTTCAAAAAGTTTCGCCGCGGAGGCGGTGGCGTACCCGGCCCTGCTCATGAGCGAAGCCGTTCTGTCCTGGATCGCAGAGACCTGCTTTTTCAGCCATACGGCCGATTCGGTGTGGCACTGGGCACAGGCGGCCATTTCGGTTTTGAGCGGGCTGGTCACATTGTGGTCCGAAATCTTGTAGGAACCGCTGCGGGTATAGGGCATATGGCAATCCGCGCATGCGACGCCTGCGTTGAAATGAACGCTGCTTTTGCTGAAGAATTCAAATTCAGGATGGCGGATGTACGGCATGCCGAAACCGGTGACTTTCTGAGTCCATTCGACCCGCCTGAAATCGGCAAGCAGGTCCTTAATGATGTTTTCAATTGAAATGTCGCCCCACGAACTGCCGGTCCAGGGCGGCATCACATCCCCGGCAACTTTTTTATCCCGGTCTCGCGGCACGTAATAGGTCATGTGGCACTGGGCGCAGGCGACAATGCGCAACTCCTGGCGTGAGATCTTCTCTTTTTTCAGCAGGGCAAGGCCCTTTTCGAAATGGGACTTGTTGTTGCGCAGGCCCATAGTTGACGGCTTATGACAGTCAATGCACGACGGGCCGAGCTTCCTCGTCTTCTGCGGAAACATTTCAAGCGCATCAGTCAACTTCGCCTTGAGGTATTTCATGCCGTACTTTTCGGTGTAGGTCTTGTGATAAGGGGTCTTGCATGCGAGGCACACCCCTCCGGGCGCGGTGCGTGAGGGGTCTATTTCGATCTGGTCAATGACCGCGTAAAAGTGGCCGCGGGGCTCGTTGTATTCTATGCCGAAACCCCAGCCGTTGTACAGCAGTGCGGCATAGGGGAATTCGCTCAGGCGGTCATACACGATCTTGTCATCATCCCACCCCCTGCGGTATTTACTCAGGCCCGCGGGTTTGGGGTCAGCTGTCTTCAGCCACGATTCATAGTGAAGAGGATAGACCTCGCCCCACTCCTCTGGATCAAACTCGCCCTCGGCTATGCCGCCGACCTTCACGGGCTCGGGTTCCCGGGGTGCGCACGAGCAGAACATGAAACCTGAAAGAACAACAAGAAAAAAAACAACGACGCGTTTCCTTTGCATGGTCGTCCTCCTCTGGTGATTACTGGAGATACCCGGTTAACGGGAATTTATGGTTTACCCTGCGGTGGCATGACCAGCAGGTGCGGTCTTCAACCGTGATGCGCGAGACCATTTCTCCGTGGCAGCGTGTGCAGTTTTCCTGAACGGTGACAGAACCATGGGCCGATATGCGAAGGTGCTCGGCGAACAGCCTTCCATAAAAAAAAATGACATCCTTGGTGCCGTCGATGCCTTTCCATATGAGATGGCGTACGAAATTGTCATTGGGAAGATGACAGTCAACGCACTTTATGGCCCTGTGAAGGCCGGTTTTCAGCCATGCGTCATGTTCATATTCCATTACATGGCAGGAAGCGCAGAATTCCGGGGAAGATGTTTTTGTGTAAATATCCGGAGGGCCGAAGAAAACAAAAAGCGACAGCAAAAATAAAACTGCGAGAGCGGGAATAACATACTTTTTTTTCAGCACGCTTTTAATCATATTCCCTCCTTCGCTTCCCATGCCTCGCACGATCATTGAAAACCACACAAACAGCAAACTTCTCAGGGGAAAGCGGCAGATTTAATCGCTGATTGAAAACAGATTCATGCATTGAAATTCAGGAAAGGAACCAGATGATATCGATTATAAACCGCTACAATGAAACAGTAAAGAACATTTAAGGGAACCTCTATAAATTACATTTCGGATGTTCCCTTGCGGGCACAACCAGTGGATAAATCAGGTTTTATAACCCCCACTAACTCCCCCTACCAGGGGGAGAATAAAAGAGGGGGTTAAAAAACCTGATTTTTAGAGGTGCCCTTAATACAAAAATACACCATTCAGGCACGATTATCTTCTGTTCAGGCACGCGCCGTTACCCGGGCTGTCGCAGCACCGGGGAAGGATGAGCCTTACCGATTTTTCGAAAAACAGGTAGTCCCAGACCCAGTTGATCATGACCAGGATCTTGTTCCTGAACCCGATCAGGTACATGATGTGCACCGCGAGCCAGAGCACCCACGCGGGAAAGCCGCGGACCTCCCTGCCGAGGATGCGGGTTATGGCCGAGTTCCTGCCGATTGTTGCCATGGTCCCCCTGTCCCGGAACCTGAATGGGAGGGGCCCCAGTCCCTTTACCCTGCGGAGGATGTTTTTGCCGGCATGCATGCCCTGCTGTATGGCGACCGTGGCGACCATGGGCAGAGGCCTTCCATCATGAATAAAATTCGCCAGGTCGCCGACAACGTACACCGAATTATTCCCCTCCATGAGAAGGGCATCATCCACCTTTGCCCTTCCTCCTCCGGGGCCCGCGGGGCATCCGGGAAGGACGTTCCCGGTCACTCCCGCGGTCCACACGACCGTGCGGGAGTTGATCGTGACCCTGTCGTCCAGGGTGACGCTGAACGGGGTGATCTCTTTCACTGAGGATTTCAGCAGCACCTGAACCCCCATGGAGGTCAGCTTTTTCAGCGCGTACGCGCTTGATTTTTCATTGAACACCGAAAGGATGCGTTCTCCCGCCTCGACGAGATACAGCGACGCCATGCTGCGGAGGTCGGGAAAATCCCGGCGCAGGGGCTTTCGTATCAGTTCCGCAAGGGCCCCGGCGAACTCGACCCCCGTGGGGCCGCCGCCGATCACGACAAACGAAAGCAGGCCCTTTTTGACGGCCGGGTCATCCTCATACGACGCGCGCTCGAAGCACGAGAGAATGTGGTTTCTCAGGATCACGGCCTGGTCAAGCGTTTTCAAGGAGAATGAATTAATTGCCGCGCCTTTGACCCCGTAATAACTGGTCACGCTGCCCGGGGCAGCGACGAGATAGTCATAGTAAATTCTGCGCCCGTTGCAGAGCACGTATTTTTCAGTGTAGTCGACGTGTTCGACTTCGGCCCTTACATAGCGGCACGCGGAAAAACCGCGCATCAGGGAACGGACCGGGTAAGCGATCTGTTCAGGCTCGATCTCGGCAGCGGCCACCTGGTACAGCAGAGGGAGAAAGGTGTGGTAGTTGTTCCGGTCAATAACGGTTATTCTCACTCCCTTTCCCGCCATGGTCTTCAACGCCCAGAGCCCGGCAAAACCCGCGCCGATGATAACGACCTCGCTGTATTTTTTCTCTTTCATCTCCTGCGCCTTCCAATGAATAAATAAAAAAACCCGGACAGCCGAAAACGGTCACCCCTCGTCTAGCCGGTGATCGGCTCCGGCGCCATGCCCGTCACGGGGAACCTGATCATGAATTCTGTACCTGCCCCGACTTTACTGTCAACATCAATTACGCCATTATGTTTCTTTATAATTCCGTAAATGACCGCAAGGCCAAGGCCGGTCCCTTTTCCCGGCTGTTTCGTGGTATAAAACGGATCGAAGATTTTATGCAGGTTTTCCCTGGCTATACCGCAGCCGGTATCACGCACATTCAGCTCAATCAGGTTCTTTTCAGCGTGGTAATGCGTGGTGAACGTCAGGGTGCCGCCGCCGTCCATCGCGTGCACCGCGTTTTCGGCGAGGTTATTGATGACCGATTTCATCTGATACACGTCGAGCGATGAGTCGGGAACATCCGGGGAAAGGACCCGTACCATCTTTATATTCCTGAAATCCATGTGCTTCTCAAGAATGCCAAGGGTCTCGTTGATTATATCGTTGATGTTCGCCATCTTTTTCTCGACTTTGGTCTCCCGCGCGAAATTCAGCAGGCCCTTGACGATCTCCCTGCATCGCGTGGTTTCCTTGACAATAACTTCAAGGTCTTCACCGAATTCACTTTCTTTAAGGTCGTCGAAGAGAAGGCTGCTGTACGTAAGTATCCCGGTCAGGGGATTGTTTATTTCGTGCGCGATCCCTGAAGCGAGCCTTCCGAGTGAAGCGAGCTTTTCGGAGTTGATCATGGCCTGCTGGGTCTCGACAAGCTTCCCGTATGACTCGGCAAGTTCCTTCGCCGTCTTTTTCAGTATCTCTATGGTATGGGGAAGGCACATTTCGCTTTCAGCCAGGCCCCGGTGGATCGCGATCGCGTGTTCAATACAGGTCTCATACCCGCAGGCCCCGCAGTTGAGCTCGTCTTCCGGGGTAAACTTCCCCTTGTTCTCCAGTATCTTTTTCAGCTCCTCGCGGGTCGGCATGGGCAGGCGCATGTCATTGGCGCTGAACGAAACCGAGAGATCAAGGTCACTCAGCCTTTCCATCTCCCGTTTCCAGGCGCCCGGGTCGAAAGCACGGTGTTTGGTCCTGGCGTAATTGCTCACGCTTCCCCTTCTGCTGAAGTGAGACTGGGAAGCCGTCATGCCCGGGCCCATGATGCAGCCGTTGCAGCAGAGAAGTTCAAGGAGCACAACATCTTTTTTCACCGCGGTGAAATCCCTCAGGGCCTGCACGAACTGCTTGGTCCCTTCGGTCGCGATCACGCTCGTGTTCATGAAATCCTCGTTCAGGCCGGACGCCTGAAGCATCCCCCTGCCGATGGGGTACAGGGTCCCCTTGCCCGGATACGGGGGATCAAAGTCCGAATCACTGACCGAATCGGCTGAAATATTCTTTTCTTCAAACATCTTTCTGAGCTCGATAAAAGTCAGGACCTCATCGACAGAGTGGCTCACGTCTCCCCTTTCGGCCTCGCTTTTTTTCGCGATGCAGGGGCCGATGAAAACAACAGTGACCTCTTTTCCGTACAAAGCATGAACGGCCCTCGCCCCGGCGGTCATCGGCGAAGCGATCGGCGCGAGATTTTCCACAAGGTCCGGATGATATTTTTCAACGTAATTCACCACAGCAGGGCAGGTCGTGGCGATGTAATGCCCGCTCTTCGACGTGTTGACCAGTTCAATATATTCAGCCGAAACCAGGTCAGCGCCAAAGGCGACCTCGGTCACACGGCCAAAGCCAAGGGCCCTGACCATTGCAACGAGTTTACGGTAGGGGATGTCGGTGAATTCAGCGGGAAAACTGGGAGCAATCATGGCAACAACGCTGCGGCTCGAAACAAGAAGGTCATACACGGCGCCAGTTGAATTCAGGACGTTCTTGGCTTTCTGCGTACACACCCGCACGCAATTGCCGCACCCGATGCAGCGCTCGACGATGACCTCGGCCTGGCCGCGGGATATCTTTATCGCCTTTGCCGGGCATTCCCGAACGCATGAAAAGCAAACCTTGCACTGTTCCTTGATTGTCTGGACCAGGGGCTTTTTTATGGAGATATCCATAAAGTAAACAATTGCAGCATTATGTTAATAATTTCAAGATTTTTTCTTTTTCTTATGGATTAAATATGGTATCATACAACAGGAATGTTCATGGTATGCCAGTAAATAAAAAACCGGAAGATGGCACATAACCTGATACAGGTGTTACAAAATACATCATCTATAAAAAATAATGCCCCGAAAAAAAACAGACCCCATTAAGGGGAAGAAACTCAATGAACACATTCAAATCGAAAAAGGTGAATACTATACCCTTTTTGAGGAATCACCGATCGCGCTCCAGGAGGAAGATTACTCAAAGATAAAAATCGAAATAGACCGGCTGAGAAGAAAAGGAATAAAAAACTTCAGCGATTATTTTTCCAGGCACCCTGATTTGATCAACCGCCTCCTGGGAAAGATTAAAATTATAAATGTCAATAAACGCACCCTTGACCTGTTTCACGCAAAAAGCAAAAAGCATTTTTTCGCCAGTCTCAATACCATTGCTTCACCCGAAGTTGCTGAAGCGTTCAAAAAAGGGATCAGTGACTTTGCCTCGGGTAAGTCATTCTCTGAAGTCGAAATGAAGGCCCGGACCCTGACCGGAAAGCCGCTCAATATTATCACCAGGATGAACATCCTGAAAGGGCATGAAAAGACCTGGACCCGCGTTATTGTATCATCCATTGACATCACCGAGCTGAAAGAAAAAAACGACGCGCTGATCCGCAATGAAGAAAAGCTCAACGCTACCCTTGAAGCGAGCAATGAGGGCATTCTCGTCATTGACGCTCAGAGAAATATCATCAGCATGAACGACCAGTTCATCCGCCTGTGGCGCATCCCGAAAAACAAACTGAAAAAGGGGGGAGAGCCTGAATTATACCGGCACATGGTAAACCAGATACAAACCCCGAAGCTGTTGAGAAAACGGGTTGAGGAGATATACAAAGAGAAAGATCCCGCAACTGAAATACTGGAACTCATGGACGGGCGCGTTTTTGAAGGGTATACCATGCCCATTCTGGTCAATGGTTCTCTTGAAGGCAGGGTCTGGAACTTCAGGGACATCACCGAACACTACCGCTATCAGGAAAAGATAACCAGGCTCAACCGGGACCTGGAAATGATGGTGGAAAACCGGACCCGCGACCTGACCGAGGCCCTGGCAAAAATCTCGGCAAGAGAAGAAGAACTCCATGAAAGCGAAGAGCTTTTCAGGGGAGCCTTTGACACCGCGCCTCACGGCATGGCCATCGTCAACACAAAACAAAAATTTTTACGCGTTAACCGGACCTTCTGTTCAATAATCGGTTATAAGGAAAGAGAGGTCGTCGGAAAATCAATCACGTCAATAACCCATCGCGATGACCGGAAAAAAAGCGTCGCTCTCTTTAAACAGCTGCTCTCGGGTGAAATACCCATGTACCAGATTGAAAAGCGCTACATCCATAAAAAGGCTTACCCTTTATGGGTCCTTCTGAGCGTGTCAATGGTGCGTGACGCCGACGGCAGGCCGCTGCACATTCTCGGCCAGATTATTGACATCACCAAAAACAAAAAGTCCGAATGGCTGCTCAGGGACTCCGAGGAGATGTACCGCAGGCTGTTTGACGAGGCCATGGACCCTATTTTTGTCGCCGAGACCGAAACCGGCATTCTTGTTGACTGCAACATAGCCGCCGAGAAGCTGATCGGCAAAAAAAAGAAAAACATCATAGGCATGCACCAGAAAACGCTCCATCCCCCTGAATCGACAAAAGGAAAATTCAGCAGCAGTTTTTCAAAAAACGTTCACAGCTCAGAGACTAAGCTGATCGAGGACAAAGTGGTCAGGAACGACGGATCCCTGCGCGATGTGGCGATTAAATCGAACCTGTTCAATTACAAGGGGAAAAGTTATATCCAGGGCATATTCAGGGACATCACCGAGCAGAAAAACGCCGAAGACAACATCAAGCTCTTCTTCAGCATTACGCTTGACATGCTCTGCATCGCCGGCATGGACGGGTACTTCAAGCACATCAGCCCGTCATGGGAAAAGACCCTGGGCTGGACTGTGGAGGAAATGAAGTCACGGCCGTTTATCGAATTTGTTCATCCTGACGATGTTAAAGCGACCACAAGGGAGACCCAGCGGCTCTCGAAAGGAAAGGAGGCCGTCAATTTTGAAAACAGGTACCGGTGCAGGGACGGCTCATACCGGTGGATATCATGGAACTCATTCGCGGTTCTGGACCGTCAGCTCATTTACGCGGCAGCCCGCGACATCACTGAAAGCAGGGAGGCCGAAGAAAAATTAAAGGAAAGCGAAAAATACCTGAGGCTGGTCATAGAGGACCTTCCCCTTGCCATGGCAATCGCAGACGGAACCCGAATCGTGTACATCAACAGCGCCTTTACCGAAATCCTTGGTTACACGCTTGAAGACCTCCCCACCCTCACTGAATGGACACTTAAAGTCTACCCTGACCCGTCATACCGCGAGGAAATCATATCAGTATGGAAAGAAATCATTGCAAGCGCGCGCAAGACTGGCGGGAAAGTCCTTCCCCTTGAGGTGAAAGCGCGCTGCGGGGACGGGTCATTCAAACAGATCGAGATCAGGTCAACGATTCTGGGAAACCAGTTCATCTTTAATTTTTACGACCTGACCAAAAGAAAACAGGAAGAAACAACACTGGTCAGGGCAAAGGAGCACGCCGAGTCGGCAAACAGGGCGAAAAGCGAGTTCCTGGCCAACATGAGCCACGAGATACGCACGCCGCTCAACGCGGTCATAGGCTTCAGCGAACTGCTGTCAGACCTGGTTACCGACACCAGGCAGGCAATGTATATCCGGTCCGTTAAAACAGCGGGCAAGTCGCTGCTCACCATGATCAATGACGTGCTTGACCTTTCAAAAATCGAAGCGGGCATGATGACCCTGCAGTGCAGCGCCGTGAACCCAGCAACTATTTTCAACGAGCTGAGAGACATGTTCGAGACCCAGATACAGAGCAAGGGCCTTGATTTCATTATCGAAATGGACGAGAATCTTCCCCGGGGGATACTGCTCGACGAGATCAGGCTGCGGCAGGTGCTGGTCAACCTCATCGGAAACGCGGTCAAATTCACCGAAACCGGATATATTAAAGTCGCGATGCGGTCGCTGCCTAAAAAAGACGACACCAGCAAGATCGATTTCATGATCCTTGTTGAAGACACGGGAATCGGCATACATGAAAAAGACCTCGACGTCATCTTTGATTCGTTCATGCAGCAGTCCGGCCAGGACGCGGTGAAGTTCGGCGGCACCGGGCTCGGCCTCTCGATAAGCAAACGGCTGGTCGAAATGATGAACGGCAGCATAACCGTGACCAGCTCGCCGGGGAAGGGCAGCACCTTTTTCGTCACCATCCATAAGGCAGGCATCGCATCAGTGCAAAGACCTTCGGAAATTGCCGGTATCGAGTCTTATGAGGAATTTCGGTTTGAAAACATAAGAGCACTGGTCGTGGATGACGTGGCCTCCAACAGGTTTCTGGTCATGGAACTGCTGAAAAAAACAGGAATGCGGGTGCTCGAAGCGGAAAACGGCCAGGAGGCGCTTCTGGTCGCGGAGCAGTACCTTCCCGATATCGTGATCATGGACCTGCGCATGCCGGTGATGGACGGATACCGCTGCTTCGAGGAGATGCAGAAAAGGGATCGCCTCAAAAATATCCCGGTAATCGCGCTCACCGCTTCAGCGGATTCAACCAGCACCGGCAATATACTCGGCGCGGGATTTAAAGGCTATCTCACCAAGCCGATCAGCGGTTCCGTGTTGATCAATGAAATTGCCCGTGTCCTTCCGGGCAGGTTTACCAAAACAACACCGGTTGCCGCGGAACCCCCGCCATCCCCTCTGTCTGTGCTTGATGGCATAAGCGCAGAGCAGGCATCACTGTTTCTTGACGAAATTGAAACATCGATCATGCCCGAATTGAAAAAACACCGGGGAACCATGATCATAAACGAGATCAAATCTCTTGCGAAAAAAATATCATCCCGGGGTGAACGGCTGAACGCCCCGTTCATCGCGGAATGGGGAGAAATGATGAGCACTTACGCCGACATGGTCGACATTGAGGGGATTAAATCGGTAATAAACCTGATCAATAAGACCCGCGTCATTCTTAACAGAATTGCGGACGGAAACAGCCATGAAACATGAAAGCCTGGTCCACATCGTCGATGACAACAATGAAAACCTCAAGGTGCTGGGCGGCATCATGAAAGAAGCGGGATACAGCATCGCGGTTTCGACAAACGGGGCGGACGCGCTCGTTTTCGCCAGCAGCAACCTCCCTGACATAATTCTTCTTGACATCATGATGCCGGGCATGGATGGCTATGAAGTCTGCACAAGACTGAAAAATGAAAAAAGGACAAAAAATATCCCGGTTATTTTTCTCTCGGCGCGGCGTGAAACCGGAGATATCGTCAGGGGATTTGAGGCCGGCGGGGTCGACTACGTGCCGAAACCCTTCAGCGCGCCCGAACTTCTGGCCAGGGTCAAAACCCATATCGAGCTGAAAAAGGCGAGAGAAGAAATACTGGCGCTCAGGGGGATCATCCCCATATGCGCGAAATGCAAAAGAGTCCGCGATGACCGGGGTTTCTGGGAGCAGGTCGAGGAATACATCGAGTCGCGGTCAAGCGCGGCGTTTTCCCACAGTATCTGTCCTGACTGCGCCCGCGAGCTCTATGGGAACATCCTTGACGAAGACGACCTGAAATAAAAAAATGACCATGTTCGAAAAAATCCAAAATGCCGCGGGCGGCTTCGTGGACAACTGTTTCCTTGCCCTGCCCCGGCTCATCAACCGCATAAGGCCGGCCAGGACAGGCCGGGAAAGCCATGACAGAACAATCGCCTATTACCATGAACACGGCCATGTCGCGGATCCCGAATCATTTTTCATGTTTCCCGATAAAGCGCCACGTTATACCATAATGCAATCACGACCCTGGCAGGGGGGAAGAAAAGAGCTGGTTTCCTACACCAGTGAATACACACCCCGCAATCCCGCGCTGCGAAAAACTTTTCAGTCATATGATCAAAACAAAACAGGCTATCTGGTTCGCTGGACCCACGGGGACACCGGCCGGAACACCGTGCTCTGCCTGCACGGGTACATGCTGGGCGACCCCCGCCAGGCAGAGAAAATGTTTAAAATAAAAAAACTATTCGCACTGGGCCTTGACGTTGCGCTGTTCATCGCCCCCCTGCACTGGAAACGCGCGCCGCGCTCGCCACTGCGGAGAGGGATCTTCCTGCTTCCCGAAAACCCGGCCCTCACCTGGGAGCACTTCGGACAGGCGATGTTTGACCTTCACTGCTGCTTCCTCATACTGAAAAGCGCAGGCAGCGGCGGCATCGGCATAATCGGCGCCAGCCTGGGAGGATACCTGGGAGCGCTTTATTCAGCCCTGCGGGACGGCCACGCTTTCGCGGCGCTGATGGTTCCCGCGGTGGACTTTTCACGTCCCCTCGGCCCTGGCTCCATTAATCTCGGACTCGATAAAAACGACACGTTAACAAAAAAAATACATGAACTGTGGACCATCCACTCACCGCTGAACTTCACTCCAAAAATTTCACCGGAAAAAATTCTGGTCATCGGCTCGCAGGGCGACCGCCTCTGCCCTTCGCACGGGGTCCGCACTCTGTGTGAAAAGTGGAAGATCAGGCGCTGTCATCTTCTCGCGGGCGGGCACTGGCTGATATTCAACAATGTTCGGGGAAAGGAATGGTACCGGTTTCTGGGCGAGATGGGGTTTCTCAGTAATAATCCTCCTCGCTCTTGAATTCCAGCGCGACAAACCCGTCCCGCCTCATCTTGCGATAATCCGTTGGGTTGTAACCTGTTTTCTTCTTAAAGTTCCGGTAAAAATAAGTGAGATTATCAAAGCCCACGTGAAAGGCTATGTCAATGACCTTGCTGTCGGTCTCTTCAAGAAGCTGACGCGCGGCCTCGATCCTCTTGCAGTTGATGTAATTGGCGATATTGGTCCCGGTCACTTTCTTGAAAAGCTGGCCCATGTAGTCCTCGTTCAGGCCGAACTTGTCGGCAAGGCCGACACGGTCATAGGTCTCGTTAAAATTATTATCGATGTAGTCAACCAGACGATGAATGATCTCCCTGGGGTCGTCTTTCTTCTTCGCTCCGGTTGCCTGGTTCACGGCCTCTCGAAGCTCCCTGGTTTTCTTTAAAAGGGCCCGTGACAGCGAGTCCCGCTCCTTTTCAATAGCTTTGAGGTCAAGGATAAAATAAAGGAGCGCCGCCAGTTCGAGGGCGACCAGCCTGAAAATAAACATGAACGACATGCGGTACATCTGGTCCGTCGCGACCAGGTAATAGGTGTTTACCGCGGAAAAAACAACAAAAAGGGCCACGGGAGAAATGAACCAGTAGCGCCTGGGGTCGCGCACCAGGGCCATGATAAAGATCAGGAGGGAGTATGAAACGCACAGCACCAGGAAGGCAAGGGTCATGATTTTGCCGAAACGGAAAAAATCAGCTGTAGTTGGGAGCAGGGCAATGCACGCATTGATTGCCAGGGCGACAGCGAGGATCCCGACGATGGGCGCCTTTGATTTAACACCGAAGAACTCCCTGATTGCCATAAGGAGAAAAAAATCGATCAGGGTATAAGCGCTGAAAAACAGCTTGTACCTCAGCAGGCCGTTCGACAGCGGAGGAATCCCGAGCAAAAGGAAATACACGATAAAAACGCTCACCATGAAAAAACTCGTATAAAGGTACACCCTGGTGTTTATCTTTCCCCTTGCGAGAAAAATAAGCATAACCACAATGACCAGGGAAATCACCAGGGGAATGAAGTTGTTCACCGGGGGCAGGTAGTTTCGTATCCAGTACAGACGGTTCCAGGTTGTGAGAGGATACAGCACCGGCCCGTCCTTGATGCCGTTGAGGTAATGGGAAAAAACCCGTAGAGCGATAACGTTTTCAGCGCCGTATCTGATCAGGGAAGAGTTCACCGTATACTTTCTTTCAAAATGCCAGGTAAAGTCATAGGAAAGGCGGTCATTGTCGGGGGGGATGACGCCCGTGCTTCCGACAAACACGCCGTTTACATAGGTCTCGTCAGCGATCGAAACCCGGCCCAGAGAAAGGACCATCTGTTTGTCCCTGAGCCGGTCATGAACCACAAATTTTTTTCTCAGCCATACCGTGGCAGCCCTGTCCGTGTTCTTCCGTAAAACATGGTCCCACTTGCCGGGGATGATGATGGCCTGCGCCCTGGAATCGTCATAACCGGGACGCATGGCGTCCTCCATATCGGTTTCAATCAGCTTCCACTCTCCCGAAAGGTCAACGCTCCCGCCCTCACCGCCGCCCGGCGCAGGCAGAAAATCCGATTCACAGCCGGCTAGAGCGAAAATGCACAGGTACAGCAAACATATGTTACACATTAATGATTTCATGGGGACACAATGAATGATACAGGCATAAGCAATACAACAGGCTCGTCTTTTTTTCAAGAGAAATTTTATATTGGGTGCGGAGATGCAGGTGCGTAGCGCGCTACGCACCTGCATGTCTGCCCAAATTCTTCACCATCCGGTCTTCGGGTCTGACCTTCCCCACAAGCATCTTCCCGCACAGTTTTGAGTAAGCCAGTATGGCAAGAGAAGGCGGAGCGCCGGGAGACACCGGAAGCACACTGCCGTCGCATACGAAGAGGTTGTCGTGCTCGGTCATGAAATTCCGGTCAACAATCAGGCCCATGGCGGCAGTCCCTCCGGGATGGCCGCCGATCATCTCCGCAACAGCGAGAGAAGACTTCTTGATGCCGGCCCTGACCAGTATTTCCCTGCAGATGTCGGTGCCTTTCTTCATCCTTTTCCGGTCGTCGTCATCCATTGGCTTGGTGAACCTGCCGTTTTTGAATACATTGCCGTTGGGATTGTCGCCAAGCTTTACAAAAAGTCCGATACCGCGCTTCATCAGGGGAAGCATTTTAAGGGCGTTTTTCCGCATGGTCTTGATGCGGGAAAAATTGCTCAACAGCGCGTAGGATCCTCCCACGTTCCCGATAAGAAATCCGTCGCTGTGCTCGAAATCGTCGGTTGCGTGGGTAAAAGTCATCTCTTTCCAGGCGCCGCCGCTCTCATTGTCCGCATAACCGGTGACCACGTTCATGGGGTCCATGAAAAAACTCCGGCCCACATTCTTCATCCCCGAGCGCAGCAGTATTTGAGGAGTGCCGATGCCTCCAGCGGAGAGAACGATTTTATCGGCGTAAAGGGACGCACCGTTGCCCAGCTTCACCCCGATTGCCCTGCCCTTTTTGTCAAAGAGGATCCGGTCAACAGCGGATGAAAGAAGCAGGTCCGCGCCATGAGACAGAGCATCCTCCACGTAATTTCTGGTGGTCCACTTCGCGTTCCTGGGGCAGCCCATCATGCACCAGTCACAGCCCACCGAGCACCGTTCAGGGTCAATGAACTTCTCCTGCGCCCTGAACGTTATGCCCATTTTAGCCGCGGCCTCACGGACCTTAACGCCGCCCTGCGCGTTCATGAAAAATTTTTCCGGCAGGGTCCTGACGCCGATCTCTTTTTTGAGCTCATCAACCTCGATGCGAAAATCAAGGCCCATTTCTTCATAGAGAAAATCCGGCGGATCAAAGACATTGCCGTTGTATACCATGGAGGAACCGCCCACGGTCATGCCCCTGGCGACGATGACCCCCTCCCGCGACCTGCTGAAGAGAAGGTACCCTTTCAGTATCCTGATCCCCAGCAGCGAACCCAGCCCGTGTTTATGCCACGCCCCGGCCTCAATGATCAAAACTTTTTTCCCTCCAAGGGCGAGCTCTCGCGCCACAGTGCCTCCGCCCGGCCCGGTTCCTATAACGATGTATTCATAGTTCTCATTCAGCCCTTTTGTCTTTGACATGATGTTCTCCTTTATTTATTCGATTCAATGAATTGGAGTGAACGGTCGCGACCCTTCACTCCAATTCATTACCATTATTTTCTCACGTAGTAGGCCGTGCGGTCCTGGCGCACGATCGCATCATCAATTTCCTGTTTATTTCGAATCTGCTCGAAAAAGGCCTGTATGCGCGTCTTCACCTGGCCCGAAGCGCCGCCAAGGTATTCGCGTTCAATGGCCAGCACCGGAGGAATGGCCCCTTTCTTCGCTTCGCGGCGCAGGCGCTCGATCTCCCATCCCCACATGTCGCAAAACTTAAGCTTTTCCACAACAACCGCGTCAGCGGAATACTCTCTCGCCATGTCCGCGACCGCAGCGACCCTGCGGGGAAAATCGTCCATCATGCGCGGACATGAAACCCTCGAGCAGAGGTACCCTTCCGCCAGAGCTTCCCCGGGGTTTTTGTGTTCATCGACCGACCTCGCGTACAACCTTGTTCCCATGCAGAAAGCGTCAGAAACCACTACTCCGCCGGAATCCTCGTAGAGCTTCAGATGATCGGGCTCCTCCATGCATCCGGCGAGCATGATGACGCGCACGTCGCCAGCCGGGGCGCTCTGCCGGGAATCCACAAAGGCGTTCACCTCTTCGAGAAGAGAGCATGCGGTTTCCACCGGAACGGCCGTTACCGCCATGACCACGCGCAGCATATCGCTCCCCGATATCAGCGGATTCTTCTGCTTCCTTTTTTCATCAAGCGAAAAAAGAAGCCGCCGCATCCTGTTATACAAACTGATCGAATCGCGAATTTTATCGTCACTGACGGTAATACTGAAATGCTTCTCTATAGCGGCCTTAAGGGCATTGATGCTTTCACCGAACCCGTCAGCAGCGTTGTTTCCCATGACATGCGGCACAAAAAGCAGGTGAAGAAAGCCGGGTCCGATATTCGTGTATCGCCAGTTATCATACATCCTGCGCGTGTGGTCGCAGCCGTTCATGAAGACAACGCCGCGAAGAAAACCGAAATCGCCCTTCAGGGCCTTGTTGAAGCAGTGCCGCGCATAGGAGCAGTTAAGGGGCGCGAAATAGCCGTCAGCCAGATCGGTACCGGTGCTGCCGACGGCCCTCATCCTGTAGGGCACGAAACCGGCAGCATGGATAAGCTCCACGGGGACATAGGAGCAGAAATAGCCCATTACCTTGTTACCGGCGAGCCGCGCCTCCCTGAGATAATGATTGTCCGTCTCTTTCGCAATTTCAGCAATCCTTTCCATTATTGTCATCGCGTTCCTCCCGTTCTATGCAAGCCCGTTGCTGATGAAAAAATCGGATATCTGTTTCTTGAGCGATTCCTCTGACGTGTTTCTGCAATCGGAATAATCACTGCTCATGTGCAGGGCCGGAAGCCCGATCCTCCTGCATACGTCCTTCTTGATCCTGCTGTATCCCCAGCCGTGTTTGCATCCGTTATGGCCGACAAAGATGAAGCAGTCCCCGGAATATTCACTGATTATCTGCTCGAACTCGTCCATGAAAAGCTCATAAGTACCCCGCACGTTTCGCACCATCGATGCGTTCAGGTGCACCCTGGCAAGGCTCAGCATCATGCTCTCCTCTGATGACGTATCGACATAGGGCGTGTTGCACCTGCCCATCAGATCGCCCCCCACGATCATGGCGCCGAATTCCTTTTCGATCCACGGGTACAGGCTTATGAACGCGATGGGCACGTCCCACCAGATCACGCGGATCTTTTCTTCTTTAAGCCATCCCTGGCCGCGCTCGAGCCTCGCCTTCGCGTTCTCGTACATGATCCTGGCCATTTCGGTCAGGTGAGGAGAGCCCGAGCCCATGAGCTTCATTGCCCAGGCAACGGTAAGCTGCTGTGACGACACCGGCGAGGGGATCGCCCGGGTCATGGCCGTGAGCTCCTGAAGATAAAAATTTGTTTTATTCAGCTCCTCGCAGGAACTCTTAAGCCGGCCCCGGTTAATTTTCTGGCCGGTATGTTTCTCGATGAATTGTATCATCGACCTGAGGTTTTTTGCGAAATAACGGTACGCGTCCTCATCAGTTCCGTAGGGAGTGTCGAGCACATACATGGGCACCCCGGCAAGGTTTTGCAGTGTCGGATAAAAGGCGACGCCCGAATCGCAGGGATGCGACGAGGTCACGATAAGATCGGGATCGGGCATCTGGCCGGTGAAATAGGCCCCTGCGCCGAACTTTGAGGCGGAGCAGCTTTCGATCGATCCTCCTTCCGACTCCAGCACTTCAAGCATGTGAGTGGAAATTTCCTGCCCCAGCCAGCTTCCCATGACGCTGAAAGCCTCGGGGATGATGTAGTGCACGTCGAAGGCCCTCAGAAATTCCGGCGACACGCACCAGCCGAGATATACCAGCGGCTTGCTCCTGTTCTTAATGGGCTCAATATGATGGCGCAGATAGTCAAGGATGACCCTCATGACCGGCAGGTGCGCGCGGTAGTCGACCGCGCTCTGGAGCCCGCCCCCCATCCACAGAAGGGCCGACCGGATGTATTTATTGAACCGAGTTTCCTTTTTAAAAATGAACGGATGTAAAATATATCTCATGACAACTGCCAGCACCCCGTAGGGAAGCAGTAAAAGCGCGTAATAGTAACCCCGTATCAGCACATAATAAAGGTACCTGATAATCCTGTACCGCTTTAACGCAACCGTACTCTTGCCGCGCACATCGATCCTTACGTTCATCCGGTCCTCCTTTCGTGCAGCATTCCCTGCGACCTTAAAATCCTCCTGAGCTGAGACAGGGGCCCGGCATCAGGGGAGATGTCAAAGAGCGGGGCCCCCTTTCGGTCGAGCTCCCCGATTTCGGGGCAAGGCGCAATATATTCGTAATCAAGCATGCCCGCGGATGTTATCGTCTCCACGAGGCCGGGGTCCGGGCTTTCGACCCGATTGAAAATGACGCCGGTCTGAACCGGCCTCATGGCGGGTACATCCTTTATTCTGGCGTGAATCATAAGCGCCGTCTTTATGCCGCGCAGCGAGTTGTCGGTCACGATCACAGGATACTGAACGGACTCGACAACCTGCCGGTTCACCTGTTCAATGCCGGCCTCGGCGTCGATGATTACCACGTCATAATTCGCCGCAAGGGACCCGATGGTCCTCCGGAGAAGGCCGTTAACCGGGCAGTAACAGCCGAGGGTGTCAGTCTGGCCCATCACGATCAGGCTGTATCCGGGCCTTTCATAAAGCGTTTCAAGGAGCACGTAATCAAGCACTTCCCCGAGACGCTCCTTTTCTTCAATGGAGCTTGCAATCCGTGCCTGTCTTATTATCTCCTCCCTGGCCTGGCCTATGGTCTTGAAATTGCCCGCGCCCAGAGAAAGGGCAAGGCCCATCGCAGGGTCGGCATCGATAAACAGGACCCTTTTATCTTCCTCAATGAAAAGCATGCCGGCAAGGGCTGAGAGAACGGTCTTTCCCACGCCACCCTTTCCGGTAAAAGCCATAATCAGTGGAGACATCATCTCTTTTTACCCCTCTTTGAAATAAGTTTCTGCAAAAGGCCGCAGAACTCCTGTTCAGTGCAGGATGAGCAGTTCAGCTCATCACAATCGATAAAACCTTCCCTCTCCTGACGCAGCCTGCCGCTTTCAGCATTTATTGCCTCTGCCATGGCCTGAATTTTTCTGAGCCGGGAGACTGTTTTATCGTCGCCGGCGACCAGGAGCACGGCAGGATCCGATACCATGCACTCACTGCGGCGGTAAGCCGACACCAGCGCCCCGCCCAGGTCAGCCAGGGAAAAGCCTCCTTCGACCAGGTCCCGGTGCAGGCGGATCCATATCCTTCCCCTGTTGCATCGGGTCATGCATCCGGGGATGCTGCTCGTTAGGTTCATCAAAGCCCGCAGGTTCAAATCGGGCGGGGCGAATCCGGGCGATACCCGTGCCATCACGACCTGTGCGTAAGAAACCGACTGCCCCCTGATGTCCTTAAAATCCGGACCAGCCAGCCACATTCCTTCAGGCACGATCCCTTCCTCACCCGTGCTGAGAAAAAGGCTCACTGATCCTGATGATGGAGCCCCCAGCTCAAGGCCCGTGTCTTCGGCCAAAACCAGAGGGACGTTTCTCTGCCTGGAAAAATCATTGCCGTAAAACACGCGCCCACAATCGAAAGCACCGGTGCAGGAACGTTTTCTGAAAGGGCCCTGTGGATCAGTGGCCATTTCGCTGACCCTCGTGATCAGGGCTTCAATCCCGGGAATCCGGGATTCGGCCCCGGCAACAGCACCGTTCATAGCGCCACCCTGTTCCGCCCGGAATCATAACCTCTTGCAGAAACATCTCTTCCGCAAGAAGCCCTGCCCCCGGCGAGCAAGGCCGCCCCGTAAGCAGTGATGATCTGCGGCTCCATGGAAAGAACCCGCGTTTCATTTTTGATCATGTCCTGAAACATGACCCTGAAAGCCGGGACCGCGGCGATACCGCCGCACAGGGCAACGATTCCAGCAGCATCACTGCGTTCGATAAGGGCCGCGGCCCTGGAAACAATTGACCTGAGCACGCCCGCGATGATGTCGCTTCCTTCCCTTCCGCCGTTGACCTGGCTTATGATTTCACTCTCCGCGAAGACCGCGCACTGGCTGTTTATCGCATACGGGCTGGCAGAAGCAAATGCCATGTCCGAGATAGAAGCGAAGGGGACTGAAAGCGTTTCCGAGACCATTTCAAGAAACTTCCCGCTCCCGGCGGCGCATTTGTCATTGGTCAGAACGCCATCGACAAAACCTCTGCCGCCGACGCCAACCGCGTTTATGAAAAGGCCGCCCACGTCAAGGGCGAGGCCGATCTCCGGATCAATGGTGTGCACAGCCCGCGCCAGGCATGGGGCCTCGGGAAGAAATGAATCGGCCGTTTTTACCAGGCCAAGACCATAACCTGTTGCGACACGGCGCTTAACGTCCCTCTTCTTTACTCCAGACCGGTCAAGGGCCGTATCCCAGGCCCTTCCGATAATGCGCCGCATATCCCTTCCGGCCTCTTCAACGGCAAAACCCAGCGGACACTCTCCGTCAACAATGCAGACCTTGACAAACCTGGTTCCTATATCAAAGCCGGCCGCGATCATACGGCGACCTCCGCATTCCCGGCCTTTTTCAGCTCATTGGCCGCGAATACTGCGGCGCCCAGAGCACCGATTATCTGGGGATCAACGGAAAGCGGGGTAAAGCGCAGGCCCAGCAGGCGTTCCAGCTTTTTCACCACGCCGATATTTTTTGATACGCCTCCGGTGATCGCGGCAGCCTCCTTTATCTCAATCGACCTGGCAAGGGAAACAACCCTCCTGGCTACCGCCTCATTTATGCCGCGGGCTATATCCGCTGTTCTTTTTCCTTTATACAGGTGCTGGAGCACCTCGAGTTCCATGAATATGCTGCACTTGTTGGTTATCGGAATGCCTTTCCATGATTTCAGCGAAACAGGGCCGAGCTTTTCAAGCGGCAGGCCGATACTCCGGGACAGTATTTCAAGGCTCCTGCCCGTCCCCGCGGCGCACTTGTCGTTCATGATGAAGTCAGAGACCATCCCGCAATCGTCCAGGGAGATGACCTTGCAGTCCTGACCTCCGATATCTATCACGGTCCTGACGGATTTTTCCGCCCAGAAAGCCCCGAGCGCATGGCATGATATTTCGCTCATGTTCATCAGTGCAAACGGGATGCTGTGCCTGCCGTAACCGGTGCTGCAGCAGTAATTGATGCTCTTAAAAGAAAGGCCCGCTTCGCTCAAAGCTTCTGACATGACAGCCCGGGCCGATTCCAATGGCGTCTTCCGGTCCCTGATTATCTTTGACGAGATGATAAACCCGTCATCCATGATAACCGCCTTCGCGGTCAGTGATCCAACGTCACACCCTGCTGCAATCACGCCGGCACCTCCGAAAAAATATTTCGACAATTACAGCGGATAATATCCTTTATTATTCGCCCTGTCAAACGGCCACTGTGTACACTTCCAAGAATCCCGGAAAGAAACTTCATATTGTATAGAATATTGGTTTGAGCGCATTATACATCCCTGAACCATGCTCAAATTCGCATCAACATGCCGCAACAGAGCTGAAAAAAAGACTCATCCATAAGAAAAAAACAAACCCTGTACACCATGAAGTTTGGCAAAAAATTCTTCATAATGTAGAAGCAGGGAATCTTTATTGATGTTTATACTTCTACCAGTTGATTGCAACTGCACAATCCAAGTTGTTTAACTCATTTCATTTCACACATTTCAGGAGACTTACCATGAGAGACGTTTACGTTATCGCCGCGCATACCATCAAGTTCGGGAGATACCTGGACAAGAGCGTAAAAGACCTCGCGGCTGAAACAATCATCCCCTGTCTTGCCGAGGCGAGCCTCGATAAAAAAGACATCCAGGCCCTGTGGTTCGCCAATTCCGGCTGGGGCTATGCAAAGGGCCAGGACACCATTCGCGCCCAGGTCGCGCTGCGGCCCCTGGGAATCGAGGCAATCCCCATGACCAATGTCGAAAACGCCTGCGCAGGCGGGTCAACCGCCTTTCACCATGCATGGCTGGGCGTTGCGAGCGGGCTCTATGATATCACCATGGCAGTGGGGGCTGAAAAGCTGCACAGCTCGAACAAGTACGCGGTATTCGCGGGGTTCCTGGGCGGCCTCGATATCGAAAACATCGCCACAATTATAGATAACATATCCGAGTACGGCATGACCGACAGGGACAAGAAGCTCATGCAGGCCCATATAAAAAAATGGGCTCACACCAGCAGGGATGAAACGGGCAAAAAGAAAGCCAGGAAAAAGCAGGGTCTGGGTGACAAGATCCAGGATTACAAGAATATGCTGAAGGTCTACATCAGGCTTTCCGATCTACTCGGGTCTGAAACCATGAAGGACCTGCGCAAAATGTTCTCCGGCGACCATTCGCCCTTCATGGATGTGTACGGGTACGCGGCCCGGCAGCACATGAATAAATATGGCAGCACCATTGAACAGCTTGCGCTGATCGCTTCGAAAAACCATTACCATTCGTCGCTCAACCCCAACGCCCAGTACACTTTCACCGTGTCTCCCGAAAAGGTACTGGGCGACCGCATGGTGACCTGGCCCCTCACCAGGGCGATGTGCGCGCCCATCGGGGACGGAGCGGCCTCGGCCATACTGTGTGACGGAAACACGGTGCGGCGACTGGGGCTTTCGCCGCAGGCGGTCAAGGTCCGCGCTTCGATACTGGGTTCGGGAATGGAGCGCGACTTCGACGGTATTGATATCGGCGAGCGCCTGAGCAAACTCGCCTATGAAAAAGCGGGCCTGGGCCCCAGGGACATCCACTGCGCAGAGGTCCACGACGCCTCAGCTTACGGTGAACTGCACCAGGCCGAGGCCCTGGGATTCTGCAAAGAAGGCGAAGGCGGCCTGCTCGCTGAGAGCGGCGCCACTAAAATCGGCGGGAAAATACCCATCAATCCAAGCGGCGGACTCGAGTCACGGGGCCACCCCATAGGCGCGTCAGGCCTTGCCCAGATACACGAACTCGTGACCCAGGTGCGGGGGGCCGCCGGAGCGCGCCAGGTCAGGGGGGCGCGCATCGCGCTTGCCGAAAACGGCGGCGGCGCGCTCGGCCAGGAAGAAGCGGCGATGTGCATCCATATCCTGGAAGGACCGGGAAAAAAATAAATTCGGGAGAGTGCGTAATGAAAAAAGCTCAGATCTGTTTTGTATTGTTACTTGTAACAATGTTCATTTCACTAAAACCCGCCGGCGCCGTTGACGGCTGGTCGCTGATAAAAGACAGCAACGGGATCAAACTCTATGAACGCCCTGTTTCGGGGACTGAACTTAAAGAATACATGGCGGTGTCAGCCATTGACGCGGGCATTGAAGTCATCGGGGAAGTGCTGCGCGATGTTCCTTCATACAACAAATGGCTTGCCGACTGCTACGGTGCCGAGGTTGAAAAACAGTTTTCGCGGAACGACATGATCATTTACATGGTCCTTCAACCGCCGGTTATCGACGACCGGGACCTGGTGCTGAAAGACAAAGCGGTTTACGATTACGACAACGGGAAGGCGCTGGTCAGTTTTCAGGCGACTGACGAGGTAAAGGTCCCCCTTCAGGACGGTCGCATACGGGTCACGGTGATGACCGGGTTCTTTGACATGGAATACCTTGGAAGAAACAGGACCAAGTTCTCATACCGCCTTAAAGTAGACCCTGCAGGCGACATAGCAAAAAAAGTCGCCTACAGCGTCATGAAGACCTATCCCTATGATTCAATCAAGGGCCTGAAAAAAATGGTCACTGATAAGAAATACGCGGCCCTCGCGAAAGGGACCGACGAAGAAAAGCAGATTGACTCAAGAGCGAAAAACGAAGGTTTCACGCTCAATCTCATTGCAAGACGCCTGGCAAAATTCGTAAAAAACAGCGCTGCCCTGAAAAACATAATCAGCTCTGACAAAAACGCCATCAAGGCTGTCATGGCCTCCGGCGTTTCATACGAAGCGGTTGAAAAGGCGACGCGCGGCTATTTCGCGGCATATATAGAAAAAACCGTTTCCGACAGGGCACTCGCTGAAAAACTTGCGGCTGACAAAAAATTCATGAACCGGATAATAGATTTGGTAAACAGCGAATGCGGTGCGGATAACAGCTGTATTGAAAATATGATTGCATCATATAAAAAATAAACGTTAAATATGCAACGAGGACCCCATGTATCTGTTTCAAAACATTAGAATAGCATTGCTCTTCACCAGGTCGCTCCTTCGCTTTTGCAGGGACGAGATAAGGCGCGGGACATTCTCACAAAACCTGAAGAGTTTAATAAACACTAAAGAGATATCTGAAGACATGTCCTGGGCCGAACTGCTTGAGGAAAAGGCCGGAAAACATGCGGAACGGATGTTTCTTATCTTCGAAGACGAGCGGCTCACCTACGGACAAATGGACCTTAACGCGAACAGGTTCGCCAATTTTATGTCAGACCTGGGCGGGGCACGGGGCAAGGGCATTGCCATGATGATGGGAAACTCGCCCCGCTACCTCGACGTTTTTTTCGGCGCGCAGAAGATCGGCATGTATTCAATCCCGGTGAACACCTCCTTGAGAGGCGACAGCCTGCTTTACATCCTCAATCACAGTGACGCGGAGTTTATTGTTCTCGACGAAGAGTTCATAGAAACCTACAGAAAAATCGCCGATAAAATCGAGAACATTAAAACAGTGATCGTGAATTACGAAGGGACATCCCCGCATGAATTCCCCGGGACCATTTCCCTGGGTGACGCGTATTCCTCGTCAGGGGAAAAACCCCGCGGAGAGTACAGCAAGGACGACATGTGTTTCATCCTGTACACCTCGGGGACCACGGGCCTTCCCAAGGGAGTGGTATACCGTTACGGAAAATCGACAGTGAAACTGCTCTCGCTGGCGGCCCACGCCTTTTACCGCAAGAGTGACGTGCTGTACACCTGCCTTCCCCTGTTTCACGGCAACGCCCTGTTCCTGACCATAACCACGGCCATGCACCGCGGCGCGAGGGTCGTCCTTGCCAGAAAGTTCTCGGCAAGCAGGTTCTGGGAAGAGATAAGAAAATACGGAGTGACCAGCTTCAACACCATCGGGGCCATGATCCCCATACTGATGAAACAGCCCCCGAAAAGCACCGACAACAGGAACAGGGTGCGGTTTACCCTTTCCGCGGCCTGCCCCGCGGACGAATGGCCCCGGTTCGAAAAACGATTCGGCGTCAGGATATACGAGGGCTACGGATCGGTTGACGGAGGAGGAAAGAGCATCATGAACCTGGGGAACGCCCCTGTCGGTTCGATCGGCAAGCCGAACCCCAACACCGTATACCGCATCGTTGACAATGACATGAACGATGTCCCCGACGGTGTCCCCGGCCAGCTTGTTTTTGAATCACGGGGTTCTAAAAAATCGGTGGAATACTTCAAGAATGAAAAGGCGAGCAACGAAAAGCTTAAAAACGGATGGATCCATACCGGCGACCTGGTTCGGCGCGACAGCAGGGGCTACCTGTATTTCGTGGGGCGGAACGCGGAGTTCATGCGCATCAAGGGTGAAAACGTTTCCGCGTATGAAGTAGAGCATACGATCCAGAAACATCCTTCGGTGCTTGAGGCGGCGGTTTTTGCCGTTCCTTCAGAGCTCGCTGAAGACGAGATCATGGCGTGTATATCCCTGGTCGAAGGCGAGAGCCTTGTTGAGGGAGAGCTCATAAACCATCTGAGGGAAGACCTTCCTAAATTCGCCGTTCCCCGGTATGTTAAAATAGTGAAGGAATTCCCGAAAACCGAGACCCAGCGGATAATGAAAAAGGAACTCGAAAAACTGGGCATTGTTCCGGGGACTTTCGATTCCGAAAAAAATTCCCATGTGACCATATCAAAAGTTTCATAAACGGCTGATCCCCTTCTCCGCTGAAGGGGACTTTTACAATTTTTTTCATGACCGACTGTACGGTATATTTTCGATTCTCGATGACACAGACACGATAACGAAACCCAAGAAGGAGGAACCTTCATGAAACCATGGAAGATGACCGGGAAAGAAAAAACAAAACTGCTTAATGACGGGCCGAAAACAGGGGAGGCATTCAACAGCCTGGAATGCCAGCACCGCCTCTCGAAAAGCACCCACAAGGAAGTGGAAACCGCGATAGCGATCGCGCGCAAGTTCAACAACGAGGTGCTGCGGCCCATGTATCTCGAACGCGAGCTGAAGCACATGGAAGACCATGATTATCTTTCATGGGACATTCTTAAAATTGCGGGAGACTGGCGGCTTTATTCCCTTTTCATCCCCAAGCTCTTCGGCGGCCAGGGGCTTAACTTTCTCGGCCTGTATCCGTTCATCGAGGAGATCTCGTCAGTATGCGCGGGACTCGGGCATATTATTTTTGTGCATTACCTGGGCCTGGCCACGGTCTTTCCCTCGTTCAACGCAAAAATTCTGAATAAAATCCTGCGGGACGTTGTGAAAAGCGAAAAAGAGGGCACGCCCCGGCTGCTTGACCTGGTAATCACCGAGCCTGACGCGGGCACGGACGTTCAGGAGCCGCTGCTGTTTAACAGGGCCCGCATCGGAACCGACCTCAAAAAAGTCAAGGGAGGATACACCCTCAACGGACGCAAGATATTCATTTCAAACGGCCACCTCTCTTACTGGCACATCGTGATGTTCTGGGAAGACAAAAAAAAGGCGGCCGATACCTTCGTGCAGATGGTTGTGCCCAACGGGGAGAAAGGGTTCAGTTTCGGCGCGATGGAGAAAAAGATGGGAAACCTGGGCTCGACCGCAAGCGAGCTCATATTCGAGGAGTGTTTCGTCCCTGACAGCATGGTGACCCTGCAATGCGATGACCCTCACTTAACCAAATCAAAAAAGGGCGTGCGGTGGATCATACACTCAGTTGTCGACTATGTCGTGTCAAGCTCCCGCGCCGGGGTCGGGGCGATCGCGACCGGTGTCGGGCGGACAGCCTATGAAAAGGCCCTGGAATACGCCAGGGCCAAAACAGTGACAAACGACCTGCTGGTGAACCAGCAGTGGGCCCAGATCATCCTGACTGACATGTACCGCAACACCGCCATGTCACGGCTCCTGTACATGGAGAGCGCCTACGCTGACATGCTGAGCGGCCTTTTCAAGCTCCTCGCGCAAAAACCGGTCGACCTGTTTTTGCGGATCATGCCCCGCTGGTACTTTTCACTGATATCCCCCCTGCTGAATTTAAAGGCGGCGACATGGTTTCTGCGAAAATACTACTTTGACTGGTATACTGATGAAGAGCGCAACGTGTCTTCCGGATGGGCGTCAATCGCCAAATATTCATGCAGCGACATCGGCCTTATTAACGCTAACCTGGCGCTTGACCTCATGGGAGCCGACGGGCTTCGCCACGAATTCGGCGCGGAAAAATGCTTCAGGGACGTCAAGCTCCAGCAGATTTACGAGAGCACGAACCAGATCAACCAGATGAACACCTTTTACTGCCTGGCAGGCGGCAATTATCCCGAGATTGAATACTTCAAATAAAAACAAGGAGAAAGACCATGAACGTAATGACAAACCGTCCCCTCAGCGACACCCTGTGCGACGAACGCCAGGCCTTTGCCGAGCTTGCCCGCGACCTTGCGCAAAAAAAACTCGTTGAAAATATAGAGGAGCATGACCGTTACCCCTTTGCCGAGCTGTTCACGGAGGCCATCAGGGACGCCGGAGTGGTCGGCTTTTACGGCGTGAACCTGAGTTCCGAGTGCGGCGGCGTGGACATGAACACCGCGATGGTCGCGGTCATCCTTGACCAGCTGTCCCAGTACGACGCGAGCCTGGCGGGAGTCGTTTTCACCAACGCTGCCGCGCTTGAGATCATCCAGAAGGCAGCTGACGACTTTGACAGCGCCGCCATGCTTCAGGGCATCACCTCACTCGGCTCAACACCGATCGCCTTCCAGTCATTCGCGGGCCCGGATGAAACAGACATCCCCGAAATCGACGACGCCGGACGCATCACCGGAAAAATCAGCTACCTGGTTCTCGGCAATATCGCCGATTACGCGGTCATTCCCGCGAAAAAACAGGGAACAGAAAATTTTTCGTGGTACCTGATCAATCTCGGCGACGAGACGCTGGCGAAGTCAAAACCCGTTGTGAGCCTGGGCTTCCACGCGTGCCCGGCCGTTGACGTGAGCCTTAAAGAAACAGCGGGGACCCTGATCGGCGCAGAGGGCAAAGGGCGGGATTATTTCGACATGATGCAGCACAGCATGAGCCTGTGCGCGGCAGCCATTTCACTGGGAGTAATGAAGGGTTCGCTGAAATCAGCAATTGAGTACACCGCAGAGCGCTACCAGGGCGGACGTCAGATAATCGACTGGCCGCAGGTCCGCATGCTCCTGGCGGACATGGCGATACAGGTAAAAATCGGCGAAACATGCCTTTCCCGGTCATGTCAGGAGCTGGAAAATTCCTGTTCAGGATGGGAATACTCGGCCCTTGCGTCAGCAGTGCACATTGGCGAGATGGCGACGCGCTGCACGACTGACGGGGTGCAGCTCTTCGGAGGCAACGGATATACCAAGGACTATCCCCAGGAGAAACGCATGCGGGACGCGCGCCAGGCACAGGCGCTCCTTGGAATGGTTCCCCTGAAAAAAATAAACTATATCGGGTCATTTCTGCAAAAAGCATGACAGTGAATTCCGGCATGAGGAGTTATCGACAACCGGCACGGATATAAAGGAGACGGAAAGTGCGAATAAACAAGAAATTTCCCGGTAAACGGGTGCTCATCACCGGTGCCGGCTGCGGCCTGGGCAGGGCGCTGAGTATCGAATTCGCGTCGCGGGGATGGAAAATCGCGGTCACCGATATCGACAGAAAACGCATCAAGGAAACCGCGGCCCTGGTTGCTGAAGCCGGAGGGGAAGCCCTGGGAATAGCCCTTGACGTGACCAGGAACGACGAATTTAACGTGGCGCTTGAAACCATAACTGACCGGTGGGGAGGGCTTGACATCCTGCTGAACAACGCGGGAGTTGCCGCTGCCGGATACATGGAGAAGATCAACCTGGACAGGTGGGACTGGATCATTGACATCAACCAGAAAAGCGTGATACACGGCTGCCGTGCCGTCATCCCCCTTTTCAAGGAACAGGGACTCGGATATATCGTGAACGTCGCGTCCAATGCGGGAATCGCGTCCCTTGCGGAAATGAGCTCATACAACGTCACCAAGGCGGCGGTCATATCACTGTCGGAGACGCTGAAGATAGAGCTGCATCCTCACAAAATCGGGGTATCGGTCGTGTGCCCGACCTTTTTCAAAACAAACCTCATGGACCAGTTCAACTCGCCTGATGAGCGGCAGCGCATTCTTGCTGAAAAGATGTTCGAGAATTCCCTGACCACTTCGGAAAAGATCGCGAGGCTCATTATCAGGTCAATAGAAAAAAACCGTTTCTACGTGGTGACCCCGATCGACGGCAAAGCCGTATGGTTCTTCAAGCGTCACTTCCCCGAGCGCTACATCAAATCAATGGCATGGGGATACAAGATGGGGCTTTTCGATAAATATGCCGGAATCAAATAAACAATAACTGCTGACAAGGAGGAACCATGAACATAAAAACAAGCCAGATATCTCCCCTCGGCGTTTATGAAGAGGGCATGCCCTGGAACGCCGTTGAAAAAACGATAATGGAGCGCCGGAGCATCAGGGGATTCAAAAAAGAACCCCTGCCCGACTCAATGATTCGGCGCATACTTGAAGCGGGCCGTTTTGCCCCTTCAGCGGGCAACATGCAGCCCTGGCGTTTCATCGTGGTTAAAAGCCCGGAAATTCTGGAACAGCTCGAAAAGGACGCGGTCAGGATCATCAAATTTTTTATGTTTTTTCTTGATTACACCAGGGGAGGATTCATGCGCCGGCTCCTTACCAGACAGCTGGCGAAACTGTACATCAGAATACTTCCGAATGAGCTCCATCCGGTACCGTTCGGCCTGATGTCACAGATAGCGCTGGGCAAGACCCCGGTGTTCCATCATGCGCCGACACTCATCCTGCTGGTCGAGGACAAACGGGGCGTTTCCTGCCCGGCAACCGATATCGGCATCTGCGGCCAGAACATGGTCCTCGCGGCGCACAGCCTGGGTGCGGGGTCCTGCTGGATCGGACTGATCAAGGTGTGCATGTACTTCCCGAAATGGCGAAAAAAATTCGGCATCAAATATCCGTACAGGCTCAACGACTGCATCGCGTTTGGGTGGCAGAAGCCGAAAGCGGACGGCATCGTTCCCCGGGAAACACAGCTTGTTGAATGGTACGACCGGGGGCCCAATGACGCACCAAGAATCGAAATACAGGGGGAATGAGATGAAACGTGAATCATACACCTTGCTTGACCGGCTCATCATACCCGACTACGATACTCCACAGGGAATGCGTTCGGGAAACCTGATTTTCGACAGTGATAAATGCAGGGAATGCGGCCTCTGTGTCACGATCTGCCCCGGAGGATGCCTTGACACGGAGAAAGCATCAAAAACCGACCTGCAAACAGGAAAAGCCCGGGGCGGCAAATACGGGATCCCCGCGGTGATAAAAACAATACGAGGCGCGACCCTGTGCATCGCCTGTTTTGACTGCGGCGCTGCATGCCCGCACGGCGCCATAAGCATCAGCACCAACTTCAACCCCACACGGTTTTACAAAAGGATCACCCAGACATCAGAAATGAGGTATCCGAAGCACTATTAAAATCCTCTATCATGAGAACCTCTAAACGAACTGTCACTACTCCGTCTTCCTTCTCCGGCCCAGATCGGGAAGGAAGACGACCTTTTTTATGGAGATCACGATGAAAAAAAGCAATAGTTTCAGATTCCTGAAAACCAGGCGTGAAAATTCAACGATCTGGATAGAAATCAACCATCCTCCGGTGAATTTTCTTACCACGGACCTGCTTGAAGAAATTTTTATCCTGGTAAAAAAAATACGCACAGACCCGTCGATCAGGGTAGTGGTCCTTACCGGCGCGCGGGACGACATCTTCATCATGCATTTTTCAATACCCGAACTGCTGCAGCTCGCCACCCACAACAGGAGGCTGTTGCTTCACCTGCTTATCAAAACACGGCTGACCAGTTTCCTTTTAGCGGGATTCTTGACGATTACCAACCGCCTGATGGACCTTTTCCCCTGGCTCGAATGGCTTATACTGAAAGGGGCAAAAGCGATACGGAAAATTTCTTCGAGCATGTTCCTGTGGCTCCAGATGCACCGTCTTTACCTTGAAGTGGAGAGGCTGAACAAGATCACGATCGCCGCAATCAACGGCCCCTGCAACGGAGGAGGGACCGAGCTTTCGGTTTGTTTTGATTTCCGGTTCATGGTCAGCGACCAGGGGTTCACCATCGGTCAGCCTGAATGCCTGGTGAACATAATTCCCGGAGGAGGATCAAGCCAGCGGCTGCCACGCCTTATAGGCAGGGCCAAAGCCCTGGAACTGATGCTCAGGGGAAACCAGCTCACGCCCGTCGAGGCCAAACAGATCGGGCTTGTTACCGATATATTCCCGAAGAAAGAATTCAGGAAAAAAGTTCAGGACTTCGCTGACCTCATGGCAAAGAGACCGCCGGTGGCAATCGACGCGATAAAAAAAAGCGTGCTCCTGGGCATGGACACCACACTCACGCACGGGCTGAGCATCGAGCTTACCCAGAGCCTGCGCTGTCTGGACACCAGGGACACCGACATGGCGATGCGGGCATACATCAACTACATTGACGAACATATCATGACCGTAGATCCTGGCCGGGCAACCACCAGGGACGTTGTAGGAGTCTTAAACAGGACTCTTGACGTGATGGAAAACGCAAGGATTTTCGAAAAGTTTCAGGGGAAATAGATGATATTCCATCGGCAATCTGTTGGCGAAAATAATTCTTGCCATTATTAATTTAATCAATCAAAACCATAACATTATTTTCAATCATCAAGGAGTTCATCATGGACATCACGAGAGTCGACGACAAATGCACGAAATGCATGCTCTGCGTCAGGGACTGCGTATCCGGAGTCTGGAGGAAGGTCGACGGCGTCCCCACTCCGGTCGACCCTGCCCTGTGCAACCTGTGCAGCCACTGCATCGCGCTGTGCCCGGCAGAGGCCATTGTGCATACCGGGCTTGATCTTTCGCGGGCCGTCCCCCTGAACAAAAAGGAAATCAGTCCCGAAGCGTACCGGGCCGTTGTCATGGGACGCCGCAGCATACGCCACTTCAAAGACAAACCCGTGCCGGCACAGACCATTGACCGCATCATTGAAACAGCCGCCCATTCCCCGACCGCGAGCAACGAACAGAACGTCGGCTATATTGTGGTCACGAACAGGGAACTCATCAAAGACGTCGCGCAGCGAATATATTCCTTCGCCCTGAAGCTGTATGAAAAAACACAGCGCGGCCCGGTCGGCCTGCTCACCCGGGCAACCGGGCTTTCGCAGAACCGCTACCTGAAAGTGATGGACTACATACGGGACGAAACCTCACGGGGCAGGGACTTCATCCTTCACAACGCCCCGGTGCTGGTTCTGGTGCACGGCCCGAAAAAAGGGAGCTTCATCTGCGATAACTGCAACATCGCCGCGACCAACATCATCAATTATTCGTACTCCCTTGGGCTGGGCAGCTGCTTTATCGGCTTTCTGACCATCGCCCTGCGCTTCAGCAAGAAGCTCCGCGCCAGGCTTCACGTGCCGCCGGGCCGCCGCGTTTACGCGAGCCTGGTCCTGGGCTACCCCGCGTTCACCTATAAGCGGAGCGTGTCGCGAAAAAGACCGGACATAGCCTGGTTATAAAATGAAAATTGTCAGCGCCGAATCAGTCGCCGCGCGGCACCGAGCGCAGAAGATCGTACTGGTGGCAAGCAGGCGCACCGACATGCCGCGCTTCCACTGCGATGAAATCATCACCGGGCTTAACGGGGGGATGTTTCACCCCCAGCCGCTCATGAACCCCATGTACCGGTTCACGTTCACGCACGAACAAATCCACAGCGTCGGGCTGTGGACCCAGGACGGTTCGGTGTGGATAAAAAAGCGCGGCGAGGTCACCCGCCCCTACCATTACTGGTACCGTTTCACCGTCCTGCCGGACGACCCCTGTATCAAACCGAAAGCGCCGCCGGTCGACGAGCAGCTCAGGCAGATACGGGAACTCGCCGGAGTTGACGGGCCGCGGGCAATCACGGTGTGCATAGACCCGCTGTGCCGCTACCGCGCCGCGGGTTCCTCTTCATGGACCGACCCTTTTACCGCTGATTTCTTCGAGCGCGTGCTGTCAGGATGCGCCGTGGCCGGCATCACCAGGGTCACGGTATCGGTCATCGATTTTTACCGCAAGGTCGAAAACCGGGCGCGCCGGTACGGCATCGAGTTTTACTACCCCGATAAAAAAAATCCTGAAGGCGCCGGTGACATCATTGGCATGGCCGCGCCGCTGAAAAGCGCGGCGCAGCGGCACGGGATCACGCTCTATTCATGCTGCGAGCCGGCGCTCGTCGAGGCCGGGGCCGCGCTGAAGGGCTCGTGCGTTGACGGCGCTCTCTTGAACACCCTTTTCGGCCCCGGCGCAAGCGGGGAACAGGACAGGGGCCAGCGCAAGCAGGGGGGATGCGGATGCACGCTGTCCCTGGACGTGGGACGCTATACCGAAAACGGGCCCTGGTCGCATCACTGCGGCCACGACTGCCCCCAGTGTTATGCCCGGAGATGATTTAAAAATACGAGAGCATGCGGTGCAGGGTAACGTCCTGCCGCGCTTCCGAGCGCAGGAAAACTTTTGTTTTCTCCAGCACCTCATCGGGAACCGCATCGGGGTCGCCCCAATCACGCATGAGCCGCGCGAGGGTTTCGGGCCGGTGGATCAGCAGAGGATAATAATACCAGTCGCGGCAGAGCATCGCGGCAAAAACAATTTCATCCCCCCCAAGATTCTCCTTCGCGGCGCAGGTAAAATTCTTGCTCGAATAATTGTTGAAGCATTCATACCTCAGGGACGATTCGACGCCGCGGTTCAGAAGGCAGCCGATAAGGCCACCGGTTTCATGAAAGCCGATGAACGGGCAGCGTTTTTCCCCGAACAGCGAAGGAAGCCCGGGAAGTTCGACGTCATTCCTCCCGGTAAAATAGTACGAACCGGTCATGTCGCTTCTGCTTGCCATGACCCGCTTGACCAGGTAGTCCCTGCGGTAAAGGGAAATGATCTCCCGCCGCTTACGGTAGACTTCGGCCATTTCTTCCGGCGTGGCATCGCAGTTGTGGCTGCCGCAGCACAGGGCACACGAGGCCCCGAACCCGGGCATGCACGCGTTTACGGTCATTTCTTCCATGATCATCCCCTCCGCATGGCCGGATTGTACCGCGCCTGGTCTGTTTTTGTCCATAACAAAAGGCCCGGCGTCCCCACAGGGATTCCCCCTCAATCTGAAATGCGGAAAATTATTGTTTTGACATATCCGGGCGCAAACGATTGTACTGTTGTGAAGAATTAACAAGGCAGATCAATGTCACGAAAACCAAAACTCGAAAAATATTCCGAACTGGGCACCTTCCCCAACGTGATCCAGGTCAGCGAGACCGGCGTGTCGCCGCTGCGGCTCTCGCACCGCTGGAAGGATTCTCCTTTTCACGGCAGAGCGCCTCTCGCGCTTGAGGTCGGGTGCGGCTCCGCTGAACACACGCTTTCAATGGCGAGGAACGACCCGAGGCGTTACTGCATCGGCCTTGACATCAAGGGGAACAGGCTGTGGCACGGCGCACGCACCGCCCTTGACGAAAATCTATCCAACGCGCTTTTTATCAGGATGAGGGCCGAATACATAAACGCGTACTTCCCGGAAAAGATCCTTGATGAAATATGGATCACCTTCCCCGACCCGCACCACCACAGTGAAGCGCGCAACTCAGCGCGCCGTCTGACGTCCCCGCGCTTTCTTGAAACGTACCGCGATGTGCTGTGTCCGGGAGGGACCATTCACCTCAAGACCGATGATGAGTTCACGTACCGCTACACGCTAAGAAACGTGAATGCAATGGGGGGGACGGTGCTCTTCGCTGCCGAAGATCTTTATGCGGCGGAACAGCCGGAGGAAATCGTCCGCTCAACCACCACCTACGAAGAACGGTTCATCAGAAAAAACCGCTCGATAAAATATCTCAAGTGCTCACTGTGACCGGCTACCTTCTCCTGCCGCGGTACTTCCCCTCAATCGCCTCCCGGTACAGAAGATAAAGCTCCCGGGGATTGATATCAATCGCGCGGGAGATAAACGTCCCCGCGTTGACATAGTCCTCGTTTTTATACGCGTAGCGGGCCATGAGAAAATGGAGCCGGTCAAAATCCGGATCATGCCTCGTCGCCTTTTTGAGAAGATGGATCGAATCCTTGAACCGTCCCTGCCTGGCATACAGCCCGGCAAGGACAATATAG
Source organism: Spirochaetota bacterium (assembly GCA_036848375.1). Lineage (GTDB taxonomy): Bacteria > Spirochaetota > UBA4802 > UBA4802 > UBA5550 > JAKLIV01. The sequence goes on from DAIUKG010000014.1 coordinate 35,421, forward strand.
GCGTGAATAAAACAGGGATTGAGTTCCAGGGCCCTGAGCAGGCAGTCTTCTCCCTTCTGCCTGTTCTTGTTCATGAGCCACTGGCAGCCCATGTCATAGAAGTCGTCAGACTCGATATAGCGATAACTGTCCATAATCCCGGGTTATACCACTTCATAACCGGCACCACGCACGGCGTTATTGATAGCGTCAACACCCGGCGTGCCGTCTGAATGCACCGTGACTTTCCCCGACGCAAGGTCAACGTCAACTGACGAGACCCCCTTCACCGATCCGATGCTTTTTTTTACCGCCATAACGCAGTGGTTGCACGTCATTCCCGATACGGTTATATGTATGTCTTTCATACTGTTCTCCTTTGGTGAAATTATTTTTTCCTCCTGGCGAAGTTTGATCCTCTTAAGCAGCAGCGAATTCGTGACCACCGAAACCGAGCTGAACGCCATTGCGGCTCCGGCAACGATCGGGTTCAAGAGGCCCAGCGCGGCAACCGGTATGCCGATCACGTTGTACAGAAAGGCCCAGAAAAGGTTCTGCCTGATTTTGCTCATGGTCCCGCGCGAAAGGCGCAGCGCCGAAAACAGCAGTTCGAGGTCTCCCCTGACCAGGGTCACGTCCGAGGTTTCCATGGCAATGTCGGTCCCGGTCCCCATCGCGATGCCCAGGTCGGCGCGCGCGAGAGCCGGCGCGTCGTTTATGCCGTCACCGACCATGGCAACCACAAGGCCCTGCTCCTGGAGCCGGGCGATTTCCCGGGACTTGTTCTCAGGGAGCACCTTCGCCATCACACGCGAGCTGTCGATTCCGGCATCTGACGCTATTGAATAAGCCGCGGCCGGGTTATCGCCGGTCATCATGTATGTTTTTATTCCAATGCTTTCAAGTTTGCGTACGACATTTCCCGCATTGACTCTGATCGAGTCGGCAAGAACAACAGCGCCGCGGCATGCCCCGTCAATGCCAACGGCAATCGCGGTCCGGCCCCGGCTTTCGGCATCTTCCATGAAAAGGCCCAGGCCGGAACAATCGATTCCCTTATCAACTAAAAATGAAATTGTTCCGGCGACCACGGCCCTTTCGTTAACGAGCGCCTCAATCCCCCTGCCCGGGAAGGCCCTGAATGATGATGAAGCGGGGATGACGATCCCCTGCTCCGCAGCCCGGGCGACAATTGCACGCGATACGGGATGCTCTGAATTCTTTTCAGCGCCCGCGGTCAGTGCAAAAAGCTCATCACGGCCGGTTCCGGGAAGGCACCTGACGTCCTTTACTTCAAGCCTGCCGGTCGTTATGGTCCCGGTCTTGTCAAAGACGATCGCGTTTATTTTCTCGGCGATTTCAAGCACCGCGCCGTTTTTTATCAGGATACCGGCCCGTGCGCCGCGGCCGGTGCCGACCATTATGGCCGTCGGCGTGGCAAGGCCCAGGGCGCAGGGGCAGGAGATGACCAGTACGGATACCGCCGCGACAAGCGCGGAAGTCAGGTCTCCCGAAAAAACCATCCACGCCAGAAACGTCACGGATGCGATCAGCATGACCGCGGGAACGAATATCGCCGCGACCTTGTCGGCGAGATGCTGGATGGGGGCCTTCGAGCCCTGCGCCTCTTCAACCAGCCTGATGATCCGCGCCAGCACGGTCTGGCGGCCAACCTTTGTTGCCAGAAAAGTCAATGTCCCGTCAGTGTTGATGGTGCCGGCTATCACCGAGTCGTCCGCCTTTTTCTCAACGGGAAGGCTTTCGCCGGTGATCATGCTTTCGTCCACGGCGCTGCTTCCTTTAATAACGGTACCGTCAACAGGGATTGCTTCCCCGGGCCTCACCACAACGACGTCCCCGGCGACAACGTCACCAGCAGGAATATCGGCTTCAGCGTTATTCCTCACAACGTGGGCGATATCGGGCCGCAGGGACATCAGCTTTTTTATGGATTCGGAAGTTTTCTTCTTCGCGAGCGCCTCAAAATATTTTCCCAGAAGAACCAGGGTAATAACAATTGCCGAGGCTTCAAAATAGAGATCATGCCCGTTACCGCTTCCCTTCTGCGCGAAAAAGCCGTTGTACACGCTGAAAAAATACGCGGCCGATGTACCCATTGCCACAAGAAGGTCCATGCCCGGGCTTTTGGCAATAAGGCCCTGCCATGCCCTGAGGTAAAACTTCCGGCCTATAATAAACTGGACCGGCGTAGCGATAAGAAGCTGAAACAGGGGGTCATGGAGAAGGGGGATGTTATACCCGGCAAGCATTGAAACCATCGCCAAGAGAAGAGGCATCGACAGTACCGCGGAAACAATGACGCCAAGCCCCTGCTTTCTGATTTCCTTCACAGCAGGATCATCCGCTGTCATCTCGCCTGAGGGTGCTGATAATATATCATCACTTACCCCGTACCCCAGTGATTCAATTGAGTTTTTTATTTCCTGGCCGCTGATGAGCTGTTCATTAAAGTCTATCAGCGCCTTTTCAGTGGCCAGGTTAACATTGACAGAAAAAACACCTTCTTTTCCTGCGAGGGTCTTTTCTATTCGGGCCGAACAACTCGCGCAGGACATCCCTGATATTTTATAGTTTGTGGTCTGCATTGGTTTACCATAATTATGGGCACCTCTAAAAATCAGGAGTTTCATTATTATCAAATATGATAAATCCTGATTTTATCAGATAATGTGCCCACAAGGGAACATCAAAAATGTAATTTATAGTGGTTCCCTTATCTCATTAATTTTTTTATCGTTTTAATCAACTCATCGACAACCTCATGTTTCCCGGCAGCGATCTGTTCGACCACACAGCTTTTCATGTGCGCTTCAAGCAGCAGTCGCTTGACCCCGTCCATGGCCGATTCAACTGCCGCGATCTGGTTCAGCACATCGTCACAATAAACATCCTCGTCTATCATGCGGGAGATCGCCCTGACCTGCCCCTCGATTTTCTTCAGGCGGGTAACCATGTTGTTTTTTAACAGTTGATTGTGATGAGCGGTGCGGCTGGCACAGCCGACATGGGAATCTGTCTGGTTGACCATATACATATACCCCCTATAGGTATAAAATATACTCACCGGGAGCCGGGCTGTCAACTTTTATTAATGACTGAAATTAACATCTTCACAGGCAATATTCAGCGCTTCGGCAACCGCAGGGCAGACAAGACCGCCCTTGAAGAGATTCAGGCCCTTCATAAAACGGTGATCATCCGCCAGGGCCTTCTCACAGCCTTTGTTGGCCAGATCCAGAACATAGGAAGTTGTCGCGTTGGTCAGCGCCAGGGTAGATGTCCTGGGCACCGCGCCGGGCATATTTGTCACGCAGTAGTGGACAATATGGTCAACAATATACGTGGGATCGCTGTGGGTCGTGGGCCTGCTCGTCTCCGCGCAGCCGCCCTGGTCAATGGCGATGTCCACAAAAGCGGATCCTGGATCCATTTCCGAAAGCATGTCCCGTGTTATCAGCTTCGGCGCCTTTGCCCCGGGGATCAGAACCGAACCGATCACGAGATCAGCGGATGAAATATACTCCTCAATGGCAGAGTGGCTTGATATCACCGTAGCGACCCTGGTCTGGAAAATATCATCAAGATAGCGAAGTTTCTGGATGTCGATGTCAAGTACGGTTACCTGGGCCCCCATGCCAATGGCAACATGTGCCGCGTTATGGCCCGCTATACCGCCGCCTATAATCACAACCCTTGCCGGATGAACACCCGCGACCCCGGGAAGCAGCACTCCCTTGCCTCCGGATTTCGCTTCAAGCGCCGCACATCCCGCCTGTATTGAAAGCCTGCCCGCAATCTCACTCATTGGTGCGAGGAGAGGCAGGAACCCGTTGTCATACTGGACAGTTTCATAGGCGATGCCGATTATTTTCTTCTCTAAAAGTTTTCTTGTCAGGGCTTCGTCCGCGGCAAGATGAAAGTAAGTAAAGAGGACCTGGTTTTCCCGCATTAAATCAAATTCCGGGCCGAGAGGCTCCTTAACTTTTACTATAAGGTCAGCATCCTGCCAGACATCACCAGCATCAGCGACTATTTTCGCTCCGGCTATCCTATAGTCGGCATCGTTAAATCCGGAACCAAGTCCGGCATCTCTTTCGACCATGACCGAATGTCCGCATGAAACCAGCGATTTAACGCCCGAAGGAGTCAGCGAAACCCTTCGTTCGTTGTTTTTAATTTCCCTGGGTATTCCGATTTTCATAAAGAGACTCCCCGGCTTTACGATAAAAATGAGCGAGTAATCACTCATAATTAATCAAAACATCATTTTTGTCAATTTAATAATGCAATTACAGGCTACTTATTTTCCACCGGAACCAGCGGGAAAGACAGGGTACAACACGTCCCCTCCCCAGAATCAACCAGGAGAGTGCCTTCCAGCTGTGCCGCCAGAGCATTAATAAGCTGAAAACCCATCGAAGAGGATGTTAAGGGATCAAACCCTCCGGGGATCCCCTTTCCATTGTCACTTACTTTTAATATAACCAGATCTTCGCCGGTCTCGCATTCAACTCCTACAATGCCTGAGACATCTTCGGGGAAAGCATGCTTAATTACATTCGTCAGCATTTCATTGATTATTATTCCGCAGGTAACAGCAATGTTCACCGGGACAACAACACTCGCCATTTTTTGAACGACCCTTATCCTGTCGCCGGAGTTGAAGGAGTTGAAAATTTCCTCGATGAGCCCTTCAATATATTCCTTAAGGTCGATTGTTGAAATTGTATCAGAAACGCGAAGCTTGTCATAAATCATCGATATCGACCGAATCCTCTGCTGGGTCTGATTAATCAGCTTAATGTCATCACTGTCCCTGAAATAGGGGATCTGCAGTGAAATAAGGCTTGTTATGATCTGAAAATTATTCTTTATTCGGTGATGTATTTCTCTTAAAAGCAGATCTTTTTCTTTAAGTGATGATTTAATTTTTTCTTCAGCCTTTCTTGAAGCGGTCATGTCCTCTACGCTCATCACAACCGCCTCGATTTCACCTGAACCATAATAAAGCGGCGATGCATTAACTGAAAGAATGATGGTGGTTCTGTCGGACCTTATAAAAAACATTTCAGTATCATACACGGGCGTACCGCTCTTCAAGGCTTTCAGGAAGGGGTTTTTTTCCCTGGGATATTCAGTCCCATCAACATCCCGGAAGGCCCATCTTTCTGAAAGATAAAATTCACCCATCATTTCGGTCCTGGAAAATCCAAGAACTTCTTCAGCCCGAAGATTCGCGAAGGTAACTATCCCTTTATTGCTGATGATAAGAATTCCCGCAGGGCTAATTTCCATAAGTAGCGCAAGCAGGTTCTTCTCATGTTTAAGAGCATTATAAGCCGCTTCTAGTTCCTCGTTTTTTTTCTTTAATTCCAGTTCAGCCTCTTTAGCAGTTGTTATGTTGTTCAACACGCCTTTTACGCCCCTGAACTGGCCATTGACAATCAGGGGCCTGCTGTTTGCCCTGACCCAGATACTATCACCGGAACACGACCTGAACCTGAAATCAATCTGTTCCGTGTACCCCTGAAGATGTTTTTTAAAAAGTGCGGCGGCCCGTTCCCCGTCTTCTTCGTGAATAAAAGAGGTGTAAAGCCTGCCCACCATATTGACCGGATCAAAACCGATCACCTCGGTGATCTGCCTGCTGATATAGGTGATAATGCCGTTCTCATCGATTGAATACAAAACATCGTTGATATTATTGACCAGATCACGGTATTTTTCCTCGCTGCGGACCAGCTTCATTTCCATGGCAAATCGGTAAAGGGCGAGGTCGATTGCCGACTGAATATCTTTTCCGTTCATCGGTTTTATGAGGTAACCGTAGGGCCCCGTTGCTTTTGCGCGGGCAAGGGTTGCTTCATCAGAATGGGCCGTTGTATAAATTATTGGGATATTGTTGCCGGTTATTATTTTTCTCGCGGTTTCTATACCGTCAAGCTCCCCATCAAGTATAATGTCCATGAGTATAAGATCGGGATTTTCTTTGCGCACAAATTCTATCGCCTCTTCTCCAGTCGCAACTGTTCCAACAACATCATACCCGAAACGCTGCAGCATCTTTTCAAGATTCTTCGCGGTAAGGGCCTCATCCTCGACGATAAAAATTTTTGCCTTTTTCATGAAAAACGACTTCTTCTGAGGAATGTTAGTGATTATTCATACTTATACATGACCGGTAACGAGGTTTAATCATTATGAAGCAATGATAACAATAATAAGGCATTCATTCATAATTATCAATACAAGAAAATATTTTTTTTCAATTGTCCGCAACATTAATTAGTAAACTTAAAAACAACGATAAGGCGGGGCGCTAAATAATCGTCACGATTTTGAAAAAACCTTGCAAGAATCAGTGTTATATTTCTCCACTGTCAATGGAGAAATATTTTAATGGCAGTAAAAATTAACATCGAGTCCCTGGGCTGCAGGCTAAACCAGTCTGAAATCCAGTCAGTGATTACAGTCCTGAAAAACAGGGGCCATGTTATCACGCAGCGTGAGGACGCGGATATTTTTATCGTCAACTCATGCAAAGTCACCCTTCACAGCGAAAGAAAAACAAGAAAACTGATTTACCGGGCTGAACGCGCTTCCAAAAAAAATGCGAGAATAATAGTCACCGGATGCTGCGCTGACAAACCAGAAAGGCAGGGGAATATCTTATTCATCCCCAACGATTACAAACATCTTATCCCGGACATTATCGATGAAATCATCGACGTCACTGACCTAATAAAATTTCCGCCTTCACGTTTCAGTCTTCCGGCACCGACCGCGGGCACAACGACGAGGATAAACTTAAAAATTCAGGACGGCTGCGACAACTTCTGTTCTTACTGCATCATCCCCTTCACGCGGGGGAGCGCCCAGAGCAAAGCGATGGACGTGGTTCTGAATGAGTTCAATGACCTGCTCGACGCCGGTTACCGCGAAATCGTATTAACCGGCGTCATGATCGGAAACTACCGGCATGAAAACGCGGACCTCGCTGACCTGGTATCATCCCTGCTGGAAATTCCGGGTGAATTCAGGCTGCACCTGGCTTCAATATCCCCGGCCTATGTCACGGAAAGGCTCATCGACGTCCTCGATCATGACAGGATGGTGAGGCACCTCAACCTTTCACTTCAGAGCGGAAGCGACAAAATTCTTGAACGGATGAACCGGGGTTATACTTCATCCGATTATTACCGGCTCGTCGATAAAATCAAAAAGAAAGACAGAGACTTTAACCTTACCACAGATGTGATAGTGGGTTTTCCCGGCGAAGGGGACGATGACTTTGCGGAAACCATGTCACTGATCAGGCACGCTGCGTTTTCCCATATCCACACCTTCCGTTTCTCGCCAAGGCCCGGGACCGCCGCTTTTGAAAGTGATGACAATGTGAGCGAAGAGACAAAAAAAGAAAGAAGCATCAAGGTCATTGAACTCTATCTGAAACAAAAAGAAAATTACTACATGAAATTCGACGGGCGTGAATCGATTCTGCTATCGGAAAGAAGCTATAATAGCAGAACCAGGGGATTCAATGAATACTATGTTCCGGTGGAAATGGACAGGGCACTTGACCGCAATAAATTCATCAGAATAAAAACCCATGCAGAGCCCGGCGCGTCCAGGCTGCGGGGAAGCCCGCTTTAAATGTTATGCTTTGTTTTTCTTCTTCATTTTTTCTTTATACATCCGGGCGTCAGCCGCTTTGATAAGATCATGCGGAGTCATATTTGATTCGAAAGAATATTCAACAAAGCCAAAACTGAAGTCAATCTGATAATCGTCTATTTTATGTTTATTGAGGCTGTCCCGTATCCTTTCAATGAGATTGGCCGATTCACTGCATTTCGCTCCGGGAAAAAGAATGAGAAATTCATCGCCCCCCATTCTGAATAAAAAATCCGACTTTCTTATTATTCCCAGGAGCGAGTTTACCATGGTCTTTATGAGCGTATCACCCGCTTCATGCCCGCAGGTGTCATTAACCGATTTCAAATTGTCGATATCGCAATAACACAGAATAAAATTCTCTCTTTCCCTGCGCGCGACCCTGATCTGTCTTTCGAGCATCTGATAGGCGAACCTTCGGTTAAAGGCGCCGGTGAGCTCATCGGTCACGGAAAGTTTTTTCAGCGTCTCCATCGTTTCCCTGAGTTTGACGTGAACGTTTATTCTGGCGAGCACCTCTTCCTTCACAAAAGGCCTGTCTATATAATCAACACCACCCGCATCGAATGCGCGCATCTTCTCTGATGTTTCAGAAAGCGCGGTAATAAAGACAACAGGAATGTCCTTCATATCATCATGGGCCTTGAGCCTGCGGCAGGTCTCGATACCGTCCATATCCGGCATGACAATATCGAGAAGAATGAGCGAAGGCAACTCGATCTTCACCTGTTCAAGGGCCTCAAAACCGTTTCGGGCTACGGTGACGCGGTAATTATTTTTTTCCAGTATGCTCTTGAGCATACGGATATTCTGTTCACTGTCGTCAACGATCATAATCAATGAATCGTGAATAGTGTCCATCATTCTACTCCTCTGGAATTAACACGAGTATGGCACTACAATGATGCTAACGCCACTATCTAATATCCGGCAATCCCTATTATTTATAAAATGTATCGCAATAATCAACAGAATTTTTCATAAAAAATTTATAAATGTGCCCTGATAATCGTATAACAAAAAACACCAAAGGAGAGACTCCATGGAAGAGATAATATTCAATTGTTATGCTATTGTCGAAAATGAGTTAATCAGGGAAATCGCTATAAATGTATATTGCCACGATGGCAGCGATGAAGAAAAAAAACAATATCTTGCAGAACGCGCAATAGAAGATTATTGCAGGGCCGAAATTTTCAGCGTCCCTGAAAATTTCTTGATTACTGACATGGAGACCGGTGAAACGATAACAGGCATACCATGGATTTTTTATCGCAACATGCTGGGCACTGCAGAAGAAATATTTATCTTTGAAAAAGCATTTCAGGCTGTTGAAGCGCCCATGGATCCGCTGTGCAATATTTCAGTGGTAATAAACGGGATAATATTACCCTTTAATGAAATTAGCGGCAATATAACTACGTGATTCTGGATACCGACTTCACCGGGAATGTGACTATAATCGTCGTACCCATTTCAGTATCAATTACAAGAGTACCCTTCAACTGGCCTGAAAGAGCATGGATGAGCTCCATGCCAAGAGTTTCCTTTTTGTCTCTTGAATAATCATCTGGAATGCCGATACCGTTGTCCCTGATCGCAAGCATGTAGTTCCCGTTATCCTGCTTTATAAATTCAACGGCGATATTCCCTTTGCGGCCGTCAGGAAAAGCATGCTTGATTGAATTGGTTACCGCTTCATTAATAATCAATGCGCATGGTATTGCTGACTCAACACTGAGGAAAATATCATTTGCCGTAATAGATGTCTGTATAAGGGTCCGGTCAACAGAATATACCTGATACAATTCATCTATGACATCGGCAAGATATTCATTAAAATCGATCATTGCCAGATCACCGGACTGATAAATCTTCTGATGCACCAGCGCCATGGACCGAACCCGGTTTTCACTTTCTACAAAAAGCTCCCTGTCTTTTTCATTGGATATATATTCTGACTGAAGATGAATAAGGCTCGTGATAACCTGCATGTTGTTTTTTACACGATGATGGATCTCCCTGAGTAATACTTCTTTTTCCTGAAGCGATTCGCCGAGATCAGACTGCGCCTGAATGAGCTCCTCATTCATTGCCTCGTATTCCTCATTCGTTGCACAGAGCTCTTCATTTGTGGCTTCGAGTTCGCCATAAGCTGTCTGCAGCTTGTCACGCTGCTGCAGGATAAGGTCTTCCTGTTTTTTTCTCTCGGTGATATCGGTGATCATTGCCATGACCCCGGTTGTTTTACCATCAGGGCCGGTACTGATCGTTGAGTTGACAATTACATGGACCATGCCCCCGCGCGCATGCTTTATCGAAACCTCATATGACGTGGTTATACCCTTTTCCCGCTTTTCTCGCTGCTCCGGAAGCATGGGTTTATGTTCAGGCGATATAAACTCAACAACACTTTTCCCTACAACCTCTTCGCGTGAATAACCGAGCAGGGAACACAGCGCGGGATTGACATCCCGTATTACCAGGGCCGCGTCTGTTTCAATGAAACCCTCGCTGGTTGATAAAAGAATATTGCTCAGCCTCTTCTCGCTTGAAGCGAGTTCATCCCTGTTCTTTTTAATTGAAATTACGATCCCAACAATCAGCATTATGACCATCGAGACAGAACCAAGCTGAATGCTCCACTCATTAAAAACCCTGCTGGGAATAACAGCAAAATCGTTTAACGCATAAACGGTAATACCCGCGAAAAAAAATGAAAATGAATAAAGAATATACCGTGGCCTTTTTTCCCCTTTCAGACTCAACCATGATACACGAAGAAAAACTACAGCTATACTCATTATAACCCAGACTGCAAAAATGACTCGGAACAGTTTTACTTCCCAGACCTGTTTGAAAACAAGCGCCATGGCACTTCCCGGGATAATGACAAATGGAAGAATTATCTTCGTGGCAAGAGGCGATCTGCTCAAATCACCGGTGAATAAAAGCATAAAAAACATAAAAAACATGATCATACTGATTGTTATGAAATAAATAAAGGCGGTATGCATCCAGTTTGGCAGATCAGGCAATAAATACTGAAAGTAAAACCCGTTGAGGTAAAAATTAACCAGGCTCAAACTTACAACAAAAAGGAAAAGAAAAAAATATGCGAGGTTCCTTAACACAATTGAAAGTGAAAAGGTAAAAATAATTATGGCAAGAAAAAACCCGTAATAAATCCAGTATAAAGGATCACTGGTATTTTTTGACCAGTTGAAACCTTCAAGTGTGAACAAAGAGGTGGTAAATTTAAGTGGTGAATCGGTTGAAATACGCATATAGCACTCATTTTTACCGGGTTCAAGATCAAGCCTGAAAATAAAATTCCTTTCAAAAAAATCCCTCATTGACGATGGATACCATTTCCCGGACTTTTTATGGATAATCCCCTTTTTACTTTTAATATACAGATCAATGAATTTTAAATGCGGATAATTCAGGCCGAGAAGCAGAAGCATTTCCTTCGAAGATTGATTCACCAGTGTTACACGGAACCAGTATGCCGACTTCGTATAACTGAAATTAATATTATCACTTTTAACTGCCTGCCAGTTTCGCTCAGTAAAATCAATCTCATCCATGATAACAGTTTTATCTTTATCCTCAAAGAACTCCCACAGAGGGGTGAGATTTATTTCATCGGCAATTGAGGCAACATCAATGTCTGCGTATCCGTGTGAAAAAAAGCTGATGACCATAAGAGCACCAAAAAAAACTCTGGAAACCATATATACCGCCTGTACAGGAATGATTTTCTGTAAAACAATACCCCGTGAAACAGATACACATGTCAGGTAATACCTGATTTAATAAAATGTTCAATATATTTTCTGTCAGTTCCCATGAGGTGCCCCTTGAACCAGGAGCTGAGAAAAGTCAGAATCTGGGCCGTTAACCGGGCCCTTCCAGCGTAAAAATATTTCTGAAACCTGGCAATCTCCCGCTTGAAATAATCATGTTCTCTTTTGTGTTCGCCGAATAACGGATAATCAGTTTCACGCATGAATCGTTCTTCAAGATCAAAATGTTCGCGCGCGTATTCACCCATCCCCACAAGGATAGATTTAATAACCTCCGAGTCCTCATTCTGGGAAAGGGATATTTTTAATTTATTGATCATTTCAACCAGCTTTATATGCTGCTCATCAATAGATTTAATGTTCACGAGGTACCGGTCATTCCATTTGATTATTGCCATTTTATTGTCCAGCTCATTCTGAAGGGCCATTGCATTGATATCTGCGGGGTCAATCGCCATTATTTCATTAATAATTGAATAGGCCTCGGAATATTTCTCATTGGTCAGGAGAATTCTCGCGTAATGCGAAAGATATTTCAGGTCATCAGGCATGCGCAGGTAAGCCCGGTCCACCAGTTTTTCAGCTTCAAAAAGCTCCCCTGCCTGCATTGCCGAAAATGATACCAGGTACACCTCCTCGGTATTGGACGAGTCAAGATAAAGGAGCTTTCTCCCTGTCCTGTATGAACTGTAATACTCCCCTGATTCATATAAAAACCTCGCAAGCTCCCTGAGGATAAAAGGATGTTCTCCGTATCGTTTAATAGCAGCTTCAAGTATTTCAGCGCCTTCAGCCTTACGCGTATTTTCATCAAGGTTTTTATAGGCGTTAATCACCTTCATTATCTCACCGAAAACATTATCTTCCTGAAGTGGGGGAGAATAATATAATCTGATAAACGATACATCATCCCTGACCTCTCCTTTTTCAATTATTGACTCGTAAATAGTCTTGAGTTCTCCTCCTCCTTTCTCAACCATGCTCAGAAAAAGTTTTTCATCCTGATTAATTTCTGTTTCATCTCCTTCTTGATTCTTCAGGACGATTTCATCCCTTCCATCAGAACCTACGATAATGACATCCCCCGGCTTCAGTTGAAACGTCTGTACTGAAATGATCGTATTTGGAGCCTGAGTTCCTATCTTTCTCAGGGTCCTTCCTCCTTCAAGAAAAGAAGCCTTCCTGCCCCGATACAAGACCGTCCAGGGATGTTCGGCATTGATATAATACATAAGGCCCGTTTCCTCTTCAACAAGTCCCATGACAAGGGAAATAAGCATTGATCCGTTGAAAACTTCAAATACCTTCTGAAGCTCCAGAAATGACCGTTTAAGCCATTGTTCAGGATACAAATCCTGCTCATCGGATGAAAACCTGCTGCGGTCGATAATGGACTGAAACACCGCTCCGAGAACCAGCGCGCCACCGGCTCCCTGCATCGATTTACCCATGGCGTCGGCGTTGAGGAACACGATATAAATTTTCCCATCCAGGTATATGTTGTGCGAATAACAGATATCGCCTCCGATTGCGCTGTTCCATTTTTTAAATTTAAACTCCTTGTATTGCTTCACAAAAAAATCAACAGAGAGAATATCGCTTACCGCGTGGTTCCGGCCGAGGGGATCGAGAATAAGGCTCGTGAGAAAATAATCGCCGTCCTGCATGTTTTTAAGATCGCGTATTTTATCGAGGGTTTTATTCAGCATCTGGTTTGACATTTTTAAATTCGTGATATCCTCACCCATGCACTGATATTCAACAGGATTTCCGGCCTTGTCAAAAAGAACCTGAACCGTCCACTGCTGCCATAATTTTTTTCCACCGACCTTGCTGGACATTTCGAACGATGCAACAGGGTTTTTATCAGTCAGGTTTTTGACTTTTTCCTGAAAAGCCTCCCTGGCATTCTCGGACAAAAAAAACGTAATCGGCTCGCCAAGGACCTGCTCTCTTCCAAGGCTGAAATACCTGCAAAACCCGTCGTTAACAAAATCAATGATCCCATCATCAATGAAAAAACGAATTATTAAAATCGGAGAATGCTCGATGAGCCCCCGGTAACGCTCCTCGCTCAATTGCAGCGCTATATGTTTTCTCTTCTTCTCGGCCTTGCGTTCAGACCGTGAAACTGAATTCATGATCGCATCATAGAGAAGCCTGTCGCTTCCCGGTTCTTCTATTATACCGAGCGGGAGGTAATCATATGCACCGGCCTTGATAGTTTTCACCGCATAAAGCTCGCTTTGACTGCCGGAGAGCATGATAAGCGGTATCGAATTTTCACTGTTTTTAAAATCACTGATATGCTCAAGGGGATGACAGTTTCCCGGACCTTCAGCCATGACCAGGCAATCAAACGAACTCTTCGCAACTGTTTCAAGGGCCTCTTCGCAGGACCGGGCCTCGGTGATATCTATCGTTTCGTTCCATGTGTTCAGCAGCGACCTGACCTTCATCCTGCTGGCATCATCTTCACTGGCAAAGAGGACCCTGACTTTATTTCTCATTATTCATCCTCAATACAGACAGCATGGAACAGTTATACTACACAAAAACGTTATTTTCAAATAAAAAACACTTCGCATTTATTGCCGCACCGTATCCCTCATCCATGAACCAATACAGCAAATCCAAGAACCGTTATCTTTCAGATCACCGTAATTTTTTGCTGGACTGAGAGGTTCAGTCGGTTATAGGTGGGGCATGGATATACTATCAGTGATATTAATTGCTGTCGCCCTTGCAATGGACGCATTTTCAGTATCGATCTCTGCAGGCGCTGTTATCGGCTCACCCGGATTCAGGCACTACTTCAGGCTTTCGTTCCATTTTGGCCTTTTTCAGTTCATGATGCCCGTGATCGGCTATTTCGGAGGCATGTATCTCGAAAAATTCATCAGAGATTTCGATCACTGGATAGCTGCCGGCCTTCTCGCTATTATCGGAATAAAAATGATCAAGGAATCATTTGCCGGTGAGGAAAAAAAATTCGACAAAGACCCCAGCAAAGGGTTCTCCCTTATCGTCCTCTCTGTTGCGACAAGTATCGACGCCCTTGCGGTGGGCATAACTATCGGCGTGCTTAACAACCCGATTTTTCTGCCAAGCGTAATTATCGGCCTGGTTTGTTCGCTTTTTTCGATTGCCGGGGTCGCATTGGGGAAAAAAACGGCAGCACTTCTGGGAAACAAAGCTGAAGCATTCGGTGGAGTTATGCTTTTAATTATAGGAATTAAGATACTTGTGGAACACCTGGCAGGTTAAAACCGCTTACAAATTATAAATCCGAATCGCGCCTGCTGCTCCTGCGCCGATCTTCATTCCTTCTGTCCATACCAGGCCGATAATCTGTCCTTCTGTCGCCTATTCTTCTGTCCATCATCCTTCGGTCGACAATACGCCGATCAAGAACTGTTCCGGCAAAAAATCGGGCATTAAACCTGGTACTATACTGTAAAACAAGGAAAAGACCGATTAAAAACATCTCAATTAATACAAACATATAAAATTCAGAATCCAATACCATTTCCATGTTTACCCCAAAACATTCGTTCCCGAAGGAACAGATTTATATGATATTTTACGGCATACTCGAAATAAAATCAAGAACAAAACATGAGTTTCTATAAAAACTTTAATAGTATAGATTATCCAGTGCATCCTCGGGCAGAGCAAAACCCTTCATCTTTTCAAGGGTTGAAATCGTGGGAAAAACCATTCTAAAAGAGCCCTGCCTGTTCTTTTTCAAGGCATTATTGGGAGTTATCCATGTATGATCAATTATTTCCTCTCCGTCATGCTCCACTTCCTGGCAATCAGGTGCGATTGTGGCAAAAAAATATGCGCTGTACCTGATTGATGAAAAAAACGGGGTCACCCAGTGTGAGAAAAACCGCAAACGGTCTGTTGCAAGAACCATCTTCTCATCCATGACCATTTTAATAAAAGAAAAACGTCCTGAATTGATTGCATTCCGGTAATAAGCGAGTTTTTCCCTGTCGTCATCCTGCGAGTACAACTTCCCCCTGCCAGAATAAGCATATAAAAGTCCGGTTTCCTCAAAAGATTCACGAATAGAGGTTATCCACAGCGCGCGGGCCCTTAAATCATCCCCGATTTTATCGGCAACGGAAGCGGTCTCATCACGGTCAAATCCCGCGCACCTGCCCATGAGGTCCGCGTCACGGTCGTCATCATCCATCCCTCCCCCTGGAAAAACATAACTTAAAGGGACAAATGAACTTTCGGCGCTTCGCAACAGCATGAGCACTTCGAGGTCATGAGAGGCATTCTGGCTGTTTGCCCGCATTACCACGAGAGTTGACGCGTCTTTCGGCTCAATGAACATACAACATCCTGATAAACCTTGATTATTGCCAGTGCATAATATATATGCTTTGCAAGTAAAGAATTTTTTGTCAGGACCCGCTCGCCTGTGCGGTGGACCGGCATTTCACGATTGACAAAGTGAAATATCATCTGTATTATCCCAACTGGACAGGAGAGGCCCGTGATGATGATAAAAACGCATGAAAAAATCGACCCTGAGCTCTGCGGCACACCGGTTGAACTGGGCGAGGGGACGGCCTCGGTAGAACTGCTCTTGACCGAACGGATGACAGCTGACGCGAGCGGGCTCATCCACGGCGGTTTCATTTTCGGGCTTGCGGATTACGCGGCAATGCTCGCGGTCAACAGGCCCACGGTCGTTCTCGCGGCTGCCGAAGTGTCATTTGTCAAGCCTGCCATGTCCGGCGACGGACTGCTGGCCGAAGCTAGCATCACCGCGGTTCACGGCAAAAAGCGGTCAGTCACGGTAATAATTTCATGTAAAAAAGAAATAATTTTCAGGGGGATGTTTACCTGCGCTGTTCCTGAAAATCATGTGCTCGAAGGGAACCGATGAATATTAACGGCGGGGACGTAATAGCCGAAATACTGAAAAAACAGGGCGTGAGCCACGTTTTTACCCTGTGTGGCGGACATATTTCTCCAATCCTCACCGGATGCAGAAAAGAGGGCATCACGGTCATTGACGTCAGGAATGAAGCGACCGCGGTCTTTGCCGCGGACGCCGTATCACGGATTACCGGCACTACCGGTGTGGCCGCCGTTACCGCGGGGCCGGGGCTTACGAACTCCATAACCGCACTGAAAAACGCACAGTTGGCCCAGTCCCCGCTTTTATTGCTGGGCGGCGCGGCAGCGACCATAATAAAAGGACGAGGGGCGCTGCAGGACATTGACCAGATATCACTGGTAAAGCCCCTGGTAAAATATGCCGCTTCCATCAGAAGCTCCTGTGATATTGTATCAATAATAGAAGAAGCCCTGACTGCCGCACGGTCCGGCGTTCCCGGTCCGGTTTTTGTCGAATGCCCCATTGATCTGCTCTATGATGAGGACCTGGTCCGGCTGTGGTACGGGAAAGGATCGGCTACCGGCGGAAAACAAAAGATTATCGACCGGCTTCTTTCACTGTACCTGAAGAGGCATGTTGATACGATGTACTCATGTGATTTAAAGGAAGCGCGCCCCCAAAAAGTAACCATAATGCCCGGCAGAATTGATGAAAAAGACATAGCCAGGGCGGCAAAAAAAATAGCCAGGGCCCGAAAACCGGTACTGATTATTGGCAGCCAGGCCATGATTGACGCAGAAGCTGCCGGGAAACTGCCTGACGCAGTGGAGAAGCTGGGAGCGCCGTTCTATCTCACCGGCATGGCCCGTGGCCTGATGGGAAAGAATCACCAGATGCAGCTCCTCCACCACCGGAAAGAGTCCCTCCGCGAAGCGGACCTTCTCATCCTCGCGGGAATAGCTTTCGACTTCAGACTTGAATACGGCAGAACAATAAATCCTGACGCATTTGTAATATCAGTTAACCGCAGTAAAAAAGACCTGTATCTGAACCGCAGGCCCGATCTGCCTGTCCAGGCCGATCCCGGGATGTTTCTCCTCTCCCTTTCACGACATTACTCACAGAAAAACACCACGAAGGGAGAATGGCTTGCCATGCTTAAAACCCGAGAACGCGAAAGGGAAACTGAAATTCTTTCTAAATCGCTCAGAAAGACCGAATACATAAACCCCCTGCTCCTCCTGAAAAAACTCGAAGATTTTCTGGAAAACAACGCGGTCATCGTCGCTGACGGCGGTGATATTGTTGCGACTGCATCATATATACTCAGACCGCCCGGTCCGCTCACCTGGCTTGACCCCGGAGTTTACGGGACACTGGGAGCAGGCGCGGGCTTTGCGCTGGGAGTAAAAACATCGCTGCCTGATGCTGAAGTGTGGATTATCTACGGTGACGGGGCCGCGGGCTACAGCATCCAGGAAGTTGACACCATGGTCCGCCACGGCGTCCCGGTAATAGCGCTGATCGGCAACGATGCTTCCTGGTCACAGATCGCCAGGGACCAGATTGAAATACTCAGGGATGATGTCGCGACCAGGCTCAGGCACAGTGATTACCACCTCGTTGCCAGGGCATATGGGGCAGAAGGGTTTCTCCTTGACCGCGAGGAAGACATTGAAAGGGTTTTTACCCAGGCCCGGCAGGCGGCCCGGAAGGGCAAACCCGTGGTAATAAACGCCCTTATCGGCACAACCGACTTCCGAAAAGGTTCTGTCTCGATGTGAGAGCCAAACCTGTATTACTTGTCTTCACAATCCCTGTTTCTTGATCTGTATTCATTAGGTGTCATGCCTGTCATCTTTTTAAACAATCTGTAAAAATGAGTCAGACTATCAAAACCGATATGATAGGCGATGTCGATTATCCGGCTTTCACCATTCTCGATGAGTTGCATCGCCGCCCTGATTCTCTGCGTATTAATATAGTTTGAAATTGTTGTTCCGGTGACTTTTTTAAAAAGCTGGACCATGTAATTATCATGAATGTTAAATTGTTTTGCCAGTTCGATCCTGTTATATTCCCTACGATAGTTGGAATCCAGGTATTGTTGAATTTGATAGATGATTTCTTTTTGTTTTGACTTGTTATTTTGTTGATTTGACTCTGTATTATTGGCAATAAATATACAATTATTCGATTTATTATTTTTCATGTCATAAATGACATAAAAAATGATATTTGACAGAATAACAGGAACGAAAAGAAAAGCAAAAAAAGGCATTTGATACACTTTAAAAGTCAGAATATGAAAAAAAGAGTTTATAATAATGAGAAGAAGAGGCAATACCATCAGGCACAAATAAAAATACTGCAACCGATTGTGGATCAATCTGACAACGAAAGGAACAAAAAGAGAAATTATACAGAATCCGATATAACCAAAAAAAATGGGAAGAGTCTTTAAAACAAAAAAATTGGTATTCGGGGAATATACAATAATAACAATTGATATAATTGATATAAAACTAAAAATATAAAAAAATACCTTCTTTCTTTTAAGAATGAAGTTAATAATCATCAGGTAGACAGAAAGGGCCCCAATAATAAAACAAATAAAAAACAATTTAAATCTTGCCAGACCATTTTCAAAAAAAGGAAGACCCATAACCAGAAAATGTATAAAAGTTGAAACAAGAACCAGTATTAATGGATAGATCAAAAAAGGAAATCTTTTCGTATTTTCTGTTATGTATGCCAGTATAATAAACAATAATATGTTAATAATAATAACGCCTAAATTTTGAATTACAGGCAGATAATCTTTGATACGACATTGTTTTTCCCAATTAAAATGACTGGTAATAAACGGAGGATCAGCGAAACCGCTGTATATATGGGAAAAAACCTGGACAGCAATAACATTTTTTTTATTGAATCTGACTATATTTGTCGGGATATAATAGTTTCGGCTGTATTTCAACGCAAAACCGTAATCTAATGGTTTCTGCTTCGTTGGCATGTAGCCAGTTGCGCCAATTTCCACACCATTGAAAAACGTTCGATCCGAAAGGGCTATCCTTCCGAGACTGAGTATAAGCGATTTATTTTTCAGTGATTCAGGAATCGATACTTTTTTTACAAGCCAGACATATGACACAAAATCTGGCGATTTTCGCAACAGTTTCATCCAGTCACCGGGCAGGGTACACTCCAGCCGTTGTAATGAATAATTGCCGTTATTAAAATTATTGTTATCTGATATTATTAAGTCCCATTTTCCTGATAGATCTACATCAATCGTATTATTACAACAGGAAAAGGGGATAACAAAAGATGTAATAATGACTAGACGAAATAAATTATTTTTTATAAACAAAAAAAATGTTCTGAAACTGCAATTAATATACATGCCGGTGATTGAATAAAATCCTTTTAAATAATGAATTCCAGTGAAAATAAAGTATTAACCGAAGTACTGATATTCTGGCAATGATTAAATAATATAATTATTTCTAGCTGATACACATCGTTTAGTTATTAAAAGAAAAAAACTAAATAAACTATATTGTTCGACCGGACGGACGTTATTTTTTATATTGCAAGATTATGTATGAAATATTAAATTACAATCATTAAAAACACGTGGAGGTTGTGAATGATGAAAAAAATATGTATTTTACTGGTTCTATCTCTTTCTGTATTCTGTATTTCCTGTGATGATACTGGAAACAACACACCAAATTATGCCAATGATTCTGCATCAAACGATGATATTGCCTCAATCGATACAGGGACAAATGACGGAACATCTGCGGCAATATCTCTTTCAGATAAAGAAAAAGCTGCTTACGGTCTTGCAGTAATAAGCGAGGGCCTGGAAAACGTTTCGTGGACTGACCTCGATTCGATGATCAACAATAAATCAAGTGCTGCATCGAATTTTTCCATGGGAATAACAGATCCCATATCGATTCCCCTGGGGACCCTCTACAATGCAGATGGCATGAAAATTGATGCCGCGCTGGTAATGGGCTGGAAAGAAGGTATTGGCATTGGACTGACCATCGATTTAACCAACTATCAAGCTCCCACAATTGATGGCTCAGAGGTCAGTGTATGTGGAGAAATAGACCTGGTAATTGCATATAAAAGCGAATACTTGATTGACCAAAACATAGTTATTTATGCGGACACTCCCCTTGATGACCAGCTGGTATTCACTGGCGGGCTGATGGATGGACAAAAAATTGGCCTGGACAACGTTGAAATGAAATTTAATTTTAGTGAATTAAACATCGGAAGCCCTGTAGTCGTTAAAGGTACAGTATTAGTCAACGATTTTCCTTTGTATGTTGATTCAGAGATCATTGAATTACTCATGAATTTCCTATAATTACAATAAAAGTACCGTTTTCTTAATTGTCTATAGGATGCCTATAAATAATGGGCATCCTTTTTTTATTTATCAGTTATTTTAAGGGAACCTCTATAAATTACATTTTTGATGTTCCCTTGTGGGCATATTATCTGATAAAATCAGGAGTTATCATATTTGATAATAATGAAACTCCTGATTTTTAGAGGTGCCCTTAAATGACTTTTCTCTGTGCGAAACCATGATTTATAAGACTATGTCAATTATATCCATTTCAAATCTTCCAAATCCGAATAACGAGGAATTAGCTGAAAAAACCCACCAGCAAACATCTTATAAATTTAATTATTGGCAAACTCCTAAAATGATTGATTATAATAACCGAAAGCACTATCATATGTTTTAATGACTGACTATAAATAAATAATAGTTATACCATTAATGATATTCATGAACCGGGGATTGAATCAGTTCACAAGATAAAAATTAATAACACTCAAAAGTTATTATGACAAAAAAGAAAATCGGTGAAATACTTATCGAGCAGGGATTGATAACCGAGGAACAGCTTGATAAGGCATTAAAACTCCAGCAAAAGGGCAACAAGGGACTGCTGGGGGTCATATTACTTGAATTGAAATTGATTACTCCCGAACAACTTTTACGCTGCCTTGAAATACAGAAAAAATCGTGATGGAGAGTTCTTTTCCTGAAACACCGTGTCAATAATCAGGTGATCAATATGTCAGGATCTGGTTCATCTATCATATTTCACCAGTGATATATTATCTGCACTGGATTCAGACCACACTTTGACATTATTGCCAAAATCGAATTTATGATCTCCATAAATATATCCCGCTGCATAAACACAATTGTCTGCAATTACAACTGAATAGAAAACCGATATATCATATGCCATCTTGACTGTTTCAGCCCAGACCGGATTGCCGTCACTGTTATATCTTACCAGTAAAACATTAGGCGAGGGTCCCCAGGGCCCATTAGCGACCACTCCATTACCCAGATCAATCGAGGTTCCCATTGAACCTGCGGCATATATTTCATCACCAGCAAGCACAACCGCCTTTAATGAGCTTTTTGAAAAATCATCAACTGATGAGTTTGCCCACTGAGGGGTGCCGTCTAAATTATATTTAATCAGAAGAAGATGATCGTTAAATATATGCCCACCTGAAACAGTGACTGAATTACCAAAATTATATTCTATATTCTCAACAATCGATCCTGCGCCATAAACGCCATTATCATTAACAGCAACAGCGTTTAAACGGGAAGATGATCCAGACACAACCGTACGGGCCCATTGCGCTATTCCATTTTCATTATATTTCATTAACAACATGTTGCTGTTGATATATATACCCGTGGCTTTCACCGAATTCCCGAAATCATACTCATCTGTTCCATTTATCTCCCCGGCAATATAAATACCTGAATCAGACACTGACACACTATTAAACCATGAAGGTCTATTTGGCGCGGATTCTGTAGTTGTCCCCCACAGAGCGTTGCCCGAAGTGTCATATTTAACCAGTACCGCATTCCAGCTCGAAGATGTTGGGCAGACAACAGTTGCTGAATTTCCAAAATCGAAGGTACCGCTTCCCGCAATATACCCGGCAGCATATAGCCATTCATCAGTTCCATCATCCCAAACTGCAATCGAGTTAAACTGGGACGAGCCAGGTCCGTCAGTGACAGTTGCAGCAAACTGTGTGACACCAAGAAACGAATATTTCACTATAACACTATTATTCCCTTCTGATTTGCCATTAACAACAACGGAATCATCAAAATTAAAAGCGCCCGAACCCCTGATGTAACCTGCGGCATAGATACCATCAGATCCGACCGCAACACCTTCAAGGGATGAAGAATCTGTTGCGGAAATAACAGTTTTTACCCATTGAACGTTCCCTGAAAAATCGTACTTAACTATTAATGCATTCCAGGTATTTTCACATACCCCTGAGCCAACTTGTGAATTGCCAAAATCTAAATCACCCGTACCCCAGATGTACCCAACAGCGTATATTCCATCAGGCCCCGCCGCAAGACTATTAAAAGATGATGGAGCAGAACCTGATTCAACTGTACGCACCCACAGGGCGTGCCCGGTACTGCCTGAGGAATCGCTATCATCCTTGCAGGCGAATCCAAGCCAGGCACTTGACAATAAAGCCATGAAAATGAATACCATACTGACTTTTTTCATGGGTTTTCACCTGATATAGTTGGAATTTACCTTTATGAATCATTTCATAAAGGTATTCTTTATGAAAAAAAACAAACGTGAAAAGATTATGGCCAAACAAACACTCTGTAAAGAATTTTTTAAAAAAATCTTCTATAATAGTAATACAAACGAGCCTTAGTGGAACAACCTTTAGATATGCATTCGCTTTTTCTGAACAGATATTCCCCGGTAATCAAAATCATTTTTGCCGAAAATCATTTGTCCAATAATGATGTTTATAAAAAAAACTGGCAATCCCCTGATAAATTCAGTATATTATTCCGATGGATTCGGGAGGGAATATGCTGGTTAAGATACCGGGAGAACGAAGACAGGGAGAACGCCGCAAAGAAGAAAGAAGGTCACAGGAAGACCGCAGGCAGGAGCCGCGCATGACCCTTGACCGCCGTTTTGCGGAACGGCGCTCCCAGTGGGACAGAAGGTTGAATTCAATAGCGGTCTAAGTTAGAGAACATGAATATTCCATTATCCCGAAATGATGAATAAAGGGGCCCAGTACCATGGAAATTCAAAACATATCAGGACCGGACGCTATCCCCAGCGGGCTTACCATTGAAAGGACTGCACCCACAGAAACCGAAAACACTGAAAGAAGGGTCGAAACCCGCAGGGAGCCTGCCCCGGAAGAAAACAAGGGCGGAACAATCGATACCTATGCCTGAGCCGTCACTGCTGCGGCGGTGAATATTTGTCATACATGGTATCTGTTTCCTCTGTCCATTTATACACATACCAGTCGCCACCTTCGGTACGCATATCAAAAAAAGTCTCCTGGTCTTCTGTAACGCCGGTTACGGTTGCAAGGGCATCAACATCAGCCCGGTCTTCACCGTCACAGGAAACGTCGTAGTCGTGAAAATCCCTATCCGTGCTGCCATTATCAGTCAAATCATTAAAACTTATTTCAGTATAGGTCGTGAACTGGTTTGTCTCGCTGTGCATGTTTTCCATAAACTGATCAAAATTATTATCATTGATGGCATCCTCAAGGCTTTCAATCCGTGCGATGACGTCGCTCTTGTCGCAGCTTTCATCGTCTTCAGCACATCCTGCCAGCAGCGATACGGCAACGGCAAGGCCCATTAATATAATAACAGTTTTTTTCATCATTCTCCTCCTTGTTGTATCATTCATCCCGAGTGTTCCGCTTTCTGCGTTTCTCAAGTATCTTTTCCCTCAGGCTGTCATGCGACCTGATCTTTTTGATGTAGCGCTCGTGGTTCCGCTTGAAGATCGCCTCGATCCGGTCATGGGCGTCCCCGGCCTCGCCGGTTTTTTCACGAAGGGATTCAAAGGCGCCCGCGGCAAGGCCGCGGATGAGGTCGAGTTTTTCGGCCTTGTAAAACGCGGCGTTCATGGCCACGTAGGCCGCGCGCTTGGCGCGGTGCGCCCTGGTCGAATATTCCCCGTGGCGCTCGCGGTCGCCCGCCTTGAGGTACTTCTGCGCCTTCGCCTGGAACTCTTCCTTCTGTTTCGTATATTTTTCCTGGAGCCCCTCAAGCGCCTCGATGTCCCTTCCGAGCCTGTTCATGCGGATGAGCGCGCCCCTGAGCACCGCGAGTTCATTGCCCTTCATGGTCTTTCCCGTCTCCTGAAGCCACTGGTTCCAGGCCCTTCTTTTAAGCCTGGTTATGCCCGTGGGCTCTCCGCCCAGGCTGACGGTCGACTCCTGGTCTTTGCTGATCAGGACTTCCTTCTCGTTGCCGCGCAATGACACGCTGCCTTCGCTCACCTGCACTATGGTCTGGCCGTCAAGGCCTGACGCCACGGCGAATTCGGTCCCGCGGACGGCGCACAGCGCTGAAGGCGTTTCCACCACATAGGGCTCCTCATCCTTGCCCAGTTTCGCGATCTTGAGCAGAATCGACCCGAAAAACATGGAAAGAGAATCGCCTTCCTTCTCGTCGACCATGCTGCGTGATATCCTCACTCTGGAGCCCGCGTTGACACGGATGACGTTTCCGCCCGCAGTGATTTCAGCGTAAGAGTCTTCACCCGTGCTGATCACGTCCCCGGTTGAAAGCACCGTTCCCCGCGCAACCGGTTTCCAGCGTTCATCCCCCTGAGCCTGAACTTTGACCTCACCGACAAACATCGTGACACTGGTTGACGAAAAAGCGGATATCGGACACCATATAACAAAAAGAGCACTTATCATAACACGACAGAACATAAAACATCCCCTTGATTATATTCACAACCCGACCGTGCAGTTTTACCCTTAAACTCTACCCCACCCTGCCAAAAAGGCAAGTGGAAAAATTATTTCTTACTTGACTCACTTCAGGAAAAAATACTATACATCATTCCAGCCAGAATATTCCACCTGCGGGGTCGAGCCATGTATAAAAAAATCATCATACTTTTACTCTCTCTTTGCGCCACCGGTTTCTTCGGCCTGACCGATGAAGAAAAGCATATCAACATCAACCTCCACAAAGAGGACATGCTTGACGGCCTTAAAAACATGGACGACCTGTTCAACATGACCAAGGAATTCTACAACGACCCTGATATGGCTGACATTTTTCTTGAAGCATATTTTAACAATTTTGATTTTCCCGATCTCGAAAAAGACCTGAGCATTGTGCTTGATGAAAAAACCTACAAGGAACGAAAGGAGGCCTATCGGGCTATCAGGTCAAAAAAATACCTTCTTTCAGCGACAACGGTAAAATTTTCCAAGTATGCGGTAATCGGAGAATATCCGACCGGGGGTTTTCTTTCAAAAACCGATTACAACAAGGACACTGAAGAATTCACCAAAAACTGGGAAAAGCTCGACCTCTGGTCAAAGTACCGGTGGCGAATTCAGGGCAAAATACACTCCTCTTCAATGATTATAGTTGACGGCAGTATCAGGCTTGAGATGCCCCGCAAGGATGCTAAAAACCTGACCGGAGACCATCTGCTCCTTAAAATAAAAAAAGCGACATTTATGGCGGTCTTCAGAATAAAAGAAAGAGGCAAGGACTATTTACTCATTGAGCCGGTGAGATACATGATCATCTGGAGAAAAAAAGGCAAGGTCTATACCAACTTTGACGATCCGTTTGACGGGAAAAAAAAGGCCGAGGAGCCGAAAAACGAAGACGAAGAAAATGATACTGATTATTAAGTATCCGGTGAAGGCCTGACCCTCCATCCCCTCAAAGGACACTTTATGAAGATTAAGCTGATTCTCGCAGCATCACCAGACGACCCCCTGCGAAAAAACGACCCGTTTATGCCGTTGTCTCTGCCCATTCTCGCAGGGACCGCACCCGAGCATGATTACACCCTTATTGACCTTTTATGGGATGACGATGTGAACTTCAACGAACCCGTTGACCTGGTCGGCATCAGCGCGCGCTATTCAGCCGAAAACAGGGCCTACCAGATAGCGTCCGAATTCCGCAGCAGAGGCGCCAGGGTGGTGCTCGGCGGCCCACAGATATCATCAGTGCCGTTCAGGGCAAAGGAATTCGCCGACGCGGTCGCTGTTGGTGAAGGGGAAGATCTGTGGCCGGTCATAGTCAAGGACGCACAGGAGAACAGGCTCAGGGATTTTTACGTGGCCTCGCCCGAACCCTTTGACGCGCGCGGCCACTCGCTCTTCCAGGTGAAACATTATCCACGATTCATAAACAATTCGATGCCGCTCAGGAGCCTGTACAAACGGCGTTACCGCTTTGACACGGTGTTCGCGGCCCGGGGCTGCCCCATGGACTGCGACTTCTGCTCGGTGCCGTCGATATTCGGCAGGGAGTTCAGGCCCAAACCGGTAAAGGACGTGATCGCCGAAATCGACACCTTCAGGAACTATTACTATATCCTCGACGACTCCGTATTCGGCAGGCCCTCGACCTATGACTACTACCTGGAACTCTATGAAGCGATCGCCGGCCTGAAAAAGAAACGGTACTGGACCGGACAGGGCACGCTGGATGCCGTTTCCCACGAAAAGGGGCGCAGGGTCATAACCGCGGCGGCAAAGGCCGGGCTGCTCTACGCCGCGATCGGCATGGAATCAGTCAATCCGTCAACGCTGGAAAAAAGCGGCGCGATAAAAAAAATGGGCCTTTCATCTGCCGGCAGCGCCCTTGACACGATGAAGGAACACATCCGCTTTATCCAGGACCTGGGAATCATCATATCCGGATGGTTCGTGCTGGGCTACGATGACGACACGATCGACACCTATTACCGCACTCTTGACTTCTGCATGGACATGAACATCATACCGGTGATCTTTCCCGTAACGGCGCTTCCGGGAACACGGCTGTATGACCGGTTAAAAAAAGAAAACAAGCTCGACGAAACCAAGCTGGTAAACTACCGCAACCCGAACATCACCGATGACGATATTTACACGGCGCTGAAGCACATAACCGCGCGGGGGTTCTCCTTTCAGCAGATCATGAAAAACATAATCTACTATCTGCCCCGGTTCGGGCAGGACAGGATCCATAAAACTGTTTTTTCCCTGGTGCTGCAGACAAAACTGAAGGACGGCATCGGAGTTGCGAATGACATATTCGTCCCCGCTCCATAGA
Source organism: Spirochaetota bacterium (assembly GCA_036848375.1). GTDB lineage: Bacteria > Spirochaetota > UBA4802 > UBA4802 > UBA5550 > JAKLIV01. The sequence goes on from DAIUKG010000014.1 coordinate 62,959, forward strand.
AACCCGCGTCAGGACCGGCCCCTATGGAGAGAGGAATGATGTTACTTCTTGCTCAATTCCTTGGCGATGAATTCGGCAATGGTATTGATCGATTTGAGTATGAAGCGCGCCTGGTTCTGATCGTCAATCCTGACGCCGTACTTTTCCTGCAGCGCCATGACTATTTCAAGGCCGTCAATCGAATCAAGGCCTAAATTTTCGTCTTCAAAGAGAGAAGCGTCATCCTCGATATCCTCTGGGGTTACGTCAGGGATGTTCAGAGACTCAAGAATGAGCACCTTGATCTCCTGCTTCAGTTCCTTGGTTACTTGGACTTCCATGAATCACCTCGTCAAAATGTAATGTTCGTTATGCAATTTAGCAATGCTTTATCTATAATGTTCTGGCAATTTTAGCCAGGTCAGTGAAAAACAACTCTTCAGCGTCAGCCTGCCTGCTGATCTTGCCGCTGAGCTCCCTGAATTTTTCTTCAGCGAAATCGCGGTTCTTTCCCATACGCGCCGCGTGGATCGATATCCTCCGCCAGTCGTCGCCGACGAGCATCATCCGTTCAGACATCTCTTTAAGCTCGGGCCTTCCCAGCCGTTCAGAAGCCTGGCGAAGAAAGGTCGCGTACATAAAGCGGTACCCGGCACCGCCGGTGCCCTGGTCTTCGAGCAGGATGTTTATCTTCATCACTTCATGCGAAAGATGATCATCATTGCGCGCCATGCCCGGCCAGTCCATTATCTTCTTCGAAAAAAGGCGGATCCCCCTGATCCCGAGAAAGGGGACCGGCAGCCTGAGCATATTGAAACAGGCGGCCCTGATTCCCTTTTTGATCGCGCGGTCAATGTCGGGGTCTGTCGGGACCCGTACCGGGTAAAAAAGAAAACCCTTCGGGTCAAAGCTGCCGCCGGGATAGCGGCCCTTTCTCAGGGAGTCACGCTCGAGCTCGGCCAGTTCGGTCGAATAACAGTCGCTCACCAGGAACTTCGAGCCCTTCCTGCCCACGATCGTGAGAAAATGAAAATTGAAATGGGCGCGCATATAGGGCGGCAGGTAATCCATGTAGAAAAAATCGACACGGCACGCCACGGGGATACCTTTATCCAGAAGCGCGTCAATGGCCTGCTCGCCTCTGGCCTGGTTTTTATACCGCGCGGTCTTGAACTTCACGCCGAGCCTGCGGGAAACGCCCCGCATCATCTGCCCCGGAAAGTTGCGGACCACGATCATGGGAAACGGAAGCGCCGGCGGCTTGTAATACGCGAAAAGGATGCCGCTTGATATGCCGAAAACCATGGGCTCGGAAATTTCAAGGCCCGCGTGGTTGAGCAGGCCGGCAACCGTGCCCGACTCGCAGTGGGCGAACATGCGGTGCTTAAAGGGGATGACCAGATCGTTCACTTTATTCATGTTAGTTGCCTTCCACTCTCAAAAAACAGAACAGGGGATTGTTTGTTTTTTCAATGCTTATTTGTAAACCACTTTTTTTTGTCACGATCGCCTGCAAAAGATTGATGACCGGAACATCAAAGACCTCGGCGTAGCGCTTCAGGGTCTTAAGAGTCATGGTCTCGAAATATTCCGGCTTCAGGTGCTTCCTGACCTTGCGTACCGAAATGCCCACCCTGCCGGCCAGCTCGATTTCAGTGAGCTCCTCGAGCATCATGTACAGCGCTATGGGGCTGACCTCGCCGTTTTTTATTTTTTCAAGGAACTCCTGCTCAAGGCGCTGTTTCTTTTCCCAGAAATCATCAACATAGTTCTTCACGAGATAGGAGCCGGTCATTATGGAATCATACGAACCGTCCTCTTTCTCAACATACATGATGAGCTGGTGAGTGTCCTTGCCCTCAACGCGAACCTCTTTTTCTTTCATCAATACCTCCTCAGTCTACCTGGGGCTTTGTCACTGTTTACTGCCTCCTGCGCGTAGCCGCAAGGGACAGGACCAGGGTAAAACAAAAAAATACAACAAGACGGATGACAGACGGCGCGATTGACTTCAGGTCGCCGCCCCTGACAAAAAGGTCGAGGAAGGCGTCAATGCCCCACCGGATCGGCGACACGAAACTGCCCGCGATATCAAGGGCGCGGGGCATGAGATACACCGGGATCATCAGCCCGCCCATGACCGCCATGATCACAACCATTACCGAGCCGAACATTGAGGCCTGGGCGATTGAGCCCGCGATGCTGCCAACCGCCATGCCGAAACCAACGGCCGCGAGGGCCGAGGCCAGCGCGGCAACGGCAAGCGCGCCGAAGTTGTTTCCCATGACCAGGGCCTGAATGCCGACAAGGGGGAGCAGGAAAGTCCCCACCGCGATCATCAGTGAAAGCTGCACCAGGCACACCGCGACATAAAGGATGATCTTTCCCGTGAACAGAACAAGGGGCGACACGGGAAGGGTGCGCAGCCGGCTCGCGGTGCCGCTGCCCCGCTCGGTGATAAGGCTTCCCGAAAGCGGGATCACGATAAAAAACATGGCGAAGAGCGCGAAGCCCGGAACATTGTTCTGCACCATACTGGGCACGACCTCGGCCTCATGGTTCGCCGCGAACACCTCTTTGATCGAGATCAGGCTCCCGGGCTTCCAGGGAAAATTTATGTCAGGGACCCGCATGGCGATGTCTTTTCTGCCGTATTTTTCAATGTTCTTTTGTATCTGCGCGTCCATCTCGGACTTGAACAGCGCGAAAAAATTATCGATGAGCAGCCTTATCTCCGCGCCCTGAACCAGGCGCTGCAGCGAGCTCGTCACCGCGTTCCGGTAGGAATCGCGCACCGCGGGGTCAAAGTACAGCACAACGCCCGTGAGGCTGCCGGTGTTCCTGAAATACTCATCAAGGACCTTTTTGTCCGCCATTGAGCGCCGGGCAAGCTCCCGCGCCCGCTTTTCCGCAAGGCGGGTCGCCCCTTCGGGAACGACAATGCCGATCTGGTAGTCGCCCCGGGCAATAGCGCCCGTGATTTCTTCTTCAGTAAAGGGGAGTCCCTCTTTTTCGCTGATCACCGTGAAAAACCCGGACTCGGCAAGGCCCTTCTCGATGAAAGAGCCTACCCGGCCCCGGTCTCTATCGAGAAAAAGCATGGGAATCCTGCTCTCCTGTATGGAGCTCAGGGTGCCTTCCTGGGCAAGGGTCACCACAATGACCAGGAACACGGGCATGATGAAAAGGATCACCAGGCCCGCTATATCGCGCCCGAGAAGAAGCGCCTCTTTTTTTATCACCGCTAAAAGTTTCATGTCTATTCCCGCAACTGTTTCCCGGTAAGCGAGAGGAAGAGCTCTCCCAGGTCACGGCACCCTTTTTCGGCGATCAGGGCGGCAGGTACGCCGTCGCAGACCACACCTCCGTCGTCGATGATCACCACCCTGGAGCAGAGGTCCTCGGCCTCTTCCATGTAATGGGTTGTATATATGATGGTGGTGCCGCCCGCGTTAAGCTCACGCACATATTCGAATATCAGGTTGCGCGACTGCACGTCCACGCCCACCGTGGGCTCGTCAAGGAACACCAGCCCGGGGCTGTGAATCATCCCCGCGACCAGGTTCGCCCTGCGCTTGATCCCGCCGGAACACGCGGCAACTTTCTTTCCCGCGTGCTGGCCGAGCTGAAGCGTGTCAAGGGCCCTGCCCGCGTTCTCTTTCAGGGACTTTCCCTCAAGGCCGTGCATGCGGGCGAAAAACTCGATGTTTTCCCTGATGGTCAGGGCCGGGTACAGGGCAATGTCCTGGGGGACCAGGCCGATCAGGCTGCGCACCGCGCCGGGCCTCTTTTTTATGTCAATGCCGCTGACGTAAACATCCCCCCTGGTTATGCTGAGCAGGCCGCACATAATGGATATCATCGTGGTCTTTCCCGCGGCATTGGGGCCGAGAAGGCCGAAAAATTCACCCTTCCGCACAAGGAGATCAACCCCTTTCAGGGCATCCTCCCCGGAACCGCGGTAGGACTTGACCAGGCCGCGCACTTCAATGCTGACATCCTTATGATTATCCACTAAAAGAGCATCCTGAATTAATTACCATTACTGATTGCTGACACAATGCAGACTTCCGGAAAATTTCAGTAATTAATAATCATGCATAAAGGGATGTCAATAGTTTTTGCCGCTTCTTGAGATTATAAGGAAACCGCGCGGTGTAGATGCAGTTTTAAGCGCAATGCTGCAGCATTGGCGCAGGGGGTATGCGATAATCGCCGCTAGAAATCCTTTACGCCGGCAACGATCTTTAATTTTTCCCCGGTATTGAACGTAATAACATATTGGAGTCCGTTCTCCCGGATTATTTCCAGGTCGCCTTTTATCTGTTTAACCATAATCGCGACCAGGGTCAGCCCCAGTGAATCCCTGCCCGGAAATTCAAAGTCCGCGGGCAGGCCGATGCCGTTGTCCCTCACGGTCAGGGTATACTGCCGTTCATCATTTTTTTTCAGGCCTATGACCACTTCGCCCCGGTCTCTGCCAGGGAACGCATGCCGCAGGGAGTTGGTTACCAGTTCAGTGATAATCTGTGAACAGGGTATCGCGTAGTTTACATCCAGATCCAGGTCTTCAGTGTTATTGACGATATTTATTTCCTGACCGGGCTGTTTGTACATTATCAGGATGTCACAGAGAAGCTGGGAGAGATGCTCTGAAATATTTATCATTGAAAACATCTCATTCTGATAGAGCCTCTCGTGAATTATGGCCATTGAACGAACACGGCTGCCGGCATCCCTGATCAGCCAGCGGTCTTTCTCGTCAACGATATATTTTTCCTGAAGGCCGATCATGCTGCAGATCACCTGCAGGTTGTTCTTGACACGGTGATGCAGCTCCTTGAGGAGAACTTCCTTTTCTTTCAGCATCCGCTCAAGCTGCTCCTGAGTGCGCTTGAGGCCGGTCACGTCCTGCATGGTTCCCATTATGGCATCAACCGCTCCAGAAGGGCCGCGGCTGACTTCAGCGAACTGGCAAACATATTTCACGCGGCCGTCTGGAGTGATGGCCTTAAATTCAATCTCGCCATGATCTTCACCCGCCATGAGGCGATCCATGAGTTCCCTGTTCTTCTGCCGGTCGTCAGGATGGACCATGGTAAAAATCTGATCAAGAGAAAGGTCGGGATCTTTCGGCACGCTGAAGATACGGTAGATTTCATCAGAAAGGAAAAGCTTCTGGGCGGCAATATCCCATTCCCAGTGGCCGAGGCGGGCTATGCGCTGAGCGCGGGAGAGCAGCAGTTCGCTTCTCCTCAGGGCTTCCTCTGCCTGCTTGCGCTCAGCGATATCACGCTCCAGTTCACGGCTGAGCTTTTCGAGATCGAGCATTTTTTTTTCAAGCTTGCGGATCAAGGTCTCGTTGTACAGCCGGTAATACGCGGTCTCATTCTCAACACCGATTCCATGCGTCATCAGGCTTCCTGTCAGGGCAGCTTCAAGCACTTCTTTAATTTCAATAATAAATTTTTCCGGTTCAATCGGCTTGAGAAGAAAACGGGCGGCGCCCAGGTCAAGGCCGAAGTCAATGTCTTTTTTTTCAGTATAGGTCGCGGTATAAAAAACAAAGGGGATATGCTGCAGCTGCCCGTCTTTTTTCCATTCCCTGCAGAGGGTAAAACCGTCCATTCCGGGCATAAGGATGTCGGATATAATCAGGTCGGGCGTGTTCTCCCGCGCTTTCTCAAGGGCCTCGACGCCATTTACTGCGGTGATGACATTATAACCGTGAGCGGACAACAGCGTCTCAAGCAGGTATATATTTTCAGCATTGTCGTCAACAATGAGAATTTTTTTCATAAAACATCCCCCCAAAAAACATGACCGCTTCCCTGATACGGCTTCATCTATCCTGTCATAAATATTGTGCGATCTTTTCCATAAAAGTCAAAGGATCAATGGGCTTTTCCATGTATCCCGTGCACCCGGCCTCTAACGTACGCTCCCGGTCTCCGGTCATCGCATATGAGGTAACGGCAACAATCGGAACATCATACAGGGCCTGCTGTTTCCTCAATTCCCGCGCCACCGCGTATCCGTCAAGAACCGGAAGCTGGATATCAAGAAGAATGAGGTCCGGAATATTTTTTATCGCCAGTTCAATGCCCGACCTTCCGTCACGCGCCTGGATTACGCCATACCCGTTTTTTTCAAGTATAAAAGTCAGCAGATAGAGATTCTGCTCGTTGTCTTCAATAATAAGGATTTTTTTCACAAAACCTCCCTGGCAGAAAAGCCGGGCCGCGCTGCTGCGGTACAGAATTCACGTATTCAATTGCAGCGGCAGCCAAAAAGTAAAGGTGCTTCCTTTCCCGATTTCACTTTCAACGCCGATCGTTCCTCCGAGCATTTCAACCAGCCTTTTACAGATCGAAAGCCCGAGGCCCGTACCCTCATGGCGGCGGGCAAGGCCGGTATCGATCTGCCGGAACGGAAGAAAAAGTTTTTCCATTTCACGGGATTCAATGCCGATCCCGGTATCGCTGACTGCCGTAACAAGCCATCCGTTTTCAGTCCTGCATTCAACGCGAATCGTCCCCTTGTCGGTAAACTTGACCGCATTCCCCATTAAGTTGATTAAAATCTGTTCAATGCGGCGGCGGTCGCTTTTCAGCATACCGACGTCAGAAGCGATAACAGCCTCAAGGGGAAGACCCTTCTTTTCTGCCTGGGGCATTACCGTACGAAGCGAACTTTCAATTGCTTCCCTCATGTCGAACGGTTCCGACCTGGTTTCAAGCTGCCCGGCCTCGATCTTGGAAATATCAAGAATATCGTTGATCAGGCTCAGAAGATGACTGGCGCTGTTCTGTACCATGGAAAGCTGCCGGGTCTGTTCATTGTTGAGCGGCCCGGCAAGGCCCTGGAGCATAATCCCGGTAAACCCGATAATCGAGTTCAGCGGCGTCCGCAGTTCATGCGACATGGTCGCCAGAAACGCTGACTTCAACCGGTCGGCGTCCTGCGCTCGCTCCATTGCCTCGGCAAGCTCGGCTGTCCGTTCAACGATGCGCTGTTCCATCTCGGCATTGATTTCTTTCAATTCTCGGGTGCGTACGTTGACCTGATGTTTAAGAATAAAACTTCCCCCCATGCTCAAAAGCAGGCCAGCGCCGGCAGCAAGAACAATAAACTTCAGCCATGAAGGGATACTGAAGGGAATTTCTTCTGACGTCCACTTTCTCAGAGAATGATAATATAAGGAGCCAGTGTCTTTTTTAAGCTCAGCAAGATCTCGGTCGATCGCATTCAACAAATTGACATTGGTGTTTCTTTTTGTAGCGAAAAAAAGTGAAGAAGGAGCGAAGACTATCGCGGTATCCGCGAGCCCGTACTTCCTCGCATGCACCGACCCGTAAAACTGGTTGGTTATCCCGGCATCCGCTTCACCCATGGAAAGCATCTCAAACATGGTTTTGTAATCAGAAACAGAAACAATATCCATGTTGAGCCCGAACCCGCTGCTGAACCGGTTAAAGGCCTCCTGCTGGACCGATTTTTTCAGAACAATGATCCTTTTCCCATTCAGGTCAAGAATGGAATGAATGCCGCTTCCCTTGCGGGCATATGCCTGATACCATGATGAAAGGACCTGGACTTTATTGAAGGAATACTTTTTTTCACGCTCTGCTGAATACGCGACGTCGGGCATGATGTCAATTTCTCCCTTTTCGAGCCGGCTCAGTCCTTCATCCCAGGTACCCGGCACATATTTGAGTTCCCAGCCCTCTTTTCCGGCTGTGTATGCAATGATATCGATAAAAATCCCGGACGGTTTACCGTTTTCATCGGTAAATACTTTGGGGCTGTTCTCATAAAGGCCGACAGTCAGAATCCGGTTAACGGCCTCAGATGAAGCTGTTCCGAAAAGTAAAAGAAATATAATAACTAAAACCATACACGGAAAACGAATGCTTCGCAGGAAAGCATGAGGGTGAAACGCTTGTTTATTCTGTTCCGGTCTGCTCTTCATAATTAATAACTGATCGCGACCTTGAATCCAACGAGATGTCTCGTGAATTCCCATTGTTTTTTAATTAAAAAATCGATTCTATAATAGGTCCCCAGGGAAATGCTTCTATAAACGTTCTGGATAATACCAACTTTAATTCTATTAAGCAAAGAACTTTTATCATGATTTTCGTAAAAAAGTTCCCAGCCGGTATAGGGGTGAAGCATAATATCATGGAGAGAAATTTCAAGATAGTTTTTTATCCTGAAATCATGCCATTCCGAAGTTATTCTGTACTCGTACCTGACCTGGTTTGATATTTTAAAATGCGAAAAAACAGCTGACATGTTCATGTTTATACTTGGTTTTTGTTCAAGCAGCCACTGACGTGCGCCGTTTTTCGAATACGCCTGCTGATAATAAACGAGAAAAGAAAGTCCTCTTAAACACGTCATATACTGAAGCCCGGTCCCGAGCTCAAGATAATTGCAATCAGACATGTTGTTATTAATCTGCTGAAACATGTATGATAAAAATTTAAAACGCTCATCAATCATTGCGGAAAAGTTAATATCAACGCGAAGGGAACTGTCATAACCGGCATAAAGGCTGGTTGTAATAAAAGGTGAAACGAGCAGGATGAGTATAACGCAGGCTGATCTCCTGGCCATAAAACCCCACAGAATCAGGCCCATGGCCGAAACTGCCACCAGGAAAACTGCCGGATGCGTGGTATAAAACACAGACACGTTATGTTAAACCTCTTCGGTGTTTTGGAGAACAAACCCAGATACATTCTGCACTTCCGAACAGTGAAGCTGTCTATTAAGACGGTAGACGCGATGACTCAGAAATGACGAGTTTTAAAAAAGCAGTAACATATTCCTTAACCAGCGTTCTTGTCTATTATATCATTTCAACCTGGATTGAACAAATTTTTTATCAAGGCATATTGTAGAATAAAACAAAAGAAACCAGACGGAGATGGTCGGGTGTAAAACCAAACATGGCGCATGACATGCCGTTTATTGATTGCCCTGCCCCGGACATTTACTCTGAGCATACATAAAACTTTCTTTGAAACCAGTGATTAAAACCAGAGGTTAACCATATACTTACGCAAATTCAAACACGAGGTAGTTCAATTTGACACCAAACACAGCTCTGGCAGCAACATTGTCTCTGTTCATGTGCGCAACAGCCCTGGCGCAGCCTGACCCGTTACCGAAAAGCGCCCCCCATGAAGGCAGCGCTGTTCAACTGCGTGATAAAAAAAAGCAAGACCCGGAATGCGCTATATATAATTCTTCAACAGTCACCCAGCTTACGGGAACCATCATAAAAGTGATCACTGCCGACTGGCAGCATGCGACTGGAAAAAGTACCGGCATATATCTTCGCACGAAATTCAGGAAAATTCTAACAACAGTATATGTGGCACCCCGGTGGTTCATCCCGCCGACCATGGAATTCAAGAAAGGGGATGTTATCGAGGTCATCGGGTCGCAGGTAATGATAAAAAAGAAACCGATGATCGTTGCGAAGTGGATTAAAAACGGTGACAGAGAAATTCTGCTGCGCAACTATGACGGCACACCTTTCTGGAACGACAGCACCGTTCCCGGCGCACCGGCTGGAGGGGGGCCCGACGGCAAGGGAGGGCCTTCCGGCGGAGGCGGCGGCCCAGGAGGCGGCATGCCGGGACGTTAAGCCCTGCACGGGAACAGGCAGCAGCAAACATCCGCCTTCGCGCCTTATCTTTGTACTAATCCCTGCAAGCCCGGACTTCACGAAATTCACTCAACGAACATTTTTCAGGTCAGCCCCATCCATGAAACACTGCCTGAACAAGATTTGAACAACGTTATCAGAAAACGCCTTCCTATTAATCAGATTATGATTAGTTAATCAGTGTAAACCCGGATTAAATAAAACGGACGGTCGGTCAATTTTCCAAAATTCATTTGAGGGAGGGATTATGAAAATCTTAAAAATATTGCTTTTCGTAATCATTTTTTCAATTTCTATCACGTTTATCGGCTGTGACGAAACTGACTGGACAGAGGCCCCGGACGGTGAACTGCAATCTGGGAACTGGATCATCTACCTGTATAAAAATGATATCAAGCGAAAGATATATGTATATGTTCCTTCTACCTATGACGGGACTGAAGACGTGCCGCTGCTTCTGGTATTCCACGGATACATGGACACCGCGCTGAACCAGATGGACACCGACGGTTTCCTTGAAATTGCCGAGCGGGAACATTTCATCGCGGCCTACCCGGAAGGATACGGCCTCACTGGCGTCCACAGCTGGAACGCCGGCGAGGCATGCTGCGGCGCGGCCGAGAACAAAAACCTCGACGACGTGGGGCTCGCGCGGGACATCGTAAGCGAACTGTCTAACCGCTGCGCCATTGACGAAACCAGGGTGTACGCCCACGGCCATTCGAACGGCGCAGGCCTTGCACACCGATGCGGCCGGGAAGCGGCTGATGTGTTTGCCGCGGTAACACCGAAATCAATGCCGGTGCTGGTCCCGGACGAACTTCCTTCCTATCCCGTTCCGGTTCTTCAGTTCCATGGAACGCTGGATATGACCATCAGTTATTACGGCGGCATCATTCCATTCGAGGAAGAATATTATATGTCGGCCAAAAAAAGCTTTTCAAACTGGGCCGAAGCCGATGGATGCAGCGGATCATCAGAAACCACGTATTACGGATCGAGCTACTGTAAAACCTTCACGTCATGCGAAAATGGCAGCGTGGTCGAGCTCTGCACGCTTGCCTATGGCGGCCACAACGACCTTTACGGCAGGAGTGACATTGATGTCGCCGAGATGTCATGGGAGTTCATGTCGCAGTTCACTCGCTAAACGAATAAGAAGAGGGATGCCGTTAATCACATCCCTCTTTTTAAATTTTACTTTATGACTATGGGCGGCATAAACAGATAAAGCCCGGCATCATCTTATAAATTAATCGCGCACCGTGTTCGATACAGGCAACCAGCGGTCGAGAATTTCCGGCACACCGTCCTCGTTATTCAAAAAAAGTATATCAGCGAATTGCAATTAATCCATTCCGCCAGATAAAACAGCCCCGTCGTATTATGAAAAGATTTCCGTTAACCGAAATCTTATAAAAATATTCAGCCTGCAAAAATATGATTTACATCAAGGATCAAACTCTATTATTATATACTCAAGCCGGATGTTTTAATGGAACAAACATATAATTACCCGCGAATTATCGATAAAAACAGAAATGCAACCCGGTTAATCGACCTGGGCAGGGCGGGCATGTTTCATGAGATAAAATTAACCAATTGCAATCCCCCGGAAAAAGAGTCAGTCGGAGACATCCTGTTTACAAGTATTCACCTGATACTTTCCCCCCAGAAGCAGAAAAAGTTCACCGCGTTCAGGAGCGAGGCGGAACCTGAAATCCTTCTGATAGTGTGGAGAGATTTCCCCTATTACCGCGAAATAGAAGAAGGGGGGGGATGTCATGCTGCAGGTACTGCATGATGACCGGCGCGTGAAACATCTCATCATTGACAACTCCTATGTGAAGTCAGGGTGGATGGATGACCGGCATTTAGTGAATTATCTTGAAAACGGCTGGCTCCCGGGACTGATAGAACTCGGCCTCAAGGGTTTCTGCCATCTTCAGGCAAAAAGTCTTTTAGGCGGAAGGTCATTTACAAGTTTCGGGAGATACATGAACAATAATTTTATTAAAATAGCGCGAAAACTCGACAGGGAGCCTTTTCAGTATTTCCCGATTGAAACATCTGAAATGGACGGAAAACGTTCAATAGACCAGCACGTCCGCGCTCTAGCCTTGAAAAAATCGCATGCCATACTTAAATAACTATAAAAGACGATGAATGACAGCATAAAAGCCTTCTATGACGCAACAGCAAAATCAACTGCTGACGAATGGTATCCCAATGAGTTGTTGATGCCGACAATCAATGACTTTATGTCCTTCCTTCCGGTAAAGCCCCTGGTACTTGATCTGGGATGCGGCCCTGGACACGAAAGCATGAGACTCGCACGCGCCGGGGCAACCGTTACCGGAATCGATTTCAGCGAAGAATGCATTAACATCGCCAGGATGCGATGTCCGGAATGCAACTTCGAAATAAGAGACATGAGAAATCTGGGTGATGACATCGGAGTTTTTGATGGTGTTTTCGCCTGTGCATCATTGATCCATATATCACCTTCCGAATTATCATTGGTTTTAAAAAGTATCAGCACTGTTTTAAAAAACAGCGGCTATCTGGATATTATCTTATTAGACGGAAAAGGGACGAGTGAAAAATACAGCAACCTGGAAATTAACAGTGTGAAGTATAACAGAACTGTTTACCTTTATGACAAAGGCTCCATTGTATCTGAAGCGGAAAAATACGGATTCAGCTTTGTTCGTGACGGGTATCTGGATAATGAATTAAAAGAATCCGGATGGAGAAACTATATTTTTAAAAAAGACCTCGAGCGATTCACCTGACATACCGCGAAAGGGTCCAGTAAATCAATACCATAACTGAAGGTCGATACTCTCACCATAAAAAAATCTTAATCAGGGACTCAATTCCCCTCCCCTTCCGATAACGGGCAGTCCGCGACATCCTCCCTTAAAATGATATTTTATAATGAAGCTCTGTTATTTACTTGACAGAATGACGACAATAACGCACACAATACGCTATTATCGACATTATTTTCATCGTGTCAATAAAATATTCCATTTCAGACCCCGGAGGGAGCCTTAACATGAAAAAACCAAAAAGTAAACCCATGTTCGACACCAGCGATTTCCCCATTTGCACCGTGCGCATGGGCTTCATGGAAGGCCTTGGCCATGACATGGAGGACCTGAAACAAAAACCCATAATCGGGATAGCGAACTCACACACCGACTTCAACCCCGGCCATATGCACCTGAGAAATATCGCGGAAAAAGTCAAAGAAGGGATATACGCCGGAGGCGGCATTCCCATGGAATTCAACGTGCCCGCTCCCTGCGACGGGTACACCGAAGGCAACAGCGGCATGCGCTTTGTGCTTGCCCAGCGCGACCTGATCGCGGACATAATCGAGACCCACTGCCGCAGCATGTTCTTCGACGGCCTGGTCATGGTCGCCAGCTGCGACAAGATCATCCCCGGCATGCTCATGGCGGCCGCGCGCCTCGACCTTCCCACCATTTTCGTCACCGGCGGGCCCAGCGCTTTCCAGATCCGCTTCAATCCCAAAAGCAAGAAGAGCATATCGAACCTTGATTACGATGAAATTCTGCTAAAGGCGCAGACCATCACCGTTGCCTCATGCGGGTCATGCGAGGTCATCGGCACCGCCAATACCATGCAGTGCCTTGTCGAGGCCATGGGTCTTACCCTTCCCGGCTCAGCCAATGTCCCGGCGTTCCACTCGAAAAAACTGCTGTGGGCCAGGAACGCAGGCAAGCGCATTGTTTCAATGATCGAAGAGGAATTCACCGCGAGAAAGATATTGAACGAGAAGTCACTGGAAAACGCCCTTATTCTTGACCTGGCCATAGGCGGCTCAACCAACACGGCGCTGCACCTTCCGGCAATCGCCCATGAGCTGGGCATTGATTTTCCCCTGAAGAAGTTCAACGACTTCAACACAAAGATCCCCACGCTGTGCAGGCTCATGCCCAACGGGCCTCACGGCATGATCGATTTTTACATGGCAGGCGGCGTGCCCGCGCTCATGAAGATGCTCGAAGAAGACATTCACGGGGACGCTCCCACCACCACGGGCATGACCTGGGGCGAAATTCTCCCCTTCGTGTCAGTTGCCGACCCCGAAGTGATTCCCGACAGGAAAAACGCGTTCATGCCCGAAGGCGGCACCGTGATCCTGTACGGCAACCTGGCCCCTGAAGGGTCGGTGATCAAACAGTCAGCCGTGTCGGATGACATGAAACAGTTCACCGGCCGGGCCCGGGTCTTCGAGGCCGAAAGCGACTGCCTGACCGCGCTGAGGGATAAGTCGATCAAAGAAAACGAAATAATCGTAATACGAAACGAAGGCCCCAAAGGCGGGCCCGGCATGCCCGAGACCCTGGCCGTGACCATGGGCCTTTCCTCCGCCGGAGTCCGCAGGGTGGCGATCATCACCGACGGCCGGTTCTCCGGCGGCACCGAAGGGCCCTGCATCGGGCACGTGTCCCCCGAGGCGTACGAGGGCGGCCCCATTGCCCTGGTGAAAGACGGCGACGAGATATCCATTGACATTCCCGGAAGAAAGCTCGAGCTGCATGTTTCCGACGAAGAGCTGAAAAAAAGAAAGGAACAGTGGAAGCCCTTCAAACGGGAACTTCCCCCGGGATATATCCGCCGCTACGTCAAATATGTCAGTTCAGCATCCGAGGGCGCGATACTGAAGTAGGATCACGCCCGGCCCGAAATTGCTGCCCGCCATCAAAGGGGCCTGTATATTTTCGATACTCCTGAGCCATCTCACCTTTCTCACGCCCCCTTCACGGGGCGTTCTTTTGGCGGGTATTTTTAGATTAAATTCTTGCTTTCCGGAAATCGTCTTCGATAGTATATTTATTATACGTCACTCTGACAGTGCCGCACATCCTGCAGCAACTATTTGTTACAATATTGAACAGCAGCCGGTTTATTGCTTTTCAATACCCGGGCATTAATATAAGAAATACATTATAATATGAACACTCAAAAGAAGCTCCTTATACTGTTTGCTTGTGGCATTCTGCCGTTTGAACTGAACGGGATATACAATCCGGTCATCATAAAAACTCCGGCGCTGTTCTGGTCAATGGAGGTCTTGACATGGGTTATCATCCCCCTGCTGATCTTTACCTGCGGAATCAGAAAAAATTTTTTTACCGCACATGACCTGGGAATCAATTCATCCGCAAGCCGCAGGCTTAACAAAACAACAAATATTTTTCTTTTAGTGAGCCTGACCGTAATCGTTTCAACAATCCTTCCCAATGCTTATGATTTTTTTTATCACACAGCCGACATTCTCTTTCCGGTAGATTATCTCAGGCAAAACTTCTCATACCATAATACAATACCCGCGCAGGGCAACGAAAGAATGTGCGCCATACTGTTTTATTCATTGACCGCGGGCATAGTCGAAGAATTGTATTACCGGGGGCTGTTCTGGAAAATTATCGAAAAGATGAAATACCGGACAGTGATTTATATTATTTCTTCATCGGTAATATTTTCATCCGTTCACTGGGAAAGCGGCATTAAAAATCTGTTCGCGACCTTCCTTTTCGGCGCGCTCTGCTCCTTGATTTTCGCCAAGTTTAAAAATTTATGGCCCCTGATCATCGGGCATGTTGTTACCGATTTTCTGCTCTATATAAACTAAGACAGGCAAAGGCCGACACCGGGCATATAATGCCAACCGATGCCGGCCAAACCGCACTTATCAGTCAGCTGACCTCGCGATGCGAAGCCCCAGGGTCCCGTCCTCCCAGTCCGGGTCGTTGTACTGGCTCCCCCAGCCCACCCGCAGATAGTCTGTGTCACTGTGCCAGTCGCCGCCCCGGGCTACGCGGTCGGACACGCTCACGCCAAAGCACCACTCCCACACATTGCCGCTCATGTCATACAGGCCAAGCGCGTTCGCGAGCTTTCCCTTTACCGCATGGGTTGTTGAACTGCTGTTGCTCACATACCATGCCACAAGGCCGGTTGCCGTAGTATCACTAGAATCCGCCGTTGCACCGCTCGCGGAACTGCCGGTTGTGTAATACGGTTTGCTGTACCCGTTCACGGCATTGGTCGCGTCATCGCGCCACCGGGCCGCGAGCTCCCATTCATCGCTCGCGAGCAGCCTGAATCCCGTCGCATTTGAGCCCGCTTCCGCGTTATCGCAGGCGTCTGCGTTAGTGTCCCGTGAATCTCGTATCACCGCGTCCGAGTAGGTGTAGACGCATTCGTAAGCCGTGCCGTTCTGCGCGTTATACCACTCGGTAAGGGCATTGCACCATACCATGGCGTCCCGCCAGTTGACCGTGGTCACCGGCTGCTGTGTGCTGCCGCTTCCAGTGTTGCCCAGAGTTCCCGTATTGGCAAAGGCGTATCCATCCAAAAGGGCCACCTCATCCCACAGCTCAAAGGTGACCTCTGTCTCGGCTATCCAGTATGAGGACGCCACGGTGGCAGTCCCCGAATCACCCGTGCCCGTGGGGAAGGTTTTTCCTCCCGGCACATAGACCATGGAAAAACTTATGCCCGCCGCAGTAAAGGTTTCCGTCTCTCCCGCGGAAATCCCGCTGCCGGATCCGCTTCCGTCATCCCCGCATGCTGCAAAAACGAACAGCACCGCACCCAATATTATTGCCGCACATTCCAATCTTATCTTCATGCATTCCTCACTCAATGTAAATCGTTCTTAAACAAACCCCTATGATTACATAATCTTTAATCGCAGGGTCCAGACCGGCAACCGGAACCGGCGCCGATGATCTTTTTGGCCAATACACTTGATATTTTTATGAAAAAAATTACCATTCTGTCTCTGTTTTACGCAAACCTCCTTCAGATAGAGCGCCTATATATAAACCTATCCCCGCAGAAAGAAGTTCCCTTATAATCAGCGTTCAGAGGGACGAATGAAAAAATTTCTTCAGGCCTGTTCATCACTTATCAGAAAGTAATGCAGAAATGCATTTCGGCGGACAAAGGACCTTTTTCCGCATTAATTCAGGTTGAAATTTATGGCTCATTCCGGAATGTTGGAATTAAAATGTCAAAAAAGCAATGTGTAAAGATGGTCACGGAGTACACAGAGAAAGATGCAGGGTTTTAATATAGGCCCGAGCTGAATTTTTTGAAGCATAAATACGGATAAAATGGGATGTGGCAGAGATACGTTTACTCTGTCATTTCGAATCGAGCAGCGATGATAAATTTAATCTGTACAATAGATTTCTTTCCGCTGGAAATGACATTTCTATATCTCTGTGCTCTCTGTGTCTCAGTGGCTCTCTTTCCCAAAAATTCGGAAAGAGTGAAATTTATTATATCGTGTATACGATGATGCTGGCACTGAAGGAGAGGCAACAATGTTCGATGAACTGCGCGAAATAAACCGGCGGCCAAAACCGTTTGAATGCTACACTGCCGCAGACCTGTGGACGGATGAACACACATCGAAAAAGATGCTCGAGTACCACCTGAACGGGTCAGTGGACATCTCGTCGCGGAACACCGCTTTTATCAACCGCTCGGTTGACTGGATCGTGAAGCATTTTGACCTGGATTCAGACTCAGCCGTAATCGATTTCGGATGCGGGCCGGGGCTGTACACGACCCGGTTCGCCCGAAAGGGGATCACAACAACCGGCATCGATTTTTCGGCACGGTCGATTGACCACGCGAAACGGACTGCGGCAGACGAGGGCCTCGATATTGAATACATCCAGTCAAATTATCTCGACTACGTGCCGTCGAAGAAATACGACCTTGCCGTTATGATCATGTGCGACTTCTGCGCCCTGGGCCCTGCGCAGAGGAAAATCATGCTCGGTAAATTCAGGGACGCGTTACTGCCCGGCGGCTCGGTTCTGCTGGATGTGTATTCCCTCAACACGTATCACGCGCGGAAAGAGACCTGGACCTGCGAATTCAACCAGCTGTCGCATTTCTGGTCAGCGGAAGATTATTACGCGTTTCAGAACACCTTCAAATACGATGACGAAAAGGTGCTGCTCGACAAATATACGATTATCGAAAAATCAGGGAAACGCGTGGTATACAACTGGCTTCAGTGCTTCAGCGCCGGGTCTTTGAAAAATGAATTCGAAGATAATGGCTTAAAAACAATGAAGCTCTTTTCGGACGTATGCGGTTCAGATTACCGGGAGGACTCTGCCGAGATGGCGATTGTTGCCCGGCGATAGATACGACATTCGGGCCGGCATGTGCAGCTACAGGTAATCAACCCATTCACCGGCGATCATTCTGAACATGTACAGCGCGCCTTTCGTGGAACCGCATGCTTTCTCGATGGAACTGGTAAACACCGTTTCTCCATCTGCGGTCACCGCGAGAGCATTGCCGAGATAATCAAAGGTAGCCGGATCATAGGCATTGACCCGTGCCCTGGACCAGGTGGTCCATCCCCCAGCGCCCCGGGAATACACATACATGCAGCCGTAATAATTGTTATCGTCAGTATCGAAATTACCGTAATCGATGTCACCTATGAAAATCCTACTGCCGTCATCGGATATTTTTATATTATATGCATAATTTACCGAATAATAATTTTCAGATCCCCGTAATATGGCCGTTTCTTCCCATTGCGAACCCGTGTATTCATAAATATAGACCATGTAAGTGGTGTTCAGTGATGTTTCAGCACCGTATTCGAAGTTCCCATTGCTGGACCTCATGAGTATCGTTTTCCCGTCGCCGGAGATCGCGACGCGACCGCCGTTGTGACTGTCAATGACGTTTTCCGACCCCCCAAGCTCCTGGACTTGGGTCCATGAATCGGTTACCCCATCGTAAGTGAACACATAGGCGTACGACCATGCGTCATTGAACGGATACACCGGAGCACCTGCCACAAGGGTGTTTCCGTCACCGGAAACCGCCACACTGGTGCCGAACCAGTCGAGCTGGCCAAGGGCTGAGTGGTCCGGCTCATATTCCTTCCAGGATACGCCGTCGTATTTGTACACAAACACCACGCCGCTCATGTAGGGAGAGACAAACTGCTGATATCCCGTGTACCGGTTGAAATAATTCGCTCCCGCCACCATGGTATTGCCGTCGTATGACAGATCGATGGAAACGCCGAAATTCACCTCATCGGCGCTCACCTGCGAAGGGGCGATAACGGTTTCGTTCCACGAGCCGTCTTCATAGCGGTACAGGTACACAACGCCGCGGCGTGACGTTGTGCCGTCAATACTGACTTCAGGCCCCTTTGCCCTGGTCGCAACCACTTGCCCGTTGCCCGAAATTGCAATAATTTCGCCATACCGTTCGAGCTCACTTTCGTCTGTATAGCTCCCGGGCACGATATGGGTGGTCTTCATGGCACCGTAATAATCTTCATACAGATAGATCGAGCCGGTTCGGCCGGTATTGAAATCGCCCACTGCCAATGTTGTGCCGTCGGCCGATACATCAAGGGAATAATAGAAATAATCGGTGACGCTGGAGGTCATTTTGAGCTTCATCGTCGCGGTTACCGTGTACGCGGCCTGCGTGCCGTCATCCCCGGTCACGGTATATTGCACCGGCTCAGTGAAATCGTTGGCGGTCACGCCGCTTTCCTGCGGCACCGATTCGACAGTCACGGTTTCGCCCGCTGTTTCGAAACTGGCCACGAGACCAGACCTGTCGAGTATCACGGGGAATTCAATCTCGATGGAGGTGCCATTGATCGTTCCTTCGATGTCTTCGGAAAGCAGCGGGTTGTCTGCGGCGTTGAAGCCGAATGACGTTATTTCATTCACGCCGGGAGGTTCGGGCTCCGGCGTTGCCGAAGATTTCCCGCCTCCCCCTCCTTCGTCGCAGCCGGGACAAAAAAGAAATACAGCCAGGAGAAAAAAAAGACCTGCGATACATTTCGCGGGTAATTTCACTTTCTCGGGTTTAATGGCATCCTTCATCGGTTTACCGGAAAAAGCGCCCCGTACTTTTTTATGTGAAAAAAGGGAACGCCACATAACTTCAAGATAATAATTTCTCAGCTTAAAATCAAGTCCCCACAGGGCATTATGCGGTTTTACACCGCTTCATTCGACTCATTCAAAACATCCCCGCGCCCCAATCTTACCTGCCGAAAACATCTTTCTCGAGCCTGACGTATATGTCCTTTTTCAGCTCCTGTTCGAGCAAGTCGACTGTTTCGCTGAAATTGCCCCTGCCTGTTCCTGAGCCGGGCATGGGGCCTATCCAGGTAAACCCTTTATTCTTCGAAAGATGCAGGCCTCTTGCATTCAGATACTTGTTCAGCTCCAGTTCGATTTCCTCTATCCGCACGAGAAGGGAACCATAGAGTGCGTCAATCCTGTTAAACACGCGAATAAACCCGGCATTATTGACAATGTCCCGGTACACCGAAGGTCTCTTCTTCTTCGCGTAGAGCAGGTACGTGTAGATGAAGTACTTGAATTCATAATAGGCGAAATAGGTGCCGTATATGCCTGAAAGAAAGTCAAAGTACGGATCGATCCTGTCCTTTAATAGATTTTTTTGGTAATATCCCAGAAGGTTGCACGATGCCAGGGTTCCCTGGTAGTAGCTGTTAAACTCGTCGAGCAGCCCGAAAATCCCCTGGTCCTGCGTTGAGCTTGATGAATACGGTGCGACGATATAGGTTTTATACCTGAACGTCCTCAGGTTCTCCGGTATGGCGTCCTGGATGTCCCTGCCGGGAAAGACGTCGGTCCAGGTCACATTAACTGTTTCCCCGGAACATATGAAATACGAGAGTGTTCGGGGGAAACCAGCGGAATGGGTATATACATGGTTTCCCTCATGGACCGCGGTGTTCATTTCAGAAGACAGCGGCGCTGTTCCGCGAATGTATTCCAGCACGTCATAATTCGAAGACTTTTTCATGAGGATGTTGATCAGGCTGTAGCTGTCAGGTGAATAGTCTTTGAGTATCCTCACATATTGTTTTCTTTTCGCGTCAGCATCAGGGATGAAAATTCTTAAGCTTTTAATATTCTTCACATGCGACGTGATAAGCGTACGAAGGTCCTTCATCCCGTGAAAAGCGCTGTGGTATTCATCATTCGACCGGGAAAACTCAGAGATACGGAGAGAGATCAAATAATCACCCGTGGCGCTGTCCGTGGCCACATAACCGGTGAGAACATAATCGGGCGTGCACCGCTCAAGGATTTTATCCCTCAATGCAGTATTATAGAAACTGTAATCGGTGATGTTCAATTCGGCCATGTAGTTGTCCGATACCTTCAGGTAAAAGAGGCCGGTCTTTTTCAGTTCCGCCGCGAGGTCAGCGGTGATTTTATCGCAGAGGTCCCGGGGAGTTCTGTCTTTCGGCACCAGGGGGAGAAACAGGACCTTCGGTTTATTCCGGTCGTGCTCCCTGAAGACATCCATGACAACAGCGGACTTCACTATCGTCCACCCGCCGGCAAGGACCGGCAAGCAGGCACCGGCAACAGCAATTGCTGCGAGAACCGCGGTTAGTATTCTTTTCATAGCATCCGTCCTCCGGGAAATGACATCATTTACTGTTCCGGTATATCGTGAAGCTTATGCCCTCAAGGAGCACAATCATATCGGGCCTGATTTCCCTCGCCTGCAGGCGGTACAGTCCGGGATCGAGCCCCTGCCGTGGGGAAGGCCGTTTTTACATCCCCCTTCGTAAATCCCGCTTTTTTCCCACAGCGTGTCAAAGCAGACGACCTTTAACTTTCCTGTTCCGCTTTTACCGTTACCGCTCATGCACGTGATAATGGTATCGGATTTCAGGAACCCGGCCCATAAAGGAGTTGCCAGGAACACAAACATCAGAACCGCGGCACATGACCATGCAGGCTGTTTCATTTTGGTTACCTGTTTTAATATATTGCATAGGGGTGATCGCCTCACTCCGGATCGATACGACTGCTTACTGGCGCGTCGGCTGCCAACATTTTTTCGCACCTGTATGACTCGGGATATCTTCGCGGCCTTGCCGGGGCGGCGTTACCGGGAAGCGCGTATCCGGAGCAACGCTCAATAGCGGGACGAAATGAAAAGATAATGATATATATGACGGGATTGTCCGCCTGTCAAGGCGAAATCGGGGGGAAGTCTTTTCACTGAAAAAAGAGGGGCGGTCCCAAAAGTCGTCCGATCCGTTTGCTGTTTCATCACCGAAGTCCCAGCCCGCACCGGCAAAGGTGGACCCGCTCTGCATCAAGATGGTGCCGGTTGCCGTGCCTGCCGCAGTCCGTCCCGAAGAGCTTCCTATAAAAACTTCATAACAACACTTCTTTCTCCCCACACTGCGCATTTAAAGAGTATAGTTACCTTCATGTAAAAAATAAAATGAATTGGAAACTGTTATTGACTTCATGAGTGAATATTATAAACTTTTATTATTGGAAGTTAGTTTTGTTAAGAGGGTAAACATCCCCCAATGACCGATTTTAGATTTACCTGGCACAGCATAAAGACCATGTCTGCACGGGCGGGGATGACAGCGCTCGCGGTAGTGGCTGCGTTATGCATACTCCTTTACGCGTCAGGCGGTATCTGCCACGCGTCCGGACCGGACCGCCCTGCTGCGGCAAAAAAAGGCATGCTCGACCTTTCGGGAATTGATTTCAGCCGGGCAGGCGCGGTCAAGCTTGACGGCGAATGGGAATTTTACTGGAACCGCCTGATTGACCCCAAAGAGTTCAACACGGAGCCCCCGCCTGTCCCTGACGGTTATTACCCGGTCCCGCTTTTCTGGACAGGATATGAGGGCCTGGACCTTCCATCACGCGGGGTCGCGACCTACCGGATCAGGGTAGTAACGGACGATTTCCCCCGTGTGCTGAGTATCAGGACCCCGGAGATATTTTCCGAATACTCGCTGTGGATCAACGGCAGCCTTGTTGACCGGCACGGGAGTTTCGCCGGAGGCCGGGTGCGGTTTTTAAAGCCGGACGTTTTCTCGTTCCCGTCACACGGAAACATCGTGGAGATCGTACTTCAGATCAAAAACCACGCCCACGGCAATGCAGGGATAGGCCAGAGCTTCATGCTGGGAGCGCCGGAAAAAATCGGCAAAAGCCATAACAACGCGGTGATCCTTGAAATGATCCTGATCGCGATATGCCTGTTTGCCGGCTTTTATCATTTCGTGCTGTTCGCGTTCAGGCGAATGGAAAAAGAGCTCCTCTATTTCGCGCTGTTTTGCATCGCGATCGCGGTAAGGACCTTCTTCACCGGGACCACCTATGTCATGCAGATGTTTCCGGAAATGTCCTTTGAAGTCGGTTCACGCCTGGCAACGGCAACGATCCCGCTTTCCGTCATGCTATTTTTCACGTTTCTCTATTATTTCTTCAAGCCCATGATTAAGCCAGCAGTGTTCAGGGCCGTTATGGGCATACACCTGGTCTATCTTGCCATCATCCCCTTTTCATCGACATTTTTCTATTCAACGGTGTTTACCTGGTATTTGCATGTAATCGGTCTCACCGTAATTTTCGCGATTGCCGTAAACGTTCTGGCTGTTGTGAAACGCTTTCCGTACGCGAGGATTTTTCTGGGCGGGTTTATTTTTGTCTTTATCGGCGTCATCAACGATATGCTTCATTACATGCAGGTGATCAACACCGGGTACCACATGGCGTTATGGTTTTCAGCGTTCATCGTCGCGCACTCGGTCATGCTTGCGATTAAATTTTCAAACGAACACATCATGGTTGACCGGCTCTCAAAACGGCTCCAGGCGCTCGACAGCCTCAAGGATGAATTTCTGGCGAACACCTCCCATGAGCTGCGCACCCCGATAAACGGCATCATAGGGATCAGCGAGTCCCTTATCGACGGCGTGACCGGGCAGCTTCCCCTGAATACGGTCCAGAACCTCAAGCTGATCGTATCAAGCGGCAAGCGGCTCTCGAGCCTGATCAACGATATTCTCGATTTCTCACGCCTGAAAAACAATGACATCCCGCTGCACGAGAAGCAGATCGACCTCAAACAGCTGGTCGGGATCGTCATGACCGTGATTAAAGCGACCATGCCCGGGAAAAACATAGAGATGATCAACGCGGTCCCTGATGAGTTCCCTTTTGTCGAAGGGGATGAAAACAGGCTGCAGCAGGTGATGTACAACCTGATCGGGAACGCGTTCAAGTTTACGCCCGAAGGACACGTTAAAGTGTCCGCGCAGGAAAAGGGAGAATCCGTGGAAATCTGCGTTGAAGATACGGGAATCGGCATAGAAGCCTCCAGGCAGGAGGACATCTTCAAGTCCTTTGAACAGGTTGACGGTTCCCTGTCGCGGGAATACGGCGGCACGGGACTGGGGCTTACGATCACGAAACAGCTCGTCGAGCTCCACGGCGGCACAATATGGGTCGAGTCGAAACCGGGTGAAGGATCAAAATTCATCTTCACCCTTAAAAAAGCTACCGGCATACCCGAACCACACCCTGAAGCAGGCGACATTTCAGTCTCACCTGTTTTTTCCGATAATGCAACCGCTGATGAAGAAAGCGGAATTGAAGCTGCTGAGGAAATCAAACAGGGAGATTTTCGGGAACGGATACTTGTGGTTGATGACGAATGGGTGAACATACAGGTATTGCTGAACTACCTTTCAACCAGGCGCTACATTGTCGACTACGCTTCAAACGGCATTGAAGCCATAGAAAAAGTCGAGAAAAGCAGGTATGACATCATACTGCTGGATATAATGATGCCGAAAATGTCCGGCTTCGAGGTATGCCGGGCACTCAGGAAAAAATATACGTCATATGAACTGCCGGTCCTTATTCTTACCGCGAAAAACCAGGCGAACGATATTGTAGCTGCGTTCAACGTCGGCGCGAACGACTACCTCGTGAAGCCCTTTGACAAAAACGAACTCCTCGCCCGTATTGAAACACACCTGTCCCTGAAGATCGCGGTTGAAAACGCGATAACCAACGCGCGCCTGGCGAACATTGACCAGCTCACCGGGCTGTACAACAGGAGGTTCTTCTGGGAAGCGGGACAAATTGAATTCAACCGGGTACTGCGCAACAAGGACAGCCTCTCGGTGATCATGATGGACATCGACAATTTCAAGGTGATCAATGACACCTTCGGGCACCATATAGGGGACATGGTCTTAAGACAGCTCGCGATTATCATAACGAGAAACATCCGCGGCGTTGATATTCCCGGCCGGTACGGGGGTGAAGAATTCCTGATAATACTCCCGGGCACAGGGCCCGGAGGCGCCATGTATGTCGCCGAGAAGATCAGAAAGCTCGTGGAACAGGAAAAAGTCGATACCGGCGGCAACGGCACCCTGAATTTTACCGTGAGCGCGGGAACAGCGAGCCATGATAAAGCAATAATCAACTTTGAAGAGCTGGTACGCAAAGCGGACGAAATGCTCTACAGGGCGAAGCAACACGGGAAAAACAGGGTCGAGGGAGATTAACAAAAAAGACGCCCATCATCGCATCAAGAATAACATGAGCACGATCATAAGCCTGCTGAACATTCAGGCTGAAGCGCAGAACAACCCTATGATTGAAAACATCCTTCTTGATGCCGCGGGCCGCGTGAGAAGCATGAGGGTGTTATACGACAAGCTGTATCATTCTGAAATTAAAACCGCGCTGAATATTAAAGAATATAGTCCCTGGTTAACGAAATAATCAGTGTTTTCCCGCACAAGAGATCCTCTCGCACAATCAGCCGCATTGACGACATCAGCTTAAACAGCTCCATTTCCGTTGAAAGGAACCGGGGAACCCGATATAGTATCGAGTTCGTGATCTGAATCGTTTGCCTGTCGAAAAATCGTTTCAGGGAAAATCATCCCCCCTAATCGACCTCAAAGCCGTGGCTGTAGCCGAGCGGTATATGAATGTAATAAAATGGCTGCTTCAGGTAGTGCGCCACTTTCTTGTGCTTGTCCGGGAACAGGTCGTCAATGACCTCGGCCATATTGATGGAAAAGCCGATGAAGACCGACCGCTTTCTGCTGGTGTCCCCGACTTCCCGGTCATACTTGGTAAAGCCCCTGGTGTAATAGCCCAGGTCAAACATCACATAGCGGAGAAACTGCGGAACGCGGAAGCCCATGTCCCTGAACCCCGAGAGCTTGAAGTTGAGCATGAATTTCCATCCGCTGTAGTCGTCAACGAACTTCGTTATCTGGTCCATGTTCCTCTGCATGTACTTCGAAGGGAAATACTCCACACTGATCCCGAAAAAGCTGTCGACCACGGGAAATTTTTCCATGATCACGCCGATCGCTATTCCCGTGAAACCGCAGATCATGTCTTCATAGGCAAAGCCGTTTTGCGACGAGGAGAAAGCGTCCCCAAGCTCGATCCCGAGCGCGAGCATTGAAGGCAGCACGACAGAATATACCCACTTGGTATAGCGTCCGTCTTCAGTGTAATTAAAGACAGCGTACATCGCCCTGAACATCACGTAATGCGAAAAAATATGGCCGAGTTTGTCCGCGCCGCCGGAGTACGTGTTGCGGCCGAACCAGCCTTCGTTGGCCCATTTCCAGTTCGCGCGCACATTCCCCCAGTCCCAAGAAAGCCAGGCGAACAGGTACGTGGTCAGGGGCACGGACACCAGGATGGCGTACCTCATGATCAGCTTCCCCTCTGCAGCGCTCATGGTTTTTTCCGAGGCCTTTTTTTCAGAGGCATCTTTTACGCTGCTGTTCACGGCGGAGGCAGGCGCAGTGAACAGCCCGGCGCTTCCGGAAAACATGAGCCCGGCCTCCCGTGCTCCTGCAGGTGCCGCGGCTAAAAGAAAAATAAAAAGTGTCAGTAAAGCATACTTACGCATAACAACGCCGTTGTAAAATTCCTTCCGCGGGCCGATGTTCCTCCCGCAGGGCAGCCTCAGGATAAAAATTTAATAGAAAAATAGGGAAGCACCATGACAACGCGCGGGCCCTTCGCGGCCCTGGTATCAGACCAGTCAACCCTGTAATCATAATTGCACCATATGTTGAT
>DAIUKG010000015.1:0-87416 GCA_036848375.1 Spirochaetota bacterium
TCACGAACGCGCTCACCGCCCTGGCCGATGCCAAGGCCGATTCGGTTCCGTTGATCATTTTAAGCGGGCAGGTGCCATCTTCGCTTATCGGGACCGATGCGTTTCAGGAAGTGGACGCGTGCGGGATGACCATGTCCATGACCAAGCACACATTCCTCGTGAGAAGAGGAGAGGACCTTCTTGAAATCATCCCCGGGGCTTTCAGCATCGCTTTGAGCGGACGGCCCGGCCCGGTGCTTATCGATATTCCCAAGGACATCCAGGAACGCGAGGTTTGCTTTGATCACTGGCCGATGCCCGGAGGTAAAAGTAGAGAACGCGGGACTGCTGATATGAAAATGATTGTCCGCGCGGCAGAGATGATCAATACAGCCCGCCGGCCGGTACTGTGTGCCGGCGGCGGAGTGATCGCTTCGGGTGCGTGTGATTCGCTAAAATTTCTGGCTGAGAAGGCGGCTATCCCGGTCGCGACAACCCTTATGGGTATCGGTTCCTTGCCCCGAACTCATCCCCTGAGCCTGGGCCTGTTGGGCATGCACGGCAGCAGGCAGGCAAACAGCTTTATTGACTGCGCGGACCTGATTATAGCTCTTGGCCTGCGTTTTAATGACCGGACCACGGGAAAGGTAAGCGAGTTCAGTCCCGGCGCGGCTCTGCTGCATATTGATATTGACCGCGCTGAATTAAATAAAATCAGGCACGCAGACCTTTCGATTCCCGGGAACCTTTCGGTGATCCTGGACCAGTTGATCCCGTTGATTGATCGGAAAAAACCGGATGCCG
Organism: Spirochaetota bacterium; assembly: GCA_036848375.1. Lineage (GTDB taxonomy): Bacteria > Spirochaetota > UBA4802 > UBA4802 > UBA5550 > JAKLIV01. Next base: position 784 of record DAIUKG010000015.1, read on the forward strand.
GGACAGGCTGTCATTTGAACAGTACTCAAAACGAACCGCTGTTTTCCGAGAAGGGGTTCATGAACCCGTCTGCGCTGATCCGGGCCATTGCTGCGATTGCCGGGCCGGATGCGATAGTCACGACTGATGTCGGCCAGCACCAGATGTGGGTCGCGCAGCACTATCCCTTTATTCGCCCCAGAACATTTTTGACATCAGGCGGCCTGGGTACCATGGGATTCGGCTTGCCGGCCGCTATCGGGGCCGCCCTTGCCTGTCCCGGAAGGAGAGTAGTCTGTGTAAGCGGTGACGGGTCAATACTGATGAACCTCCAGGAGCTTGCCACGCTTTCAGAACTCGGATTGAATGTCGCGGTTTTTATCATGAATAACGGCCAACTCGGCCTTGTAAGGCAGCAGCAGGAGCTTTTTTACGGAAAGAGATTTATGGCGTCACGATTTGACTGCAGGCCCGATTTTCCGGCTCTTGGAACGACGTTCGGCATTAGGGGATTCTCTCTGCGCGATGCGGCCGACCCCGTATCATTTATAGACAACATCCTTTCAGTGAACGGCCCGGTTCTTATCGATGTGCCGATTCATGAAGCCGAGATGGTTTTCCCCATGGTCCGTCCCGGCGGAGCGAACACAGATATGATTGACGGTGTGGCCGTTTAATTGGCTTCAGCAGACATCTCTTTCTGTCTTTCAAGCTTGAAGAAGTCAATGTCCTGTTTCAGCCTTTCCGCAAGGGCGGTGAGGTTCTCAGCGTTCGCTGACATCTCTTCGGCACCTGACGCATTGGACTGGGTCAGTTCATTGATATTGCCAATCGATTTGGCGATTTCCATCGTGGCTGACTTTTGTTCGCTGGTGGCGCTTTTAATTTCATCTGAGCGTTCCCGTGCCGACACGGCAGCGTCGTTAACTTCGTTGTTGGTCTTGATCTGCGCGCTGATGGTGTTTGAAAGCTCTTCCATCATGCTTTTGATTGAAGCAACGCCGTTGATGATTGAACTGATCGTGTCAATGGTCAGCTGTATGTTCTGCATGCCGCCGGATATCTGCTCATTATTGATTTTAATGAGGCGGTCGATCTCCTTGATGCTTGATGATGTCTGGTCAGCCAGCTTCGAGATTTCATCGGCGACAACGGCGAATCCTCTTCCGGCTTCACCGGCCCGCGCCGCCTCAATTGCCGCGTTCAGGGAAAGAAGGTTTATTTTATCGGAGATTTCATTGATCATTTCAACAACACCGGTCATCTGCTGCGAGCTGGTGATGATACTTCCCATGCTGGAGTTCATTTTATTGAGCAGTTCTGAACCCTGCGACGCCCTTGTTGATATTGACGCCGTTGTTTCCAGGTTGGTCGTTATTTTTTTGTTCATGTCAAGAATCCGCTCGGAAAGCTCTTCCATCAGGGTAATAAGGTGCGTGAGCATGTCGAACTGCTGGATAGCTCCCATGGCGATGCTTTCAACACCCGCGGTCACTTGTTCCACTGTTGCCGTAATTTCTTCGGCCGAGGCAGCCTGACTCTGGGCATTGTCTGAAAAAGAAACCGTTGTGGACGACATTTCATCGGACGACGTGGCGAGTTCTTCTGAAGCGTCATGGATGCTTTTTATCGCAGAGCGGAGTTTGATGATCAGCCTGTTGATGTCTTCTGTCATGGCGCCGGTCTCGTCAGTTGAAATCATGGGAACGTAATCGGTGTACAGGTTCCCTTCTGCGATTGTTTTCATTGAATCTGCCATGGATTTCATGGTGATTCGTGACGATTTAACGAAATAGAACCCGGTGGTGATCACTGTTGTGCAGAGGAAAATTGCTAAAATAAAAAGGTGAATGTTGAGATTTTCCAGGTTCAGGAGATTGTTCTGCATGAGAACGATAAAGCTGATGAACATGACCAGCGGGACCAGAAGCACTGATATGAGCACGAAGATTATTCTCGCTGATGTCGGGAACCTCCTGTATTCATTTTTATTCAGAATGACCCCGGCAAGGCGCGGGTCCTGGAGGTACGGTGAGAGTGAAATTTCAGTCTGAAACATGAAAAAGACCATGTTTATGGGGATGACCATGATTGAGCCAATAATCATTAACTGTACGGATGTCTCGGTGTGCGCATTAATCATTGCCATCAGGATTATGGCGGTTCCGATTCCGATCGGGTATCGAATAAGTAAAAGCAGGCTTTCGATGTATGGCTGGTTCAGCAGTTTCTTTTTGATGCTTATCAACTCGTGTTCATCCGGCTGATCATCACTGCCGAGCCTGGCAAAGACCGGCTTCAGCCTGTAGTAGCGGTAGATCAGGGGAACGATCAGGCTGGCCAGGCTTCCGGCAGGGGCAGTCATTGACAGCTCCATAATTCGAGATGTGTAGTTCGCGCCGACAACAATAAAGTAAATCATAAGGCTTGTCGGGAATGCATAGGCGAATATTTCAAGAGAAATACCGAGGCGGAGTATGGGGCTGTCATATCTGGGCATGGGGATGTCCTTTATTAGTGGAATATTGTTATATAAATTTGTGCAAATATCGCAAAAATAAATTAAACTGTCAAGTTATTCAGGCGGTTACTATATTTAAATTTTGTTTGCGGACTTGATTCAGTGGTTCGTATAACTGTGTTGAATATCATTGATCAGCTTTGTTTTAAGCTCTTTCAGGCGGTTTGAGAGGCTTACCCTGTATGTGTGCGGATTCAGGAAACGTCGGTATGTCCTGTCGAGTGAATCGATTTCAATTCTTCGCCGTTCGCTTAACTTTTCAAGATTCATGCCGGGAACGCACCGTTTCCCTTGGATCATGACCGGCTCCAACAGCTTCACGACCCTGCCATAATCGCGCAGGGTAAAGCCTGAATATTCAGTGAGGGGGTGGTTGAACCTGATGGGTTTTCCCGCTGCAGTTTCAGCGAGCAGTAATTCCTCTTCATCCTCAAGGCAGAGCAGGTCCGCGACCATCTGGCCCTGGTCACTGAAAAACCGAAAAATGTTTTTTGTTCCGGGATTGGAAATTTTTTCAGCCTGGTTGGAAATTTTAATGCACGGTTCGAAAATATTTCCGCTTTTTTTTGCCGCGATCTTGTATACCCCGGTCAGGGCGGGGTCGCTTCCGCCGGTTACGAGCCGGGTGCCCACTCCCCAGGCGTTTATGGGCGCTTTTTTGTTTTTAAGCTGTTCGATAATCCATTCATCGATCTCGTTGGACGCTATTATCCCGACCGAGTCGAGGCCGCCGAGGTCCAGCATCTTTCGCGATTCTCTGCTCAGATATTCCAGGTCGCCGCTGTCTATTCTGATCGCCATGAGAGAAGGGTTAGTTTCTTTAAGGGCAGTGAACACGCGGATGGCGTTGGGCACGCCTGACTTCAGGGTGTCATAAGTGTCGACAAGGAGCACGGAAGAATCGGGATACAGTTCGGCATATTTTTCAAATGATCGAAGCTCGCTTTCGAAGCTTGACACCCAGCTGTGCGCCATGGTCCCCCTCGGGGGGATGTTGAACAGTTTCGCGGCAAGGGTGTTTGACGTGGATGTCGCTCCTCCGATAAAAGACGCCCTGGTCGCCGAGAGCGCGCCGTCAACACCCTGCGCGCGCCTGAGCCCGAATTCCATCACCGTGTCACCCTCGGCAGCGTCAACGATGCGGGCTGTCTTGGTGGCGATGAGCGACTGGAAATTCAGGAAGTTCAGGACCAGGCTCTCCATGAGCTGCGCCTCGATTATGGTCCCGGTGACTCTGAGGAGCGGTTCGTTGGGGAATACAACGCTGCCTTCGGGCACGCTGTGAATGTCGCCGGTAAACCTGAATCCTGCAAGGTAGTCGAGGAAATCCCTGTGGAAGATATTTTGTGAATCAAGAAACTCGATGTCGTCAGGTGAGAACCGCAGCTTTTCAATTTCATCCAGCAGGGGATCGAGTCCCGCGTAAACCGTGTATCCGCCGCTGAAGGGCTGCCTTCGGAAAAACATTTCGAAAACGGCCTCTTCATGCCGTGACATGAAAAAGTACCCCTGCATCATGGTGAGCTCATAAAAATCGGTAAGCAGAGAGAGGCTCGCGAACTTATTCATCCTATTTTTCCGGATTCGACTGGTTCGATGCCCTTGCGGATCATCTCGTCAATTTTCTGCTGCATGCTCCCCGGGGGGATGTCAATCCCTCTGCACGCGTCAAGTATCACTTTTGTTATAAACCCCAGTGAGAGGCCGTCAATGGCGCTGAAAAAAACACAGTAATCTGTGGCAAGCCCGCACAGGTAAATGGTATTGATGCCGAGGTTTTTCAGGTAGCCTTCAAGCCCCGTGGGTGTTATCCGGTCGTTTTCCAGAAACGCGGAATATGAGTCCATCCCGCTTGAGGCGCCTTTTCTGATTATCGATTGGATATGCATGGTGTTCAGGGATGGATGAAAATCGGCCCCCGGTGATCCCGCGACACAGTGATCGGGCCACAGGGTCTGCATCGTCCCCTTGATGTCGATCTGGTCAAAGGGGTTTTTCCCCGAGTGGTTCGATGCGAATGATATGTGGTCCTGAGGGTGCCAGTCCTGTGTCGCGACAACAACGTCAAAACTGTTTATAATTCGGTTTATGATCGGTACAACTTCATCGCCGTTGCTGACCGGAAGGGCGCCGCCGGGGCAGAAGTCATTTTGTACGTCAACAATTAACAGCGCCCTTTTTTCGTCATACATGGCCTTCTCCTATTGTTTGCAGCTGAAACGCTCCTGAAATTTTTTAATCTTCCCGACAACTTTTATTTTTTGCTCATCATCAAGAATGTCATAGAATTTCATCATTTTATCGATTGCCGCCCGGTACGCGTCTTCCCTGATCGGCGGGTTTTCCTTCATGATCGACGCGATTTTATTCATGTCAACCTTGTCACTGTTCAGCTCCTGTGTTATCAGTGCCGAAACTTTCTTTCGCTCAGCGATGTATTGGTCGATGTTCGCTTTAGCCTCTGTTCGCATTGCCTCGTACTGTTTCTGCTGTTCAGCATTAAGTTTGAGATCTTTGACCGATTTGTCAATGAAGGTTAGGATTTTTTCTGAAAAATTTTCTTTGCAGTATCCCGGTTCTTTTTTGCAGCCCGTAATGGTGTTCAGGCCCGCGACCAGAAGAATGAGAGTTATTATCTGAAATGGACTTCTTTTCATCGGATTCTCCTTCATAATGATTTGATCCGGCATAATTGCCGTTTTATGATAAGGGAACCTCTATAAATTACATTTCGGATGTTCCCTTGTGGGCACAACCATTGGATAAATCAGGTTTTATAACCCCCACTAACTCCCCCTATCAGGGGGAGAACAAAAGAGGGGGTTGAAAAAACCTGATTTTTAGAGGTGCCCATAAATAAAGGAAAAGCCTGTGCCCGGTTGTTACATGTTATATAAAAATAATGATGAGCAGGATCTATTATTTTGCTATAAGATCATCATAGTATTTTTTATCGATATTTATACCCGCGATATAGTCGATTCTTCCGTTATTCGGATCATATATTTCCATTATCGGGACCTGCGGGTATTCTTTTTTTTCCATTATCCGGTTCAGTTTCGGATAAACTTTTATCACACCCATTAAGATCGATAGTTCGCTCCTGTACGGGAAGGCTGTGGCAAGGCACCATGAAGCGGGAAATTCTTCAATGCGGTATTTTTTTTTCAATTGATCTATCTGGTCCTTGTATTGACCGTCCAGTAGACATCCGACAATGCTTCTCAGGTTTTTTTTATCAACTTCTGAGGGATTGTCGTAATAGAGGCCGAACCCCCTGGTTGAGATGATCTTTTCATTGTTCAGCAGCGAAAAGTATATGCGGTCCATCACTTTAGCTGTCTTTGAATAATCACCGATGTGTTTTTCACACACCATATAGTATGGTCCCCGTTTTTCTTCAGTGAATTTCGGTCCTATAAAAAGCCCGTGATACACCAGATATGTTGCGATAAAAATGATAATGACCAGGATAACCGTTCCCGCTACTCTTCGCGCCATGCTCATCCCCCTCCTGAAGGTTTATTCATAAAGCATATCCGGTGATTAAAATTTTACAACAACAATTTTGGCTGGGGGGGTGGCCAAGCATCCCCCCGGTTGATGTTTTTCAGTAGGAGCACAGGCCGCAGCCGTAGCCGCCCCTTCCTCTCCAGTTTGTCTCAAGATCGGTGTACTTCTTTTTCTGTTCGGCAGTGAGAACATTTTCTACGGCTTTTTTCTGTTCAGCTCGTAATACTTCAATTTTTTTTGCATCATCCCTGTTTTTGAAAAACTTAACCCTGAAGTCTGAGTTGATCTTTATTATCGCTTCCACCTGTTTTTCACTCAGATTCAATTCATCCTTAAGAAATTCGATATGATGGTATCCGTACCCGTTATAGTAACCGTGGTGGTACCCGTACCCATGGTGGCCGGGGCCCCATCCCTGCGCATATGCCAGTGCTCCTCCCAGGCTCAGTGCGGTAAGAGCAGTTGCTGTAATCAATAATTTTTTCATTGTTCTTCTCCTTGAATTTTAATGATTAGACCATTAGGAATTGGCAAGAGTTCCAGAAATTTAGAAAATTTTAAAAAACTTTAATTTTAACAGTATGCAGGTTGATTTCGAAAGTATTAAAAAGCCGGTTTATATCACTGATGACAGGTGAGGATATTGGCAGACAGGTTCATATGCCGGTATATTTATTTAAAGAACCAGCAGGTTGTCCCATGACTGATGGCACAACCTGCTGATAATAAACTACCATGGTAACAAGAGTGCGTTATAAACCGAGCATCCCCTGGGCAAGAATATTAAGCTTATCTTCGGTTCTTTTGGTGAGCCAGATGCCGAAGAGGGCTTTTTTAAGGGTCATGTTTTTAATGGTGACTTTCGGGGTCTGGCTTTTGTTTTTAAAAACCTGAATTCCGTTCGCTTTGGTGTAAACTATATCAAAGATATCATTTTTTTTGATTCCATCTTTAAAGATTTCGAGAAATATGTTGATGTCCTTATCAATGCTTTTTTGGTCAATACCGAGATTTTTACATGATTCCTCGAACCCTGTCAGGGTGTTGTCGCTGAAGTCTTTTGAGTTGACGCTTCGCACCAGGTGCAGCCTGATCATCATCGGCTCGTCAGCATTGACAATTTGAAGCGCATTAGAGCTTTTGGCTTTCAGATAGAGACCGCCCACATATACATCCACGCCGATTGCATATTTTTCCCTCATCGCCGCGCCGTTGAGGACAAGCTTGTCCTGTCCCGCACTGTATGAATCAGGCATATCAACGCCGGCAACCTGTTTTGCAGTTCCGGGTGTGCAGATTAACGCCAGTGCCGCAACAGCAAGAAAAAATTTTTTTACCATAAGTAAACTCCTTGTATGATTTTTTAGAGGTAACGAGGTTGTAATGAAACAACATTACACTGTATAGAAGGTTATAAACTTACTTATTAAACGTCTTTGTCAATATTTTTTTACCGTCCGTACGGTTTAAAATAATTTTTTTGTATATTGTACTATAAGGGAACCTCTATAAATTACATTTCGGATGTTCCCTTGTGGGCACAACCATTGGATAAATCAGGTTTTATCATTTTTCAATTAATGAAAAAACCTGATTTTTAGAGGTGCCCATAAATCATATAGGTTGTTTTTCGTCTACGTTTGTCTCTTGAGGCATGTTCCGGCTGCGATACAGAGGGTTTTCTGAACGGCGATTCAGCCCTCCAGGGCTGTCCGGATTTTTAATGACAGCTCGGTAAGGGTAAAGGGTTTTTGAATGAAATGCGTTTTTTCCTCTGGAAGGAAATTCTGGCCCAGGACCTCATTGCTGTAACCGGACATGTACAGTACTTTCAGGTTTTGTTTGATTGTTCGAAGTTTTTCAAAGAGTTTTTTCCCGTTTTCGCTGGACAACATGATATCGGTCAACAGCAGGTCAATTGCTTCACCGTTTTCTTGCAGTATCGATTGTGCTGTTGAGCTGTTTTCCGCGTGGTACACCCGGTATCCGGCGCTGACCAGCATTTTTACCACAAGGTTCCTGACCAGGGGTTCATCTTCAACAACGAGAATTGTTTCGTTGCCATGCATGGTTTTATTTTCGTGGTGTTTGTCCGGGATAGCTGTTGCCGGTTCCTGCTGCATAGGGAAATAAATCGTGAAAGAGGAGCCCCTGCCTTGCTCACTTTGAGCCGAAATATATCCCCCGTGCTGTTTAACAATGCCGTAAACCGTGGAAAGGCCCAGGCCTGTCCCGTATCCTTTTGTGGTAAAGAAGGGATCAAAAACTTTTGTAAGCGTAAGCTTGTTCATACCCTGCCCGGTGTCGCTGACTGTCAGGGTAACATACGGCCCGATGCCACTTCCCTGATGCAGGCGTGCTGCTGATTCGTCGAAGAGGGTGGTGCCGGTTTTGATATAAAGTGTCCCTCCGTCGGGCATCGCGTCCTGCGCGTTGACAGAAAGGTTCAGGAGGACCTGCTCGACCTGTCCCGTATCGGCGAGTATCAGGCCAGATTCAGGATCAAGGTCGGTTTCTATGGAAACATTTTCGTGAAGGGTCCGCCGGAGCATTTTTTCAAAGTTTTCAATTATTACGTTCAGGCTCACGGGATTCATTTCAAGTGTCTGTTTTCTCGCGAAAGCCAGAAGCTGCCGCACCAGGTCACGGGACCGTTCGGCTGAATGCATTATCTGTTCAACGTTTTCCCTTCGCGGGTCGTCGGCACTGTGCTGGTCAAGGAGCATCTGGGCATAGCCCATGATCGGCGTGAGCATGTTGTTGAAATCGTGCGCGATGCCGCCGGCAAGCTTGCCGATCGATTCCATTTTCTGTGCCTGGAGAAGCTGTTCCTCCAGGTTTTTTTTCAGGGTCACGTCCCGCGCAAGCCCGTGGAAACCGGCAGGGTTTCCTGAATCGTGCCTGAGCAGGGAAACGGAAGTCTCGACAAAACAGGTCGTGCCGTCTTTTCTGGTGAGTTCCCAGTCAAAGGCGCGCGCCGGTACTTTGCTTCTGTAAACCTGGTTGAATGTCGCCAGGACTTTTTTCGCATTTTCGTTATCCATAAAACTCCGGTAATTGACGCCCTTGAGCTCATCCCGGGTGTAACCGATAATTTTTGCCATGGCATTGTTGAAAAAGGTCAGATTGCCTTCGAGGTCTACTTCGTAATATCCGTCATCGATCTCTTCCAGTATTTCACTGTAGCGTTTTTCACTTTTCAGAAGGGCCTCTTCCTTGAGGACGATGTCGGTCACGTCCTTGATGACCTCAATTGATCCGAAGCGGTTCCCGTCCTTGTCAAAGAGAGGAGTCGCGACCCCCCACAGATGCGCGCCCCTCCCCCCGTAAAGATTGGGATTGTATGTTTCCGCTAAAATTTTATTATCGCTTCTTATTACATATTTATAACAGGATTCGGCCTCTTTGTCGGGTTCGTCAAGCAGGTCAACCAGCATGGGTTTTCGCTTGCCATAGATGGGGATGGCGTATTCATGATTGCCTTTTCCGAGAATGTATTCTTTTTTTACACCGGAAATTTCTTCGATGGCGCGGTTCCAGGCAACGACCTTTTTCTCGCGGTCAATGACAAAGACCGCGTCAGGGATCGATTCAATGATGTCATTGAAGCGTTGCGACATTGAGAGAATCTGGTCTTTATATTTTTTTCTTTCGGTGACATCGGTGAAGAGGCCGACATTGCACGGGGTGTCATCAATGGATATTCTTGAGGTGTTGATATTGGCGTAGAAAATTGACCCGTCCTTTCTCAGGCAGGGTATTTCCGGTGAAAGCTGCATCATGTCCGTTGATTCCGATTCGAAGACTTCATATACAAACGGGAGGTCCTCGGGGGGATGAATGTCCTTCACCGACATGTTCCTGAGCTCATCGGACGTGTAGCCGAGCATTGAACAGATCGTGGGATTCGAGTAGAGAAATTTTTTTGTTTCCATTGACGCGATCAGGATTCCTTCCGCGGCGCCGTTGAATATCACTTCGTATTTTTTTTCTGATTCTATCAGGAGCCGCTCAGCATTCTTGCGCTCGGTTATGTCCCGTAATGAGGCGATTATTCTTTTCTCACCCGCGATAGTGCTTACGGTGAGTGCGACTTCGCTTTCGAAAACATTTTGTGTTTTTCCGATGGTGCGGCATTCAAAGGTACACTGCCCGCTGAGAATCACATCCCTTATTTTTTGTTCAATGCGATTGGCCGTGCATGGGCCGATGTCAGTGCCGAGCAGGGAAAACGGGGATGCCAGCAGGTCTTCTTTTGAGTATTGATACAGTTCGGCGCCGCGTTCGTTGAAGTCAAGGATGTTGCCCTGCTCGTCAAGAATGAACAGGGCGTCGCTGGTCGCGTTAAAGATATCGCGGTAGTTCTGTTCGCTGTTTTGCAGGGCTCTTTCCCACTGCCGCCGTTCGACTTCTTTCCACACGGAATCCATGAGCAGCCTGAGCTCAAGAACATCCCGCTCGGTATAATCGGTGATCTTGTTCGCGACGCCGATGACCGCCACGATAGCGTTGTTTTTAATTATGGGTACGGTCATGAATTTGTGCAGCTTCACGTGCCCCTGCGGATAACCCTTCTTGAGCGGATGGTGCGCCTCAAAATCATTGATGATGATTTCCCTTCTCTGCCTCACCGCTTCCCCCCATATGCCGGTCTTTTCCAGCTCATAGCATGTCTGGGGATTCATAATGGTGCATTCCTTCATCACGTCTTTTGACCATGTGTTGAGGACGAACTCTTTCTTGTTTTCATTATAGAAATATATGTACCCGATCCTGCTCTCGGTGATCTTTATCGCTTCATCAAGGGCATGGTCGAGAAACTGCTGAACATCCGGGGAGTGAAGCTCAAGCATCCTGACAATGCTTCTGAGCCTGGCATTGTTTTTTTGAGTCTCGATTTCATTCTGTTTGCGCTCGGTGATGTCTTCGATCATGGGAAGGTAATAAAGGGGATGACCCTTTTCGTCCTTCATCAGCCGAACATTGACATGGCCCCAGAAAAAGCTCCCGTCCCTGCGGATGTATTTTTTGTCAGTGATGTACTGGTCGATCTTTCCCTCTAACAGCTTGGTGACCTGTTCAAGGTCCTGCCCGGCATGGTCAGGATGGGTTACATCGAGGAAGGTCAGCCCCTGTAATTCTTCTTCGCTGTATTGCGTCATCCGGCAAAAAGCATCGTTCACTTTTACATAGTGAAAGTCCGTTGAAACAATGGCTATTCCGATCGCTGACTGGCTGAATACGCGGCTGAAGCGCGCCTCGCTTTCTCTCGCGGTCAGGTTCGCGTTGTAAAGTTCGAACGCCATTTCGATTGACGACTGGAGCACAAAGGAGCCCGATTCCTTGATCACGTATCCGTACCGGGTGATGCCCCGAACTTTTTCAACCATCTCTTTTTCAGCGTGGGACGTGAGGAATATAATGGGGATGTCCCTTGACTCATGGATGATTTTCGCGGCTTCAGTGCCGTCGATCCCTTCTCCCAGATCAATATCCATGAGAATGAGATCAATGTTCTTATTATCAAGTGCAATGGCGACTGCCTTGTTGCCGGAGTGGACGCTGATAACCTCGTAGCCGAACCCTTCAATTACTTTTGATTGGGTCATGGCAGTGATTATTTCATCTTCGACAAGAAGGATCGTTTTTCTTTCGAAGGATTTTTTCATAATGGTATTATAACATTTTCGCATGCCTGTAAAAGAATATTTTGTCAGCTGTTATAACTTATCATTTTTTAACCAAGCTTAATGTAATGATGCGAGAATTTACTCCATAAAGGTAAAATTTTGAATGTGAAATATTTTAAATTATCCTTTCAAGAATAGCTAAACATTTGTTGACAAAAATCCGTTAAGTACAGTACAATGACTAAACATTTGTAGAGGCTTTTATGGACAAGTTCAGGGCTTTTCTCGAATCGAAATTTTCCCGCGAAATACGCTCGCATCTGACAATGAATAAAAGGGACGGAGAGTATTCGGCTTTTCCAGATACCCTCCAGCAGCCATTGGCTGATGTGCTCAGGGCGGACGGCATTTCATCGCTTTACCGGCACCAGGTGCAGGCCTTTGACTCAATATCCCGAAACAGGAATACCCTGCTTGTTTCCCAGACAGCCAGCGGCAAGACACTTTCATTTTTTCTTCCGATCCTGAATGAATATATACAATCAGGGCAGGGCTTTACCGTGCTGCTGTTATATCCCACCAAGGCCCTGTCCCGGGACCAGGAGGGCACGTTCGGCAGGCTTATGGACGTGGTCAGGGCAGGGGCAAGCCTGGGCACGTATGACGGAGACACTCCCCGGGAGGAGCGCAACCGCATCCAGTCCGGCGCGGATTTCATCATCAGCAACCCTGACATGCTCCACAGCGGAATCCTTCCCAATCACAACAGGAAATGGCGCACCTTTCTTTCCCGGCTGCGCTATATCGTTGTGGACGAAGTCCACATGTACCGGGGCGCGTTCGGCTCGCATGTTTCAAATGTGTTCAGGCGGCTCATTCGGGTGTGCGCCGTTCACGGCAGCAGTCCTGTTTTTGTCTGCTCTTCAGCGACCGTGGGAAACCCCGGTGGCCATGTCAGGGCCCTTTTCCACAGGGAATTTAATATAATTCAAAGGGACCACTCGCCGCGGCCGGAACGGCATTTCTATTTTATCAACCCGCCACTGGTGCGCTCGGAGGGGCACGCGCTTTACCGTAAGGGGCCCGGCTCGGTGTCAGTTCCCCTGATACGGGAAGCGGTACGCCGCGGTATCGGCACGATCTGTTTCTGCAGGGCGCGCCAGGAGGCAGAGCGCCTGTATCGTTCAGTGATTGACGGCCGCCCTGACCTCGCTGAGTTCGTCAAGCCCTATCGCGGGGGGCTGCTGCCCGCAGAGCGCAGGGGCCTTGAACGCGCCCTTGCGTCGGGAAAGCTGCGCTGCGTTATCACTACCAACGCGCTTGAAGTCGGGATCGATATCGGCACTCTTGACCTGTGCATCCTGTCAGGGCATCCCGGGACCATCGCCAGTTTCTGGCAGCAGGCGGGCCGCGCCGGCCGCAGGGGAAAATCGTCCCTGACCGTGTACCTGGCGCGTGAAAATCCCATTGACCAGTATCTGGTGCATCATCCTGAATTCGTCGCCAGCGCCCCTGTTGAGCAGGCCCTGCTCAACGCCGATAATCCCTACATCCTTCTGCAGCATCTTCCCTGCATGGCACACGAATACCCTCTCCGTGAAACCGAAGAGCATATCGGCAGCGCGGTTTACGCTGAAGCCCTGGGCCTCCTGCGCCATAACAGGACCCTGCTGCCGTATCGTGACGCGTTCCGCTACGCGCTGCAGGACTATCCCGCCAGGGGCGTGAACCTCAGGGGCATGACCGATTACAACGTGGACATTTACTGCGGTAGCGAGGTGATCGGTGAAATCGACCCCATAGGCGCGCGGGGGACCCTGTACAAGGACGCCATCTATCAGCACCTCGGAAGGCGTTACCTGTCACTCGACCTCGACCTCGGCCGCAAGCTCTGCAGGGTCGAGCCGGTAGATGTTGACTATTACACTGAAGCAGTGTGGGAAAGCAGGATCGTGATGACTGAAAAGGACGCCGAAAAGGAAGTGAAAAATGCCCTTGTCTCGTTCGGCAGCATCAATGTCAACCGCCAGCCCAAGCTGTATAAAAAGATCAGGGAGCGCACGTATGAAAATATCGGGTACGGGCCGATCACGCTTCCTCCCTTTGAATACGATACGACCGGGTTCAGCCTGGTCGCGCCACGGGCCTGGACAGCGGCGATGATTTCGGCAGATAAAAGGTTCATCGGCGCGGCCTTTTACGGGCTTTCGTATTTACTGCACCACGCCGCGCCGCTTCTGTGCATGGCCGACATAAAGGACATTGATACCGATGTTTCCCTCATTGAAGAAGAAAACGGCGCCTGGAAAAGCGCGCTTTTTCTTTTTGACGCGATCGAAGGCGGCGTGGGTTATTCTGAAAAAATTTACGATTCGCTCGAAAGCGCGCTCGCCCTGTGCGGGAGCGTTGTCGGCGAATGCGAGTGTGGAAGCGGATGCCCGTCCTGCGTGCCGCCCCTTCCGCCGGGAGTCGCCAGCGCGGATGTTGAGGGGCTGTTGATCGAATCTGACGCGGCAAGGGTCTGCGCTGTATCACTGATAAAAGCCCTGCTGCACGGGACCGTTGCTGTCCCCGAAATAAAATTTCGTGAAATCCCGGTTGAATATTGTGAAGGTGATGAAAATTACGACCGTGAAAGGGTTGACCTGCATAAGAAACTCGACCGCGCGTCGAAAATACTAGAGAAGAAAAGGGAGCGGCTGCATTGATACGCGGATCATTCACTCACGCAAGAGGTATCGGCCCTGTCGCGGAAAAAAAGCTCAGGGACAAGGGCTTCCAGAACTGGGACGACTGCTTTTCCCGCAGAAAAGACCTTCCGTTCAGCAGCGGGAAGGGCGCCCGTTTTATTTCCGAGTTGCAGCGCTCTTCTGCTGCACATCAAAAAAAAGACCTGCGGTTTTTATTAAGCCGCTTCCCGGTGAGTGAACACTGGAGGATCCTGGCGGAATATATTAATGACGCGACTTTTTTTGACATCGAAACAACCGGGCTTTCCTGGCATTATAATCATGCTTCGGTGATAGCCGCGCTGCACCGGGGCAGGCTGTGCTCATTTGTTTGCGGCGTAAACCTTGATGACTTTCTTGACCTGCTCGACGAGGCCGAGATGCTGGTCACTTTCAACGGGGGATCCTTTGACCTTCCGTTCATAGAAAAAACTTTTCATATCCCCCCGGTTGAGGTGCCCCATGTTGATCTGCGCTGGGTAGCGTATCATCAGGGATACCGGGGCGGGCTCAAACGCATCGAGTCCCGGATGAATATACATCGTCCACCTGAAATCGGTGATATTGACGGGTATGAAGCGGTTGAACTGTATTACCGGTGGCAGTCAGGCGACAGCAATGCTGGCAGGGACCTGGTGAGGTACTGCAGAACGGATGTGGTGTGCACCTATATGGTCGCATGCCGGATCCTCTATGAAAAAGGGGTTGATGTCGCGGTTCAAGACCGGGATTGGCTTTTCAGGGAGGCATTAACATGCACCGTCGTATAATACATATTGATATGGATGCTTTTTTTGCGGCGATTGAACAGAGGGACAATCCTCATTTGCGGGGGAAACCCGTTATTGTTGGGGGAAAGCCTGAAAGCCGCGGCGTTGTCTCGACCTGTTCCTATGAGGCAAGAAAGTTCGGTGTTCATTCAGCTATGCCTTCGAAAAAAGCGTTTCAGCTGTGTCCGGACGCGGTTTTTATCAGGCCACGCTTTGACGCGTACAGTGAAGCTTCGCGTATTATTCATGAAATATTTTTTGAATACACCGACCAGGTTGAGCCCCTTTCTATTGATGAGGCGTTTCTTGATGTAACTAAAGACGACATGCCCCTGTATGTCGCCGCGGATATCGCGCGGCAGGTCCAGCATAAAATATTCAACCGCACCTCGCTTACGGCCTCGGCAGGCGTATCATACAATAAATTTCTGGCCAAGTGCGCTTCCGATTTCAGGAAGCCGGGCGGGTTAACGGTTATTTCCCCTGATAACGCGGGAGATTTTATCGGCGCACTCCCCATAGGAAAGTTTTTCGGTGTCGGAAAGGCAACGGAACAGAAAATGTTCACTCACGGAATCTATACCGGAAGAGATTTGCGAAAACAGGACCGCGATTTTCTCGTTAAGTATTTCGGGAAGGCAGGGCATTATTTCTACGATATAGCACGGGGCATTGACAACAGAAAGGTAAACCCCTTACGGGTAAGGAAGTCGCTGGGCAAAGAGATCACTCTTGAAAAGGATATTGAAAACACTGAAGAGATGTTGTCTATTCTTCGGGGACTCACGGGAAAAGTCGCAGGGTATCTGCATGAGTATTCTCGCAGGGGAAGGACGATAACGTTGAAGATCAAGTATCATGATTTCGATCTGGTGACCAGAAGCACAACCCTTCAGGAGCCAGTTAACGATGAGGGCATCATGTTCTCTCACCTGAGCAGGCTTCTTAACGAAACCGAGGCCGGTGAAAGGAAGGTCCGGCTCCTCGGGGTATCGGTTTCGAATTTTGATATCCAGGAGTCTGATGAAACAGGAGGGCAGCTCCAGTTCAATTTTAATTAATACCAGTGAACAGATTTTTATTACAGGGAGGTTGTATCAATGAAAGAAAGTGACATGGCGAATATTAAAATCCCCTGCGAGATTTATACAAGGGTAAGCGGTTATTTCAGGCCGCTGAATCAGTTCAATAAAGGCAAAAAGGAGGAGTTCAGGCAGAGGAAGGATCTGCTTGTTCCTGCTAATGCTGAAACATCCTCATGGTGAATTTGATCGTAATTGCATATTTCTTTTTTATCCCCTTAAAAAGTGATTGTCTTTCAGTTGTTAAACATATTATTCTGTCTAAAATTTACTCCACGAGTCCCGAATAGTCGGGTATATGTCACATCAGTGGCATCACTTGCATCATCAATCCGCTAGGTATGTGGCGATGATGGTTGAACAATAATTATTAATTATTAATTGTTTTATAACTGGAATGATCAGCAGGTATTTTTATGGTTTTTAATATCATTAACAATGATTCCTCGTTTAATTCATTGCTTAAAAGAGATTTACCTCCAGTTGCACTGATCCTTGCCGGTTATAATAAAATTGATGCCGAAACAAAAAGAAAAAGCAGCAAAGAGTTAAGGGAAGCTTATGACGGCGATATTATATATATGGGAGAAAATAAATTTTTAAGACCCCTGGCAGGCAAACCTGTTATCCAGTATGTTATTGACGCAGTCTATAACGCGAAGAAGGGTGGCAGGCGTCTTTATGATAAAATATATGTATACAATGATAAAAAAATTTTTGAAGAAGTAATTAATATTTCTCAATATGACAATCTCTTCGTCAACCAGATGAAGGATTCCGTGGGTGGGCACTGGAAGGATTTTTATAACTATTACGTTGACTACGGGCAAAGGATTGATGTTTTTTTCGGTGATACTCCCCGGATAACTCCTGAAGATGTGGAATATCTCCACAATGAATATGAAAAAATTATAGGCATACAAACGGATTATCGGGGAGTGCCGGTCTCTGTTGTTTTTAATATTGTTGATTTTAAAGATATGAGTGATACCTGGCTTCCTCACCGGCTGAAATATATCAAGGTCGGTAAAAATAAGGGTAAGCTGAAAAGTTTTGTCGGATTCGAAAATTATCAGGCGCGGGTCGGTAACAGCGGCGCCATGATAAAGGATCCATGCCTTGATGATATCATGAATTATGAAGTTGTAAATTTTGCTTATAATTTAAGAAAAGCGCTCACTCCGAATATTTTTGCCAAGATCATGTATAGCCTTTGGAAGACACGCAGGTTTGATATGATCAAACAGATAAGAAATCGCAATTTGAACGAAACAGTGCTTTTCAGTACCGCGTATGACGTGATATCCAATATCTATAAAATTGATTTAAGCAGAACCGCTGGAACTCTTTTTCATATTAAAAAAAATGCATCCCGCTGGGAGAATGACATTGATGGCCCTAAAGATTATGAAGCCTTCCAGAAAATGTTTACCCGCGGCACTTCACATAATTAATATCGATTATTTTTTAAAAAAATCCTTTTAACTTCATTGTGCTTATAATAAGTCGTGCAGCTTCATCAGTGGAATGCCCGGCGTTGTTTATGACCAGGTCGTAGTTAAGGGTCTCGGTAACATCGTATCGAAGATATTCTTTGATAAAATTGTCCCTGTCTTTTGTTTTGCTTATGATTATTTTTTCAGCTTCCTTTTTGCTGACATTTTGCGCAGCTGCAACATTATCAATTTTAAAATCCATTGAAGCGATTATCCTGACGTGAAAACCATGCGGGATGTCTTTTGTGATAAAATTACTGGCACGCCCGACCAGTATCACGTGCCCCACTTCAGCCAGAACCTTGACCGTTTCAGCAAGTTTTCTGTAAACTGCGATCTGGGGAGGGAATTTGTCAAAATAAGTCTGTAAAAGATCAGTCATGGTCTTTCTTGCATTTCCGGTCATCGTTTCCATTAACCCTGATGAAAGTCCCAGATCCTTCATGACTTTATCAAGAAGCTCTCTATTATATGCAGCCCATGGAGGTGTTATTTTTTTATTACTGTTAAGGATTTCAGTAATTCTTTCTGCGATTCTATAACCAAAGCACCCATATTCACGTGAAACAGTAATAAAGGGAAGCTTGGTGCTTTCAATCAGGCGGTTGCGGGTAAGGTCAACAATTTCGACCTTGTTTTTTTGCTGTTTCCAGTAATTAAGCTGTGATGAAATGAGTTTTTCCATGGACGAATATCTGATCATCGGGGCCTCCTTGCTGCATTCATATTAATAATATATACAGAAAATATATATTCGGGGAGCTTTATACGGATTGTCGCCACCTCATGGTGGTGTTTAATGAAACACTTATATGTCCGGTTATTTCTTTCTGTTTAAGCCTGAAAAAAATACCTTTTTTACAATCCAATGGTTAAAATACTGAAAGTGATTTTTATTATTAATAATATGATCGTTGATTTTTTACTTGTCATACAATAAATTTCTGTATATTTAGGCCTAACTTTTTACTTTTTCATGTATTATTGTATTTATAAAATAATATACGAAAATCGTAGTTTTTAATGTTAAACATACTATAATTTTTTTTCAATTTATTTATCTTCTGATTCTACATTTTTTTGGGGCTGTGGAAATTGAGTAAAAGTACTAACATGCTGATGAATATAAAATTCAATAAAACAATGTTTGACAGGGTTGAAGACCGCCTTCTTATCAAAGTTGAAAAGATCCTTCGCATCCTGGAAGATGAAGAAAGAAAAAACAGCGATTTAATGCTGAGGCTTAAAGATAAAACGGTCCAGATAAAGGATGTACGCGAAAAGCTTCTCAAAACTAATTATGAAAATAAAGGGCTTAAAAAAGAGGTAGCCGCGCTCAGTGAACATATTGAAGTTTTGTCCAAGAATCTGGAAATTATCAACCAGAGGCATCTTGAGTCCGTTGAACTTTCTGTCGATCTTCTTTCCGATCTCGAATACAATAAATATAAAGCCAGCTTTGTTGATATTGATATCAAGTCACTCCCCGGTCCTGAAAAAATTAAAAAGTACAGTAAAATTATCAGAAAGTTTTTTCTTGAAGATTTAAAATGTTGCTTTATCTGTATAACCTACAGTGGCATTAATGAATCATTGAAAGATGTTCTGAAATTAAAAGCATCAAAGAATCATTATTTGAAAGCTGAATTTATTACTGACCATTGTCTGCTTTACAGTATTGAACTCGAAGATCTTGACCTGCCAGAAAGAAAAATTGGCAGGATTGTTATCGGGAGATATGCCTACAAGGACCGGAAGAAAGAGCTGAGTTATAATAAAAGAATTCTTCATGAGATAGATATTACCAAGCGAATCCTCGAGAACAGTATTACCGAGATTCAGAATAAGGACCTGGCGGTAAAAGACGCGCTCACCGGTTTGTATACCAGAAAGTTTCTTGAGGAAAAACTTACTGAAGAATTTAACAGCCTTGATCTCCTTTCCAAGCTCGATAAGGATGCCATCAGCCTGCTGCAGATAATAATCGAGGCTGACGGCAAACCGAGGCGGATAATAAAAAACAGGTTCTACCATGAAATGAACAGGAAGGATGAAGATTATTTTAACGGTCTCCTCAGTCAGCTTCAGCGGAATAATCTTATTGCTGTGGGCAGGGAAATGTATCTTGGAGAATCTGAAGACTGTTATTATTTTATCAATTCCAAGGTTGATTATAATCTTTTCATCGCCTTTTTTGATCTTGATTTTTTTAAAGATGTCAATGACAACTGGGGCGGGCATAGTGTAGGAGACAGGGTTCTCAAGGAATTTTCAAGGATATTAAAAAAATATATCAGGACTACAGATATTCCCATAAGATTCGGCGGAGAAGAATTTGTAATTGTTTTCCCCAGGGCTTTGTCGCTTCAAAAGATAATCACTATTCTTGAAAATATCAGGGTGGATTGTCAGGAGAACCTGGTTGTCGAATACCGCGAGCGGGAACGGAATGTGACAGTTTCTATCGGCCTGACCCGTATAAGCAAATATGACCGCAATATCCAGCACCTGATCAACAGGGCAGATGCCGCCCTCTATAAGGCTAAAAATCGAAGAAACAGAATCGTCATCTACGAACAGGGCCCGGACGGTTATCTCAACGTGAGCAGCTGATTCATTTCCATTCGTAATGAAGATTGATTATCTTCGGGTGTACCAGTTTTTCGAAATCCGAATATTTCATCCTTATCATTTCCGTATGACTTCCCGCGTTAAAAGCGATGTATTCATCTTTTGTAAGATCCATTGAAATGAATTCATCGACTCCGTAGAGGTTCCCGAATGGCGGCATTGCCCCTATTTCACAGTCCGGAAACATGTTTTTGAATTCGGATTCGTTCGCGAGTTCGATTTTATGTGCCTTAAAAAAGTTTTTCAGGTATCCCGGATAAATCATCTGGTTCGCTGTGACAACTCCCATGTAAAGCTTCCCGTCAACTTTAATAATGACGGTTTTAGCGAACTCATTTCCGGAAATATGTGCCGCCTGACAGGTCCTTGTGGCGGAAAATTCCCGGGGATGACTGATTGATTCATACGGTACATGGTTAGAATCGAGAAATTTTTTTATTCGCTCTCCCAGCATAAATCATCCTCCCTGTTTAGATGGTTGCCTGGCTGTACGGCAGGTACTTTTAATATACAAACAAGAGGAAGATGAAAAAATTTTTTCATAAATTTTTGCTACCCTCAATAGTTTCAGGGCTTGAATCATTAGCCGTTGCGATGCACCGCAAAAGGCATGTATAGAATTCATCAGGATTGTCTATCATCGGGAAATGTCCACTCCCCTGAATTTTTATTAAAGGAACACCTCTGATTTTTTCGAGCGGGATCACGGCGGAGTTTTTTTCACCGTAGATATAGAATTTTTTACAGGGGAGATCGAAAAATTTTTTCATGAGAATCCCGCTTTCAGTTGTTCTGACAAGGTCAGCCGAAGTTCTGCTGAAGGCGCCGGGATCCGAGAGCGCGATACTCTGAGACCAGTAGCGCATTCCTCTGTCATGGTGCAGAATCCCCGTGTGCTTGACCGATTGTGATAATCTCGCAAGGTCATTCCGGTTAAAATGCGCGGGGATGTTCCTGCTGACCGTGCAGTCGCTTGAAAAAAGGTTTCCTTCGACCGATATAAATGAATTTATTGTATGCTCAGTAATTCCGGCAAGCATCAGGCCTACTGCATTGCCCATACTGTGTCCCACGATGTTGAGTGTATTTATGGGAAATCGCCTGAGGAAAATTTTTATTATTTCAGCTAATTGAGTCACACCATAATTCAGTCCCGCGACTGCAGGGGATTCGCCAAAACCGGGAAGATCGAAGAGGATAAGGGAATACGGATGAAATGAATCGTATTTCCACAAAGAATTGAAACAATCGGTTGAGCACCCGAGCCCGTGGATAAAAATAATTGTTTCCGGTTGTGATTGATGGTATTTATATGAGAGAACGACTTTATGGCTTTTATAAAGTATTTCAGCAGTTGATTCTCGGTACTTCAATGGCATTGTTTTCCTGCCGCGCTACCGGATTAATTTCTGACAATGCGCGCGCTGGTATAGGTCTTTATTTTATTGATATAGTGTTCCGCTCCTCTGAGTATTTCATCAATTTCTTCTTCGGTTGTTTTTCTGACAATCCGGCCGGGTGTTCCCATAACGAGCGATCCGTCGGGGATGACTGTTCCTGCGGGAATGAGTGAGTTCGCGCCAATTATGCAATGTTTCCCAATTGACGCATTGTTAAGAATAACGGCGTTAATTCCGATCAAGGACGCTGGTCCGATGGTACAGCCATGCAGCACCGCTTTGTGCCCGACAGTCACGTAATCGTAAACAGTAAGCGGGATCCCTTCATCAGTGTGCAGAATGGCACCGTCCTGGATGTTGGTGCCTGTACCGATCGTTATGGTGTCATTATCGCCCCGTATAACCGCGTTGAACCAGACACTTGCTCTGTCATTTATTATTACAGAACCGATAATGGTCGCGCTCTCGGCGATAAAGTGTTCTTTCCCGTTGAGCTGCGGTGATGCTTTTCCCAGTGAAATGATCATTGCAGTTACCTTAATGATAGTGCGTTCGCATGCACAGGCCCTGATAATATTTTTTCCCCAGTGTTACCTGGTCCACATTAAGGATTTGCCTTCCTAATTCAAGTTTTTTATTGACCTTATTTACGGATTCAGGGTCGCGATACAGTATTTTTATTTTTTTTACGGTTGAGGGTGAATCATTTCCGGAAAATAAGATGAAGAGACCTTCATAGGGCACAAGGAGTCCCTGGTCGAATTTTTGTAAATTTTCACACTGTTCATTGTTAGTAAGGTCAAGGATGCTGTATCGTTCGAGATGGATGTTTTCATCAAGCATCATTGCCCGGTCAAATATTTCATCATCCCCGGTATTGTAATACTGTTCTATATACAGTTTTGATAACAGGTGAGTTGTTTTTGCGGTGATCGATTGCAGTTTTTTTCGGGCTTCATCAGTGTCAATGCTGTTTTGCCTGAAGATCCTGATGATTTTTAAGGCCTCTTTTTCATAATCATCAATGATGAGGCAGATACGAAGGGCGTAGATTTTGATGATGTTGTATTTCTCTGAGTAAGAGACAGTGAATTCTGTTTTTGATTCATCCTCCATTATTTTACCTCCTTAAGAGGGCTTGTATTAATAGTACTAATTTTTTCATAAAAGGCCAGCAGTTGAGAGATTAAAAAAATTATTTTTTGCGTTATATGTCAGTGCGTCATCAAGGAGGATTTTACCGCAGGTTTGCCCATGGTATCGTTTTTTTTGTTATTAATACGCCATAAAAGAATACGAGATTAAAAAATTTTTTTTATTTCTGTGGACGCTATAACAACTTAATTAATAAATGTCCATACAAGCATATTATTTAAGGTTTATGTTTATGAGAACCATAACAGACATCATTTCAAAACTGACCGACGAGGAGAAGAAGCTTCACGAGGATATAATCAGTGAATGCCTCGATCGGGAAACATTACTTCTTGAGAGCAGAAGCCAACTGCTGAAAAATAAGAAACGCCTCACGGCGTTAACAAAAAAAATGGTTGATGATATTGTTGTTTTCAATGAAATATTCTCAGCGCTTGCCGTTAAGACACAAGAGATCAACGAGGATGTTGAAAGAATTACTCTTTTGTCGATTCCTGATGACAAGTTTTATCACAGCTGAGTAATTATTCATAAATGAAACATAATGCCATAATTGTTGAAGGTGCATCTAAAACCTATAAAAACATCCGCGCATTAAATAACGTCAGTTTCTCCGTTGAAGAAGGATCCTGTTTTGGCCTTCTCGGCCCCAATGGGGCAGGGAAGACAACCATGATGAAGATCCTTTATGGAAAAACCCTCCTCGATCCTGCAGGTAAAGAAAACATAAGTGTTTTCGGATTTGAGCCCCGCAGGCATGAGCTTCAGATTAAGTATCTTGCAGGCATTGTCCCACAGGAAGACAATCTCGATGTGGAATTAACCGTTCTTCAGAATCTCATGATCTATTCACGTTTTTATGGCATCATAAAGAAAGATGCCCTGCAGAGGATTGAATACCTCCTTGATTTTATGGAACTCACGGAAAAGAGGGGATCAAAAATCAAAGAGCTCTCCGGGGGGATGAGGAGAAGGCTGATCATCGCCAGGGCGCTCATCAACGATCCCCGCCTGTTGATACTCGATGAGCCCACAACGGGCCTTGACCCGCAGGTCAGGCACCTCATCTGGGACAATCTCAGAAAGCTCAGGAATCAGGGCGTGACCATATTGCTGACCACCCATTATATGGAAGAAGCTTTTCAGATCTGCGATCGGATTATGATAATGCATCTTGGGGAGACGATCATGGAGGGAAGACCCGTGGATCTGATCCGGGATAACATTGAGCCGTTCGTGCTTGAAATATATGATCAGGATTGCAGCGGGATCACTGAGTCGTCCCATTATCGCATGGAAAAGACCGGTACGAGGACCCTTCTTTACTCGCAGGATATCACGGCGCTTGAAAAAACCACAGAGCATTTTTGCGGCGGCAGGGGCTTTTACCTGAGACAGTCGAATCTTGAGGACCTTTTTTTAAAGGTCACCGGAAGGAATCTCGATGAATGAGGGCCTTTCACGGAACAATTTTGCGGTCACTCCTCCACGGCTGTGGATGCGCCTCTACAGTGTATGGTACCGGCATTTCAGGGTTTACACGAAAAATTTTATCAGCAACGGGCTTCCGCCGTTTATTGAACCGCTTTTTTTTCTGGCCGGCGTCGGCCTCGGGCTTGGCAAATACGTCGGTGTCGTTGAAGGGACTTCGTATATCATGTTCCTGGCTGCGGGAATAATCGTCCCCCCGGCAATGTACACTTCAGCTTATGAATGCACTTTCGGAACCTTTATACGCCTTGAATTCGACAGGGTTTATGACGGGATGATTTCCGCGTCAATAACGGTGTGCGACCTGCTTATCGGCGAGATGATTTTCGCGGGCACCAAGAGCCTGTTCTTTTCATTCGCGGTGCTGGTCATCGTTTCAGCGTTCGGCCTTATCACGTCCCCCCTGGCTGTGTTCGCCCCTGTTGTCGGCTTTTTTACCGGCCTCATGTTTGCCGCGTTTTCGCTGTTTATCACCTATTTTGTGAAGAACATCAATCATTTCAATTTCTATTTCACCGGTCTGCTCACGCCGATGTTTTTCTTTTCAGGGATCGTCTTTCCGCTCGCTGACCTTCCGCGGCCCCTTCAGGTGGCGGCCGAGTTCTTTCCCCTGACGCATCCGGCAAACCTCGTCAGGGCGCTGTGCTCAGGGAATTTTTCATCATGGCTCGTTTTTGATATCGCGTACATGGCGGTCTTCACCGCGTTTTTCGGCATGCTTTCAGTTGTACTGCTGAAGAAGAGGATTTTACAGTAACGGCATCAGTCGTTGAAAAAGGCCCGGTAAAGCAGAAAGGCCGAGTAGATGTCCGCTTTAGAGGTGACTTCGCAGGTTGAATGCATTCCCAGCATGCAGGGGCCGGCGTCGACACAGTCCATGCCATAACGCGACAGGAACATGGCGATGGTGCCGCCGCCGCCAAGGTCGATCTTGCCGTTTTCGCCGGTCTGCCACGGAATATTGTTTCTGTCCGCCAGGTTTCTCAGGTACTGCATGTATTCCGCGTGCGCGTCGTGCGTGCCTGATTTCCCGCGCGCGCCGCCGTACTTTTCAATGGAAACGCCCCTTCCCAGGTATGAAACGTTTTGCGGATCATTCACTGACTGGAAGGTCGGGTCCATCGCGCCGGTCACGTCCGCGGAAAGGGCCCTGGAGCTTTCAAGGATCGCTGCCGGGTCAGAACCGGTGCCGCAGCCGGCGGCGTATTCCCTGGCGAAGTTGTACAGCAGAAAACTTTCAGCGCCCGTGTCGCCGGTCGAACCGATCTCTTCTTTGTCGACAAACAGGGCGAGGGCGGATGTTTTGGGTTCTTTCGCCGAAAGTATCGCCTGCAGCGAGGTATACACGCACACGCGGTCATCCTGGCCGTAGGCGCCAACAAGGCCCCGGTCGAAACCGATATCAACAGGCCTGCCGGAAGGAACAAGTTCGAGCTCCGCGCAATTGAAGTCCTCTTCGATGAGACCGAACTGCTCGTTGAGCTGTTTAAGTATCGCGAACTTGATTTTTTCTTTTATGTCTTTATCATTAAGCGGAATATGCCCAATGATGATATTGAGGTCTTCACCCTCAATGATCTTCGGCGCTTCTTTCTTCATCTGCTCCTGCGCGAGGTGAGGGAGGAGGTCGGGAATTATAAACCGCGGGTCATTGTCGGCGTCGCCAATGTGTATGTCAACCGCGTTCCCCTGTTTCGTAAAGGCAATACCGTGAATGGACAGGGGAGTATTTACCCAGTGGTATTTTTTTATGCCGCCGTAATAATGGCTCTGAAGCAGGGCAAGCTCGGCGCTTTCATAAAGCGGTGAGGGTTTAAGGTCAAGCCTTGGCGAATCGATATGACTTCCCACAAGCCTGAAACGGTCATGATTTTTACCGACGACACAGGCGAGAACAACCTTGTTTTTAATATTTTTGTAAATACAATCGTTCTTCTTGATCGTTTTTTTGGTCGCGATATCTTTGAATCCGGCTTTTTCAAGTTCGGCGATTATATAATTCACGCACAGGCGTTCGGTTTTGCATCGGGACATGAAATTTTTGTAATCCTCTGAAAAAGCGAACACCTTTTTCATTTCTGAAGGGGAATACTTGAGCCATGCGCTCTCACGCTTGAGAAAAAGTTTTTCCTGGAGCTTCTGGTTTTTTGTCTGCTTTTCTTTTTTTTCAGTCATGTGATTCCCCGTCAGTCATGAATCAGTCAGTTTTAACAGCAGCACCCGTCATCAGGGCAGCCAGAACCGCAGTCACCGCCGGAGCAGCTTGAACAGCCGTGATTGTATTTGGGCGCGTCATTTATTTCAAGCAGTGTGATGTGAAAGTGCAGCCGTTTTCCGGCAAGGGGATGATTGAGATCGAGCACGATTTTCTCATCGTTAAACTCCTTTATCACCGCGGGGCGGTAGCTTCCGTCAGTGAGCTGGACGCTCAGTGTCATGCCGACTTCAGGCTGGAATGAACCCGCTTCAGACCGCGGAAACGCGTGGAGAAACTCCTCGCTGTATTCACCGTACGCATCGGCAGGTTCGATGCTGATGTCTTTTTCATCGTTGATCTTCATGCCCAGGACTTCGCGGTCAAGTCCGGGGATGACCATGCCGGATCCGACCTGAAATTCGAGCGGGTCTCTGCCGATGCTTGAGTCAAACACCTCGCCGTCGTCGAATTTCCCGGTATAGTGAATCAGTATAAAATCTTCATTTTTTACCATGATAGACTCCTCTGGTTATTTCGGATTTTCTGATGAGAAGGAAGAACGTATCAGGGGATAGTACTTATAATAAGCCACAGAAAAAACCGATGGTGTAACCTGATAGACAAGAGGCATGATGTAAAGCATTTTTTTTGCACCAGGGGCGATATGGCCTGGAATCAAACAGGGTGAATAATTAAAGAAATAAAATTTCCCTTTTTTAACCAAGAAGTTTTTTTATAAGCTCATTCACCATCGCGGGGTTTGCCCTGCCGGCGGTTTTTTTCATGACCTGCCCGACGAAAAATCCGAAGAGCTTGGTTTTCCCGCTGCGGTATTCAGCAGCCTGCTCGGGACTGGCTTTGATCACTTCGCTGATGATTTCCATCAATTCTTTCTCGTCCGATATCTGGGTCATGTTTTTCTGC
This sequence comes from Spirochaetota bacterium, assembly GCA_036848375.1. Taxonomy (GTDB): domain Bacteria; phylum Spirochaetota; class UBA4802; order UBA4802; family UBA5550; genus JAKLIV01. The sequence goes on from DAIUKG010000015.1 coordinate 28,302, forward strand.
TCGAGTATTTTCAGAAGGCCGGTGCGGTTTTCAAAAGCGTCTTTGATTACCGCTTTGCCGATTTTGCCGCTTATTTCACCACTGTCGATTTTTTTCAGAAGATATGCCATGTCTGATGGAGTGATTGGCGTTTGTTCTAACGGCCCTGAAATATATGACAGCAGTTCTGTAAAAAACCAGTTGGCGGCGTTTCGCGGGTTGTCGTACAGGCCGGCCAGTTCAGAAAAAAAACGGGCATATGACGGATTGGTCATGAAAAGCCGCGCCTCGTTGGGCTCAAGACCGTATTCTGCTCTGCATTTGTCCATTATTTCAAGAGGCATTTCGGGCATGGTGCCTTTGAGATCATTGACCCACTCTTCGCTTACCTCAAGGGGGAGCAGATCAGGGTCAGGGAAATAGCGGTAGTCATGCGATTCTTCTTTTGATCTCATGATGTAGGTTTTCTGTGAGCTTTCGTCCCACAGGCGGGTCTCCTGCGTTATTGCTGTTCCCCTTGCCAGCATTTTTTTCTGGCGGACGATCTCGAATTCAACGGCCTTTTCGATCGCCTTGAACGAGTTCATGTTTTTAATTTCGGTTTTGGTTCCCAGGGCGGATGTTCCGCGCGGGCGCAGGGATATGTTCGCGTCACACCTGAGGCTCCCTTCTTCCATGTTGCCGTCGCATATTCCCAGTGAAACGAGGATGGACCTCAGCATGGTCACGTATTCGCGCGCTTCCTGCGGTGTTGATATTTCCGGTTCTGAAACGATTTCGATCAGGGGGACGCTGCAGCGGTTGAAGTCGACCGCGCTCGCCTTGGAGCCCCATATCCCCGGCGCGCCGACGTGCACGAGCTTCCCCGCGTCCTCTTCCATGTGTATTCTGTTCAGGGATATTTTTTTTCTTCCTGCCTCGGTCTCTATTTCAATAAAGCCGCTGCTGCACAGGGGTTCGTCAAACTGAGATATCTGGTAGCCTTTGGGAAGGTCAGGGTAGAAATAATTCTTTCGCGCGAATACCGATGAGCGGTTGATAGTGCATCCCATGGCAAGCCCGGCCCTGATGGCCATTGAAACCGCTTCCCGGTTCAGCACCGGAAGAACTCCGGGGTGGCCCGAGCAGACCGGGCAGGTGTTGTCATTCGGCTCGCGGCCGAATTCGGTGGAGCATGAACAGAAAAGCTTGCTTTTGGTAAGAAGCTGGGCGTGTACTTCGAGTCCGATAACGGCTTCATAATCGTCAGATGCGGTTTCGGTCGCCTGCTGGGTCTCTTCTTCGGTACCCTGTTTTCCTTTGAGGGGCGGCACCAGGTAGCTCGTTCCTGACGTAAGGGGGGCCTGCCCAGGAAGGGACTCGCCCTTCCATGCTGCGTCAGCATCGGGACGAAGCAGCGGTGTTTTTTCGAGCGCGTGGCTTGCCGGTTTCATCTGTGAACAGGGCGCGCCGTCGATCACTGCGGCGTATTCGAGAAAATCACGCAGCTCTTCCCTGATGGCGTTTTTTTCTCTTTCACTCACTTCAAAAGACGCGAGTTCAATGAGTCCGTTTATGTTGATCATCTTCCTTTCATCCATGTTCGTTACCTTCATTGTTACGGCGAAAGCCTGTTCATGTCCCTGGGGAACAGCGCTGCCTCCCTGATGTTTTTAAGGTTGAGCACTTTCATGGTCACGCGCTCAAGCCCCATGCCCAGGCCTCCATGCGGGGGCATGCCGTATTTGAACGCGTCAAGATATTCCCTGAAGTCGGCAGGGTTCTGTCCGAACGCGCGAATATTTTCTTTCAGCATGTTGTAGTCATTAATTCTCTGCCCGCCGGTGGTGATCTCTATGCCGCGGTAGAGCAGGTCGAAGCTGCGCGTGTATCCCGGCAGGCGCTCATCGGGCATGGCGTACATGGGCCGCTTGTTGACCGGGTAACCCACGACGTATACGAAGGACGATCCGAAGTTTTTTTCGCAATAGGCGCACAGGGCCTTTTCTCCTTCAGGGGATATGTCGCCGTCGCCGGCGTCCTTGACGCCGCGTGATCCGATGATGTCGAGCGCTTCGAGGAAGTGCAGGCGCGGGATCCTGTCGGGCACACTGAGGTCCGCATCGAAGTCGTCAAGTATGGGCCTGCAGCTTCTGGCAAGGCCGGTCATGATGTGCCGGATAAGCCCCTCCTGCATGTCGATGACATCCTGCTCATCCCTTATAAAGCCCATTTCAAAATCAAGGCTGATGTATTCATTGAGGTGGCGCACCGTGTCATGCAGCTCTGCCCTGAACACCGGGCCGATCTCAAAGACGCGCTCGAACCCGCTTCCAACCATGATCTGTTTGTAGAACTGCGGAGACTGGGCCAAGAATGCGGTGCGGTTGAAATACTTGACTTCGAAGATGTTCGTCCCCCCTTCGGTACCTGAAGAGATGATTTTCGGCGATTTAATTTCCGTGAAATGGCGCGACCTGAGATATTCGGCGTAAAGCCGCAGTATTTCTGACTGTATGGCGAAAACGGGACGGATTTTCGTATTTCGTATCGACACGACCCTGTTGTCGAGAATTACGGGAAGCCCGGTGCTCGTTAGCGGTGAATTGACCGGGAGAGGAATTTCGCTGTCTGACTGTCCCAGAACTTCAAGTTGTTTAACCGCGATTTCTATGCCGCCAAAGGGACTGCGCTCTTCCCTGGTTACGGTGCCCTGCACGCGGACCACCGTTTCGAGATTGATCCGCTGCGTCCCCTTTATCCCTTCGAGGACGAGCTGCGTCAGTCCGCTCCGGTCACGCAGCTCGAAAAACTCTATGCCGCCGAGGTTCCTGATGCGGTGGATCCATCCGGCAAGGATGACGTCGCGGCCCACATGCTTTCCCAGCTCGGCAGCGAGCACCCGCTGCGGCGCTTCATTCCGCTCCGAGTATGAACGGGACAGTGCCCGGATGGATTCCCTGGAGTAGAGCGCTGCCTGGTCTTTGGCGCTGTCTGTTTTTTCTGTTTCGCCTTTTGACGTGCCTTCCCTGAAATCATGCGCCGACAGAGGCGGGACCAGTGAAAGGGCGGCGGCCTGTTCAAAAGCGTATGCGGCCCCGAGCAGGCCTTCCTCATCCATGGGCCTGCCGATCAGCTGAAGCCCCATGGGCATGCCGTCAATGAACCCTGAAGGCACCGATACCGCGGGGACTCCCGCGAGATTTGCCGTTACCGTGGTCACGTCAGAGAGGTACATTTTAAGGGGGTCGGTGATGCTTTCCCCGAGGGGGAAGGCGATGTCAGGAGCCGTGGGCATCGCGATGAAATCATACGCGCCGAGCACGGTCATCAGTTCCTTGCGGAGGTATGCCCGCACCTGCTGCGCCTTGCGGTAATAGGCGTCATAGTATCCGGATGAAAGCACGAAGTTTCCCAGAAGTATTCTCTTTTTGACTTCCTTGCCGAAGCCGGTCGATCGCGTTGAGAAGAGCATTTCCTGGTAGCTCGACTGCCGTCCGCTGCGGTATCCGTATTTGACGCCGTCATAGCGCGAGAGGTTTGAACTCGCTTCGGCGGTCGCGATAAAGTAGTAGGCGGCCGTTGCGTACTGGAGAGCCGGGAAGGAAATTTCGGTGACCGACGCGCCCATTCCTTTAAGCATTTCAACAGTTCGGGAAAAATGTGCCGCAGTTTTTTCGGGAAGCAGGGACAGAAGTTCGGTGAACAGGGCGATTTTTATTCCCCGTATATTTTTCGAAGTAACGCTGTTGATGTCGATGGGAGTCGATTCGGCGGATGTCGAATCGTTGCTGTCAAAGCCGCTGATGATGTTGCACAGCAGCGCGCAGCTGTACGCATCGCGGGCAAGGGGGCCGATCTGGTCAAGGGACGAGGCGTAGGCGACGAGCCCGAATCGTGAAACACGGCCATAGGTCGGCTTGAGGCCGGTAATGCCGCAGAATGATGCGGGCTGGCGGATGGAGCCGCCGGTATCGCTTCCCAGGGCGAGGGGGGCAAGGCCCGCAGAGACAGCGGCGGCCGAGCCTCCGGATGAGCCGCCGGGGACGCGTTGCAGGTCCCAGGGGTTTCTGGTCACCTGGATCGATGAGTTTTCGCAGGTTGAACCCATGGCGAACTCGTCGAGGTTCGTCTTGCCCAGGACAATGCCGCCGCTGTTTTTCGCCCGCGAAACAGCGGTCGATTCATAAACCGGAATATAGCCTGAAAGGATTCGTGAGCCGCAGGTCGTGGCGAGCCCGGCGCAGTGCATGTTGTCTTTTACCGCCAGGGGCAGCCCGTCTATGGGGCTCAGGGCCCTTCCGGCCCTGCGGCGGTTGTCCGATTCGCGCGCTTCGGCCATCAGGTCGTCGGCCGTTGCCAGGGACAGGTAGCACCTGAGAACGGAATCATATTGCTGAATGCGGTCCAGGTGCGCACGCACCAGCTCTTCAGAGCTGATCTCGCGATTTTCAAGCAGTGAGATTATCTTTTCAGTTTTTTCAGTACAAAGGTCTGTCATGGTTACGCTTTCCTTGGTAAACATACTGATAAAATAAAGCTATATTTCAAAGTAATTTTTTAACAAGTATATTACCCCAATGTTAAATTACAAAATTGTCACAGGGCCATACATGTAAGGGATTTATGCATGTGTTGCTTATCGCTTATTTTTGATTTCATGCCCAATGATATTATTAAAGTAAATATCATTTATAGTAGTTGACTTTCTTTTTTTTTTGAGATGGTAATCCGGTATGGAGTTGAGCGCAAAATATTGTATTAACGCATGCTCCCATTAGATAGGAATATCGCTAATATCTCAGACTTTCAGGAAATAAATGAATATCACGGTTTTTGTTTTTTCCATTACCGCCCTGGTCTGTCTTGAGAGCAGCATCACGGTTTACCGGCTCAACCGGCGTTCGTGGACGAACCGGCTCTATACCGCAGGGACCCTGGCGTATACCCTGCTGTCCCTGGCGTATATCCAGATGCTCCTCGCGCCGGATAGCGCTGCCTGCTGGTTCTGGCATCGCGTTTTTGTTGTTTTGCTTTTTACCACGTTTATGATCACCATACATTTCATCCTCGAACTCACGCGGTATCGCAATCTTTCGCGTAACCGTTTTTTTCTCGGGCTGCTTTATGGGAGCGGTATTGCCATTATCATCCGCATCACTCTCTTCGTTCCCATACTGACCGGTTTTGAGATGACCCCTCATGGATGGAGCATGGTGTATGATGTCGACTCTCTCTGGACCTGGATCGCTTTTAATTATCCTTCTCCCGGCCTTTTGCTTGGTGCGGTTGCGCTCATTCAATGGAGGAGAGACGCTTCAAATAACAATATAAAAAAGCAGGCCGACTTTATCCTCGGCGCGGGAATGGCGGCAGTATTGCTTGTTACCGTGCAAAACATCTTTCCGTTTTTTCTTTCGCAGGATGACCAGACCCTGATCGGAGATGCCTATCACCAGATTGTCACCATCGTATTTCTTGTCACAATCAGGTATGCTGTATGGAAATACAAGCTCATGAGCATGGCGCCGTCCGGGCCTGCGGATGAGCTTTTTACCGGGATGAGCGACGCCATATTTTTGACCAACTGTCGCGGTGAAATTATATTCATGAATGACCGGGCCCGCCGCATTGTCAGACACACGGGGAGGGAGTCCGTGAATGTCTCAATTTTTAATCTGTTCAGGTCCCGTGGTTCTTTCAGAAAGGATGTTGAAGACATTATTGCCGACAGGATCCCGGCGCATCCCCTGACCGTCACCCTCAAGGAAAGTCATCACATCAAGGCGGTCGAGCTTTCGCTACATGGCGTCAGGAATGAAACTGGCGCATGCATCGGGACGCTCGCGATTGCCCGAGAACAGGCTGGAGTTGCCGATATACAAAAGAAGCACCGGCTTTCGAGGAGAGAACTTGAGGTTCTTCTTCTGCTCTGTGACGGATTGTCAGCCGGGGAAATCGCGGAGGAGTGCGACATTACTCTTCAGACCGCCAAAAGCCATATTCATAACATCTACAGTAAAACCGGCCTTAAAAACCGAGTTGAATTGACCAACCTTCTTAACAGAAGCACCTGATAATCAAATCTGTTTTGCCTCTCAATCGTTCGATGGATATTCAGAACTGTCCCTGACGTGTATATTTCTTCTGATTAAAATTTTTACAATTTTCAGGAGGAATTATGGTTAAAGTATTAAACTGTTTTATTGGCATTATCTTTATCTTTGCGCTTAGTATTGCCGGATGCGACAGCGGAGGGGACGACAGCTCGTCTGGGTCCAGTAGTGGTGATATTACTGACACTACCGATATAACTGATACTGCCACCAGTATCACCTGGTACGCAGCGGACAAGAAAACCTTCTACACTGAGGATGTTTCCTTTAAAATGGTTTATGTCACCGGCAAAACTTTTCCCACAGGAACAACCACCACCACCGGCACCGAAACGGTGGACAATGACTACTGGATAGCCGAAACCGAAGTGACCTATGAACTGTGGAAAGAAGTATATACCTGGGCCCTGGGCAACGGTTATACTTTTGCCAATCCGGGCCGTGAAGGGAATGACGGTACGGACGGCGCTGACGCGACTGAGGCCATGCGGGAACCGGTAACATACATCAACTGGCGCGATGCCATGGTGTGGTGCAATGCCCTGACCGAATGGTATAATGAAATCAGCGACACATCGTATACCTGCGCCTATTATGCCGATGAAGATTACAGTACGCCCCTGCGTGTTTCAACCAGTACCGCATCGTTTTCAACGACAGAAGGAAGCGAAGATACTCCCTATATAATAGCTGCTGCAACAGGAAACACAGACATGGAAAACTGTACGGCCACCGGTTTCCGCCTTCCCACATCCGCTGAATGGGAGCTTGCATCGCGATGGCGCACCAATGAGACCAATACCGTAAGCGGGTACAGCGACCCCTGGTTTACCATGGGTAATTCCCTGAGCGGATCTCCCGTGGGTGCTGATGATGATGAGGATTATATCGATTACATGAACTATTCCATGGCGGTTTTCGGTGTTACATCAACAGCGGATGTTAACACCAAGATGGCCAATTCACTGGGTATCTATGATATGAGCGGTAACGCCTCCGAGCACTGCTTTAACCTGCACGGCACGAACACCCGAATTTTCCGCGGCGGCAACTGGGGCAATGCTGTTGATGAAATGTGGCTGGGTGATTACAGCGCCATGAGCCCCTATAATGCTGACACCTACACAGGGATCAGGTTCGTAAAAAACGACTGAGGTGGCGACATGAAAAAACATACAGTGAAAAGATTGCTTCTGACATTTTTTTGTATAATGGCCCTGCTTGTTGTGGCAGGCTGCGATGGCGGTGGAGGGGGTGGCAGTGGCAGTACTGATGGTGATGATACCCGGGTCGGTCTCACTATCACATCAACCGCAGACGACCCGACTTCAACGAACCCGATCCCGCTTGCTTTCACTTTTGATCAGGAGGTCAGCGGGTTTGATGAAGATGATATTTCGGTAACCGGCGGGGCGATTGATGCCCTCAGCTTTGCCGCAGTCAGCGGTTCGTTATACACCGCTGATATAAGCCCGGATGATGATCCTGCGGAGATAACGGTATCGGTTGCGGCAGGTGTGGCGGTTGATGCGGACGGCAATGAAAACGCCGCAGCTCAATTCAGTATCACGTATCAAGTATTGTCATCAGATATCGTGCTCACCGGGATTGAGTCATCAACCAGTTCAGTTACCATAACCTGGACCGACCCTGGAAACACCGGGTTTGATCACGTTGAAATCACCTGTTCCGGTTCAACACAAACGGTTGCTGCCGGGACAGAAACTTATGAATGGAGCAGCCTTGCCCCGTCTACGGAATATGAGTTTACCGTGGCAGCTATTAATGGCGCAGCTGAAATGATGGACAGCGCTGTTTTTACGGTGTCAACCACATCTGAAGGCGCGGCAGCATACCTGGTGATATATACCGTGGCTGACCTGAACGCGGTGCGTGGCAGCGTCGAGGGCTATGACGCGTGGGGGCTGGATAAAAATTATATCCTCATGGCCGACCTTGATCTTGACGGGTATGACCCCAGCGGGGACGAAAGTGGTTGGGTGCCCATCGGGAATGACACCGCCAATTTTACCGGCACCTTTCTGGGAAACAGTCACGTGATCAGCAACCTCTTCATTAACCGTACTGATGCTACTTACGGTAATTTCCAGGGACTGTTCGGTTATATCGCCGATACCGGGAGCATAAAGGACCTGGGCCTTGAAGATCTTTCAGTGACCGGCAACAGCAATGTCGGCGGGCTCACGGGAAGAAACCACGGGGCACTGTCAGACTGCCATGCTTCGGGCACGGTGACCGCAACATACTATGCCGGTGTTCTTGTAGGGGTCAGCAGTACCGGCGGCACGATCACCGGTTGCCATACACAGGGACAGGCCACCGCGACCTATAAATCTGCCTCCCGTGCCGGCGGTCTTGTCGCCGATAATTCTTCCTCCATAACGGACTGTTATTCAGAGGCGACCGTAACCGGCAGCACGGAAAGCGGCGGCAAAGCCTATGCCGGCGGCCTGGTGGGAATAAATACCGGAGGGACCATAACCGGTTCATATGCCACGGGAACAGTGAGCGGCTACTCCTATGTCGGGGGCCTTGTGGCAGAGAACAAAAGTGGTGGCGCCATTTCGGATTGTTACGCCACAGGCACGGTAAACGGAAGGGATTATATCGGGGGGCTGGGGGGCAATAATTCAGGTGCAACTATATCTGACTGCCATACTTCCGCCACAGTAAACCCGAACCCGGCAACAGGGACACATGTAGGCGGTCTGGTTGGTCAGAATTCCAGTAGCGCTATTATTTCAGGATGTTACGCTTCCGGAACGATCGAAGCTGGAGCAAGCTATGCCGGCGGGCTCGTGGGGTATAATACGGCTTCGATCACAGAGTCTTATGCTTCCATAACAGTAATCGCGACCGATTATGCCGGCGGGCTCGTGGGATACAACAGTTCATCGGTCGGCGAAATATCAAATTCATATGCTACCGGTGCCGTTACTTCAACCGGGGCTTCCTCATCTACCGGCGGGCTGGTGGGAAACAACACTTCCGCAAGCATTTCGGACTGTTACGCAACAGGAGTCGTTACTTCAGGCGGGGCTTCTTCATACACCGGCGGACTGGTGGGATATAATAACGGTCCTGTAAGCAATTGCTATACTCTGAACACCGTTAGCACCGGGACAGCCACCGACTGTTACGCGGGAGGCCTGGCGGGATATAACGTAAATGCACAAATATCCTGCTGTTATGCCGCTGGCGAGGTCACTTCAGCCGGAGATAATACCAATACCGGCGGACTGGTGGGATATAATTATTTTCAAGGCAGCATAACGAACTGTTATGCAACAGCCCCTGTCTCTTCAACCGGAGTTTTCTCATATACCGGTGGACTGGCAGGATCCAATTTTTTTGAGGCAACCATTTCATACTGTTATGCTGCAGGCTCAGTCAGCCCGACCGGTGATTACTCCGGCGGACTGCTGGGCTATCTCGACAGCGTCTACGGTGCTACTGTTACAACCTCTTTCTGGGACACGCAAACAACAGGACAGTCAGACCCTGAAGCAGGCGATAGTGATACTGACGGCATGATCGGCAAAACAACAAGAGAGATGCAGGACGAGACAACCTTTTCGGGATGGGATTTTTCCGACATCTGGTCCATTGATACTGAAGCGCCCCTAATCAACAGCGGGTATCCGTATCTCACCGGGATGGAGCCTTCAGAGTAAGGAACTGTATAAAATTTCAGGGCCGCCGCAGGCGGCCCTGAAATTTTAATCACTCAGTTTAATAAGAGTTCCCATTATGGCGGGCCGCCCCTGATACATCATGACCCCGCTCAGGACCCTGACATCGAATACTGACCCGCTTTTTTTAACGGCCTTGAATTCATACTCAAGATTGCCCATTTTTCCTGACAGCCGTTTTTTAATATTATCGCCGACAAGCTTTCGGTCATTCACATCTGTCAGGTCGTCAGGTGTTTTTATATTTACTATTTCATCATAACTATAACCGAAAATTTCGCAAAAGCGTTTATTGACAAACCGGAACAGGCCATCCTGTATAATATATACTCCGACAAGTGACAATTCCACGAGGCTGCGGTACTTGTTTTCAGATTCAAGCAACGCCTCTTCGACCCTTTTACGTTCGGTGATATCCCGCGAAATACCGAGTACGCCGATCAGGCTGCCGTCCCTGTCGAACATCGGTGTTTTAATGGTTTCCAGGAGTGCGCGATGGCCGTCACTGGCATAGGTGATCCATTCCTCGTTCATGGTGGGCCTTCCCGCTTCCATGGCGCGCCGGTCATGGTCGCGAAAAAATTCGGCCTCTTCTTTACTGAGAAACTCATAGTCGGTCTTGCCGACAATATCTGTTTCGCGCGCGCCAAAAAAAAGCTCAAACTGGGGATTGCAGGTAATATAAACACCTTCCCCGTCTTTAAGCCAAACCAGGTCAGGAATAGTCTGGACCAGAGTGCGCATGCGGGCCTCACTACGGCTCAGGCGCTGGTTCGCCTCAAAAAGTTCGAAGGCCATTTCAATAGATGACTGAAGAACAAAGTTCCCGGAATTTTTAATCACATATCCGTAGCGGGTAATGCCCCGAACCCGGTCAACCATGTCACGCTCTGAGTGTGAGGTCAGAAAAACAATGGGGATATTTTTTTTCTGCAGGATTTGCCGTGCGCTTTCAGTGCCATCCATGCCTTTACCCAGGTCAATATCCATAAGCACCAGGTCAATTTTTGTTTCGCCTGTGGCAATCCGGACCGCATCGATGCCATTGTGAGCCATAAGTGAATTATAGCCGAAATTTTCTATCGCTTTTGACTCTGCCATGGCAATGATGACTTCATCTTCGACCAGAAGAATTGATTTTTTTTCGATATTCATCCTTCCCCTGCTGAATCAGAACATTTATCTTTAGCCCGCTATAAATATTTTAACGTGATTAAAACAATTGAACAACAATATTTTACAGGGTTTTGCCGGGATTGTAAACGCTGCTTTCCTAATGATAATACTCTCTTGTGAAGTGTTGCCGGGTTTTTTATCCATCAGCAAGGGTATTCGCCTGCTTACTGTTTAATGATCATAACAAAAAAATAAATTGTATTAAAAACCGGGAAACTGTTAACAACTAAAGCAGTAACCCGGCTGTGTCTTGTTCAGATAGATTAATTCTTTTATAGAGTTAGATAAAAAGTATTACAGGTTTATTTTCATTATATGCTGCAAAATATGGTATAAATTATACAGAATTAATTTTTAAAAAATAAAATTAAGGGAAAAATGGTAAACTGGATGCATTATAATCTGTATTAAATAGAACTTCCTGAAGGGGTTGAATATTTGGGTAAAATTTATTATTTTAATATGATTAATACTGATTTAAAGGATGTACCGCATGACCGACCGAATAACACGAGCACCTGCCTTTTCATTAATGTTAAAGCTTGCTTCGATTATAATGATAACAGCCCCGCTTCTTTTTCTTTTTTCCTGCGACAGGCTTTTCCCTTTAAAAGATCCGAAGTCAAGTTCTTCGGTATTGAGTGTCCAATTCACCCCGTCACCGGGGACTTATACGGCGGCTCAGTCAGTTGCCATTGCCGCATCGTCATCTGATGCCGAAATACGTTACACAACCGGAGACGGCACCCAGGACGCACCCACCTCAACAACCGGGACCGTGTATTCATCTGCAATTGATGTGACTTCAGACCTGACAATTATGGCGATTGCCTATGCGGACGGATACAGTAATTCACCGGTCACGACCGCGGCATATGTCATCGATTATCCTGCAACTGCTGCTCCGGTTTTTAATCCTTCGCCGGGAAACTACTCTGCAGCCCAGTCCGTGAGCATTACCTCGTCAACATCAGGAGCAGAGATTCGCTATACAATCGGCGACGGCACCCAGGAACCGCCGACCTCGGAAACCGGGACCGTATATTCATCCCCCATTGCCGTGAGCACAGACCAGACGATCAAGGCGATCGCGTACGCAGCCGGGTATGACGATTCATCAGTTGTTACCGGTTCATACCTTTTTGTACAGCCGCGGTTCCTTGCTGTGGGAACAACGGGCGCGATAGTCTATTCGGATGACGGCGGGCAGAACTGGACCGCGGCGACGAATTCAAATACGACCAATCTTTTTGGCGTCGCGACCGATAAGGCCGGGACCTGGTTAGCGGGCGGCAACGGCGGCGTGTGTGTGGTTTCAACCAATGACGGTGAAAACTGGAGCGTTGCGACGCCGGCAACCGAGACCAGGTACGCGGTCGCGACAGACGGCGCCGGATTGTGGGTCACGGGAAATGCCTCAGGTGTGATCTCTTATTCAACTGACACGGGCTCCTCCTGGTCAACGTGGGCTTCGGCGCCGTACCTGCTGCAGGGCGTTGCGACGAACGGTTTGGGGGTATGGGTCACGGTCGGCCTTTCTGGAACCGTGTATTATACCCCTGACAACGGCACGACCATGCTGAACGGCTCGTCAGGAACGACCAATCACCTGCGCTCAGTGGCAACCGACGGGTCCGGTCTGTGGGTCTCGGTGGGTGACGCGGGGACTGTTCTTGTTTCGACCACCGGCGTCGATATCTGGTCATCGGACTCAACGGTTTCAAGCGCCCTGTACGGAGTGACCACTGACGCGAAGGGAAACTGGGTCGTGGTCGGCGGGATCGGCGTGATTCTTTATAGTGACGACCCTGAAACAGGGTGGAACGCGGCAACGAGCGGGGTAAGCACCACGCTCCGCGGTGTCGTCACTGATAAGATGGGAACCTGGATCGCGGTCGGCGAGTCCGGGCTGGTGCTGTATTCAACTGACAACGGCCAGACCTGGACAGCGGGGACATCGGGGTCAACCGAGAGCTTCTACAGTGTTGCCGTGGACCATTAATAAAAACTTCAGCAAATTTTGTGCATTATCAATCATCTTGCCGGAACTTTTTTTATGCCGGGTTGAGAGTGGCCGGGCTTTGTTATTGCTTTCTTTTTTTCTGCGTGTAAAAAAATAATTGAATTGCTTCCTGATGCGTGAATAACTATCAGCACGTTAGTGTAAATTTTCAATACAAAAAATTTTTACAGGAACAGTTTCCGTCATGAAAAATAGTGAAGATAAAAAAATGAAGGAAGCCAGAAAAAAGTTTATCATGTCTCTGGTGATGCTTGGCCTGGCGGCTGTCTATCTGGTCTCGCCTGTTGACTTGATCCCCGATGCAATATTTCCCGCCGGATACCTGGATGATTTGCCGCTTCTTATGGTGGCGGCAATCTACGCCGGTTATTCATACCTGAAACTGAAAAAGGAGCAGAAATTTGATAAAACCTGACACTATATCATCACCCTCATTATTGACTTGACATCAGCGCTTTTTCGGGAAAATGGTATCGAAAATATTCCCGGGAGAAACAGAATGGAAGACAACAGTAAAATTATCGGCGAAAGTCTGTACCGGTTCCAGGCCGCAATAAATGAGAGCGGTATGACGCTTGAGGACTTTATCAGGGAAAATTATTCGGGCAAATGGCTTTCAGACGATCTCTATAATGCCATGGCGATCAGGACGACTTTTGTCAACTCGATGAACCAGTTTCTGGTCAAAGAGGGCCTGTTTAACCTTGAAAAGGTTATGCTCAGCATTATCACCGACCCCCTCGCCCATGATATTGAGCACACGCCGTCGATCAGGTACAAGGGGCACACCTACCTGACCACGCACAGCATGATCTACAGCAAATTTCTCGCGTGTTCGAATCCGCGCGTCAAGGGTATTTTTGTCGATTCTCCCAATATCCGGCTTGAGCTTGAAAGCCCCAATAATGTGCAGAGGGGAAAATACCTGGCTGATTTTTCACAGATGGACATAGAACTCAAGAGGAACAGGGGTGTCAGTCTTGATGACTATTACAGTAAGCCTGACAAAGTGAGTGAAATACTTAATGAAGACATGGGCATCGTAAAGAATTTTTTTGAAAGGATGCTCGTCTTTGCCGCTGAAGAGATTAATCGGATTAACAGCGACAACATGAAAGACCTGGGCATTATAATCGAAGTTCCCGCTCTTCCTTTTCCCAGCTATCACAAGGATGAAGCGGTCGCCAAATACGGGCCGAGAAGCTTTGAGGAAAAAATCGGCGAAGAATCTTCGGCGCAGTTTTTCTGGATAACCGGCCTGCTCAGGGAAAATTACGACCTGGTGTATCCCTACCTCAGGGCGGACGGTTCAAAAGTCGACCCCGCGACACTGCCGTCATCAAATATTTTTAATTATGACATACTCGCTAAAAGCATTGATGCCAAAACCGGCAAGCAGAGCCCGGCACGGGAGATACTTTCCGGCGCGATCAGGGAATGGCTTTTTGAGCCCATTGTGGCGCGTATCCTGGACAACAGAGTGCTTCCTAAAATTCCGGTAATGAAAGACGGGAATATCGAAAACCTGGATGAGCTCGGAGGATACGGGCCCTTTCTCTACTTCGCCTCTATGAAGGACAAGAAGGGGGTATCGATTTTTCCGGACACCATGGGAGGCGGGATCGGCATTGAAAGAACGCTGTTCGCCCTTCTGCGCGGCAAAAAAGTTACCAAGATTGACGATGTGACTTATTTCGGCAAGAACCCGGATTCGCATCCATTGTACCTGTATTGATTTTTTAATTTACCCGGAGATGATTATGAAAAGCATGCTGATAAAAACAATACTCACTCTTGATGGGGACGGAAGGGACGTCACGGTAGAGGGATGGATAAGGACAAAGAGAGTTTCCAAGGGCATCACCTTCCTTGAAGTGAATGACGGTTCAACCATTAAGAACCTTCAGGTCGTGCTTGACGAGTCTTTTCCGGGGTATGAAGATATTCTGAAGAAGATCAATACCGGGTGCAGTGTTATCATTACCGGAAAGCTGATCGCTTCTGAAGGCATGGGACAGGCCGTTGAAGTAAAGGCGGCCTCGGTTGACGTAGTCGGTGAAAGTCCTGAAAACTTCGTGCTCCAGAAAAAGCGGCATTCATTTGAATTTCTCAGGGACATAGCGCACCTGCGGCCCAGGACGAATACCTTCGGCGCCGTTGCCCGCATCAGGAGCGCGATGAGTTTCGCGATCCATAAATATTTTCAGGAGCGCGATTTCGTTTATGTTCACACTCCCATAATCACCGGAAGCGACTGTGAAGGCGCCGGGGAGATGTTTCAGGTCACGACCCTTCCGCTGGAAAACATTTCCGGGGCAGGAGGTCCTGATTACAGCGCCGATTTTTTCGGCAAAAAGGCATCGCTTACCGTGAGCGGGCAGCTTGAAGGGGAGACCTACGCCTGCGCGCTTAAAAACATATACACGTTCGGGCCAACGTTCAGGGCCGAAAATTCAAACACCTCGCGCCATCTTTCCGAGTTCTGGATGGTCGAGCCCGAAATGGCGTTCTGTGATCTCAGGCTGAACATGGCCGTTGCCGAGGAATTCATCAAGTATATCTTCAGCCATGTTCTCGAACACTGCGCCGATGACATGGAATTTTTTGACGCGCACATCGGCAAGGGCGTGATCGATAATTTACGGGCCATCATCAGCAGCGATTTCGGGCACGTGACGTATTCCGACGCGGTGGAGGAGCTGAAGAAATCAAACGCGAAGTTCGAGTTTCCCGTATCATGGGGCAGCGACCTTCAGAGCGAGCATGAGAAGTTTCTCACCGAGGAAGTCTTTAAAAAGCCGATCATTGTCACTGACTATCCCAGGGAGATCAAGGCGTTCTACATGAAGCTGAATGGCGACGGAAAAACCGTGAGGGCCATGGACGTACTGGTGCCGCGGCTCGGTGAGATCATCGGCGGCAGCGAACGCGAATCCGACCATGATAAACTCGAAAAGAGGATCATTGAATCGGGCCTTGACCCCAGGGATTACTGGTGGTACCTTGAGCTGCGGAAATTCGGGTCAGTGCCTCACTCGGGTTTCGGCCTCGGGTTCGAAAGGCTGATCCAGTTTGTCACCGGCATGCAGAACATCCGTGACGTTATTCCCTTCCCCAGGGCCCCGAAGCTGTGTGAATTTTAACGTCAGGCCCAGCGCGATCGGCAGAAGTCAACGCCCGGGCGCGATACCTGGAACCCTTCTTCATGTTCTACGATGAGTCCTTCTTCTTTCAGGTCTTCAAGCATGGGACGGAGCTGCGACCCGCTTTTGCCCTGATCTGTTTCAAGTTCATCAAGGGTCATAAAACTTCCGTCCCTGGTCCGGTTGTAGATATCGCCTAAGAGATTTATCGTGCGATTGTCCTTCATCCGGCCCTTCTATCTGACTGCCGGCATCAGCGCCCACTTGATGATCCACAGGGATGATTCTGGCTGTTTTTCAAGGCACACGATGCCGCCGTTCTGAAATTTGAAAACCGGCTTTTCTTCTGAACCCGTGATAAGCAGTGACGCCAGCCTGCTCATAAAGGGCATGTGCCCGACCAGCATGATGTCATCGTCGGTAATAATTTCCTGAATGGCCCTGACGTCGTCCCTGGGCCCCATCCCGGGCCGTTCTTCGATCCCCCGGTCAGAGCCGGTTACGCTGTTAATAATTTCAGCGGTTTGACGGGCCCTTTTTTTCCCGCTGTGCCACAGGGATGAAAGGTGAACGCGGTAATTCTTCGCGACGCCGGCAATGCGGGTAACGTCATCGGCCCCTTCAGGGGTCAGGCCTTTTTCGGGATCGATGTTTTCGGGATAACTTTTTCCATGTTGTACCAGGTAAAGTGACATTACGGCCTCCTTTTTAAGGTTTAGGTCCCTGATCATCCCCGTCAATGCCTTTTTTAATAGATTAAATTTACTATAAATTCCCGAGGAAACATACATTAAGTTATGCCTTTTTTTTTAAAAAAAATTGTTCAAATGACTCGTTTTATTGTACAATATCAGTGTAAATAGCTCGTTTATACTGTTTTTTATGGTAAAAAATGAATTTATTAAATAGACAGCGCGGTGAAAAACAGGGCTAACATTAAGATTCTCGTTATCCTGATTCAGGTGCTTGGTATTGCATTAATATCATCAATCCTGGTTGTATCGATTATTATAAAGAGGTATCAGACCCGGGATTTCCTCCTCAATCAGGCCCGTCTGCATTATCATAATGAGTATGAACGCATTCTTTTGAATCTGAATTTCAGCCATGAAAGCACGGTCACGAATTATGCAAAAACCGGCATGCTCAGTCAAAAGAAAGATGAAGTGGATTATCCTTCTGTATCCCCGATTATGAAGTCAGTATTGCCGGTTCGGCGGGTACATCTGAAACCCTGCGGATTAACCAAAACCCACGGCCTTTTAGTTAAGCTCACCAGTCTCAGGCCGCTTGATGAGGAAAATTCACCTGACCGGTGGGAAATAGAAGCCATGCGTGAATTATTAACCGGCCGGGCTGAAATTTATGATGTTATCCAGAAAGAGGGAATCCATTATTTGCGCTACATAAAACCATTGATCGCGGAAGAACAGTGTATCCGCTGCCATTATTCCCATGAGAAGAGCAATAACGCGGTACTGGGGGGCATTTCCCTGATCATGCCCATTGAGAAGATCTATATGAATTTGAAGATCGAATATGTGCTGATCGCTGTCGCCAATCTGTTTATTCTGCTCACCGGTTTTATCGCGGTATCGTCAATCAAGTCTGCTGAACAAATAAGAAAAGGGGCCAGCGAGCGCTTTATTGAGTTGAAAAAATCTCATGAATTGAAGGAGAAAACCGCAGCGGTTTTATTTGAACACAATAGGGAGCTTTGCAGAGAACTCAATGATGCTAAAATGGAGAACAGCAGGTTTAAGCTTATAAATCAGGGTTTTGCCCAGGAGGCAGATACAACTAACAAGAGAGAGAAGCTGATCAGATCGATTTTTGATACCGTGGGCAACGTTATTTTTTTCCTGTCGCCTGAATTCAGGATTATTGATATTAACCGCGCAGCCGAAAGCGTTACCGGACTTCCCAGGGAAAAGGTCGTCGGTTTTACCATATTCAATATTTTTACATCCGAACTTTACGGTGAAAAGATGCCTGAAATCTATCGACGGGTGCTTGATGACATATACATCGAAGATTTTGAGGACGCCCTGATCAATGCCCAGGGGGAGAAGATGCATATGCTGTGGAACATGACGTCCCTTATGGACGGAGTGAACATCGCCGGGATCATCATGTCGGGAAACAACATCACCGGAAGGAAATACGCGGAACAGACCCTTTCAATGGACCAGATGCGTTTTGAAACGCTCTACCGCCTGACACAGCTTGAAGGAAGGAGCGAAAAGGAAATACTTGATTTTGCCCTTGAAGAATCTGTCCGCATAACCGAGAGCAAAATCGGATATATTTATCTCATGAATGAAGACGAAACCGAACTGATCCTCCATTCATGGTCAAAGGGTGTGATGAATGACTGCACCATGCTGATAAAGCCGACGGTGTACAAAGTCTCCGAAACCGGACTGTGGGGCGAAGCAGTGCGGCAGAGAAAACCGGTCATTACCAATGATTATGACGCCCCGAGCTCTTTGAAAAAAGGCTATCCCGAGGGTCATGTGCCGATCAAACGGCACATGAACGCGCCGCTCATTAAAAACGGTAAAATCGTGCTCATCGCGGGGGTCGGTAACAAGGAGAAGGAGTACGACGAACGCGATGTCCGTTATCTGCTGTTGATCATGGATGGGATGTGGAAAATCATCAAGAAACGTGAAACCGAGAAATGCCTGTATGTGAAGAACAGGGCGCTCAGTTTTTCCATCAATGCCATGGTGTTCATGAATTGCGACGGCATTATAACCGATGTCAATTCTTCGTTTGCCAAAATGTGGGGGTACTGCCCCGAATTATCCCACGCGATATCCCGTTATCCCGATTGCGCCCGGCTGTGCCCTGACAGGGAATTCGTTCATCATGAATTAATCGGAAAAAACATCAATGAATTCACGGTCGGTTCTTTTACCGATATTTTCTCCGAACTCGAACCCCGGGGAGGATGGACCGGTGAAGTCACTGCAAAGAAAAGGGACGGCACTCTTTTTACCATCCATGTTTCCGCGACGATGCTTCATGATGATGACGGGAAGCCCTATACCATCATGGCTTCATGCGTTGATGTGTCTTACCATAAACAGATAGAGGCCGAGCTCAAGCGTTCCATCATGGACCGGGAAGTGCTCCTTAAAGAGATCCACCACCGGGTCAAGAACAACCTGGGTATCATGTACAGCCTGGTGCACTTTGAAAAGGAAACATACGGCAGGGATGACAGCACTTCACTGGTTTTGGCGAATATGCAGAACCGGATCATGACCATGGCCATGATACACCAGAAGCTCTACCGCTCAAACGACCTTCGCTCGATCGATTTTCAGGAGTACTGCGGCGATCTTGTCAATCAGCTGGTCAACACGTATGATGATGGCAGCAGTGATATAAGGGTGATGCAGGATGTGCAAAAGGTCTTCCTGGATATTGATACGGTGCTTCCCTGCGGCCTCATTATTACAGAAATGGTAACCAATTCAATGAAATACGCATTTACTGATGAACGAAAGGGCGAGATCAGTGTCTCTTTCGAAATGGATGAGCGCGGGCTGGCAACCCTTGCCGTCTCGGATAACGGCATTGGCCTTCCTGAAAATTTTGATCCCAATAAAAGTGATACAATGGGCATGTTTATTGTGCGATCTCTGGTCGATCAGCTCAAGGGGTCAATCCAGATAGACCGCAAGCGGAAGGGAACAAGGCTCATTATTGCGTTCCCGGTCAAGAATATACCTGGAGGATGATAATGGGAACGATCGCTGTTCTGGTAGTTGAAGATGAGGTTTTAATCAGGAAATACATTACCACCATGATCCAGAAATACGGTGGTGTTGTTATCGGAGAAACAGCACTGGGTGAAGAGGCGATCGACCTCGTTTTGCGTGATCATCCCGATGTTGTTTTTATGGACATTATGCTTGATGGAAACATCGATGGCATCGAGGCCGCGCGGAGAATATCGGAGTTTGCGGATACATTAATTGTGTTCGTCAGCGCTTATGATTACGAGGAAAGCATTAAAAAAGAAGAAATGCTGAACTATTTTGCCTTTATCAATAAACCGGTTGACAGGGTCAAGATCAAGGACGTGCTCGACCGTATCAGGGATGGTGATAAACTGAGCAGTATTTCTTGACAGGTGAATTCGTTCATGTATTGTTAGCCATGGATTTTCCGGTGCGGTGATACTATGAGCGAATCCCATCAAATGATCGTTACTTTTGCAGGGTCCATTTTTTTCGGCATTCTCTGCATCGTTGTTTCAAAAAAAATCAAGATATCATCCATTGTGCTGCTGCTTGTCTGCGGCATACTGCTGGGGCCCAGCTCAATCGGCCTGGGCATCATCAATCCCGAAAGCCTCGGGGACGGCCTGAGCATTATTATCAAGCTTGCCGTGGGTCTGATCCTCTTTGAGGGGGGCCTCACCCTTGACCCGAAAGGATACCGCGCGGTTTCTGCTGAGATCAGAAATGTTCTGACCAGGGGAGTGCTGGTAACCTGGCTGGGCTCCGCGCTGGCCGTGAAACTAATATTCGGGTTTACCTGGGTTTTTTCGGTTTTCGCCGGGAGCCTTATCATCGTGACCGGGCCCACGGTCATCAACCCGCTGCTTAAACGGATCGGTGTTAAAAAAAATATTCATAATTTTCTTCACTGGGAAGGGGTTCTCATCGATCCCATCGGCGTGTTCATCGCGCTCCTGTGCTATGAGTGGATCATCGGTGAAACGGCGCTGCTGCTTTTCGGCGCGCGCATACTCACCGGCGCGGGTATCGGTATCGCCGCGGGAATCGTCCTGAGCAGGATCATCAAGAGCCTGATCATCCCTGACGAAGCGGTGAACATCTTCATCCTTTCATGCGCGCTCGCCATTTACACTGCATCGGATTTTATCATCCCCGAAAGCGGTCTTTTGAGCGTTACGGTTTCGGGCTTTGTGCTCGGCTATTTCGAGACCCCGCAGATAGACAGGCTCAAGATTTACAAATCACAGCTTGTTGACCTGCTCATCGGCCTGCTCTTCATGCTTCTCGCGGCGAACCTGAGGTTTGACTTCATGGATGTTGACTATATCGTGAAAATCACGGCCAGCGTGCTCGCGGTAATGATCATCATCCGCCCCCTGAACATCTTTTTTTCAACACTGGGAGAGAAGCATTTCACTTTTAAAGAAAAAATTTTTCTGAGCTGGATCGCGCCACGGGGGATCGTGGCCGCGTCAATGGCGTCAGTGTTCGCGTTTAACCTCAAGGGTATTGCCGATAGCGATTACGCGGCCCAGGCCGGGTTTATTGAAGCCTTCACCTATTCGGTGATTGTCGCAACGGTCATTTTTCAGGGATTTACGGCAAAGTCCCTGGGAAGGCTGCTCGGGGTGCTCGAACCGGAACCGCGGGGATGGCTTATCGTGGGAGCGCATAATGTCGCGCGAAAAATCGCTTCTTTCATTATTGAGAAGGGATTTTCCGTGACCCTGATCGACACCAATATCGGGAGCGTGAACCGGGCCCGACGGCTGGGGTTTGTTGCCATATTTGACAATGCGCTGAACGCGGACGCTGAAGATTATCCCGAGCTCTACGGAATCGGTAATGTGCTGGCGCTCACCAAAAACGAAGACCTGAACCAGCTCGTGTGCCTGCACTGGTCGAAGAAACTCAAGAAGGGCCGTTTTTTCAGGTGGAGCGCTCAGACCGGGGAGGGGGAACCGGCCGAATCCGGCGAAGCGGCGATTGTGTCTGTGTGGAATTCCATCCGGCTTGAACGGCTCCTGGCAATGAGTGAAACGGAGTGTAAATCGGTTCTTGTCAGGGGCGTTATGGACCGTCCCAGGGTTAAACATCCGGAGCGGGTTCTTTTCGCGGAGTCCGGGGGTGAGTTGTTTCCGTTTCTCCCGGAAAACACCGGCAGAAATTTTGACGCGCTCATGTATCGCCCGTTTGACATAACGCTTGACCTGCAGCTGAAGCCGGAATGGGTCGTGTTCTCTTCCGCGTCTACATTCAAAGGGGTGCTTCTTGAACTTCTCCAGACACTGAAAAGGGATTACAGCGGCCTCAATGTGCAGGCGATACTGGACCGCCTGATCCGGATGGAAAGGGAATATTCGAGCGTTATCGGCCGGAACGTCGCCCTGCCGCATACCTATATTGACGGCATTGATGATTCCCTCGTCATGGTTGGCAAGACGCGTGAACCTCTCGGGATTGACGGTGAAGCTGAAGGTGAAAATGTTCATATTATTTTTCTTGTGCTGAGCCCCAAGAACCAGCCTGATATTCATATTCAGACCCTTTCTGAAATTTCAAAATTCATTATGAATGAAGAAAACCACAAAAACATCATGAATGCCTCCAGCCGTAAAGACCTGGTCAGAGTCTTCTTTCCGTAATTGAGAATTAAAATATTTGACAATTTTAGTATATTTTAATATTTTAAATTATACTTTAATTATCATGGAGGCTACACAATGAAAAGAAACGGTATAACCTATATAGGTGACGAATGTAAAAAAGAACTGACCCTCTTCGCGGGTCACGCTATTCCGCACTGTCATGGAAAACCTGTGGAAGAGCCGCCTCTTGATTACTGCACCAGCGCGGCCCATCCCGAGATGGCGCGAAATTCAGATGAGGATGCACCCTGCGATGACAATCGGGGCTAGGTAACAGCGTTATATTTTTTTGTTTGACAATAAAATGCGCTGTAGTATTATAGAGCTTCACAACATGGACGTTCCGGAGGGCCACAATGGGTCAGATGAAAGACAAGATTTCGTCACTGGGTAAAATCCTTGGTAAAGGAAGAAGCAGAAATGAACGCAGAAACATTGACCGGAGAAACGCGACAAAACACGACAGGATTATTTTTTATTCAAAAGTCTTCAGCGGAGAGGTTGTAGACAGGCGAATCAACCTTTTCGACCGAAGGCAGTCGCAATAATATCAGGCGGTACCTGCCCGGTTAAACCATCGGGTTTCTGCTTTTTGCATTTCCGTTTGACAGTTCCTTTGAAAATAGTTGCCCGCCAACATTTGTTTTCATGAAAATATAAAGCAGTAATATCAGGCAGAGGAGTACCCCGCTGACCAGGTATTTATTGTATTCAAGCCGGTAGTATATGTCCCCCCTGCCGATGTTTTTCCGCTTGTCCCTTCCTGCGGACAGATTATATTTATGGGCCAGGTTTTTGATATAATTCATATTGATCACCGGAATCCCTTCATGTGAGAAACGGGACATCACGCTGTCAATCTTCAGGGCTTTCCTGGGGGGACGCTTGTTGAGGCCAGGCCTGAACCTTCTCTTGCCGATAAAGCTGCCCACTGATACCGTGCCTCCGCCGACATTGATGTAGGCCCTGATCGGTTCTGCCCCGGCCAGCTCATCGTATATATCCATGCGTTCATCAATGCTTCTCGATATCTGGTCGTTTTTAATAAAGCGGATGCCGTGTTTTTGTATGTTTTTTTTCAGGATCAGAACCCCTTCGGGAGGCATTCCCAGCGCTATGTCCTTTACTCCACCGAGGGAAGCAGCGGCGCTTTTATAGGAAAACAGCCTTTTTTTGTTTAATTCCTGTTCCATATCCAGCCAGGTGAAGCCCGGAATATTGGCGCCCCAGGTCGATGATGACAGGCTGGTGATGATGACGGGCCTGAGCTTCATCGCTTTTATTGCCGAGAGCACCGCTATATTGATCGCCGGGAAAGATCCGGTAAATGACACGGCAACCGTGCTTCTCTCCGAGACCTTTCCTCTTTTAAGCATGTCAACAATGACCGCGGCCCAGTTCGGATTGACCGTGGTAAGTTTGGTGTCAAGATCGACGGTGGTGCTGGTAATCGGTGAATTCAGGTGCCCGATCATTCCGGAGTCAAACGGGTCAACCTGGCGGTCAACCGGCCCCAGTGTCGTGTTCCGGTAGTTGCGGATGATATTCATCCCCTGCCGCATGTAATGCGCTGCTTTGATTTTGGTTTTATAGTACGGCTGTTTTACCGAAACCTGAAACGATTCGACCAGAACGATTCCGATCAGCGCCGTGATCGCGATGACGATGTGCACCTGTTTCGGCACATTGCCGGATCTCCACATCAGCTTTTTCATACCGCTATGTCCTTCCCCATGATAAGAATGAGTATGAGCCGAACGATTACGCTTGAGGTGATCAGCGCCGCTATTGTTTCGATAACACCCTGCCTGTCCATCCATATTGCTATAAGACCCGTAATGATGTAGCCGATAACGTTCAGCTCAAGCGATTCGGGACCGAATCGGAACACCTCAACGGACCTTGTGAGCCAGCCCAGGAGAAATCCCACCAGTATCATGATCACCGTCCGCCTGCGGCCGTAAATTATCATCACGGTCCCCAGGGTTGTCGTTATGAAATACGTCGCGTATGCGAGAATGATTGTAGTTAGCACTGCCAGAGGATTGTTGAGGTACAGGGCAACATAGCCGGGAACGACCATTCCTCCTGCCGCTATTCCCAGCATTTCTGAAAAGACAAGGCTCACCATAAGGCCAAGGCTTATGGAAAGGGTTATCAGCTCTTCCATTACAGCACCTCGTTATCCCGGAGCATTGACCGGTTCATAAAGTATTTTATAAGTTCCAGGCCCGGGCCGGCAGTGTTGCCGATTCCCATAACCACCGAGCGTTCACCGCAGTGGTTCATTATTTCTTCGAATATCGATTCGGTCGGCAGGCCTTCGGCATTGGTAATCAGGCCCGGGTTGATGCCGTTTTTGATCGCGTATTTTACCAGGAAGTACGACCCTGAGCCGATCAGTATGTATTTGTCCGGCCTGGGCCAGTCATGCAGGGCAAGCCCTATCTGGCGTGACCGGTCAGGCCGGTCAAGGCGGCAGTTTATCACCATGATGGTATTGTGTATATCGGGATGGCTGTTCAGGGCGATCTGCCATATCTGGCCCGTTGATTCAGGGTCGTTCGCGGCAAAGCCGTTGATGAAATACACGGTTTTACCGAAAAATTTTATTTTCAGGTCCCTCATCGCCCCGGGGTCGGGCCTGACGTTCTGCATCCCCCTGATCGCTTTATCTCTGGGAACGCCGAGGTCAAGGCAGACCCTGAGCGCGAGGGCGATATTTTCCTTGTGTTCAAAGTATGAAAATTTTTCCGATTCCGTGTCGGAGATCCCGCTGATTTCATTCTCGGATATTTGAATCATGGTCGCCTTCTGCTGAGCGCAGGCTGAGACAAATTCTTCGGGATAGTCTTTTTCGCAGGTGTACAGGGTCGCGTTGAGCGGGGTTGTCCCGAGGATCGCAAGGGCGACGTCCTTTTCGGTCGGGCCCATTACATCGAGGTGGTCTTCGCGCACATTGGTTATAACGCCGTGGGTTGATTGAACAAGTTTTTTTTCACACAGGTTTTGAAGATACGGCTGCAGGGCCATGCATTCGATAATCAGGGCCTGCGCCTTGTTTCTCGCGGCAAAGGCGATTATTCTCAGCTGTTCGATTATGTTGGGCCGCGTGGGCCGGAAAACGGGAAATTCACTTCCATCGGGAAGGATGATCCTCGGCAGTGTCCCGGTCGTCTTTGCCAGTGTTCTCATCCCGCCTTCATTTAAACCGGCTGCGATGAGCCGCGTGACGGACGATTTCCCCCGGGTCCCGTTGACATGGATCCGCACCGGTATTTTTTTCAGATTGCGCAGGTGAACGGCATACTCGGCGGCGCCTGTAATGATTAAAAGCAGGATCAAACCTGCAATTATGACCATGCTGTTCATTTTTTTCCCGCGTTATTTTGATGAACAGTCATAGATAGCAGGGCGGATGTTTTTTTTCAACTCTTTTGCCGGTACTCACCGTGGAATATTTCGTTGTGTTGCCGTGGATGAACCTCCTCGTGGTATGGTTTGATTCTCCCCGTATTGCGGGGCGCGCAGACTGATCTTCAGCTGGTGTAATGAAATATATCATCAGGAAGGATTCAGTGCCTTGATCTGGATCAAGCAGGAAAAATTTTTTAATTTCTTTATGAGACATAAAAAATACTTGACAACATCGGTATTCTATTTATAAAGTCGGAATATTAATGACTTTGGTTTTTGGTTGAAGGGCGAATCCGCTGGATTAATACAGGCGAGTCTGGAAAGACCATGGGAAATTCCTGGTTTGTCTTGATTTCTGGCCCGAACAGAATCACAAATAAGCAGGTGAACTATGAATATTCAGGCACTAGACTCTTCCACGACTCCAATGGAAAACAGGTCAGAAATATGTACCTGTAAGAACCCGGTATCAGTATTAAGCGGTAATAATTATATTTATTGTTCGCGGTGCGGCGGAAGGATCCTGGCTAGAAGCTTCCAGACTGCTGAATCAATCCCTTTGGATGAATTGCATGAGATACGGGACGCCAAGGAAAACATTCGCAATACCCTGAACCTTCAGAAAAAAAGAAAAAAAGAACGAGCCGGCGAACTGGATTTTCTTTTAAAGCGTCTTTGATCGATACCCCTGTCCGCGCAATCCGAGCTGTCATTAAGGTGACTTGTTTCTTCAGGTCATATTTGCTGGTAAACCAATGAAAGAAGAGCTCTATTCCGATGATGAAGTCGTCGGGTCATTCCGGCTGCGTGAAGACGTTTTAGCTTTTTCGGGCGTGCTTTCCCCTGAAACAGCGGATGCATTCAGGGCCCTGATAAAGGATTACTATTCCAGGCACCGCAGGGATTTCCCGTGGCGAAGGACCTCTGATCCCTACCATATCGTTGTCTCGGAAGTCATGCTGCAGCAGACCCAGACTGACCGGGTAGCGCTCAAATTTCCCGAATTTATTTCACGCTTCCCGACAATCGAATCACTGGCGTCAGCAGAGTTGAGTGAAGTTCTTCTGGCCTGGCAGGGACTCGGCTATAACCGCAGGGGGATGATGCTCCACCGCCTCGCCCGGAAAGTCGCCGCCGAAAGGGAGGGGCGAATTCCTGATACACCCGAGGAGCTTGTTGACCTGCCCGGGATAGGCAGGGCGACCGCGGCCTCAATCGCGGTTTTCGCTTTTAACCGCCCCCTGGTTTTTATTGAAACGAATATCCGTTCGGTCTTCATTCATTTTTTTTTCTTTGATAAGGAAAATATTGCCGACAGCATGATCGTCCCCCTTGTTGAAGCGACCCTCGACAGGGAGAGCCCGTATCACTGGTATTCCGCCCTGATGGATTACGGCGCGATGCTCAAGAAGCGGCACGTCAATCCCGGAAGGAAAAGCGCCCACTACCAGAAGCAGTCGCCGTTCAGGGGCTCGCGAAGGCAGGTCAGGGGGATGATATTGCGCGTTCTCCTCAATGAGCCGGGTCTGGGCATGGATGACGTGTGCACCAGGATCGGCGGTGACGCGTCAACGGTCCGGAGCGTGATGAATGATCTTGTCGAAGAGGGCATTGTTAAAAATACCGGTTCCGGTTACGCGGTTTAGACTTTTTTTAATTGTTAACAGCGGTGATGTTCCTCGGGCTCCCGGGCCCCCGATGGCCGGGACGGTGAGTGGTTATTCTAATTGACAATTATTTTCATTCCTGCTATGTTTTGTGAAAGAGGAGGACATTATGGCTATAAGTAAAGTATGGATCGAAGAAGGCTGTACTGCCTGTGGATTGTGTGAAACCACCTGCCCGGATGTATTTGAAGTGGGTGACACTGCGGAGGTAAAGGCCGGCGTAAATTACAGTGATTACGAAAGTGATATCATCGAGGCCGCGGACAGCTGCCCTGTCGAGGTCATAAAATATAAAAGCTGATACGGCTGATGTATCATAAAATAAAAAAATACCCGTGGAACGGGTATTTTTTGATGCGGGGTGTACGAGACTTGAACTCGCGGCCCCCTGCGTGACAGGCAGGTACTCTAACCAAGCTGAGCTAACACCCCGTATTAACCAGCGTGGGGTATACATAAAACAGACACCCTGATTTCTGTCAATAAAAAAGTTATTCAATTTTTAAAAGATAGAATTTATTGTTTATTTTTTTAAATCCCCTGATGTGGGCCGGTTTTGAAACAAACCTTCTTTCCGTCATCCATATTCAACTATAAAGTTCTTGAAAGGATTTAATTAAATTACTATTTTTGAACATTAACAGTATTTCAGGAAATAAGAATGGCATACAGGCTTGTATATTACGGCAATGATACATTGAAAAAAATAGCGGCCGATATATTGAATATCGACGGTGAGGTTATGGACCTGGTAGATTCCATGTTCAATATTATGTACCGGGAAAAGGGAATTGGGCTGGCGGCACCCCAGATCGATGTGTCAAAGAAGCTGCTGGTACTTGATATTGAAGAGAGAAACGGCCCTGCACTGGTGCTGATCAACCCCGAGATTAAAGAGGTTTCCGCGGAAACGCTGCCTTATGAAGAGGGATGTCTCTCCCTGCCGGGTATTACTAAGGAAATTGTCCGTCCTGCCGAAATTCTCGTAAAAGGGATCACCCCTGATGAAAAAGAGGTCGAAATTGAAGCAAAAGGGCTTCTCGCGCGGGTGCTGCAGCATGAAATAGACCATCTCAACGGAAAGGTTTTTATTGACCACCTCGAGGATTTTGAGAAGAATGAACTCAGGCCCAACCTGAAAAAGATTAAAAAACTGAACAAACCATGACCACCATAGGATTTTTTGGAACCCCTGAGATAGCATCCTTCTGCCTTGAAGGGCTTGCAGGGAAGTATTCTGTCTCTTTTGCCGTCACCGGCGAGGACAAACCTGCTGGAAGGCATCAAAAAATGATGTATTCCCCGGTGAAAGAGGTCGCCCTGCGCAATAACATCCCCGTGCTTCAGCCCGTAAAGCTGCGGGATCCTGACGTTATCGGGAAGATAAACTCTTACAATGCTGACGTTTATGTTGTCGTGGCCTATGGGAAGATCATCCCCCGTGAAATTTTTGATTTTCCCCGATTTAAGACTATTAATCTTCATCCTTCACTGCTTCCCCGATACCGGGGTGCAGCGCCGGTACAATGGGCCCTTATCGGCGGTGAGCCGTATACCGGAATTACCGTGCAGAGGATCAATGAAGAGCTTGACGCGGGTGACATCATCCTCCAGGAAAAAATCGCCCTTGCCGGGGACATGACTGCGGGTGATCTCTATGCAATAGTCATGCCTCTGGGTTTGCGCCTGATTGGTGAAGCGGTTGACCTGCTGTGTTCAGGCAACGCGCAATTTTCGCCCCAGGCTCATGAGGACGCGACGTACTGCGGCAAAATAACCAGGGAACTTTCGTGCATCGACTGGTCATGGAAAGCGGCCGACATCCACAATCTGGTCAGGGGGCTCAATCCCAAGCCCGGGACATCCACCTTTTTCAGGGGTAAAAACGTAAAAATATGGAAAACCGCACCTTTTTCCGAAAGCGGTGATTTTTCGCTTAAACCCGGCGAGGTTGCGGTTTATGCAAAAAAGCGTCTTATTGCCGGCAGCTCTGACGGCTGTGTTGAAATTATTTCACTGCAGCCCGAAACAAAGAAAGTAATGGATGCTCTGTCTTTCATCAACGGTTACCGGATCGGGAAAGGTGAATGTTTCGGTGTATAATTATTGACAAAAAGAAAATCGGCCGGTAATTTATAGCTTTAAACGATCATGACCTGGATTTTTTGAGATATCACTGCGGAAGGCATATGGGTTATAACAGCAGAAACAGGGAAAAAGGCAAGAGAAGGGGCCATGGGGCTTCCGTATATTCAGACTCTCTGGCGGTTGAAAAACATAAGGCCCGCGAGCTGCGAAAAACCCAGTGGTGGAGAAAAAAAATTTCTTCAGGAAAATGTCACTATTGTGGAAGGACCTTTCATCCCGATGATCTTACTATGGATCATAAAATTCCACTCACCCGGGGCGGGCTGTCGGAAAAAATTAATCTTGTGCCTGCGTGCAAGGAATGCAATAACAGGAAGAAATACCTGCTGCCTGTCGAATGGGACGAATACATGGAATCCATTAAAAAGAAATAAACGTTAACACGGGAGTAATTGATGCCAGATAAAAGCGGTGAATTGTTAAAAAAGGGACAGGTTCTCTTTGCCCAGGGAGAAATTCCCCGGGAAATATACGTTCTGGATGACGGGTCCCTTGAAATTATCGCTTCACCTGATGAATACAACGGCCTTGCGCCTGACATTATCATTTCCAAGGGCAGAAGGATCGGCATACTATCCGGTAAAACCATGATAGCGGGCTTCAGCAGGATGTTTACCGATGTGTACACAAAAAGTGTGCGCGCGATGGAAGACTCTCATGTTACCCGCTATCCGCTTCCTCAGGGAGGATATAAAGGCATTCTCGCCAGAGACCTTTCCATGGCTGTTTCTTTGCTGAAGCAGCTTTATAATGTCATAAACGGTTCGCTTTCCACCGCGAATAAAGTCAGGAAAGTTTACCAGACCCTGGCCGTGATGTATGACAATTTTTCGCTGATCTACAAGGAGTTCCTCGAAGCGACTGCTCCTGATGACCTGCATAAAAGCGCTCTTGAGCTCTACAGCCGGTTTACCGGAAGCGGAGGAATTATCCCGCCAGTTGTGGATGCTAAATTTCTCATTACGGATTACGGCAGATATTTTGAAAAGAAATACGAGGTGCCCGGGTCTGACCCGGAAAATATAATCGACAAGCTGGGATGCGGCCTTGTCATTAAACTGCTCAAACTGGACCCTTCGATTTTACAGGCGATGGTTAAAGCCGATCCCGGTATCGCTCTTTCAGCCTATGAAATACTGACCGAAAATTTCATGAAGACGTTTAATTATATTGAACAGGCCTATGAACGTATTGATGAAAAGATGTCGCTTCTTTTCAGCAGTGAAGAAAGCTGGAGCCAGTATTTCGTTGACTGGGGCGGTTTTGATGAACTCGTCGCGGGATCGAAAATAAGCGGTGATTTTATTAAAAACCTGCTTTCGGTTCTCGTGAAGCTTAATGGTATTTATGATGAACTTTCAGGTGCCAAATTGACCGATTACTATCCCGGCATAAAGAAGATCCATTCATACTATATGAAGAACAGGGAAGGGGCTGTTGAAACAAAGGCCGAAAGCGCTATGGCGGAAGAATCAACAGCCACTGTTGCGGAAAAGTCGCCCGCTTTCATACCCGGAAAGGGGAAGGGACGTTCGTTAAATGAAATTTTTGAATTTTCGCTGATTGACAAGGAATTCAAGGGGAGGTTCCTGAAGGTTCTTAATGATTTCAAAACGATGAAAAATCCTTTCAATACTGAAATGGAGGGCAGAAAAATTCGCCGGCACCTGGCAAAAATGTACTGGGACCTCTTTAAACAGGTTTACATAAGAAGTAAAACCGAAAGCGCTGTTCCCCGTGCGGTAAAATTAATGCTTTTATTCGGGTTCTGTGATGATGATCTGCTTGAGGAATCTCAGGTCGCCGAGTTGAACGATCTGGCCAGATTAAGGGAGCGTGAAACCGAGTTGCCGGTTGTCATAGAGAATGAATTTTTAAACCTTGTCTATACCGGTACTGAAGAGCCGAGTATTACTGAAATGGGGCTTGATTACCGTTCCTACCTGAGGGAGCTTGAAAAAAGCAGAAAGAAGAAAGACGCAGACCCCCATGTTGGTGATGAAAACATACGAAGAGTGATGTATGAGATAGACCAGCGCCTGACCAGTACGGCAGCAGTCTGTTCGGGCTCTACCGCGACCGCCTTCCCCATTCTCAATTCTTTCGCAATCAAAGGCAGCCTGAAAGGGATTTATACGTCCAAAAAAAGCGTTGAGGATATCGTTAAGGAAATTAAAGAAATGGACTTTTCGGTTTTTTACCGGGAAACAGTGTTAAAGATGGGCGAGGCCCGGGAAATTATCCAGGAGGAAATCGAGCCCTATTTCATTATACTTCCGATTTTCGGGACCAAAACACTTCTCTGGCAGGAAGTGATCGGGACGAACAAGAGAAGCCGGGGCCGCATTGTCATCCCCATATTTTTTATGGGCGATCTCAAGAAGAGCATTGCGCATACTCTCGCCTGTTTCAGGTGGGAACTCAACAGGTCGATGAAGGGGGCGATGTGGGCTGATCCGATCGACGGCGGGATCACCGGGGAGTATTTCGATTACGTGAATACCTTTAAAAAGAATTCAAAGCTTTCCGTTGAAGCAAAAGAGAAGATCAATGAGCGCTTCAAGGCCCTGCGCACCAACAGGGACCGCTTCGCGGATGATTATCTCATGTGGGTCCTGTTTGAGAAGGACGGGATCATGAAGCTGAACAACGTGGTGCGCGAGATGTTTTTTAAACATATACCCTTTCCTGAAGAGGTGAGGAACAAGCTTGAAAGCATGCCCGCCTTCGCGCATGCCGCGAACCGGTACAAGAACCTCCAGGTGAGGAACATCGCGGCGTATGAGCGGAAATTTAAAAAATACCAGGGCGGGGACGGCGGATATCCCGAAGAGATCCAGAAATTTTTTAATTTTATCAAGAAATGATCGATCAGTACATCAGGTATCTGCTTCTCATGAAGGAATAACCCTGGACCGTGGTATCAACTTTCATCCTGAATGACCGGTAGCTTTTTTTGTTATCAATCGTTTTTCTGAAAAGGTCGGTCCCCGCCAGATGGTCAACTGAATATTTGCCGCCGTATTTTTGCCACTTCGCTTTACTATAGGTCTTCATCAGGTAGGATATAATGGCAAACGAGACTTCGCTCGGAGTGAACTTTCCCCCGGTGTAGAATATATGCGCTCCGCCGCAGCGTTCACCCTTGTATTTACTGAAGGAGGGCTCGAAATAAACGGGCTTGAATTTGAAATTTTTCAGTTTAAGGTTTTCGAGTCCGCGACAGAAGCTGACCGGCTCAATCCATGGCGCGCCGATATATTCGAACGGCTTCGCCGTCCCCCTTCCCAGGGAAATATTTATCCCTTCCATCATTACCGTGAACGTGTAAATAATTGCCGATGTGTATGTCGGAAGGTTCGGTGATGGGGGGATCCAGGGGAGTCCGGTCTCGTTGAACATCATGTCTCTCGTGTAGTTTTTCATGTTTATGACCGTAAGGTTGACATCCTTGCAGAACTCTCCGCGGTAATAACGGGCCGCTTCCCCGATGGTCATGTCGTATATCAGCGGCGCGGGGAAGGCGCTCACGAACTTTGATTTGAAATTTTTCTGCAGATAAGCGCCGTCAATTCCCAGATATCCTATGGGGTTCGGCCTGTCCATTACGATCAGTTCTTTGTTGGTCCCTTTGAGGGTATCCATGACGAATTTTAGGTTTGAGATATACGTATAGCAGCGCATGCCCATGTCCTGGATATCGAATATGACGATGTCGGCCTTGTCCAGGAGATAACCCAGAGTATTATTGTTGAGTTTATGGAGGTTGTATACCACGGCTTTAAAATTAGGGTCCACGCTGTAGACGTTTTTTTCATATTCATTTTGATACCCGTACAGGCCGTGTTCCGGCGCGAGAATTGAAATAACGTCAATTCCTTCATTCTCCAGAAGCTTGATATTCGGTTCAAGGTAGTAGTTGGTCCCGGAATGGTTGGTAATGACAACCGCGATTTTTCCTTTATAGCGCTTTGCGTATTTTTTAAGGAACAGCTCGATACCGGTCATTACCCTGTCTGTATTTTCAGGATAATAATACCTTACGGTTCCGGAACAGCTTATCATTACTGCAATAACAAGCGTGGTAACAAGTTTTTGATATATTTTCCCCACTGGCAGATTCATCTTCATGATATTATTATCTGATGATTTCTTAAATTATTTGATCATTAAATTCTGCATTGTTTATGTGTATGGTATTTTATTTCCAATTATTCATGCTTGACAATTCACTGTTTATCATTCAAACCTAACGTGAACAAATGATAAAAAGCAGCCGCTCGTATCGTTTATTGTAAGGAAGGTTAACTATGCGGATGATTAAAATCTGGTCTATAACTTTTTTCTGCACCGCTGTTATTCTTGTAACAGACAATTGCGCCGCAGTTGACACTAAAAAGGAAGGGGTGATCCTGAAAAAATATTCTGACGAGAGCCAGAACCGGTATTCGGACCTTCTGGTCGATATAAGCCGCTATACAAGCAATGGCGCTCTTTACCATGAAAAATATCAAAAACTTCTGATCGGGCTTGCCGCGGAAATCATTGAAGGTAAAAATCTCGCCATTGTCCCCGGTACCATGGGGTTTTATTTTGATAAAAAATCCAGTGAGCGGAACAATCTTTTCCTGGGGCTTGATATTGACGCGGGAACGAACCCCGGTGAAGGCTATAATGCCACTGCCTCATCTTTGATAAAACACGATTTGCGGGACCTTATCGCCATTGTCCATTCGTGCGTGTCAATTTTTTCTGAAAAGGAAATTATCGGCATGGTCATAGGGTGGCGCTGGGGCGCTGCCGAGAACCAGAACCAGGTCAACATATGGATGGACAAGTCTGACCTGATCAGGTTTGAAGAGAAAAAGCTGACGTTCGATGAACTCGTTCAGCGGAGTGTCATAACCAATACCGCGGGCAAGATTATCAGGGTCCAGTTATAGATTCAATAACACTGCACACGGTTTTGATTTCCATCATGGTGCCGATACTGATCCGGATATAATCGGACTGTACCGGACCCCGGTAATGGCGTACCAGTATTTTCTGTTCTTTGAGCCTTTCGTATAGCTCCCCCGAGTTTATTCCAGGGTGCCTCACAAAAATGAAGTTCGCCTGCGACGGGATGATGATGAAGCCCAGGGCCTCGAGCCTTTCCTCGAGGTATTCCTTGTTGTTGATCACCATCTGAATATTATATTTAAATCCTTTCTGGTCAAGAAGCGCCGCTTTTGCTGCAACAAGGGAGAGCCTGTTCACATTGTATGAGTCCTTGATCACCATGAATCCCCGGATTATTTCCTCGCTGGCCGCGGCGATCCCGATCCTCATTCCCGCTAAGGAATAGGATTTTGAAAACGACCGGGTCACGATTACGTTGTCGTATTTTTTCACCAGCTCAATGGCGGTGTTATTGTAGAAGTCGACATACGCTTCGTCAACGACCAGGAGGCCTTTGAAATTTTTTAAAAAGGCCTCAATCTCCGCGAGTTCGCACCAGGTCCCGGTTGGATTGTTCGGGTTTGCCATTATGACCAGGTCGTATTTTTTTTTCAGAAAAGCCTTCATGTCATAGGTGAAATCATCGTTAAGGGGTACTTTCTCATATGAAATGCCATTTACCTGGGCCAGGGTGTAATACAGGGCATATGATGGATACGGAAACCCAACCGTTCCCTCCGGCTCGATAAACCCCCTGAAGATCAGGGTGAATATTTCGTCAGAGCCGTTTCCGACAAAGACATTTTTGACTGATAAATTGTTCTGGCGGGCAAAAATTTCCCTGACTTCGGTGGCAACCGGGTCCGGGTACCGCTTG
Source organism: Spirochaetota bacterium (assembly GCA_036848375.1). Lineage (GTDB taxonomy): Bacteria > Spirochaetota > UBA4802 > UBA4802 > UBA5550 > JAKLIV01. Next base: position 63,887 of record DAIUKG010000015.1, read on the forward strand.
AGCGACTCGTTACAGGCGGTGCGCAGCGCGTCAAGCACCGGTTTTGAAGGGGGGAAGGGGTTTTCATTGGTGTTGAGCTTGATGTATTCATCAAGGTTTTCCGGTTGTTCGCCGGGGACATACTCCTCGGTGTTTTTAAGTCTGCTGTTCCAGAATTTCATGGGTACCTGCTTTAATGGGCTGCGCCGATAAGATCAGAAATATCCGTTATAGAGGCTGTGTTCATATAATCAACTAATTTTTCGAGCAGTTCAGCGGCTTTTTCAGGGTAAACCATGGTCGCGGTCCCAATCGATACTGCCGAGGCCCCTGCCATAATAAATTCAAGCATGTCTTCCAGGGTCAAAATACCGCCAAGCCCGATGACGGGTATCGAAAGCTGCTCATAAAGCTGGTACACGATGCGTAGTGCCATGGGCCTGATCGCCGGCCCGCTGAGGCCGGCCACCTTGTTCAGGAAATACGGTTTTCTCTTTTTTATGTCGATTTTCATTCCGAGAAAGGTGTTCACCGCTGAAATCGCGTCAGCCCCGATTTCCTGAGCTCGTACGGCGAATTCAGTGACATCGGTGACGTTGGGAGAAAGCTTCACGATAAGGGGGCATTCGGTCACTTTTCTTACTTTTGAGACGAGTTCGGTGAAAATTCCCATTTCAGTGCCGAACGCGATGCCGCCCTCTTTCACATTGGGACAGGACACGTTGAGTTCAAGCGCGTGGACCCCCCGCGTACGGGAGAGGGTTTTGCACAGTTCCATATTTTCGTCAATGCTGTGGCCCGCGACATTGGGGATGACTGTCGCCCCGCTCTGAATCAGAAACGGCAGCTTGTCCTTTAAAAAAGATTCGAGGCCCACGTTTTCAAGCCCTATCGAATTGAGCACGCCGGACGGTGTTTCGATGATCCGGTTGCCTTTGTTGCCCTCACGGGGTTTGAGCGAGAGCCCCTTGGTAAAAATAGCGCCTATTGAGGAAAGGTCCATGAACCGTGAAAGTTCTTCACCGTAGCCCGACGTTCCCGAGGCCAGGGTAACGGGGTTTTTCAGTGTCATGGAACCAATTTGCACAGAAAGGTTCATGGGTTTTCCTGGTCGATAAATTTTCCTCAGTAATCACGCTTTGAATGAGCAGTCAAGGATTTAATCAAAGCCTGCTCTTTATTTGTAATAAGTTCTTGATATTTTTAAGGGATATTGTATACCTGAAACATGCACAGCATGGTTGACAAGTATGAGCAGTTTTATATCGAGGCCCTTCTCAAAGATGCTACGGTTCCCCAGATAACCAAAATCAGGCCCATCTATGAAAACCTCACCCTTGATGAATTTATCGATATCATCAATAAGATGATCGACAGCAACGATCACGATATGTTCCAGCAGTTTCTTTATTACCTTCTTCTCTTCCGTGATATGGAACACCTCCAGACATACATCAACTCTGAAAAATGCAGTGTCGAGGTGCTTGAAAAACTGGTCATGTTTTCGTACGGCTACTGCACCCTGTATAATTATTCAACCGAACGCATCCTCGACGAGCTGCTCTATTTCATCAGCAATGAGCGGCTCCTTGACCTTGTGTTGACATCAAAGTACATTTCACGGGACAAAATGCTTTTGTTTTTCATCCTGTCAAAATTCGAAACGGCCCAGCTCAACAAATATTTTTCACGCATCAAGGACATCTCTGGTTTTATCGATTACTTTCTCAAATTACCCGAAGAGCTTCTCCGCGCGATCATTTCACGAAATTATCGCCTGTTTCAATACCTCATGCTCATGATGGCTGAAGGGGGGATGTCAGGAGATCAAAGCAGGGAATTCTTCAACAAATACAAAGCTGATATCGAGCAGTTCAGCACATTAAGCGACGTCATCCGCAAATATAAAAGCAAGATCGATTACGAGAGCGAGCGGAGGGTACCCTTCTCGCGGAGGGACATGGCCCGCATTTCTTTTGTTGTGAATAAAATAATTGAAATGCCCGACCAGAGCAAGGCCTTCGATTATTTTGCCAGTGAAAATGTGTTCATCGACAATGAAGAAAAAGAGATCATCAAGGGGATCATTTCAAACCCGATACTGAAAAATTCGTTTCAGTATTATGATAAGATGTTCGTCGTTGACTGACCCGCTTTGTGCATGATCAGCAGAATACATCCTTCATCTCAGGGCGCGCACACATGCAGCGCGCCGATAGTGTCGATTTCAAGCCCGCCGGTGCCGACCGTGGGGTACTCGTCGAAAATCGTATTGCCGAAACTGCCGCTGCTGTCATAATTACCCAGGCTCGAGGAGATAAGGCCCTTGTGGTCTGCCCTGGGCCATGATGATTCATCCGGGCCCATGAGCCGTGTTTCGTCGATGCCGATGATATCGACAATCCGCACGTGCGATATTCTGTCCAGGTCAACGCGCCCTTCAACCACCTCGCGTTTGTTTTTCAGCCATTCCAGGTCGAAAAGGTCTCCGGTCCCGGCCGGGTATTTTCCCATAACGCCCCAGTCAAGGGTCGTGTCCCATCCGCTCATGATAGTGTCAGGGTCGGGGACCGAAGCCGGGTCGCGCAGGGTCGCGGTGTCGAACCTCGCGAATTTGTGTCCGTCGGAGCTGACCTCGATATATCCATATTCGGCAGTAAGGCCGCCGGTCGTGCTAAAGCCGTTTTCAAAAACGGCGAGGTCGGGGCCGGTGCCGTCGCACAGGGGCGGGTCAAAGACAAGCGTTAGAGAGCCGGTATTGCCGATGTTGATGAATCCGTCTTCTCCGTTGAGTGCGGCGCCGGTGTCGTCGAAAGCAGGGCTCGCGCTGGTGCGGTCAAGGCCGGGGATGAACTCCGCGCACGCCGAGGGCCACGCGATTATTGACGAATCGTCGCGGTCAAGATGGTCGTCCCCCACAATTGCCTGGTCTGAATTAACGCCGGGGAACGAATCAACGACCTCACAGGAAAACGTGAGGATGTTCCCGATTGCGCCTTCCATATCGGTCGCCCTGGCAAAGATAATTATTGTTCCCGTGGAACTCAGGGTGATAGAATCGGTGTCGGCCCATGCGTCCGGCTCAGAGGCGCCGGTATCGGCCGCGGTCCCGGTCTGGATCACGGCATTGTCCAGCGGGGTGGTGAACTGGAGGGTTTCACCCCGCGGCGCGTACTTTGATTCGTAGTTGCAGAAGACCGGGGTCGTCTCGGTGCCGCGCCGGTTTATGGTCGTAAACTGAAACGAATAGTCCGAATCGAGCGTGTCCCGCGCCGAATCTTCGATGTCGGCCGAGACCGTAACCGTGTACGTGGTGTTCTCATCGAGCTTCCCGGCCGGTGTGCAGATGATCGCGGTCTTGTTTTCATCAAGTGAGCATTCACCGTTCACCGTCCCCGTTCCGGATACAATAACGGCGGATTCGGGAAGCGGGGATGTCAGGATGTTGTTGAACCGGATTGTAATTGCGGTATCGGGAAAAACATCCGCCCCGCCATGAACGGGAAAAGTCGACAGAATTTCAAGCTCCGCCTGCCTGCCGCCATTTTTTTGGTTGTCATCCCCGTCGCAATTGATTAAAAAGAAAAGGAGACCGAGAAGAAGAAAGGAAACTTTTGTTTTCATGAAGCACCTCATTCAGGGAAGGTTTTTGGCGTTCCGGCTTTTACGGTTGCCTGCCAGCGAGGGAATTCCACCCTTCTTCAGCGCTGCAAGGATAAGACCATAAAAGTGGTTTTCGAGTCAACAAGTATTTTATGCGGCCCATGCCTGAATGCCGGGTATCTATTCAGGGGGATGTAAAATCGAATGAAACTTATTTATCTTACTGATATTCACGGCTCATTCAGCCAGGTCTCGACGCTCCTTTTTGAAACCGTTGCCGACGTGTATGTTATCGGCGGCGACCTGATCGACATCCCCTTTTATAATATTGACACCGCGATCCATTATCATGAACTGCAGACCGAGCTGAAAAGCCTGCGGGACAACAGCGGAAAGGGGGATGATATCCTCGAGGACTTTGTCGACTCCCTTCTTGAAAAGCCGAATGTTCCCGAGGAGCTCATTGACAGGGGAAGCAGGTACCAGGAGTATACCATCAGGGCGCGGCGGGTCATGCAGCAGAAATACAAGGTCCTGGAGAACATCATTTCATTCAAGACCTCCGCCGCGATCTATGCCCTTCCCGGAAACTATGACATGGACCTGAAATTTACCTCGCTCCATGAACGGGACCTTCATCTCAACTGGCACCGCATCCATGATTTAAGGTTCGCCGGTTACGGGGGGGCAGATGTGTGGACCACGGGGATCCCCCAGCGATACATCGTTAAGTATGACAGCGGTATGGGGAAGGGCGACAGGAACAGCGAGATGTACCGCTTCTTTCGCGCGGTAAGGCCCCACATTATTGTCGCGCACCAGCCCCCTCACGGCATCATGGACCGCCTTTCGTTTAAAGGGCCTTCCGGCTCGCCGGCGCTGCGCACCTACTGCGACAACCATGACGTGAAGCTGTGCCTGTGCGGCCATGTTCACAGCGACTGGGGCCTCAGGCATGTTGAGGGGACCCTGTACCTGAACCCTTCGAATTTCGGCGAGGTAACCGCCGGTACCGGAGAAGTCATGGAGGGAGGATTTTTTTACGCGGTCACTTTTGAAAACAGGGACCCGGTTTATGTGACGCTCCATAAGCTTGTTCAGGACCGGATTTATGATATCGCGTATTACCGGAATGAAAAAGGCCGCTGGACCGAGGATGTGGTAGACCAGGAACGCTTCGAGGCAAGGGTCCGGTATCTCAACTATGACATGAAGACCGGGAAATATTCCCATATTCCTGAAATTGAACTCTTTAAGGAAATTAAAAAGTTTTACCGCCTGTTCCAGACCCAGGAAACGGAGGAGAGAGTTGCTGAACTGGAAAAGGCGGTTGAAATAATGAGCAAAACGTTCGATGACATCGCCATGGACATTGTCGGTTCGGTCAATATGGGCATATCCCAGAAAAGCTCTGACATAGACATTGTCCTCTATCTCAGGTGCGATTCGGCATGCCGGGACCTGTATGAACAGTGCGAGCATTATAAGCGGGTCAGGAAGATGATCGAGGAATCACTGGGGAGCCGCTACCGGTTTGAAATAATCGACTGCGTTAACCTGAACCAGGTTGAACAGAGCATCATCACCCGTAATTTTGAATGCGAGACCACCCAGCGTTTTGTCGCGTACCGTTCAATCTGCAGGCCGGTGAACTACAAAGTGATCGCTCCGATTGAAGACATCCTGAATGAAGACATCGAGTTCCGCAGGGAAATGGAAGGCAGTATCAGGAGTTATTTTAAAATATTCGTCGCCACGTCCCAGCACGTCCGTTCTTTTGACAAGTATGAATCACGGCTCAAGTCTATAGGGATCAGGCTTCCTGAGTCGATCAGGAAAAAGATCCAGGATTACCTCCAGATGTCGTCCGGTAAAAGTTCGGGTGCCGGTTTGTAATTGTGCTTGATTTTGCGTGGCCCGGTTGTACACTCTGATTGCTATCCGGCCAGGGAACGGTAAGTGCAGAGACCTGTCATCTGACTCGTGTACCGGTTGAGCCGGTATTTTATTATGTGAGGGTTCGTATGAAATTTTCACTTCTTCTTTTCATGCTTTCATTCATGCTTAAATCAAAATCAAAAAAGGAATCTCCCCTGAAAAACAAACTCAGGGAAAAAAACATGACCATGCTCATAAGGACGCAGAAGGGAGACCGTGCGAGGTTTTTTACTATCAAGGACGGAGCGGTTGTTTCGGGAAGGGGAGTTGTCCCGTCACCTGATGTCGCTCTTGTCTGGAAGGACGCGGAAACCGGCTTCAGCGTAATGACGAGCAGGGACAAAGAAGCGCCGATTAAAGCGCTTGGCGACGGCAGGCTCAAGATTGAAGGGAGTGCCGAGCTTGCGCTCTGGTTTATGGGCGCGGTCGCGGTGATGATGAAAGGCGCAAAAAAATAGGCATGCCTTCGAACAATGCATGAAGGGACGTTTTATTGTCCCGGGGGCAGGCCCTTCATGCATTACAGCTTGCTGAAATCGAGCGTGGCGAAGTAATCGTCCAGGGTTTCAGCCCGGCGGATTTCTTTGACAGTCCCATCCTCCTGTAGCAGCAGTTCGGCTGAACGAAGCTTTCCGTTGTAGTTAAATCCCATTGCGTGGCCGTGGGCGCCGGTGTCATGTATTACAATAATGTCGCCGGGCTCCAGTTCTGGCAGGCTCCGCGCGATGGCGAACTTGTCGTTGTTTTCGCACAGGGAACCGGTCACGTCATATACGCAGTCATGGGGAAGTTTTTCCTTGCCCATGACCGTGATGTGATGGTACGCGCCGTAGAGCGCGGGGCGCATGAGGTTCGCCATTGAAGCGTCAAGGCCGGCGTATTTACGGTAGGTGTCTTTTATGTGCAGGACCCTGCTTACCAGGTAGCCGTACGGGCCGGTAATCATCCTGCCGCTCTCCATGAATATTTTTAATGGAGGAAGCCCTTTTTTCGTGATATGGTTTTCATAGGCCTCGTGGATTTTTTCACCGACATAGTCAAGGTCGATGGCTTTCTGTTCGGGCCGGTACGGGATGCCGAAGCCGCCGCCGAGGTTGACAAATTCAAAGCTGATGCCTGTTTCCCGTGAAATTTCGGCGGCAAGGCCAAAGAGCATGATCGCTGTTTCGACAAAGTAGTCCGGGTCAAGCTCGTTTGAAGCGATCATCGTGTGAAGCCCGAAACGTTTCACGCCCCTTTCCCTGACAGCGCGGTAGCCGGCAAAGAGCTGTTCCCGGGTAAACCCGTACTTTGCCTCTTCCGGGTGGCCGATGATCGCGTTGCCATCCCGGAGCGGCCCGGGATTGTACCTGAAACTGATGATTTCAGGCAGCCCCGTGGTTTTTTCAAGAAAATCTATATGGCTTATGTCGTCGAGATTGATTATGGCGCCAAGTTCTTTCGCTTTGATGTATTCTGAAGCGGGAGTATCGTTCGACGTGAACATGATTTCCCCGCCGGTGATCCCGACTTTTTCTGCAAGGTGGAGCTCTGCCATTGAACTGCAGTCGGCACCGAACCCTTCCTCTTTCAGAAATTTCATGATGTGAGGATTCGGATTTGCCTTGACCGCGAAATATTCCTTGAATCCGGGGGCCCAGGAGAACGCCCTGACCAGCTGGCGCGCCCTTGCACGAATGGCCTTCTCATCGTATATATGGAAGGGGGTGGAATGCTCCTGAATGATTTTTTCGATTTTTTCTCTGGTAAAAGGTATTTCTTTTGCTTGCATTCTTGGTCCTGTGGTTATATAATATTCATCGACTCAGGGTAACTAATGCCTATAAACTGCGCGCTTTCTCCTGGAGCGGTTTCACGGAATGCAGAACCGCTTTTTTTTTGAAACGTATAATTCTTTGTGTTATTGTCAAGAATTAAAGCAACAGGGGTCAGACTGATAAAATGGATTCATTTTGATAATTGTTTTTTTATGAACAGGTCAAGGATAATTTGTTGTTTTTTTTGAGTTCGCTTGATAAAAATGGGAATATCCCGGTAAAATTTATCCGAATAATTGATTAGAGGGCCCTTCCAGGCTTGCTTCATCGGCAAGCAGGAGTTTCCCTCTCAGTAAGGATTTGCTGGATTTCTGTGTAGCTAAGGTCAAGATGGTTTGGGCATCCATAAACAAAGCCGAAACCGAACAATGAGGTTGTGTTAGAATGAAAAAGAATACCGCATTAACCAACAACGATAACATTGAACAGTCAAAGATTTTCACTGAGGTGATGATAAGCAACAATAAGAGGCTGGTAAAGGCCTTTATCATCATCGCCAGTATTGCCAATGTTGTGGTCACGCTTATCAAACTTACCGGGAAAGGATCCAAATATCTGGATTATTCGGATATCGCCCTTGAGATTGTGATCCTTGCGCTGATTCTGACGCCGACAATTTTAATTTCAAACAAACTTGGCGGGAGAAAGGCCTCCGGCTATGTCTCGATCACCGGTGTAATGCTTTCGATCTTTGTGTTCGTTTTTTCGTTTTACGGTTCCAGTGAACTGTTCGCCTCCTTCTATATTATACTGACCCTGAGCATATTTTATTTCGATGTGCGCCTGTCCCTGTATGGCCTGGTTACGGTCATCATCACCCAGACCATTCTTTTTATTTTAAAGCCGGAACTCATCCCCGGAGGCCCCACGAGCAATGTCATCGTGCGCTATGTATTGTTCTGCATGGTCGGCGTGAGCTCCCTGGCCGGGTCCCTGGCAACAAGGTCTGTGCTGCAGCTTGCCATTGAAAAAAACGAGGAGTCACTTGCCACGCTGGGCAGCTTGAAATCAATCGCGGGAACCCTTTTAAACACGGTCTCTGTTATCAAGACCAGGGTGGGAGACCAGGACCACATTTCCGATAATCTCAACAAAATATCCCAGGACCAGGCTGCCGCTCTTGAACAGATTACCGCGTCTCTTGAAGAACTTTCGGGGAACTCCGAGTCAATCAGCGCCATTGCGAAGAATCTGTATAACGAGCTGCAAATAACCCTTGAATCGGTCAATGACCTGAAAGACGTAAATGACAAGACCCAGGCGAGTTCAAATGCGATTATGGACAGGCTCAATGATGTCACCAGCTATTCTGACAAATCATCCGAGCATATACGTCTTACTCTTGAAAAGTTCCATATCCTTGAAGATAAAAGCCGTGAGATGTCAAATTTTATCGAACTGATCAATGATATCGCAGACCAGGTCAACCTGCTTTCCCTGAACGCCGCGATTGAAGCTGCCCGGGCGGGGGAGTCGGGAAGGGGCTTCGCGGTGGTGGCGGATGAAATATCAAAACTCGCGGACGCCACGTCTGATAACGCCAAGGAGATCAACCGTATCATTAATGAAAACCAGAGCCTGATCAATGAGAGCGGAACACTTATAGACCAGTCATCAGATATTCTTGGCAGGCTTAATGAGGCAATTGCCAATATCCGCAAAGAGATATCCGAAGTCAGAAATCTGATAACTGATATCGATACGACAATCAAGACCATTAAAAATCTCAATGTGACGATTCATGAGTCAAGCAAAACGATAGAACATTCGACATCAGAACAGAAGATCGCTACGGAAGAATCCAGCAGAACCATTACTGATGTTGCATCAAAGGCGCAGAACATCGTTAACGCTTCAATGGGTATCACTGAATCAACAAAGATTTTAAACGGCCTCTCTCTTGAACTGGAAAGAATAACCGCGGAAATGACCAAATAATTCCCGGCCCTGTCCATTCTGAAAAACGCTCATTGCAGTCCGGAAATAATCTTGACGGGACGCCGGTGTGCTTCACAGTGTGCCGGTTGAAAATTTTGACCCTTTGGAGCGGCAATGAAACTAGGAATTATTGGTCTACCCCAGACAGGTAAAAAGACCCTGTATAATCTTTTAACCGGCTTGCGCGCCGATGATGCCTCTGCGGGAATAAAAAAAACCGCGCAGGGTTTCGGCCGTATCCGGGACACCCGTTTTGACCGGCTGTGTGCGATGTATTGCCCGCGCAAGGAAACGCCTGCCCAGATCGAACTGCTTCTGCTGCCTAAAATTGAAAAGAATCCTGAATCGGACACGCCCCTCTTCCGGGAAATAGCCGATGCGGACGCCGTATGCCATGTTGTCAGGGCTTTCACTGATGAATCCGTGTATCACCTTGACGGTTCGGTTAACCCGGTCAGGGACATTGAATCGATCAACGGTGAACTGCTCCTCCATGACCTGCTTTTTGTGGAAAAGCGCCTTGAAAGGATGGCAAAGGAAACAAAAAAGAAAAACGATGCATTATCCAGACGTGAAGAAGAGATGCTTGGCCTTTTCAAGGAACAGCTTGAGAAGGACCTTCCCCTGCGTCTTCTGTCGCTTTCTCCTGATGACCTTAAAATAATACGGAGCTATCCCTTTTTAACCCTGAAGAAGCTGTTCATCGTTCTGAATGTCGATGACCGGGCCATTGCGGACGATTCCCTTGGACGGGAGATTTCTGCGAGGTTCGCCGCGTCCGGAATTGATGTCATGCAGGTTTCGGCGAAAATGGAAGGTGAAATTGCGGGCCTTGATGACGAGGATGAAAGAAAGGAATTCATGGCAGAGTCCGGGATTTCCGAGCCGGCGCTGAATGTTTTATCTAAGCTCGCGATGAATTCTCTCGAGCTTATCTCCTATTTCACGGTAGGGAAGGATGAAGTGCGCCAGTGGCTTGTGAGAAAAGGCTCAACCGCTCCGGAAGCCGCCGGTGTCATCCACAGCGATATTCAGCGCGGCTTTATACGGGCTGAAGTTATCAAATATCCTGAACTGGCCGATCTGGGAAGCGAAGAAGCCGTTAAGAAGGCAGGGAAGCTTTACGTCATGGGCAAGGATTACCTTGTTGAAGACGGGGATATCATCAGTTTCAGGTTTAACGTGTAATTGATCTTAATGCATCGGCTCTTTGAGATTTTTATAATAAAATAATTATCATGTGTAATTTTACTTGACAGGAGGCCTGTAAAGTGTAAAAAAGTCATGGTTTATTCTCCGTACATTATGTCTCATTTTCCGGGCGGGATTTTATATATTCAAATGCGGAGTTGCTCATGAATAAGTACTACGCCTTAAACGATTCGATGCGTTCGTCCCTGTGGAAATTTCCGGTACACATCGATTTTGAAATTACCACCAATTACCTGTATCAGCTCCGTTCCATTGATTATTCAAAGACAATCACCTTTGATCTCAGTGAAACTGAAATCGTGCATTCTTCATTTATTGGCTTTATGATTGACCTTAAAGAGAAAATTCTCCGCAGCGGAGGGATCTTTGAAGTGAGGCTTTCGCCGCAGTTAATCAAGCATTTTTCACGAATGAATATATATGACCATTTTATTCCTCAAGCTATTCCTGAAGCGATATAGTAAAAAGGGGCTGTCCCAAAAGTCGTCTCGATACTAATTTCGTAACGCTCATTGAGTGATTTTGATGGAGAAAACATCAAAATCGTATCGAAATGAGCGGGAATATTGTATCCAGTTTACGAAATTCATTCGACGAACGTTTTTTGGGACAGCCCCTTTTTACCGGTATACCGAGAAATTTATTTTGAATCAATCCATTTCATCATTTTTCGCAGTTCTGCTCCCACTTTTTCTATCACATGGTCCCGTTGTTTGGCTTTGATATCATTGAAAAATGGCCGTCCTTTTTCATTTTCTTCAATCCACCTGCGGGCAAATGAACCATCCTGGATTTCTTCGAGAATTTTCTTCATTTCTTTTCTGGTGTTGTCATTAATGATCCGCGGCCCGCTTACGTAGTCCCCGTACTCCGCGGTGTCCGAAACAGAATACCTCATATAGTTGATTCCTCCCTGGTAAAAGAGGTCGACAATCAGTTTCAACTCATGGAGGCATTCGAAATAGGCGATTTCAGGCTGATACCCGGCATTGACAAGGGTATCGAATCCGGATTTGACCAGTTCGGAAACTCCGCCGCAGAGCACAACCTGTTCACCGAAGAGGTCGGTTTCTGTTTCTTCTTTAAAGGTGGTTTCAATAACTCCCGCCCTTGTCGCCCCAATGCCTTTCGCATAGGCAAGCGCTATGTCTTTCGCGTGGCCTGAGGCGTTGTTTTCTACCGCGATAAGCGAAGGAACTCCGCCGCCTTTCTGGTATTCACTTCTTACCAGGTGGCCCGGGCCTTTGGGGGCAACCATAATGACGTCAACACTTTTTGGCGGGACGATCTGGCCGAAGTGGATGTTGAAGCCGTGGGAAAAAACAAGCGTTTTGCCTGCTTTGAGATTCGGTTCGACATCCTCTTTGTACAGTTTTGCCTGAATATGGTCCTGGGCGAGAATTTGAATAATGTCGCCCCGTTCGGCGGCTTGTTTGGCTGAAACCGGTTTGAAATTATGCGACTCCGCCAGTTTGTAGTTTTCAGTTCCCGCAAGTTCCGCCACGATTACATGCAGGCCGCTGTCGCGAAGGTTCTGGGCCTGGGCATGTCCCTGGCTGCCGTATCCGATGACAGCTATAGTTTTATCCTTTAAAACATTCAGGTCGGCATCATTGTCATAATACATTTTTGCCATAACATAACTCCTTATATCAAAATAATTTCAGTCGGTTGCCCGATCCTGTTCTTTCATCCCGGGTGGCACTCCCCGATGGACTTATCAGTGGCCGGGCTTATTATTCTTTGAGAAGCGACATTCGGCCTGTTCTCATCAGTTCTTTAATACCGTAAGGTCTGAGCAATTCAATAAAATTATCAATTTTTTCAGGCTCTCCCTTCATCCCGAGTGTAATGCTCTTTGGAGAAATATCAGCTATTTCGGCCCTGAAAATTTCACCCAGCTGATATAATTCAGATCGCTTGTTGGCAGGAGCGTTTACCCTGATCAGTATGATTTCCCGCTGAACCGTTGGAAGGTCGCTATGGTCTGTCACTTTAATAACATCGATCAGCTTGTTCAACTGTTTTTTTACCTGTTCAATGACCCGGTCATCGCCGCGTACGACTATTGTCATCACCGAAATGTTGTCGTGTTCCGTTGCACTTACGGTAAGGGAGTCAATGTTGTAACCTCTCGCGGAAAAAAGACCGGCCACTCTCGCCAGTACGCCAAACCTGTTTTCGACCTTTACTGATATTACATATTGCTTCATGCCAGCTCCCTCATGATGGTTTCTTTTATCGATTTTCCCGCGGGGACCATTGGATAGACGTTCTCTTCCCGGATAACTTCAAAGTCTATGACAATCGGTTTGTTGTGAACAGAAAGAGCCTTTTTAATGGCGGGTCCGACTTCGTCATTGTTGCTTACCCTTATGCCGACTGCCCCGTACGCTTCCGCCAGTTTTACGAAATCCGGGGCGAAGTTTATGCAGGTGTGTGAATATCTTTTTTCGTAAAAAAGCTGCTGCCATTGGCGGACCATGCCGAGAAATCCGTTATTGATAATGGCGACTATAATGGGAAGCCGGTGCTGCACCGCGACGATCATTTCCTGGATGTTCATCTGGATCGAGCCATCTCCGGCGATATCGATCACCCTTTTGTCAGGGCAGGCGAGCTGCGCGCCGATAGCTGCGGGAAATCCGTATCCCATGGTTCCCAGGCCGCCTGATGAGATAAAAGTCCTCGGGTGGGTGTATTTATAAAACTGTGCGGCCCACATCTGGTTCTGTCCGACTTCGGTGCAGATGATCGCGTCCCCTTTTGTCTGGCGGTACAGTTCTTCGATAACATATTGAGGCTTGACCCGCCCGGAAGACGATTTTTCATAGGTTAGGGGATGATTTTTTTTCATCTCCATAACTTCCTTGACCCAGGGGCCGATAGAGGGCGCTTTGATCATTTTATTGATAACGCTGAGAATATGTTTGCAGTCTCCGACAATCGGAACATCAACGAGCACGTTTTTACTGACCGATGCGGGGTCTATATCAATATGGATGACTTTCGCGTTGGGGATGAAGGTCTTGATGTTCCCGGTGACCCTGTCGTCAAAGCGCGCGCCTATTGCAATGAGCACGTCTGATTCGTTCACCGCGTGGTTGGCGTAGTAGGTCCCATGCATGCCCAGCATTTCCAGGGAGAGCGCATCGGTTTCGGGATAGACGCCGAGCCCGAGAAGGGTGGTCGTTATGGGAATACCGGTGATTTTAACGAATTCACGCAGTTCCTTCGATGCATTGGAAATTACCACGCCCCCTCCGGCATAGATGACGGGCCTTTTTGAAGCTTCAATGAGTTTACAGGCCTTGTCAATCTGTACCGGGTGGCCTTCGTATTTTGGTTTGTAACCCCTGATATCGACTTTTTCCGGGTAATGGAACTTGTATTCCGCGTTTGAAATATCAACAGGAACGTCAATGACCACCGGTCCCGGCCTTCCGGTACCGGCAATATGGAAAGCTTCTTTTATTATGCGCGCCAGGTCTTTAATGTCCTGCACCAGGTAGTTGTGTTTCGTAATAGGCCTGGTTATGCCGGTGACATCCACTTCCTGGAACGCGTCATTCCCGATCATATTCGTGGATACCTGGCCGGTAAAGACGACCAGGGGTACCGAATCCATGTATGCTGTGGCGATACCGGTGACGAGATTGGTGGCGCCAGGCCCTGAAGTGGCAAGAACCACTCCGATTTTGCCTGAAGCGCGTGCGTAGCCGTCAGCGGCATGAACCGCCCCCTGCTCATGCCTGCTCAGAATGAATTTAAAAGGGGCATTGAAAAGCTGATGAAAAATCGGAATAACCACTCCACCGGGATAGCCGAACATGTATTCAACATTTTCTTTTTTCAGTGATTCTATTATTATTTGCGCGCCGTTAATCTTCAAGCTCCATCTCCTTCAGGGACCGAATGTTCATATGGGAAGAATACAATTTTATAATTGAACTTTTCTCTACGTTGATAAAATGATAACAATACCTTCCCGTTTTAATATTTGTCAATTTTTTTTCACTAATAGGCTTTAAAGCTTGAATAAACGGAGAATAATGGTATACAATGCATTTTTATTTTTATGGGCACCTCTAAAAATCAGGAGTTTCATTATTATCAAATATAATAACTCCTGATTTTATCAGATATTGTGCCCACAAGGGAACAACAAAAATGTAATTTATTGAGGTTCCCTTATATCTGATATATATAAATTAATAGATATACAGGAAACGGTAATGATTGAAAAACCACTCAATGAAATTTATACGCTTGTACAAAAAGAAAACGCAAAAGAGGATATTTCAGCCGTTCCCCATTCCGATGATTTCAGCAAACAGGTCCAGTCCCTTCTGGGAATTTCCCAGGCTGATCTGAAAATGTATATAAACATCCTGAAAGAGTCTCATAAATTGTTTGTTTTTGAGATAGTCAAGGAGGATCCTGACCATGATATAAAAAAAATTGAAGGTTATGTTGATGCCGACCTGAAAACCATTTCAAGACTTAAAAGCTACTATCAAAACAAGCTGATGGAAGAATATGAGAAAAAATACAGGAAACGTCTCCTGGTGCATCAGATAGTGAAAGAAATATTCCCGCAGATTAAACTGCTTAACAATACAACTCTTGGTTTTATTGCAAATAAAGCCATTATGCTTGAAGAATATGAAAATTTGATTGAGAAAGAATATTTTGAATACTCTGATTCCTGGAAAGACGATAAGCTCAATGACTTGATTGAAGAATACAACAAGATATCGTCCAAGAATAAAGAAGCGGAGAACAAGGATGACGCGGTTACTGCCGGAAAAATTTCATCCATCCCGTCAAACAGGAGGGCCATTGATACCGAGGAATACCAGGAATTTCAGTCAAAAAATACAAAAGAATCGATCAGAAAAATGCTGAAAGTATACGGGGTTGATTTTTTTTACCGGGTTCATTTGCGGAAATATGATTTTGACATAATAATTAACGCGGTTGAGATGCGTGAAATAGACAGGAAACCAGACCTGAAAATACTGAAAGAGCATCTGAAAAAAATTAAAATGAATTATAACCGGGACCCGGAACTCGAAAAATATGCCGATCAGATTTATAAACTTGAACGGCTGATTTCCAGAAACATCGTCACCGCCCATTCTTAAATACAAAAAAATATTCGATCTTTTTATAAAGATTTTACTGCTATTAATAATGCTGGATAAAAAAAAGTTGACCGGAAGGTTAAGTTTTTCGATAATCCCGTTGATTCACTTTCAGATGGCATCCAGAGTCACGCATCAAGAGTGAGACGGGAATTGAGGGACATGACAATTAACGATAATACAATAATTAATAAAATACACCCGTAATGAAACAATTTAAGATCATTTTATTCCTTTTTTTTCTGATGATTTCTTCTTCGCTTTATGCAAGTGAGTTTCTCAATACCATTATGCACATTAATATCGGTTTTGCTTACGGTTTCCCCTTCGGGGGATTAATTGATAAGGAAAATGAAAGCTATTCATTGTATTCCGAGTATGAAGAAATTTATATCCGGCCGACCCATTACGATATATCCGTCTCGTTTTTTATCGATCTTGCCCCCTTCGACCCAATAGTTCTCGGTAATGAGGCCCATGCCATTAAAATCGGCGTACGGGGCGGATACAGGATCCATAAAATCAAACAGAACCTGACGATCAAACCCAGCAAGAACAAGGAAGATGATTACGGCGGCATGCTTCTTGATTATCAGCGATGGATGGTCGGCCCTGTTCTCCATTATGCCCCGGTCATCCATCCCCTTGGCCTGGGTGGCGGTTACAGCGCCCAGGGCGGGCTGACCTTTTTTCTGTTGTTCGGTCAGCTGGTTAATGCCGAATTGACCGCCTATCCAGCATGGAGAAAAAAAGAAGGCAGTTCTGCAGTTGGACCGTATAAATCGGATGTTCATGGATTCGCGATTGATATTGGTTTTGGCGGTGAAATTTCAATTGGAACCGTAAATCTCGGGCTGAATCTATATTATACCTACCTTGAGGTCCAGCACAGGAGGAGTGTCTACCCATCTCTGGGCAGTACCTCGTCATTTCATGAAATATCAGTTGAATTGTATTTCGGCATACCGATAGAGTGGTGGTAGCAGTACCGCCGCAATTATCTACCGCATTTGATTTTTCCGTTTTTATAGTCTTCAAAGGACACGTTTTTTAAATAGCACTTGTCATTGATATATCCCAGAAGAGGATAGAAAACATTTTTATCAATATATCCCGGTATCCGGGTAATGATGTTTTCGTCACTGTCCATAAAAAGTACGGTGGGAAGGCCGGTCGCGCCGGTGATCTGGGCAAACTGCTGAGGTGTCAGGCGGTGGTTTTTAAAATTGAGGGTTTTGTTTGACATGGTGTCGATCCTGATGCAGATGTAATCCTTGACCAGTTTTTTTGCCACATCCGGGTCATTGAACGTCTTTTCATCCATTACCTTGCACCATTTACACCATTCCGCGTAGAAATCCACGACAACAGGTTTTTTGGTTTTTTTTGCCAGCTTGATTCCGCTGTCATAATCATGCCAGGTCGGAGCCTGTTTCGGCAGCCCTGACCGGGGCCCGGCAATGAGTATTACAAGAAGCATCAATGATATAGAAATTGTCCGCTGCATGGGTCCTCCGGTGAAAGTTAAAGCAAATACTAAAATATTGAAATTCCTTAAAAGGTCAACATTTTTTTATTGACGGGTAAAAAAAATAGTACCCATTAATAGGCATGAAAAACATTGATGCCGCCTTTTCGCCATGCCCCAATGACACCTTTATTTTTCATGCCATGCTTCACGGCCTGGTTGATACAGGGAGTTACCGCTTCACCCAGAATATTTTTGATGTTGAACAGCTCAACAATGCCGCGCGCCAGGGGCGGTTCGCGCTTACCAAGCTTTCATTCTTCGCCTATTTTACGCTGAGCGAACACTATCGCATGCTTTCCTCAGGCGCGGCGCTCGGGTTCGGATGCGGGCCTCTGCTGATAACCGGCGCCGCGAAAAAAAATATCAGTGACATGACCATTGCCGTGCCCGGCCTGCATACCACGGCCTACCTTCTTCTGCGCCTGTGGGCGGGCGTGCCGGGAAAAATTGTCGTCCGCCCGTTCGAGAAGATCATTGAAGAGGTCGCTTCCGGTGTGCATGACGCGGGGCTTGTCATTCATGAAGGACGGTTCGTTTACCGGGATTACGGGCTCAGGCCGCTCACTGACCTGGGCGAATGGTGGGAGCAGGAAACGGGCCTTCCCATCCCCCTGGGATGCATCGCGCTGAAGCGCTCGTGCGGTGAGCCGATGAACCGCGATCTCTCGCGCGTCCTGCATGATTCGGTCGTGTACGCCCAGAACAACAGGCCGGCGTCAAGGGAATTCGTGAAAATGCACGCGCAGGAAATGGATGATGCGGTCATTGACCGGCATATCGGTCTGTACGTGAATGACTTTACCGTTGACCTGGGCGAAACGGGCCGGGCCGCGGTTGAAAAACTTGAAGAGATGGCACGATGCAGGGACCTTATAAAACCGGAATAGTCATGGCGACCCTGCTTGAAGCGGAGCCGTTTGTCAGGGGCCTTGACTTGCTTCTTCATGAGGAAACCCCCTTTCCGGTTTATACGGGGAAGGATGACGTTCTCGTCATATGCGGCATCGGCAAGAGCAACGCGGCCATGGCCGTGGCTTGTCTCTCGTGCCGGTTTTCACTCTCGCGGATCATTAACGCCGGCGCGGCCGGATGCACCCACGAAAAATTTTCCCTCGGAGATATCTTCCAGGTTTCACGGGCCGTTGAATACGACCGTCCCCATATTGTTTCGAAGAAGCCGCGAGAGATGATCCCGGACACGCTTGACGGACTGCCGTGTGCGGTCCTTGCCACACAGGATGTGCCGGTTACCCTGGCTGAGAAGAGAATGGAACTCAGCACCATGGCGGACCTGGTCGACATGGAAGGCGCCGCGGTGCTCCAGGCCGCGAAAAAATTCGGCCTCCCGGCATATCTTTTTAAGATCGTCACGGACACGCCTGCCCATGAAAAAGACGCCGATATCATCCGCAATATCAGGATGACCAGGGACCGGCTCTATGAATTTTGCCGGGACAGGGTATTGTGCTCCCTGCGGTAGTCTCTGTTTTAAGAAAAGAAGTCGTTATATCGGGCAGGGGGGATGATTAACTCTGCCCGACCGGGGAATATTACAATTTTCCCAATGCATTATTATAAAATACTTGCGTCACGCCAAAAGATGGATATTAATGCCCGGGTGCCGAATTTAATCCATTGCCAGATATATAATTTTCACGCAACGGCGCAAAGCCGCAAAGAAAGAGGATGCAGAAAACAGTAAAAAAGAAATAAAAACTTTGCGTGAATTCTAAATGAACAATACAAGAGTTTAACACTGAAATATGGAGTCAATCGGGAAGGTAAATTTATAAGAGGTTAGCAAGGCTGGTAAAGAAATATTTATAGACCTCTGTGCCCTCGGTGACTCTGTGGCGATCTTATTCCGGAATTTTGGAAAGACTGTTATTTGTTATAACGTAAAACCATATAAAGAGGGAGCTGCAATGCCGTTACAAGACCACGAGCTGCGAAAAATTGCCGATACCATAAGAACACTTTCGATGGACGCCGTTCAACAGGCCAACTCCGGGCACCCGGGAATGCCCATGGGCAGCGCCGATATCGGCGCTGTTCTCTGGAGTGAATTCCTGGTACACGATCCGGCAGATCCAAAGTGGGTAAACCGCGACCGCTTTGTCCTTTCTGCGGGGCACGGCTCCATGCTGCTCTACTCGCTGCTGCATCTTTCGGGCTACGACGTTTCCCTTGACGATATCAAAAATTTCCGTCAGCTTCACAGCAAAACACCCGGCCACCCGGAACACTACGTCACCCCCGGCGTTGAAACGACAACGGGCCCGCTGGGGCAGGGCTTCGCCAACGGTGTGGGCATGGCGATGGCGGCCCGCTATCTCGCGGAAGAATTCAACGGCAACGGGGACGTTGTCGACCATTCGGTATACGCCATTGTCAGTGATGGCGACCTGATGGAGGGCATATCCTCAGAGGCGGCGTCACTGGCCGGCCATCTGCGCCTGGGCAGTATGGTTTATCTGTATGACTCCAACGACATATCAATCGAGGGAAGCACTGATCTGACTTTTTCAGACGACGTGCGCAGGCGCTTTGAGGCATGCCACTGGCATGTTCAGGAGGTTGACGGCCACAATTACGCCGAGATCCGTGCCGCCATAGCTGCAGCGAAAAAGGAGAGGGGCATGCCTTCGCTGATCATCGCGCGCACCAGGATCGCGAAGGGGAGCCCCAACCTCGAGGGCTCTGAGGCGAGCCACGGCGCCCCTCTCGGTGATGCGGAGGTGCTCGCGGCCAAACGGGCCATGGAATGCGGGGATGACTGTTTCCACGTTGACCCGTCGGTGTACGAGATTTTCGCAAAGCGCAACGCTGAGTTGAAGAAATTCCATGAGTCGTGGAAGCGCGACTTCGGCGCGCGGATTATCGGCGACCTGAAAACGAAATGGGACGCTTTTTTCAGCGAACAGGATATTGAATCGCTCAGGAGCAAGACCGGCTTTGACACGGCAAAACCCGCGGCGACCAGGGCGTCCAGCGGGACCATGCTCGAAAAGCTGTTCAAAGAGGTGCCGGGCCTTATCGGCGGATCTGCCGACCTGGGGCCCAGCAACAAGACATTCGTCAAGGGATACAGCGAATCAGGCGCGGGTAAAATGGGGCGGAACATCCATTTCGGCATTCGGGAGCACGCGATGGGCGCGATCCAGAACGGCATGGCCTACTACGGAGGCTTTATCCCGTATGCCGCGACCTTCCTGGTCTTTATGGATTACCTGCGGCCGGCGATCAGGATCGCGGCCCTTGGAGGCCTTCAGTCGATCTATGTCTTTACCCACGATTCGATTTTTGTCGGCGAGGACGGCCCCACGCACCAGCCGGTCGAGCACCTCGCGTCCGCGCGGGCGATCCCGAACCTCACGGTGATCCGTCCGGCTGACGCTGAAGAGACCCGCGAGGCGTGGCTCTACGCGCTGAACAGAAAATCGGGCCCCACGATGCTGGCGCTCACCCGGCAGAACCTTCCGGCCGTCAGCGGCGGGAAGGCCGGGAACCTGTGGTCAGGGGCCTATGTGATACGGGACGCTGCTGACCCCGACATTGTGGTGTTCGCCACCGGGTCAGAGGTGCATCTCTGCATTGAGGCTGCCGAACTGCTCAAAGCGAAGGGGATCACGGCGCGGGTCGTTTCATTTCCCTCATGGGAGATATTCGATGAACAGCCGGCCGAATACCGTAAATCGATTCTGAGCCACGGTATTCCGAAAGCGGTTGTCGAGGCCGGCCGCTCCATGGGATGGGAGCGCTATGCCGGGAACCACGCCCTGCTCATTACCATGGAACAGTTCGGCACATCAGCGCCCGCCGAAGTCCTCGCGGAAGAATTCGGGTTTACCGCGGAAAAAGTTGCGGAAAGAATTGAACTTTATCTTAAAAAGAAGTAATCGGGGAAGTTTTATCATCCTTCCCCTTAATTATCTTGCTGGCCGTAGTTGAGAATGAAAATACTGTTCCCGCCTTCTGATTTTACTTTATACAGGGCCCGGTCCGCGAGCGCGATTATGTTTTTCATTTCATCGCACTCTTTGGCGTCGTGCAGTACCGCTATGCCGAAGCTTCCGGCAATCCTGACCCCGGGATAGGCTTCGAAACGCATGTTTTCAAGACGTTTTTTGATTCTTTCCATGACTATTTCAGCCTGGTCTCCAGAGCAATGGGTCAGGCCCATCAGGAATTCATCACCGCCGTACCGCCCGACAAGATCATAGCGCCTCAGGGCGGCCCGGTGAAGACTTCTGCTCCTGGATGAATTATTGCTGACAAATTCGCTGATTCCCGCCTTGAGGATCTCGGCTATTTTTATCAGTATGGCGTCCCCGAGCTGGTGCCCGTACCGGTCGTTGAGCCCCTTGAAATCATCCAGGTCCATCATGATAACACACAACGGAAACCCGAACCTTTTTGATTCTTCAAGTATTTCCTCAAGCCGGTCGTGTATCGCGGCGTGATTGTACAGGCCGGTGAGGCTGTCCTTCAGGGCGAGGTCCGTCAGCAGGCTGTTTTTCTTTTCAAGGTTTTTCATCGCTTCATCGAGCTGTTCTGTTCTCTCAAGGACCAGATGTTCAAGGTTGGCATTCGTGTTTTCCACACTCCGGGTCATTTCAATGAACAGATAAACAAGGTACATCGCAATGCCCATGTAGAAAAGCCCGGCGGAGTACTGGAAGTACATGTCATCAAAACGGTATCCCGCGATATTGATATAGTTCCCGGAAAATTTTCCCAGGTATACCATGCCGTCATGGATCGCGCCAAGAACAACCGCAATGCCGAAAAAGCTGAAAAAATAAGCGTGGAGCTTTTTTTTATAGAGTGCCGTAATATGGCATGAAATTTCATACAACCCGAGTGAGATCGATAGTATGATTATAATCAGGCCAACGGGAACGATATTGCTTTCATCGGTAAAGAAGACATTTATGATCAAGATTAATGCAAGATAGCTCCACAGGACGCGTTCTATCCATGCCCTTTTGAGGTCATAGAGGCGGTGAAGGAATATCGGGTGTGCGACATTGATCCCTACCCATGACAGTGCCAGGGTCTTGAAACGAACCAGTATCGATGGATAAATTTGCGCTGTTGTGCATAAATCGAGGAGGATGATAAAGCCAAAAATGAACTGAAGGGCGTAATAAAAGTATTCCTTTTCTTCAGGCCTTCTGAAAAAGAATATGCTGAAGATTATCAGCAGGGTCGCGCCCATGCCCATTATGAAGAAGTTCAGGTATTCGCGGACGGTTGTTTTGATTTCGGCATCTCTTTGCCAGTAGTTATAACCGGTAACGGCAAGGTCCCCCAGTATTTCGGCATAAACAAAATATGAGACCCGAACCGCTATCACGTTTTCCTGGCCATAGCGAATAACGTCTGACGGAATAAAATAGTGCCGGGTATGGTTCCACATCGAATATTCATTCGGCGCGAACCCTCCCTCGCCGCCGATTTTAACGCCGTTAAAAAATGTCTCGTCGGCGTTCCCGATCCGGCCCAGAACGAGGCCGAGCCCTTGCCCGGCCAGTGATTTATCGATGAATATTTTTTTTCTGGCCCAGAAAATTCCGCTGTAGCCTTTTCCTTTTTCGCGTGAATAGAGCTGTACGCTTCCCGGGAAATAAAAGCTGTCCCAGGACCCGTCATTAAAGCCTGGTCTGGCGTAATCGGCGCTGTCGCCGAGAACAATTTTCCATTCGCCTGCCAGTGAGAGCGGCTCATTAAGTGAATCCATGCCGGGCAACGGTCCCGGGTTCCCGAATGCGGCGGATGCGGATACAGCAGCCAGCACGAGAACAATGGTCATCATTCCTGATCGCAGCATTAATTTTCTCCATGGTCATCTGGTCTTTTTAGTCTATTTTTTTATCAGTGCGCTTCTTCCCAGTTTTTTCCCCATCCCAGGCTTACCACAACCGGAACGTCAAGGTCGAGGGCGCGTTCCATCTTTTCGCGCACCAGCGTTCCGGCCTCTTTTTTTTCTTCCATGAGCACTTCGAAGACGAGCTCGTCATGGACCTGCATGATCATTTTGCTCGACAGTTTTCTGCGGGTGAATTCACGGCTGATGTCGATCATGGCGATCTTGATCATGTCTGCAGAAGTGCCCTGGATCGGGGTGTTTATCGCGACCCTCTCCGCGCCTTCCCTGCGGAATGACGTTTCGGAATCGATCTCGGGGATGTTTCTGCGCCTGCCGCACAGGGTCTTCACGTATCCGTTCTCCCTGGCGAACGCGATGGTGTTGTCGATATATTCCCTGAAACCGGGATAGGTCTCGAAGTATTTCCTGATGAAATCAGCAGCTTCCCTGACGCCGATATCGGCCTGCTGGGAAAGGCCGAACGGTGAAACCC
>DAIUKG010000016.1:0-85836 GCA_036848375.1 Spirochaetota bacterium
ACACCTGTTCCCATTCCGAACACAGAAGTTAAGCCTCTCATCGCCGATGGTACTGCATGGGGCACTATGTGGGAGAGTAGGACGCTGCCAGGTTGCTATCATAAATATATCAATAAAAAAGGCACTTTTAAAAGTGCCTTTTTTTAGTTTTCATTGAAGTAGCTGTTATTTAATATCAGTAGATTCCACTTTCTTTTTCAATCCCCGGGCTTCAACTTTTACCACCGCAACACAGTCCTGAGTATCCTTGTCCCAGGTCACCTGGTCTTTATAAATTGACGCGCCTTTGATTGCCCCTTCAATTTCTTTTGCAGCGGCAAAACCGGTAAGCCTGAAATTATTGACTCCGGCAGCCCCTTTTACTTTTGCACCAATGAATTTTTCGATTATCTTCACCTGGGCATCAATAATGGCCGCTTCTTTTGCCATTGCCTTACGGACAAACGGGTCTGTTTCATCAACAGGAGCGGCCCCCATCCCAGCTATAAGAAAGGTATTATCATCAAGCCACCCTTCCATCATTGCACTTTCACCATTTTTAATTATTCCGCCACCGACTTTTTTACTGCATGATACCACGGTGAGCGATATAATTGTTACCAGAGAAAAAATTATGATCCTTTTCATGATAAGAATCCTCCTCTATAAGAAAATGTTCCCCCCGGGAAAAAATATTATTGAAATGACCTCTTCAAAGCCAGAATATTAGCTATGATAGATAATAAAGTGTTAAGCGTCAAATAAAGTTTACAATAAATCAATTTTTTTATTAATCAGTATATTACATCAATCGAAGACAAATCTGATTCTTTGATAAGCATATTTAAATTCTTATTCCGAACTCTGTAGGTTATTTCACAGTTATCATTCCTGTCATACTGTTCGGATAAAACTTTTCCATTTTTAATAATAGTGGTAATTTTTACAGCAGTTTTTGAACGGACAGCTGCAGCAGCCACATCCTTTCCTGTTGATTTATTACTCAATTTTTTAAACTTCTTTAATATTTTGAAGTGTGCATTCATCAGTGCTGCACGTTTGGCGCTTTCTTTTCTTTCCCTTGTGCTGGTGAGTTTGCGGACAGGTTTGCCTATTGCCATGATAACGAAGGTATGATCATCAATCCACCCGGTTTTATTCCGGCTGGCATTAGAATTAACACCTGAAGTACTGCATGAAGAATATAAAAAAAAGGATAATAAAAGGACAGGAAGGCTGATACACCGTTCATTTTTTTTTATAAACACCATTATTTAATCCATACCTCGTTAAAAGAACAAGCATACTACAGCTTAATTGAAAGTCAATAGAAAATAACAATGTGTTATATTAAAATATTTCTTTTAAAAAAGCTAGTGCTGGATGGATTGTCTCACTTTAATCTCGATCAGGACAACAACAATCACAATATTCAATAAAAACCAGATGAAGTGGATTTGCCGTAACCCGCCCCATGAATAGAGCAGTGCGGCGCCCGTGCCGAACCCAAAGCCAATAATAATTAAATCGTGATATTTCATTACAATACTGGCCATTAAATCATAAAAACTTCCGCCATCAGTCACTCTTGATTTTTCAAAATTTCCAGAAATCACCGGAAGAAGAAAATAAACGACGAGGAATAAAATAGAGGAGTTTAAAATCATACTCGACGAAACAAGGATTAATAGAATGCCTATAAATGAACTGATAAACAGGATCGTGATTAAATTAAAAAGAGAATATTTCTGAACGGCATTTTCCCACAGCATGCCGAAATAGGGTACAATATTTTTTAAATCATCCCTGGTATATTCTTCTTTTTTAATAATAAGATCAGCATAATAGCTGATCACCACAACAACTAAGACAAAAAGCACATAAATTACTAATATACTAAGCAACATATGTAACTCCATAATGTTGTATATGCTAAATATTAATATGTACGTTCAACTGTTGTCAAACACAATTTCGATAAATTAAAAAGAAATATTTTTTAACCTTCAAAAAATTTATCTGAATTCTTCTTGATCATCACATCAGGATACGATTGAATATCTGTAACGTGGAAACAGATTATCTGATCAGAACAATATCTCTGTAACTGTTATCAGGCAGAAGACAAACCATCTCAAGCACAAAGGAGATTATCATGAAAAAAGTAATTATTTTTTTCTGTACTGTCCTCGTTTATTCATGTTCAACCCAGAAACAAGCTGTAACTGATAATGCCCCCCGTGAACAGGAAACCAGCCAGTATCAGGAAAACGTGCATGAAGGATGGGCGGGGGATGACACTTACACCGTTCATGTAACGGCAGAAGACATGGATGCGGCGGTCAGCATGGCGCGCCACCAGATCTTAAAGGATATCGTCAATGTGCGCATGAGAAACAACAGCCGGTACACGGACATCACCAAAATCCAGGATGAGTTTAAAAAACCCCTGGAAAACGGTAAAATTCTAAATCCCGGCACAAGACCGGATGGAGTTGAAATCTGGTTTCAGATTTACGATGTGGGTTTACGCGAAAAGTTTGAACGCAAATAGAAATAATCAATCCTGAATATAAACCTTTCTTCCTTTAACGGTCAGCTTCCCTTCGCAAAAGAGCCTGACTGATTCAGGGAGGATGCGGTGTTCTTCCTTGAGAATTCTCGCGGCAAGCCTGTCCTCAGTGTCAGTCCCCAGCACCGGCACGTACGCCTGCATAATAATCGGCCCGGTATCAGTGCCCTCATCGATGAAATGGGCCGTGCATCCGGTTATTTTTACCCCGTAGTCAAAGGCCTGCTGCTGCGCATGAACCCCCGGAAAAGAAGGAAGCAGCGCCGGATGAATATTGATAATGCGGTGTTTGTATCTATTTACAAAATATGAGGATAAAATTCTCATATATCCTGCAGCAACGATCAGGTCAGTGCCGGCCTCATCCAAAAGGCGGGAAATTTCCTCTTCATGAGCCATCCGCGAAGGATAATTTTTAGGTGAAACATGAAAAGATTTCATGCCGAAATCCCTCGCTATATCAAGGGCCTTCGCTCCTGCCTGGTCAGAGACCAGAATCCCGAGTTTCCCGGGAATATTCCCATTCAGAATATGGTTCGCAACAACAGTAAAGTTCGAGCCCCTTCCTGAGGCAAGGAATGAAACGATTTTTTTTCTCATAACATTGTACCGGTTTTATATGCGAATATCATCCAGCTCTTCATCGGTTATCCGGGCGGTGATTTCCATGGTATCCATCTGTTTGCCCCGGTGAAAAACATTCACCCGCGCATCCGTCAGCGGAGCTTTCGAATATCTCGCCATGATCGCGCATGCCCGGATCATGACGTCCCTGCCCGGATCCCCCTTGAGAGCAACCAGAGGCCCCTGAAAGAGCGGCATGAACACATAATCAATCGCGCTTATGTATTTTTCAAGTTCAATATTTTCCTGCTCATTTCTTGAAGCAATAGCTTTTACTCCCGGTGAAAGCCTGAAATGCCTCCCCAGAGTCAAAAGATAAAGATCAAGCGCATCACAGTCATGGTGATGGTCAAAAAGGTCGCGCACCCTTCGGGAGATATTTACGTCAGTAAAAAGGCAGCCGCCTGCCGGGGAGGAGTACTCGGTTATGCCAAACTCATCCGCCATTTGCATCTGAACTTTCCGTGAGCGCCCGTTGAGTCCGAGAAGCCTTCCCCTGTCCAGCATTCCCTGCTCTTCAGGCAGTGTCGGTTTCAAAATACGGGCCGAAAGGGGCCTGACCAGCCTTTCTTCGATGCCGGATTCCTTGGCAATATGATTGAGCATGTGCTTCATCTGCGACATCGGCCGCTGCCCCACGACCTCGCCTGTTGCGACAAAATCGGCCCCGGTCTCTTTCATGCAGGCGGCAGCTTTGCGGATGAAATGTATCTTGCAGTCAATACAGGGGTTCATGTGCTTGCCGTATCCATGCGGCGGGTTTCTGACCAGGTCGATGTAATCCCTTCCAAGGCGGTGGTATACAACAGGCAGCCCGATCCGGCGAGCGACTGCCGCTGAAGGAAGAGTTCCGGTGTCGAAGTCCGGGGGAACAAAGGGAAGCAGGCACTGAAAAGCGGTAAGGTCAACATCCTGCATCATTAAAACCTTTGCCGCGATGATGCTGTCCAGACCTCCTGAATAAAGAAGTATCCCCCTGGCTTTCGCCATCAAATTTCCTCGTGATGTATCAACTGGATAGCCACGGTCTTGCCTGCCTGGTAATACGTGACCCCTTCACGCAGAATAATGAAACAATTGGCATGGCTCATTGACGTAAGTATTCCCGACCCCTGTGCTCCGGTCGGCGATACATAAAATTTACCGTTCTCTATGGTAAAAAAACCCCTGGCGAAATGCCTTCGTTCAGGCTTTTTATGAATATCTTCCCGCAAGAGAGCATTAATCACCGGCTTATGAATACGGCTGGCTCCCATTGATTTTAAAATTGCCGGCCTCACAAACTGGACAAAGGAAACCAGGCTTGAAACCGGGTTTCCCGGCAGCCCGAAAATAAGCTTGCTTCCTTTCATCCCGAACACAAGAGGCTTGCCCGGTTTCATCAATATTTTATCCACAATGATATCAATGCCCAGTTCAGCCATCACATCCTTCACAAAATCATATTTGCCCATGGAAACGCCCCCGGTGGTGAGCACAATATCACATTCCAGGGCCCTGGTGAATTTTTCCTTTGTATCACTGAAAGAATCGCGCGCGATGCCGAGATATACGGGCCTGGCATTGTATTTCAGAACTTCCGCATACAGCGCATACGCGCTGCTGTTGCGTATCTGCCCGGGTGCGAGTTCCTTTCCGGGATTAACGAGCTCGTCTCCGGTTGAAATAATGGCAACCGAAGGGCTGCGGAACACGGGGATGTCGGTGTAGTTAAGCGACGCGAGTAAACCGATATCGGCAGGCTTAAGGCGGTGGCCTTTCTCGAGAACCGTAGATCCCGAGAGGATGTCTTCACCTGCTCGGCGGATGTTGTCCCCTTCTTCCAGGGGACGGGAGAGAAGCACCGAACCGCCCCGCTCTTCAGTGTCTTCAACGGGAATTACCGCATCGGCACCCAGGGGGATGGCCGCACCGGTCATGATGCGGACCGCAAATCCCGGTTCAAGAGCTGCGCCGTCGAATGCGGTGCCGGCCTTTGACTCTCCTTTGATTATGAGTTCGGCGGGCCTTTCACGGGAAGCGCCGGCAGCTGACTCATGCCTCAAAGCATATCCGTCCATGCCTGAATTATCAACAGGGGGGATGTTGATATCCGCAATGATATCTCGCTCAAGGACCCTGCCCGCGGCTTCGAAAAGAGCAACGGTTTCACCGGCGGTTTCGGCAACCGATGAAAGCACGATATCGACCGCTTCATCAACAGAAATCAGTGAATTCTTTTTCATGATCCGACAATCCCTGCAAGAGAAGAATCCCTGAGGATCAGCTCATTATCCTCATCAGCGAGGCCAAGGCCGAAACCCCCGCTGGCCGGTTTTTCACAAAATTTTTTTGTCATCAGGGCATTCTGAAACAGCAAAAAGGAACATCCCTCAATATACTTTAAATCAGGCGTTGTCATGGCAAAGGCCCTTCCCGCCTCGCCGAGGATCACGGTTTCTCCCACATGGGCGCCCATCTGGCAGCCAAGGCCGTGAGCATAAGCGAATGCGGCCATTTTTTTTGATCTCAGTATGCCGCCGCATTTCGAAAGCTTAATATTAATTATATCACAGGCTTCGTGTTCAACAATCATTTTTAAATCCGCCATGCTGCACAGGGACTCATCGGCGATAACCGGAACATCAACTTTTTTTCGAAAGCGTTTCATCCCCTTGATGTCATCCTTTGGCACCGGCTGCTCAATAGCGCTGATATTGTATTTCATGAGGTTGCGAACGTTCTTAAGACAGGTTTCGGGCGGAAGGGTCCCGTTCGCCTCGATGCGAATATCGACATCATCGCCCATCAATGATCGGATTTTTTTTACGCGCGCGACATTTTCATCCTCGAAAGGACTTATGAGTATCTTGATGAACCTGAATTGGAAGTCCTTCATCTGAACA
The DNA here is from genome assembly GCA_036848375.1 of Spirochaetota bacterium. Taxonomy (GTDB): domain Bacteria; phylum Spirochaetota; class UBA4802; order UBA4802; family UBA5550; genus JAKLIV01. Next base: position 6,061 of record DAIUKG010000016.1, read on the forward strand.
AACAGTTTTTCGATTTTGTCAAGAGGCATAAAAGGTAGAGTCACTGAATATTGGATTTCATCTCTGACCTTTGGCCCTAAACATTCAGATGCAGATTTTCCGAGGTGCTTGCCCACCGCGTCGATCAGCGCGATATCAACGGCCCCCAGCGCGGAATTATACGGGCCCCTGGCTGTTTTCGCGCATTCGCTTTCGACTTTATCCAGAAGAGCACCGGCATCGTTTAAAGAATCAACGTTCTTCCCGATCAATAAAGGAGCAAAGGTATTGCGGATGCAGTCAACGACACTGTCACAGGTCTCTCCGGTAACATAATCTCTGGGCGTGCTTTCGCCAAAACCGCGAACCCCGTTGTCAAAATCAACGCAGAGTATTACCGATTCAGGATTTGTCCTGTTTGTGTGTGAAGACCGAAAAGATATTTGAAATTTTCTTTCATATTTTAAAATTGAAATTTTTTGTATGTTCATTCCTGAAACCGCCCGGAAGCCCTGCCTTTTTCCCGCCGTCACTCCCTGGAACAATTAATTTTTACCCGACTAAAATTATCAAGTATTATTAGTATGAAGTGATATTTAGCAGATCATTAATAATTCTGAAATAATAGTCTGAATAAGCGGTTTTCAATACCCAGAGGTTGTACGTTTTAGCATAATCAAGATCATTCTGTTCCCCGGCCGATGAAGGATAAATCATCAGAGGGATGTTGACCTTGTTATAACGGTTGTATAAAGTCTTGACAAGCTGCGCCATTATTCCTTCTGACATCAGGTCTTCATTCAAAACGATTATTGACACGGCATTCGTCAGGTCGGAAAGATTCAATGCAAAATCAGTGATATTGACCACTATAATGGCCACGGCTTCATTGTTCTTTCTGAGCACAAGAGAATGGCGTTCCAGCATAAAACCCCAGTGATCAAATTCCTCTTTAAGACCGGAATAACCCGATATCTCAGTGTTAAGATCCAGGGCCTGCAGCATAAGGCCCCCGGATCTGGCCGAATAAAAATCTTCCAGGGCCTGATAATCAGTTTGAGCGCAATCTTCAAGCGCCCACTCCCCTGAAAGAGGCGTGACATCGCTTAAATCTCCTCTGTAATGGCAGTAAGCAAATGAATCGATCGAGCAGGCCTGTACATTATTCATGTTTGCCGTTGCTCCCCCGAAAACATAAGCGGGAAAACTGTTTTCAGGCCTGAAATAACAAAAAAGATATTTCATGTGCCCGGAGTTGATCCGGTGCAGATCAAAGGTAAATCGTCCGATCTGCTGCAGAACGGCAAGCCCGGCTTTAACCATGGATGTCTTGCGCGCTGCATGGTGATGAATCATCCAGCTTTCTGAATAAAATCTGAGCATCGACATGTGCCCCAGGATCACGCCGTTGTTCTGATAGATAAAATGTTTCGCTATGGTCGGGCTCTGCATATAAAGCCGCTCATAGGTTTTTTTAATGTCATCCTTGCGGCTTTTAATGCACTTGTATTTTCCGGGATAGACGAAACCGGTTTCAAAGAAAAAATTCCAGAGCTCATCCATGTCAACCTGGTTGCACACATAGGAATTTTTATTCCTCGCCTGGTGAAGGATGGACGACATTTCAGTGTGTGAATTTATGTCCATATCAAGAATGACGAAGCCGAATCTTATCCGTGAAATGTCACCGTCGGTCCTGATGAATTTTCGGTAAACGACCTGCGCCCTGCAGGGGAACCGGATGCTGTTGGCGAAACATATTTCAATCGTCGGTATGATCATTCCCGGCAGAAGAACCGCGTTGTCGAAATCTTCTTCCACGGAAAAACCAGTTCCCGAAAGATCAAGAACGGAAAGATTGGCCGTTTTATCGGTAAGGGGATGTTTGAATACAATATTGGGCTGCGGGACCAGTTCCTGCCTCATGCTCCGGTATTCTTTCGGTTCAAAAAGGCTCATCTGGTTGCTCAGTGGTTCGAGCACGAATTCCCGGACTGCATCCCCGCAGCCTTCTTTTATAATGGCACATTCGCCTGAAAAAAGCACCTCATTCCCGTTAGAAAAAACAACATTGACGCTCTGATTTTTATTGAGCCATGAAAACTCCTGGGGAGGGACAGCGGTGATCTCAACCCGGAAAGACACTGCGCTGTAATCAATCAGGCGCCCGTTAAAAGCAACTTTTTCCTGTATAACCTGAACATTAAGCCCGCGGCAGGTATTTCGCCTTACCTTTCGCGACGAAATTTCCCAGCAATTTTCAGGAAGTGAAAAAAGAATCCCCTTTTCATTGATCTCCTTTGCTGTGGGCTCCGCATATATTGTTTTTCGGCCATCTGATACATACAGAGAAATCTGGATGTAATCCTGAACGGCATGATTAATGTCAGCAGGCCCTTCCCAGCTGCAAAACAATTCATCGTCAATACAGGGATGAGGATATGCCTTTTTTGATATCAGCGCATCACTCTCACGATGTTTCAGGTTTATAAGAACCGGCTGCTCCTGAAAGTTCAGATAGTTTAGTTTGTTGATAAGAAATTTTTTTGATGATGGGATTTTTTCTTCATGAAAAAAATCCGAAGAACTTGAATCATTATTATCCAGGTTGGAAGGGAGAGCATCGGGATCCTGTGAATTTAATGAATTATTCATCCGATAAACATTTCCCATGGCGGGGCCTCTCATGTATTGCTGTAAGAAAAGATACCTCCGGCACTACCCTCCTCGTTATAGAAAACCTGAATTTTACAGCAATAGTTGACTGGCACTGGTAATTCTTGGCGTGAATACGTGTTGAAGAATAATATTGTAAACAGATTTGTCAAATATTATTTAACAAAAATATATAAATAATCAGTAAAGGAAAAATAAACACAACAGAGGCCCCGCATTTCGGGAAACGTATGACGTCGATAACCGAAGAATCAAAATACCAGTGAAAAATTAAGCCCCAGTTCATAAGAAAAAATTTCGCGGTTAACCGAGTTATTATGTCGGCTGCGGTACTGCTCAATGGCAAAACGCGAATAGAAACTTCCCTGAATGTACTTATGCAGGTCAAGGGTCAGGGAGCTGTCGATCAGATGAAGATCATAGGGGTCGGGAGAGACTGTTTTATTATAATCATACCGGTTCAGTTTCATTGAATATTCCAGTTTATAGATAGGGAAAGCGGTAAGCCGGTAAAATTTCGCAAATATATTGTATACCCATTTCACATCCGTCTCATAGGCAAATGAAAGATTATATCCCTCGTCCTGCTCATGAAAGTTAACATATTCAGACATATTTTCATAGTAAATATCATCTTCTGCCGCCCTGCCAGAATCATCGACCTCGATAAACTGCTTACTGTTCTTTCTTCTGAAATCAACACTGAAGTTTACCCCGATACTGGCACGATCCCATTTAAACGTTATGCCCACCAGCGGAGAATGAACATGCTCATCGATATTAGACGTTATAATCATGTTGTTCTCATACGTATAACCAAGCTGAAACGTTGACGCATGATAGGCGATCCCTTCCCTGTTTGGCCTGAAAAAACCGAATTTGAAAAGTTTCATTAAATCAAAATTGAGATTAATATTAACGTTCCAGGAAACGGTCTGCTGCGGGACTCCCAGAATATTCTGCCGCTCACAGATCTGGTCCAGACCGCCTCCTGAATCGATGATGACCTTGTCAAGGTCAAGGGTCCAGTTAAGCGCAAAATTTTCAATCAGGCGAAGCTGGTTGTCATAATCTGAAACAACGTCCTTGTCAGGATACAGGATTGATTTATTCAGGGTCCGGTAAACATAATCCCTGCCATTGCCGAAATTTCCTCTCCCGAGGAAACTGAAAAAAGGATAATACTCAAAGATATTCATGCCCGCACCGAGCAGTTTTCTTATAGACCGTTTCGGCCCGAATCTCTCTTCATAAAAATCAAGCGATTCACCTTCATACGGGACATTGCTTTCATAACAATAAACCGATCTTCCATAAGAAAGACTTATATTTTTCAAATACTTGATTTTTTCAATGGCATAAAAATTGACCGGGAAAACCAGCTGGGTTGAAATTGTGCTTCTTGAGTCCCTTTCCCGCGTAAAACGCCCCGCGTCATCACTGCTGGTATAGTCACTGAATTTATTTTCCTGGTACTGAATGTTAAAAATATAGGAGGGAGTAAAATATTTCCAGTAATTGGTCCCGAGAACAATGCTCCCTTTTTTGTCCCTTTCGACAAATTTAAAATCGCCGGTATAATCATAGGGGAAATGATAATCCCCACCGACATTACCGTTTATCTCAGTATCATTTACCGTACTTTTGCCGTCAAGCGTGACGATCTCCTGTGAGCCGAATGAGATCTGCGGCTTCAGATAAAAAGCTTTGCACTGGTAATCAAGGCTTATGTCCGTGCTGGTTTTCTGCCTCTTTTCATTTTCCTCAAGGGATACCAGTGAAGCGAGGTCATCATCGTCAAGCTCGCTTGATTTCCTGCTTATAGTTTCATTCTTATAAACCATATCAAGGAGGACCTTGATATTGATTTTCCCCCAGAGAAAATTATCGATGGATTCGGTTATGCCGATCGAAAGAGCGTGATTGTCCTGTACCGTGTTCCTCCTCACCAGGTAATCGGTAATTGAATCATTGAGATCGTTGTCGTAATCATCGTACTTATAGGAAAGATGAACCACAGGAACCGCGCTCCGGTCAGAAGCATAATCGGTAACACAGTATACGCTGTTTTTCAGGGTCTCGCCCCTCATTGATTCACTGACATCTTCATTTAAACTGTCCGTTCTGGTTTTCTCGCGGATGTAGCTGACCGAAGTCGACCACCTGGGAAGAACATTAAACGAGGTGTAGACTTCATCATATTCCTCGGACATATCGGAAACAGTCTTCGCTACCGTACTGAACTGGGACCCGTGGGCTTTCCTGAGATATTTCAGGTATAAATCCGAAAAAACCGGTGTTCCCTTTTTTGTTTTAAACAGCGGTTCCGTCACCTTAATCTCACTTTCGACCCAGTAAGCATCATCTTCAAGCGTTTCAGGATCTGACAGATAGATGTCATTGAGCCAGAACGTGCCGCTGCCTCCCGGGTCAAAAACAACGACCTTAATATAGCTTATTCTTTTCATGTCAACATTGCCGGTTTCCGAATACACACCCACTGATCCCGAGGAGCCGCTTTTAAGCTTGAGCCTGACCTCCTTCCAGACCTGCTGCTGGTCTATGGTAAAACGGTAAAGCCGGTAGTCACTGTCTGACGAACCGATAATGATTCCCATATCGCCGGACGGGGCAGAACGGTAGTTTAACCAGAGATTCATTGTCTTATAAAAACGAAGATCCATGGGTTGACTGAAATTTTGCGTGAATGACGCGTTGGGATTTGAAGCGGGAATATTATAATCGACTTTAAGTGAACACTCCGTCTCTTTTTTAAGTTCGTCATTATCCTTATCGCCGTACAGGGATTTATAAAGCTTTTTCTGTGAAAAAAGAAACGCGCTGCTCCGGTAATCACTGTCACTGAGGCTGCTCACGATCGTCACTGACAAGTTGTCCGGACCAGTCGACACACCTGCCGTGGGGTCATCAACGTCCGTGCCGAGAAACAGGTTTGACCACCGGGAAGAAACGAATTTAATCGTATCGATGAAAAGCCTTCCGCCCGTGCCGACATTCGCCGCGTTTCTTCGAACCGTAAGTCGCACGGCCTCAGCGTCTTTAAGCGTTTCAATTTCAGATAACGACAGCGAGGAGGGGTCTATGTATATACGCGCTCTCTGCCAGGTGGAACCGGTTGCGCCCAGCGACAATGACGCGGGTGACGTGTTGGTTCCCGGGACCGAGTAGGCATTTTCAGAGGCATCGAGCACGCCGTTTTTATTGATGTCCTCGCTGTTGAGAATCCCGTCCCCCCTGGTTGCGCTGCTTAATTTCGGCCCTGAACCGACCCTTGTGGTATTATTGCCGTTAAATTCGTAGCCCCTGTCCTCGGAATACCCGCTGTCCGGATCAGAGTCTATATAGCCGTTATAATTGCTGTCCTCGGTGTCCAGGCTCCCGTCACCGTCAGAATCCTCGTTAATACTGCCGATATCCAGAAAGAAGTCGAGCGAATCGGTTGTGGCTTCTCCTTCATAGCGGTACCAGATTTCAACATACTGCAGGCCGGAAAGATCAACTGAAGTACTGGTCAGTTTTCGAGTCACGATCGACGCGTAGTCACCGCTTGAAAAATCAAAATCCATCACCATGGAAATCTGTGATGACGAGCTGAGCAGGGACGTATCGACATGCCCGGTGGCCACGTTAAAAGGGCCCGGCTTCACCGAGTAGCTGATCTGTTTCGGGCTGAAACTCAGGCCGTAGAGTTTTTCGGGATCGGACGGATTGCGATAATAATAATAGTTAAGCATCGCGCGGTCAGCCTGGGTCGCCCCTGAAGGCATAGAAGCAAGGATCCAGTCCTTCTCGGACATTGAAAGCGATACCGAGTCATCAGAAGTATCCATGCTGTCTATCAGGGCCTTGCCGAACGTGTTCACGTCCTTGTAGCTCCTCGCATATTCGCCGTAAGCCTTAAATTCAATCGGAACCCTTTTGGTTTCCTTTTTGGTTAAAAATTTGCCGATCTTCTTAAAGGCCTTTTCATCCAGTGAAAGAAGTGCGTCCCCTTCAAGAAGCGTTGTCTGGGTCGGGGCGTTGTCGACATCGGGAATCGTTTCACCAGTGGAAGACTTCGCGTAAAGCACGCTTCCGCCGAGGTTGAGGTTTTCGGTGACCGCGTAATCCGCACGGATCCCGCCCACGAACGAATTGGTCTGTCCGTCAAGAGGTAGATATTCATATCTGATCTCAATATCGGTTTCAGAATTGATGTAGGGATTATTCGGATCTGAAAAAACGAGGTAGCCCGAAGTGTAATCCACGCTGTAAAGGGTTTTGCTCAACTCGGCCCCGTTTATTTTAACGGTCACGCTGTCGGGGATGATATTGAAATGTTTCAACTGGAACGTCCGCGCATCGCGGTAATAGTCAACCCTGATTCTGTATTTTGAATATTCGTAAATATTGTCCTGCTGGTTCTCACAGTAGACCCTTCCGGCTTCAGCGGTTCCCATCTGCGTGAGAAGATATTTAAACGGTTCACGCAGGTTAAAAATGATCAGGCCCTTGGTGTAATTCACGGTATAGGGCCCTATGCTGTCGAGCTCTCTTTTTCCGCTGACGTCCCGCGATGACATCACGCTGTTCTCGTGAAAGAAGGTCAACGTGAAATTGTCCGAGAGGATGTTGACATCGCCGATGTAGTAATATGAACGGACCTCGTATATGTCGAGGTTGCACACGCCGTCACCGTTAAGATCGGAAACCGGCTGAAAAGGAAAACTCGCATAGGAGCTGACCGATTCTTCCATCGACGCGCCGTATTTCAAAAACACGAAAAGCCTGCCGGGAAACTCTGCGACATCCGTCCTCGCCGACGGGTCTGACGTTGTGGTCCCGCTGTCGGTATTGTACACGGCGAAGATGCGCGCCTTTTCGGGGATGTCCCGAATGAATGAAATCAGTCCTGTCGCATAATTAATGGAATAATCCCTTCCCGACTGGAGCTTGGTATAGTAGCCGCCGTCAACCGAAAGTTGAATAGCGTTATAATTGTTATAACCGTCCTGGTCATCAAGGTATAGTTCGAACCCGGACGAGCTTATGTTGACCGCGTTGGGGGAATACTGGGCGGATGAAGTTGGCGACGAGGTGAAGGTCACCAGATTATAAAAGGCCGTTTCATTGTCCGGAAGAGCCGCCCTGTTAATAATGCCGTCATAACGCCTGAAAGGCTCAAGCTGGTAATGCCGCTTTGAGAGATACTGGTATTCCATCAACTTATACGATCCCGGGGAGGAATTGCCTTTGAAGTATTCGACCTCGCTCTCCCCGCGCATGATACTCGCGAAAGCCTTGATCTGAAAATTCTTTTTCTTCAGGGTCATGTCAAGGCCCATGCCCTTTGCCGTGGAGTTGTCATACACGGCATAGTGGGAATGGTTGAACTTGATGTCAATCATCCCCGCATTGATCTCGCGGATCACCTCGTCGTCCCGTATCGCCCGGTACTGCATCAGGTACTGGTTGTCTTCTTTCCTGCTGTCATGATCGATGTAAACCGTGAGCCTTCTGCCGATATTGCCTTCCATGTGAAGAAGCAGCTCCTGTTCCGGAACGAAACCCGAACGGAGGACCTGCGATGCCGGCCTGTCTTCATCGTAGCTTTTATATTTATTGTCAGTGAACACCGAATCCCCGTAGCTGAGATTGAATTTCATCGACCCATAGGAAAGGATGTTCACGTCATCATTCCTCTCGCCGTACAGCATCACCCCCTTTCGCTCTTCAAAGGAACGGTAATCCGGGTAAAGAACATGCCGGTTCCAGTCGCCGCTGCTGTAATTAATTGAATCTTCTTTTTCAGAAAAATAGCCACTGCGGTCATAATAGCGATCAAGGATTGATCCGGAAGGGGCAGTATCAATGACAACGGTCGTTTCTTCTGGAGCAGAATACTGCCTGATGAAATCATCGACACGCTGTTTAAATCCCTTGTCTTGAGGAAGCGCGACTGTTAACGCGTAAACCAGCCCACCCACTGACAGGAAAATAATATAAAGAGGCAGTTTTTTGATCATACCAGAAGGTGTCTACAGGAATTAATTCAGGGCCGCCGGTCCTGTTTTCCATGTATATGAGGCATTACCAGATACGGCTCATGTAGGGATAGGGATTTATGGGAATCCCGCCAAGCCTGATCTCATAGTGGCAGTGATTTCCGGTGGCGTTACCGGTCTGTCCCACATAACCGATAATCTGTCCTTTGGCTATCTTCATCCCGGGGCTGACCGTTACGCTCTTGCAATGGCCGTAAATCGTCTCAAAACCGTATTTATGCCTGACCCGTATCATCTTGCCATAACCGCCGCCCCAGCCGGAGGAGATCACCTGGCCGGGAGCAGTCGCCCTGATAATAGTCCCGCTTGCCGCTGCAATATCGATGCCGGTATGAAAATCGCGGCCGTGCCCGAACGGAGACCGTCTCCACCCGAAAAGCGAGGTTATGTGTCCCTGGTTTGAAACAATCGACGGCGTGTCTTTTACGACTTTGCTCCTGACATCCACGAAATTCTTTATGGTCTTTATCGTATTCGTCGTGCAGACAATATCCTTCTGAATTTCCTTGATGGTAAAGATCTCTTCGGGAAGGATGTTTTTCATTTTATTCAGTTCTTCCGTCCCTTCACGGTCAAAATCTTCAATGTCCCAGAGCTCTTCAGTTTCACTGGTCCCCGCGGCAAGGCCGTACAGCTCTTCGATCTCGGGTTTGAGGTCATCCACCGTTTCAGCTATGGAGTTGGTCATCTTTTCAAACCGTATCAGATGCGACCTGATGTCGCGGTATGTCAGTAAAAGCCGCTGCTCTTCCCTCTTCACCGCTGCGTTCCGGATAAAGGCGTATGAAGAAGTCACCACAATTACGACAAAGAGGAAAACAAAAAATGTAATCGTAAATTTTGAAATCTGAAAATTAAAGATGCGCTTCTCGTTATGGGGGATAAACATGATGGTCATTTTTTCATGACCCTTTTCAACAAACTGCTCCCAGGACGCGCCGAACCGTTTTCTGAAAATATAATATTTTTCAGCAAAGCGAAGCCTGAGCCTGTTCTGGTAATGTTTAAGCCGGAATTTCATGCATAATACCTGATATTTACATTATCGTTATAATGTAATTTTTTTATCAAGAAAAAAACACGGTGCCCCTGCAGCAGGGGCCCGGACGTGACAGTTTGAATCGCCATACCAGATGATCACATGTTTTATTCACCGGTAAAACGCGGCTTTCTTTTTTCCATCATGGCCTTTGCCGCCTCCATCAGGTCTTTTGAGGGGACAATATTGGCACTGATGGACGCGACATACTTAAGCCCGTCATCGATGGTTTTGCCAATACCGAAATTAAGAACCTCCTTTGAAGCCTGGACCGCTATTGGCGAATTCTCACAAATTTCAAGGGCAAGTGCTTCCGCGGCTTTGATCAGCGCGTCATAGTCTTTGTAAACTTCATTGACCAGAAGGACTTCCTTTGCCCGCTGCGCGGTGATGTACTTCGCGGTATAGGCCAGCTCCCGGGTAATCCCCTGGCCCACAATATGGGGCAAGCGCTGAAGCACGCCGACATCAGCGACAAAAGCCACGCCCGCTTCACGAAGGGAGAAAGTAGCGTCCTCAGTAGCGATCCTGATGTCACAGGCTGTTGCCATATCCAGCCCGGCCCCGATACAATATCCGTGAATTGCAGCGATTACCGGCTTTCGGCACCTCTCGATGCAGGTATTGGTTTCCTGCATGTCTTTGATTTTAGGCAGGAACCGCCACTTTATCCCGCCGGTCTGGTCCTTGTTCATGATCTCAGGCACGGATCCGGCCATTGAAATAAGGTCAATGCCCGCTGAAAAACATTTTCCCCTTCCTGATATTATGATGACTTTGATATCGTTGTCTTTATCCAGGTCATCAAAGATGGGAACGGATTCCTTCCACGCGGGAAGATTCATCGCATTAAACTTGTCAGGCCTGTTCAGGTAGACCCACGCAAGGGGAGGTTTCTTTTCGACTTCATAAAATTCGTAAGCCATGATATACTCCTTATTAAAATCAAGGAACGAGCATCCTGATTTGATTTAATACAATGCTATACATCCATGACCGAATCGGTCAATAAATTATTATTTATCCACAAAGTTATCCACAATATCCACAGTTAAAATTTTAAAGTTCATTAATTTACTCAATTAATTTCACAATATTGTGCCATTAAAGATCAAAACATGAAAAAACCGCCAAACATGCGACATAAAATCATAAGTTTTCGATTTTCCAGAACTTAGTAAAAACATTTTATAAAAAAAAATCAAGATGAGCGAATATCAACAAAAAAAAAGAAATTCACCAGCCCCTGAATATCAGGAAATTGTTTAATTGTGAATTATTGTTAATAATTTCTTTACATCATTCAAACCTGACAAAATCACGCAGTTCACGCCGGTAAGCCCTGGGGAGCAGATGCCTGCCTTTCGCGGGATACCCTGCCGCGATGAGAACAGGGATGATTTTTTCAGGTTCAATGGCAAACGCATCCTTTATCTTCTCCTCATTAAATCCGTCCATGGGATGAGTTTCAAGCCCCAGGCCCCTGGCCGCGGCCATAATACTCATCGCAAAAAACGCGGCGTTCTTCACCGCAAAAAGTTTTCGTTTCAGGCTGTCCCTTTCCCCATACAGTTTAAAAGGGGCCTGACGCGATCCCGCGACATCCTTTTCGCTGATATAGCCCAGTTCAACCTGTTTCTGCAAAACAGGGTCTATATGTTTTTCAACAGCCCCGGGATCAGCGACAATAATGAGCACTGCCGATGCTTCTTCAACCTTTGCCTGATTAAACGCGCAGGCCCTGAGTATTTTTTTCTTTTCAGGACTGGCAACGGCAATCACCTCCCACGGCTGAAGATTATATGATGACGGAGAAAGATTTGCCGTGGAAATCAGCTCTTCCAGCAATGATGGCTTGATTTCTCTTCCCGGTTCAAAAAAAGAAATGGATCTTCTTTCGCGAAGTGCCGTTAAAACTTCCATGGTACCCTCCTGTTTGTTCATGATGATAATTATACTTTACATATTACGATCTGCATTATAATAGTTAAGAAAAAATAAATCATTAAGGTGTTACATTCATAATGAAAATAGCAATTGGATCCGATCATGCCGGGCTGCGTCTCAAAAAACTGATAATGGAACACTTCAAAGAAATTCAATTTGAGGATGTCGGCACCTTCAGTGAGGACTCCTGTGATTACCCCGATTATGCTGCCGCCGTAGCCGCCAGGGTTGTCTCAAGGGCCGTTGACAGCGGCATCGTTGTGTGCGGGTCAGGAATCGGGGTATCCATATCGGCGAACAAAATACAGGGAATTCGGGCCGCGCTGTGCGTAAACTGCTACATGGCTGAAATGTCGCGCCGCCACAATGACGCGAATGTCCTGGCACTGGGCGCGAGAGTCATCGGCGACGATGTGGCGCTGCGCATTGTTGACATCTGGGTCAAAACCGCTTTCGAAGGCGGACGGCACCAGAGAAGAATCGATAAAATAGCCGAAATTGAAAAGCGCTGAAGCGGATCTTGCTGTTTAAGAATCAGCGGTAGCAAATTATTTTTGGGAGCAACCGTTTCATAACACATTTTGTTGTCATCCCGGTTTACCGAAGGTAATACCGGGATCTCATAGAAAATATTCATGAATTTATCGCATGAGATTCCGGTATTTGCAAGCTCGGAAGATGCAAAACCGGAATGACAAAACTATGTTACCCTAAAAATTATACTGCTACCAGAATCAGCGTCCCCGATGATATATTATAGTAAAACCAGGAGTGTTTTTATCCGATAAAAAGACATACCATCATATCAAACATGAACTATGATAAAAAATTTCTACAGAATATGCGCCTATTCACTCTGTCTGTTCTGCTTTATCGTCTGCCCGAAAGCGGAAAGCGACAGCATCATGACCTTCAACGACATCCCTGAAGAGTGCCTGAGCAATATTACCGTTCACCGGAACGGCCCCGGCGAACGCAGTTATACCATTACGGACCTGAGCTATGCGAACAGCTCCCGCCAGGTTGAGGCGGACTGTGTCCTCTCGTTCAACAGGGAAGCGTCATCCCTCTGGAAAGACGACACCGGGAAATACACGATCGTAAAAGCCGATTACGACTTCATTCCCGAATCCGGGTCCATGGGCGGCGGGTGCGCGTACTTTTATAAAAACGACCACGAAGTCGACATAGAAACCGAAAAAAACCTCTGGCTTGGCTCATGCAATGACCTCGGCTCATTTTCGATAGAATTCAGGTTTAAACCCGATTCGACATCCCTGAACGCCGTGCTTTTTTCCCGGCTGGGTTTTTACTCCGGAGAAAAAAAGGGCTTTGAAATCAAACTTAAAAACGGCATTATCTCAGTTGCCTTTTTCAAGGTTTTTGAAAAAAACGGCGCGCGGCGATATGATGTATACCTGAACAGGGGTCAACAGATCAGGGAGGGAGAATGGAACCATCTGCTCGTCACCTATAACCGGATGTCAGGGAAGCTCGCGAAGTTCATCAACGGGACCGAAGATGAAGTCGTGTTCGTCACTGACGGGGGCGAACCGTACAACAACGTCTATATGCCCTCTTTCGGATACCGCGACAGCAGCGGCATGCTCAAGGGGATCGATGCCCCCCGTGCCGTGATCGGCAAGGGATACTCTGGATACATTGACGAGTTCAGGATAAGCTACGTGAGCCATGAAGACGACATTCACGGGGACGATCTGGTCACTGCGCCGCACCGCGGAGTCGCTATTAACGCCAGGAAACCGGCGAATACCGAAGGCATGATCACCAGCCCGGTCTACAGCTTCGGCCAGACCGGGACCATGATAAAGGAAATAAAATGGACCGAAGAATTAAAAAAGGACACCTTTATATGGATGGAATTCAGGATCGCCGATTATCTTTTTGACAAGGATGACACCGCCCTTCCCTGGTACCGGGCAACGAATAAACAGAGAAACATTTTCCTCACAAAAGACCGTTCGGGAACCTTTCTCAGGGGAAAATATTTTCAGTGGAAATTTCATCTTGTCGCCTCGCCGCGGGGAAATTTTTCACCGGTGTTGAAAAACATCCAGGTTGACTATCAACTCGACACCAGCCCGTCGCAGCCGAAATTTCTCGAGGTCGTTGAATCCGGCGACCGCTATATCACGCTGAGATGGGTTAAAAACGTCGACGCGGACATTATGGGCTACAGGATCTATTATGGACTGCGCGAAGGCATGTATGACGGCATCATTTCCCTTATCAATGAAAAAATGATCGCCAACGATATGACACGAAAAAACCATATTGAAATAACACTGACAAATGAAATTATTGAAGAAAACATGAAGCTCGACAAAAAGGGGATTCTGACCTTTCCCTTATTTGAAAATACCGTTCTTTACTACTTCGCCATTTCAGCTTATGATACCTATAAGCCCGGCACATCATTCAATCATGAATCTTCCCTTTCAAACAGGGTAAGCGCGCGCCCCTATGCCGGATCGGAAATTGATTGAAAAAAAGATGATGCCTGACAGAATTGTCCATCATCATGCCTCAATAAATTGCTTATAGCTCATGATAATTGAAAAAAAACTCCCGATACCCAAAAAGCTTTCTGACACGATGAAATTAATCGTCAGAAATTTTAACGAAAACGGCTTCCAGTGCTACCTGATCGGAGGCTCGGTCAGGGACCTCATCCTTGAAAAAAAAGTCTACGACTACGATTTCGCGACCGATGCCCATCCCGAACAGGTAAAACAGATCTTTAAACGGGTGATTCCAACCGGAATCAAGCACGGCACTGTGACCATACTGAAAAGCGGCCGCTCATTCGAGGTGACGACTTACCGCGCCGACGGCAAATATATAGACGGCAGAAGGCCCGAAACCGTGAGTTTTTCAAAAACACTTGAAGAGGACGTGCTCAGAAGGGACTTCACCATCAACGGCCTCGCATTTGACCTGGCAAAGGAGCATATCATTGATTACGTCGACGGGATGAAAGATCTCGAGAACGGGATCATCCGCACGATTGGCGCCCCCCTCGACCGCTTCAACGAAGACGGGCTGCGGCCTTACCGCGCATGCCGCTTCGCCGCGAAACTCGATTTCACCATTGAGGATGATACTTTCAGCGCGATAGGAAGCACCCTTGATATAGCAAAAAAAGTTTCAGTCGAAAGGGTGCGCGATGAATTCAAAAAGCTTCTGGGATCGGCCAAGCCGTCAGTCGGCATTGAATACCTGCGCAAATCAGGGCTTCTGGCGCTGTTCCTTCCCGAACTGGCCGACTGTTTTGAGGTGAGCCAGAACAAATTCCATATATTCGATGTTTATTACCACAGCATCTATTCCTGTGACGCAGCGCCCCGGAACAACCTCAATGTCCGCATCGCCGCGCTTCTCCACGATATCGGCAAGGTCCCGACAAGACGCCTCGGGGATGACGGTGACTATACGTTTTACAATCATGAAGTCATCAGCGCAAAGATGACCAGGAAAATCCTTAAACGCATGAAATTTTCCAATGAGGAAATTTCACGAATAAACAATCTGGTTTTGAACCACATGTTCCACTTCACCGATGACTGGACCGACGGCGCCGTGAGGCGCTTCATGCGGAAAGTGGGAATCGAAAACATGGAGGAACTCTTCATACTCAGACAGGCTGACAGAAAAGGCAATGGTTCCCGCAACGGCCTCCCGGCGCCCATTCTCAGGCTCCAGGAAAGAATTGACCGCATCATCGAAGACGAAAACGCCATGACCGTCAAGGACCTTGACATAAACGGAACGGTTCTTATGGAAGAGTTTGGGCTGGAGCCCGGCCCGGTTATCGGGAAAATACTCAATCAGCTCCTGGAAATGGTTCTGGACGATCCCGCGATGAACAAAAAAGAGGTCCTCATTGAAAAAGCGAGGGAAATCATCGAAAAAATTTAAACCGCAGTCAGTATATCTTCAGGCAAATCTCCGCCGATTCCGATATCTTTTTCCGAAACGATCCTGTTCTGGTCCCTCATGAAGCCGATCATATTGTTTTCCTTCGCGTTAGCGCAATTGAGGATTATATCAGTAATTTTTATATTGTTCAGATAGTCGGTTCCGGACCATTCCTGATACACGCCGGCCCGGATGCTGATGATACCAATATCATTGTTGTTATCATCTTCCATGTCAAGGCCATTGACCTCTTTTCTGATGTTCACCAGCATATCAACCGCAGAGGAAAGAGTCCTGTTATTGAGATACCCGAGAATGGCGCCCCCTTCATACTTGATCAAGAGGTCGCCGGGATCGCGTTGATCACTATTGGCGTGCTTTAAAATGATCTGTGATATTTTCACCAGTATACGGTCTCCGACACTGTGGCCCCATAGTTCATTGATCTTTTTCAGACCGTCAATCTCAAGAAGAAAAACGATACGAGTGTCTTTCATCTGATACCTGGCCTGGTCATCATAAACTTTGGGCGCGACCTGTTCCTGAAAATATTGAAAGTTCCAGAAACCGGTAAGATTGTCCCGATATATCTGATCGAGCTCCTCAAGAAATTTATTGCCGAGTACATCTTTATTGTCCGGAAATTCATAAGTATCACCGGTTTCTGAAACGGGCACCTCGCCTTCTTTGAGCTTCTTTTCCAGAATTTCCCTTTCTTTCAGCGATGCTTCTATGCCTTCGTGGTTCAGGAGATCAGAAATATGAAACGCAATTGAACACCCGCGTTCCAGAAATTCCGCAAGGGTCAAATTCTCCTTTCTTATAATCGCAAATACTTTACCCGCGCCCCTGAGCCTGATCGCTGCACCGATAAAAAAATCATAGTTTGCGGTTACATCCTGCTGGATGAATTTTTTGTTGTTATAATATTTTTTTATAAAATCATTCAGTATCAGGGCAAGCTGGTAACTCGCATTCGCTATCTTTTGAAGGATCGACTGGGCAAGCACCATTCTGGAATCATAAGAAGCTTTCGGTATTTCAAGCCTGGTCAGCGTAAAAATAAGCTGTTTTGCGGTGCTGTTCTGCGGGAGAGGGAGGGCGGTAAAATCTTTCTCCTTTGTCCCGACGAGATCAAAATCCATAAGTGAAAAATTTTTAAGGACACTTTTTAGCTGGCCGATTTTTTCAAAATAATCGGGATATTCCCTGTTGTCGTAAAACGGAACGACTGAATTGGCCGCGAGGGGCTCTACAAAAAAATGAATAAAGTCATCAACGATTTTCTTGATACGAAGCATGGGCTTTGTTTCACATTCCTGCGCCCACTGCTGCAGCGGCATTTTTAAATCATACTTGATAAGCCTTTCAGCAATCTCCGCGCCCTTGGGGATATACAGGGAAATAATTCTGTCCAGTTCCTCGAACCTGTTCGTTACATTTTCATCCGATGAAGCTTTCTGTTTTGAACCTGAATCGGCATTCTGTATCGCCCCGCGGGTCAGCCTTTTCCTTGAGCTTTCAAGGACACCGGAGACCTTACTGATAAATGCCGCCTGATTTATCGTCCTGACAATAACGCCGGACTGCGACGTATAATACGAAAACAGAACCCCGCCGACCGTTTTTGTTATCCGATCATACTCCGGCAGTTTAACCGGCCGGGAATGATGAAGGGGGCTTCCCAGAAATTCATAAAAATCCCCCCAGAAGCCATGCGGCGCCTTAACTTTTTTGAAGCCCTTCTTCAGCGCCCTTTCAGTCATTGCAGCATTATTGACCAGGGTCACATAGGCATTGGTAAAATCATCCATCTCGGCAAGAATGTCCGGGGATGAATAAAGCTCTCTCTGAGGGATTGCCCTGATCTGCTCAAGGCTGTTGTGCACCTGAAGCAGTAACTCGATGGAATTGTATTCCAGAACGCTGAGCAGGTAGTATTCCTGGTCAAGAACAGGCCTTATGCCTTTAACCAGGGAACAGATAAGCTCATACGCTCTTTTCTGAAGATAATTGAGCGACGACCGTTTCAATTTATGCGAGAAGAGAGAAATGGTGCCGTAATCAAGCGCCCACTTGGTCACCCTGAACCAGTCAATAATCCTCAGTTTGGCATTGTTCAGTTCTTTAATCTCATTCTCAAGAGCCTCTCGTTCCTTCCTCAGGGAAATTTCTCTCTCGGCCCTCTGCTTGATGCGATAAATGACATCTTCAATCTTTGTCTTGGACAACGCCGGGGACAATTTGGAACCGGCGATTGCGCTGATTTCATTCTCCTCTTCGGCATTAAGGTTCACATCGTTTTTTAAAAGAAATGAATTCAAATCCCTTATCAAAGTCCCTATTTCAACAAAGGCCTTTCTGTCTTCGCTGCTTTTCTGAACATCCTGCATGTTGTCAAGAAGACGATTAAACCTCGCAATATCATGCATATGTTCCGATGAATAAGGCGTAACCTCAGAAAAATAATCCTTTAAAAAATAATTAATTGGGGGATGAGAGCCTTTACTTTTCATCAAACAGCATATTCCTTGATCAGTTACAATATAATGATTTACAGAATTTATATTATATTTGAAACAGGTAAAATTCAGTAAAATAACTTTCAATATTTAATACTTCAAATAAATTAAGCAATACAATTTATTATTCATATTAATTAAATTTTCTCTTTATCGGGGATACGGCAATGGAGAATAAAAAACGAAACCAGGAAAAAAAATCCATAATTTTCTCTTTTGTGGACCGCATTTCATTCCTTAAAAAACTCGTTCGCAAGGGTGGAATCCGTTTTAAATGGGGGATGGTTATCTTCTTCACCATACTCAGCGTTATACTGGTGTTCAGCGCGATACTGATGTTCATGTCAACGAGGGCGCTCCTGGCGGCAAACGACAAGTTATGCCAGACCATCGCGGGGAATATTTCATCAACTGAACCGATCCTGACCGGGGAAAAAAAACCGATGAAGCGGTCCCTGATTCTGCAGGATGTTGTCTCAAGCCTTTCCAGAAACAACATCACCGGGCTGAAATACGCTGCCGTTTACGATCTTGACGGGCAACTCTCTGAACGAAAGGGGACGTACGCCGCTCACAGCGACAGCTACAAGAGAGGAAAATGGATCCCCCGCATGACCTTCAGCGAAATACAGGAGATCACCGAATTCACCAAGGACAAAATTTACCTTGAAGAAAAAGGATCCTCATCAATCCCCTGCTACCGGTATCGAATGCCGTTCACTTTCTTCAGCGTGCCGGTCGGGATCATTGAAATCGTATTCACCGAAAAATCAATTCTTGACCCGGTCAGAAAAACAGCGCTGTACATACTGATATTCAGCGCCTTTCTCATGGTTCTGGGCCTGTACATGTCCACAAAAATTTCCGGCGGTCTGGTGAGACCGATCCGGAAATTAACCGCGGGAATGCACCGCGTGAGAGATGGTGATCTGGACACGGAGATTAATATTTTCCGCCATGACGAGCTTGGCGACCTGAGCATCGAGTTTAACACCATGACCTCCCACCTGAAGGAAAAGCTGATCATGCAGAAATTCGTCTCCAATTCGACGATTTCAATGATCAAGGAAAAGTCAAAAACCAATAATAAAGAGGACCTCGACCTCGGAGGCGCCAGGCAGAACCTCGCTTTTCTTTTTTCGGATGTCAGGGGCTTTACCGCGATGTCTGAAAAACTCCAGCCCGAGGACGTGGTGACAATCCTGAACGAATACCTGGACAAGCAGGCGCAGATCATAAAAAAACACGGGGGCGATATCGATAAATTCGTGGGCGATGAAATAATGGCCGTTTTCTCCGGCGAAGAAAGAGCGGATAACGCCCTGAAATCGGCGTTGGACATTATCAAGGCATTGAAGCTGCTCAACGAGGAGCGGGAAGAAAATGGCCTGATCACCGTGGACGTGGGCATAGGCCTGAACATGGGAGACGTTGTTCACGGACGGATGGGCTCGCGGGACAGGATGGACAACACCTCGATCGGCGACGCGGTCAACCTCGCGGCGCGGCTGTGTTCAAAAGCGGAAAGCGGGCAGATACTCTCGTCGCATGAGCTGATGTCACACGCCGAAAAAGGGCGCTACAAGGCCAAAAAACTCGAGCCCATACGGGTGAAAGGCAAGGCAAAACCCATTCAGATCTACTCGGTAACGGGCATAAAAAAAGACTGATCCGCGCCCGCCGTCCCCTCAAGGGGAAGAGCCGGCGCGGAACCCTGTTTTATTCGTAGACTTTTTCCTCAACCTGGTCAGCGTTGCGTGCATCCTGCTCGACATCACGGACCTTTTCAGCAGACAGAACCTTGAGGTACTCCTTGTACCATTCGTTCTGAATGATCATCTGCATTATTTCATTGGTACCGACCCATATCATCGAGAGCCTGATGTCCCTGACGATCCTTTCAAGAGGGAATACATCGGTGTAGCCGATCCCGCCTACGACCTGCATGCTCTTGTTCGCCACGTCCCAGGCCGCTTCAGTGATAAACTTTTTACACTCTGAAACCATCCTTCTTATCCTGCCCGGATGTACTGTTCCTGAGTCGACGGCGCGGGCGGTCGTGTAAACCAGCGAACGCGCGGCGTCAAGCTGCATCACGCAATCAGCGACCTTGAACCCGACCGCTTCATAATTCATAATGGGCTGGCCGAACGCCTTCCTCCTCGAGGTATACTTCGTGGCGATTTCAACCGCAGGCCTGACCGAACCGATCGTCATGGCTGCGGTACCGAGCCTTTCGGGGATCATCATGCGGACAAAAACGTCGAACCCGCCATTGATGCCGTTCAGGGCGTAGCGCTCCGGAACACGGACATCAGTCATAATAAGCCTGCCCGCGCCGCCCCCGCGGACGCCCATGAGATTGTAGATATATTTGGTTTCCACCCCTTTGCCCCTGGGGACCATGAAAGCGGTCATGCGCTTGTGGGCCGGGCCGTCGGGATTGGTCACCGCGTAAACAAGAAACCAGTCAGCGCCCTCCGCGCCGACGATAAACCGTTTCTGCCCGGTTAAAATCCAGTCGTCGCCGTCTTTGTACGCCTTTGTCGTTGCGCCGAAAAAGTCAGAGCCTCCCCTGGGCTCGGTCAGTCCCTCTGCCGCGAAGACATCCCCCCTGAGAAGGGGAACCACGACTTCCTGCTTCAGCTCTTCATTGCCGAAGAGCACGATGGCCTCGCAAACGATATCCGCGCCAACGCCCCACAGGCAGGCGAGAGAATAGCTGGCAACCCCGATTTCTTCGGCTACCATCGTGTCTTCCACCCAGCCGAGCCCGCGTCCCCCGTATTCCCGGGGAAGCCTTATGCCCAGAAGATTTCTTCTGCCGCATTCTTTCAGGTATTCATGGGGAAACTGTATCTTCTCTGCATCCATGTCCAGGATCATTTCCTTGGGGACCCATCTGGTGAATTCTCTCGCTTCGTCACGCAGTTTCTTTTGCTCTTCGGTCATAATAAAATCAAACATCACATTCCTCCCTGTTTTAAATTTTTTAATCTCTTTGTTAAAAGGGATTTAAGGTTCTGGAGATCCTCTTCAAGAAGCTTCAGTTCTTTACTGTGCTCCTCGATCTCCCTGAATTTATTTTCAATGTACGAAAGGCTGATCTCTATCTGGCTCACTTCATTGATCTCACCGTCAGCCATGCCGATCATTTCAGCGATCTCCTGAAGGGACGCGCCGAAACGCTTGCCCCTCATGATCAGCTTGAGCCGGGCACGGTCTTTTTTCGTGTAAATGCGCTGATTACCGGAACTTCTTAAGGGAGAAATCAGGCCTTTATCTTCATAGAATCTGATGGTGGAAGGGCTCATTTCGAGCTGTGCCGCGAGATCGGAAATGGTAAACGTCTCAGTGTTCGGGTTTCGTGATTTTTTGTCTGTCATGGCAGAGCCTTAAACTTAAAGTTAACTTTAAGTTTAAGGCTTTTTGTGTCAATACTTTTTTTAATTAAGACTACCTCAAAACTGGTACCCGGCCAGAATTTCCGCCTGATGGCTCAAAATACAAAAATCGGCACTATGTATCTGGTGCCTGCCGGTAAGCGTGAAACCCTTTATGTCCAGACGGAGCTGATAAGCGGCGATATGTGAATCCTGCCGCACCGTAATTCCGGGCGACACCGCCCCGGGCACGGGCAATATCCTGGAATAGATCGTGTTTTTCCCGCAAATGAAATAGGGCGCATACAGCAGTGAACATCTCACCAGCTTTTTATGTTTTACGGTGATCTTCAGCGTAGCCGAACCTGAATCACCCGTGTCATGGTACTGATATACCCCTGCCGCCGCAAGATCAACATAAGCTGAAAGCGTCATTTTTAAACTCATCCGGGCCTGTATTTTCTGTTCAGTTCCCCTGCCTGATTCTTCTTCAAGGTTCTTTCCGGAACAATACACTGAAACTCTTTTTGTGAACCGGTAATCAAGAAAAACCCCTTCACGAATGGTGCTTCGGGGCATGAGATCAGTCCTGCCTGCAGCGTTTCTCTTTTCCGAGGAAAACTTCAGGCCGGTCTTGAGTCCCTTTGCCGGCTTCAACGTGAAACCTGTCTGCCATGACCTTCCCGGTGTGATAGCAGGGGACCCATGATAAGAAAAAAACGAAGGCCCGCACCAGGTAGCGGTAAAATACAGTTCAGCGCGGGAATAATTAAAATCAATGCCGGCGACAAACCCGGGATCAGCAGTCCGTATCCCGGCCTGGTTCCGGTAAAAAGGGAGATCCAGTTCAAAAAAAATCCTGGTAAACCGGTCACGGTACTGCATAAAAACACCCCAGCCATAATACTCCTTCAGGGTTAACGGCGTGTAATAATGCGGATGCCGAAGATACAGCGCACAGCCGGTCTCATTGCTTAGTTCAGTGCAAACAAAATAGGTCTGAACGCAAAGCGGTCCCATGAGCACTGAAGCGCAGGCGCCGGCATCAGTTACCGCAACCGGCTCCAGCCGGTTATAGCTCTGTTCAGGATGATTGAGTATATTCTCAAATGATTTTTCAATGACCCGGTTCGCCTCTTCGTCCCAGGAGACATAACGGTCGCGCAGTGAAAAAAAAGGCATGAGAGAAAGGTTCACGTCATTGAATTCACCGGACAGAAGGACAAGCCCTCCATGGAATGCCTGTTCAGGAAATCCGCCCTGGCACAGGCGATATGACTGGCCTCCCCGGCTGATCCTGCTTATGACGAAAGGGTCTGTTTCGCGCCGGTCGCTGTATCCGACCAGGAGACCGGTTCCGAAACAGAGGTGATAATGGCCGAGGATGACGTCTGCGTGGGAAATCAGGTCTCCGGTTCGGATGTTCCAGGTATACCGGTGTGAATCATCATCCTGAATATAAATATGGCTGAAGGAAAGCGTGGATGTTCTGGCAAGAAACACACTCGCCCTGTCCCTGATAAAATGTTTTCGAATATCAGAATAATCAAGCGCGTCAAAACGGTACTCGGCCTGAATGCCGGCTGAAGGGAAGTTCTCCCGGGCGCGAAGAAACATCATCCCCGCAAGCACAACCGTGAGCATCACTGAAAAAAACGTCCGCATAGATCAACAACCTCATTCTTGGTTGATTCAGGGATTTTTTTGTCTGAATCAAGTATACGGCGGAGCTCCTTTTCCCCAGCGCTGTTCGATTTTTCAGCAACGATAAACGCTGTTTCAGGGCCGAGCCCCTTTTGAAGAAGAAGGGCGAAGAGTTCCTTTTTTTTCGAGTTCACCGTGATCCGGGTGTCGCGCCTGGCCCGCGGTTTTTCTTCAGCAAGGCCGCACACATAGTGCAGCAGCAGATCTATCTCGGATTCGGACAGGCCGATCTGGCCCAGCGACTTCCTGGTTACCGGCCCGAATAACTCGCGGTATTTTATTATGCGAAGAGCCATGCTTTCTGGCAGTCCCGGAAGCGATGCCATATCCTCTTTAGCGCACCGGTTGATGTCCACTTTTTCAGTGATTGTACGGTCGGCCCTCCCCCCTCCATAATGAATACCGTCAACTTCCATTGACCTCAGTGAAAAAGAAAAACTCACGGAATGAGTGAGCCCCAGATGGGTGTGATACCTGATGCCGTATGACGCTGACAGGTAGCGATAAACAAGCGTAAGGGCCGCGGCGTATGAATCTGTTTCGCGTGAATATCCGGCTGAAAAAATGAAATACCGGAGCAGGTCAGCGGAAAAAGCGAGCGTGTTTACATAACCGAAGGCGGTGCTGGTAATGTTCCAGTTGATCTCAATCCCCCTGACAGGAATGAGCGCCGCGCCCAGGGACCACTCAGGGAACTGATAGTTGCGGTATTTGGCAACGCAGTATGAAAGAAGATTGTCATGCTCAAAAGAAAAAGCGAGCCATTTTAGAGGGATGACGCGGAGGCCCAGCCTTAGATTACACAGGTGCCGATCAGCCTTATATCCGTCACAGTCAATAGAAACATTGAAATACTGCACGCCGGCACCGAATGAAACATACTTGACCGGCATAACGCCGGCGTCAACACCGGCGGCCTGCTCAGCATACCCCAGGATGCCGGTCCTTTTCCAGAACGCCTGCATGCCCCACAGGCCGGTGCCGTGCCCGATCGCGACACCGCTCGAAAAAAGCCCCTTCATGGTATACGGATTTGAACCGGACAGGATACAGTATGAATTCTGCAAACAGGGTAAAACCGCGGGATTGGTCAGGGTCTCCGGGACCGATATATGCACTGACGCAGTTGTGTAAGGGAAAAGCAGGGCGGGAGCGTATTCGCGGTATTCAAAGGCTTTGAACTGCGTCTGCAGCAACAACAGGCCGGCGAGAACAAAGGCCATTATTTCCCTGCCAGGATCACATACGCAGTGTCATCTTCAGACAACCGGGCCTCTTTGGAAGAAGCCTCAATGCTGCAGATATACAGGCCCAGTGGATACGACTTTTTTTTGAAAATTTTAGACACATCAAGACGGTGGCTCCCGGGAGCGAGGTCTTTTATCAGCGAAGAGCGGTGCAGGCATATCCCGGTAAGCGAAAAAATCCTGTAGCGCAGGGAACACGCCTTAAAAACAAAAACGGGAATTGCCAGCTCTCCTGTTTTCAGGCTTTTTTTACTGATTACGATCTTTTTCTTCAGGGCCCGGAACAGCTTTCGTCCTTTCTTTTCAGCTGAAAAGACATTGTCCCTGCCCGGCGTGACATACCGGGTCACGGAAAAATCATCGCTGCTGTTGCTGTCAGGAGAATTTTTACGCGCGATGCTCGCCCACTGAGAGAGGCCGTCCTCGCCGGTGTAAACGGAACATTCCTGGATCGACCGGCCGGCACACGATTCCCAGTGACCGTGCTCCTGTGCGCTCGCAACGTACTGTTCGATAACGCTGTTTGGCGTCTGGTCCCTGTTTGAATACGCGATGAAGTCAATCATCCCCCCTGTTGAAGGATCATCGTCAGTGTCAATGGCGATCACGCCGTCACTGTTCCAGAGGCTGTTGGAATAATTATTGCAGTAAACATCAAGATAGCCGTTCCCGTTACTGTCTCCGGTTTCGTCTGTCTCATCATCCTTCCCCGGTTCTGTAAGGTGTACCACAATATAGCGGTCGTCATAAGGGGTATCCATATTATCATAACTGCAGATAGTGACCGGGGTATCGGCGAGCTTTTCATTGGTGCCGTAATACATGGTCACATACAGGCCCGAGACATCCCTGCATTCATCACCGCTTTCTCTCAGGGTGATTTCAACCCAGTCACTTTCGGTTTCGGTAACCGCCTCGTTGATGAGCAGGCCCGCCACAGCAGTGCCGCTCAGAATCATTGTTAAAATCATTACCAGCAGTTTCATCTCTCCCTCTCGGGAGTTATACGAACAGGGTGCGCAAAAATGAAAAAAACCGCTAAAAATATTACGAAACCGAAACAAAAAGAGAAAAAATATTCTCGACAGAAAAAAGGGTATTTATAAGATGACCAATCCGATTTAAAACAGAAATTGAACCGTTTGCATAATGAACAATGATCATAAATCTCCGGTAACAGACCAGCATCTCACTGATCTGGCATATCATTGCCTGTCATTTATTAAGATGACACCGTTAAAAGAATCCGCTTTGCGGCTGATCTCTGATTATGTGACGAACACGATCGGGGAATACTTCGCGCCGGACATCCTGGCTGAGCCGAACACGATTTCAATTCATTTTATCGAGCTTCTTGACCAGATTGCTTTTGAAATTTCACAAAACAAAAACCGGGAAGAAAGCATAAACGAATACATTATTGAAGACCTGTTCTCCAGGCTTAACATTTTTCTTGATGTGTATCAGGGCGTTGACCTTTACCGGAAGAACCTGATAAAAAGAAATCTGCACTACGAAGATACAGTCATAATACGTTACTTTAAGATCGACGAGGCGGTCCAGCGCCTGCTATCAGACTTTAATGAGCATCCGGACCTTCAAAAAGATATTCTCCGCACCCTGATTTCCTTCGAGTCAGACGAGCTGTTACACTTCTTTTACCGCACTTTTAAAGAAGAGATATCCATAGAACTTAAAATTCTTGCTCTGGCCGGTCTTAAGACCATGTGCACCCCTTTCAGCAACTGGTCACAGCTTAAAAAAGAATTTTCTGACCTGAAAGAAATAATTGATGAAATACGGAGCTTCAATTGTGCGGATATCAGCAAAAACAAAATTCCTTCTAATATCGACTCCTGCTACTTTGTCTCAAGCTATATAGAATCGAATGCGGCAGCTCTGGTTAAGGGGGGGAATACGGCCTGGATTTTTACCTTCTTCAGCCAGATACTGGGTCTGGATGAAAAATCAAATTTTTATTATGCTGAAATGTGTAAAAGCGCGACTTATGTAATCCTTTCGATTAAACCGGAGATCATGAAAGAAGCGCTCGAAAATATGGCCGTGCTGACGAATTTTATCTCAATCATAGACAGATTGCCGCTTGACCAGTTCAACAGGATAAAATCCAAAATCTCATTCATCTTTAACGAATATTCCCCGAATATTAAAAAACTTTTTTCGTCGGGAAGCATCGTTTCTGACCCGAATCAATCCAATACAATAAATTTCTTCTTCATCAACCCCGGAAACATCTTTTAACAGAAATTAACGGTCCCGATTAATTGTTTTTTTCACCACAGCACCGGAAAAATACATAAGTGTAGCCAGAGTAACGACCGTAGCCCCCGCAGGAGTATCGATGTAATATGACAGAACAAGGCCCCCGGTCATGACAAAAACCGCATAAAGAACCCCGCCGGAGATAACGATCCTGAAATCGCGTGAAAGCAGCATGCCGAAACTCGCGGGCAGCACTACCAGTGCGGAAACCAGTATTATGCCGATGATTTTTATGCTTACGACGATTATGGAAGCGAGAAAAACAAGAAGCACCGTGTCAAGGACACCGGTTCTGACACCACTGACCGCGGCAACTTCTTCATCAAACGCAAGAAAAAGAATCCTGAAAAAAAACAGGGCCACGAATGGAACAAATATCAGGATAACCGCAATGGTGATTATGTTATCGGTAAACGTGATTCCCAGGATATTGCCGAAAAGGTAGCCCATGAGATCAAAGGTATACTCTTTTTTCAGGGCAATCAGCAGCGCGCCCATTGCCATTGAAAAGGAAAAAAATATGCCGATGCTCGTATCATACGATATTTTGCCGTAACGCACGAGCTTCCCCATGAGCAGGGCAACGGTAACGCAAAAAAACAGCGACGTCACAAAGGGATCGATACCCAGAAAAACGCCGAGAGCGACACCTCCGAAGGCCGAATGCGATATCCCTGCTCCGAGAAAAGACATTTTTCTCGTTACCACGAAAAAAGAAAGTATCCCGTAAATCATCGCGACCAGTATCCCCATGACCAGCGCATTAACAAAAAACGACATATGCAGCAGTTCCATCATTCCCTGCCCCTCCTGCAGGTTTCACAGTCAACATCGTGATTGACGAAATAAACATCCTTCCCGAACACCCGGGCAAGAGCGTCGGATGGAACACATTCCCTGGGGCTCCCGTGAAAATGAATTTTTTGTTTAATGCACGCCAGCTTGTCTACTACAGCTGAAACGGTTCCGATATCATGCGAGACCATGATGATAGTAAGGCTTTCCTCATCCCTGAGCCTTTTCAGGAGCTGATAAAATGAATCCTGTGCTACGGCGTCAAGGCCGGTGGACGGCTCGTCAAGGAGAAGAAGTTTGGGTTTCACCGCAAGGGCGCGCGCTATAAGGACCCGCTGTTTCTGGCCGCCGGAAAGGTTTCCGAAATAGCTGTTTTTCAGGTCTTTCATTTCAACCAGCTCGAGGCAGGAGCGAATAATGGCATGGTCCTTTTCATCAAGTCGTTCAAAAAATTTTTTGCCTGCATAGCGCGCCATGGCAACAACATCAAAAACCCGTACCGGAAAGGAATGGTCATACGTTACGTCCTGGGGCAGATAGCCGATGAGGCCGCTCTTATGTACCCTGGCCGCAGGAACACCGAATACCGTTACCTCCCCCCTCGCGGGCTTTTTCAGGCCCATTATGCATTTGAGAAGAGTGCTTTTCCCGCTTCCGTTCGGACCGACAATAGACATGATCTCTCCCCTGGCAACCGAGAGGGAAATATCTTCAAGAACCGTGTTGCCATCATACCGGACCAGAACGTCTTTCATTAATACCGCAGGATCAGTCATGGCTTCTTGCATACGTTCACTCACTTCAACGCGCGGGAAAGCGCCTGCGCATTATAGAGCATTAAATCAAGATAGGAAGAACGGTCAGAGGAGGAAGGATCGCCGATTGTATCCAGCCGTGCGATGATGCCATTTATTTCTTTGGTAAATGATTCGGCCGCAGTATTCCTGGCACTCAGGCCAAGAACGACGACCCTGACATTTTCCCTTTTTGCTTTAACCGCGAGGTCCCTGAACTGCTTGACCGAAATTTCTTTCCCGTGGCCTCCCTCAATCGTGCCGAAAACGGAAAGCCCGTAATCAGCGGCAAAGCCATCCCACGCATCATGCCACTGAATAAACCGTTTATCAGAAATATTCTTAAAAAACATCGATGCTTTCTCATCCGCCTCTTTGATCTTTGCGTGGTAAAATTTCAGATTCTTTTTATAAACAGACTCCCCTTCCGGGTCCTGTTGAATGAATATCTCGGCTATCCTTCCGGCCAGCACCGGTGCATTTTTCAGAGAAAGCCACAGGTGAGGGTTCTCCCCTTCACGGGCAAGAAAAGTCTTTATTGCGGCTGATGGCAAAAATTTTATTATCCAGCCGTCAAAATGGTCATCCACCCCGATGAAAACGTCTGCCCGGGAGAGCAGCGTAACCGCTGAAGGGGCCGGTTCATAGACATGCGGATTGGCGCCTGCAGGGACGATGAATGAAACATCAGCGCGGCCTCCGGCAATATTGGCGGCGATATCACAGAGAGGGAAAATTGAGGTAACCGCCTGTATTTTACCGGGAGCTTCCTGCTTCTGTGAACATCCCGCCAGGACAGCCACAGCAATACAAAAAGCGACGATGCTCTTTCTGTGCATGGGTTTCCTCCTTATGCAATCCATGAAAAAATATGAATATGACCTTCCTGTCAAGCACTCTTTCTATTGAAACACGCCACCAGGAACCATTGTTTCACTTCATTGAATTATTATCTTTATTTAGTGTATCAGACGGCAAAGGGGGAAGAAAGGATAAAACCGAATCAGGGATAAGGAAAAAACCGGAATGCAAAATCACTTCTCAGTGACAATCTCTCAAATCTATTTTTAATAACGCAGGGGCCGTTGGCAGGGAATTCCTCGAATAAGCTATCATTCCTCTGAACTGTCATTACAGAAATGGGCGACATCCTCGTTATTGTTCCCCTGCACCTTCAATTGCCTGATTTTTTTATCCAGAACAATCTGTTTATTTTTTATTTCATCAATTGACAGCTCATTCCGTGATATATGCTTCATGATGATTACTCCACTGAATGATGTGCAAACAGTAAATAATTCAAACACCGATGCGTTTTTATGTCAACTTTATTTATTATAAAATCCAAAAATAGAGTTTTTTAAAAAAGCCTTGAACTGTCAAGAAGGATGGTAACCGGCCCGTTATTGACAAGCGAAACGTGCATATCCGCGCCAAAAATGCCTTCAGCAACGTTAACGTACCTTTTTTTCAAAGTATCAAGAAAGGACCGGTAAAATTCTTCTGCTTCTAAAGGGGGCATCGCATCCGAATACGAAGGGCGTTTACCCTTTCTGGCGTCACCATACAGGGTAAACTGGGATATTATCAGCAATTCGCCGGAAATATCCTCAATTGAACGGTTCATCACGCCGTTTTCATCATCAAAAATCCTGAGGCCAAGAATTTTATTGATGATGTAATCAGTATCCCGGTCAGTGTCATCCTTATATAATCCGAGTAAAACCATTAATCCGGTGTTAATGGAACCCACCTCATTTTCATTAACGGACACCGAAGCCCGGGATACCCTTTGTACTACCGCCCTCATGAATTTATCAGGAAAGGGAGGTAATTTTATTTATTAATACCGACTCGGGTTGCAGGCCGATAAACTTGTCAACTTCCTTGCCGTTCTTGAAAAGAATCAGTGTCGGTATTGATGATATATTCATTTTTTGCGCCAGATCCGGATTTTCATCGGTGTTGACCTTGACAACCGTGACGTCAACAGCATCCGACTGGACAATTTTTTCCAGTATCGGGGTCTGCATTTTGCATGGTCCGCACCACGGTGCCCAGAAATCAACCAGGACCAGATTTTCCTTTTGGAGCACATCATCAAAAGATGCTGTTTCACCGTTTATTATTTTACTCATGGCATACCTCATAAAAAAAGATTCAATAATCCAAATCCTTATCTGAATATTTTGCAATTATTTTTTAAGTGCACTCTTAAAAATCAGGTTTTTCGTCCTCTCTTTGATTCTCCCCTCGCAGGGGGAGATCGTGGGGGTATAACATATGATTATGCCGGTTCACAAATACCATGAAGGACCACCAAATTTTACTCATCTTAACGAATTATTATCATTATGCACGGGCAATAATGCCGATATTTTTATAGAAACATATGCTTCCATGGTTCATTAACTGAAATCCTGAGGTAGTATCGATGAAAAAAAGTTTGGTGATATTAATAATTCTGATTTCAATAAATCTCTCAGCCCAGGAGAAAAAAGAAACAAAATCAATTCCCGAGGGGTACGGCTCGGTAACCTGGGGTGCGCTGCTCAGCGCCGTACGCGACAATATCAGGGGGAAGCTCGTCTTTACTGACGAAAAAAGCGTGATTGTATCAAAGGAAAACGAGCTTAAATACACCTACGGGTTTTTCTATGTTGACCCTGAAAAATCAGCTGCCGCGAAACCCGCAGAGGAGAAGGATGCCGCTGAAAAACAAAAAACTGACGAGGGAAAGCTTTTTTTCGTCATCCTTTCTTTTCCGTACCTTTCGCTCAGCGACGTACAAAAAAAATATGAAGAAAAATACGGCACGCCTTCAATCGAGAACATCGAAAAAAACCAGGGGGCGATCGCCTGGAACGATGCCAAGTCAATCATAGTCATCTGGGTGGATGATTACGAAGGCAAACCCTACTGCCGCAGGGTGTCTTACGTCAGTAAAGACATCGCGAAGGAAGTAAACGATTACACATTCACCATGTTCAACAAAACCGAAATTGAACTGATAAAAGCCCTGATGCCGTAACCGGATTAGAGGTGCACAATATAAACAGGGATGACGCCGATCCCGCCTTCAAGGCCGTCAAGAGCCTTGCCGATGACGGTTCCTATCTGTTCAAATGAATTAATCGCGCCGGACATCCCGCAGCCGGGAGTATCAGAAGTTACGATCAGGTCACCCGGGACCACCGGCTTCTCCCTCGCATCCACCTTGCACAGGGCCCTGCCCGCCAGAGCTACCGGATAAACTTTTTTCTCAGTCATGCTGTTATTGATGACCAGGACCGGGTTCCCTGAGATTATTCCTATCACTGATCGGTTATATTTTCTCCTTGAGCGTGAAAGGATGTTTTTCCCTGATTCGCTCACGACAAGAAGGTCTCCCGGGGAAAGGAACTCTTCATCATCCACTTCGAACAGCTCAACAATATTCATCGGGGATGACTGGGCATCGCTTTTTGGGCCTTTTAAAATTTCAACAGGGCCATGAAACTCGGATTTTCCTTTAACGAGAAGGGCCTCTCCGTTCCCCATCAGGTTCACGGATTTATCGAATGATTCGAGGGCCCCGTACCCGTCAGCTATGAGCGAATAGGCATTCTCACTGGCGAAAACCCCTCCTGCCCCGAACCGTGAAATGCCCATGACCCCGCACCCACGCAGGTCATTGCTTCCCGATGACTGGCCCCTGACCCCGATATGGCTGCTGTGTCCCACGACGCCATAGGTGTGAACAGGTTCCCTGTTCCCCAGGCCGGCAACGCCGGCAATCCCTATCGAACCGGATTCTTTTGATTCATTCTGGCCGTATATCACTGAAGTATTGTCCGAAGGAGGGGTGATCTCCCTGAACACTTCATTCCTGGATTGTTTTACACTGATAGCCCCCGTATGGCTGTTATAATCATGAACCAGTGGCGCGTAGTCATGGGTATGCGGCAGAGGATTACGGTCGTTGCTGAGCCTCTCATCATCGGCCTGAACCGCGATTCCGGGCTTTTCTTCTTTATTCTTAGCGAGCTTTACTATGCCGGTATTTTCTTCCGTTGAGCGCTTAAGCCTGCGATCATTGCCCTGGACCGCAACACCTTCGCTGTCCTCACCGTCTTCCGCGAGCTCCACGATCCCTTTTGAGGTTGTCGTCGCGTCTTTTAATCTGCGGTCACTGCCCTGGACAACAACACCTTCTTTCTGCTCACCGTCTTCCGCGAGCTCCACGATCCCTTTTGAGGTTGTCGTCGCGTCTTTTAATCTGCGGTCACCGCCCTGGACCGCGGCAGAAGGGGCGACCTCTCCGTCAGCCGCGAACCGCATTATGCCTTTGATTTTTTCCGAAGCCTCTTTCAATCTGCGGTCATTGCCCTGGACCGCGACACCGGGACGGTCTTCTCCGTCCTCCGCAAGCTCCACAATGCCCTTGTTTTTTGTCGTCGCGTCTTTTAATCTGCGGTCATTGCCCTGGACCGCGACAGCCGGGGAGTCTTCCCCGTCCTCCGCAAGCTCCACAATGCCTTTGCTTATTGTTGTGGCATTTTTCAATCTGCAATCGTTTCCCTGTACAGCGCACAGGGGGGATTCTTCGCCATTCTTCGCCAATCGCACAATGCCTTCCGTGGATTCAGTCGCTTTCTTGAGCCTTCGGTCATTCCCCTGCACCACGACACCATATCGGTCTTCGCCGTCATCCGCGAGTTCAACAATACCTTTAGACGCAACAGTCGCATCCTTAAGTCTTCTATCATTACCCTGAACCACGACTCCGGGACGGTCTTCGCCATTTTCGGCCAGTTCAGCAATTCCTTTACTTGTTGTTGTCGCGTCCCTCAGCCTCCGATCATGGCCCTGGACCACAACACCGGGAGAGTCCTCGCCGTCTTCCGCGAGTTCAACGATCCCCCTGCTCATGGTAGTGGCATCTTTAAGCCTGCGGTCAGATGACTGAACTGCCTTGTTCTCGATGCATTCCCCATCCTCTGCAAACTGCATTATTCCTTTATAATGTACTGTCGCATCCCTTAAACGCCGGTCGTTCGCCTGCACTACTTTCCCTGTATCGCTTCCGCCATCCTCGGATAAAATACAGATACCGGATGATTCAGTTGAAGCGTGCTCAAGGCGGGGATCATTCCCGAGAACAACGCTGTTTTCACTGTACAATCCAGGAGGGCAGAGCCTCACAATACCAAAACTGTTCAGGGTGGCCTCGCGAAGACGCGAATCATTTGACTGGACAACCGCCCCGGCAGAAACCTCTCTGTCGTAAGCAAGTCGGGCAATCCCGTGCTGTGATTCAGTGGCCTCCTTGAGCCGTGAATCAGATGCCTGAACCGCAACGAGATCCTTGTCGTCGCCGTCCTCAGCGAATTGAACGATTCCCTTAAAAACCGTCGTGGCGTCTCTCAGCCTCCTGTCACTTCCCTGAACAGCAGTCCCGGGGCGTTCATCTCCATCTCGCGCCAGCTTCACGATTCCGGCCTGAAAAACCGAAGCATGCTGGGTAAGCTCGCCATAATTATGGGTGTGCAGCAGATTTGCCGGCGCGGCAAAAATTTCAACGCCGGAAATGCGCACCGCATACTGGCCCTCAAAATATTTCACTCCCCTAACTTCAAGCCTGATATAACGGGCCGGTCTGATATCACTGTTCCAGTAATACTTTTTATAGGGTTCAGATTTGAATGAGCGGCAATCAAAAAGAGGCATCCACAATTCATTATCAGTGCTTACCAGAACAGTAAAATCTTCAGGAAATCCTTTAATTGAAGAGCAGAGAACAAGCCTGTTTATATTGAAGACCTGGCCCAGGTCAAAGGAAAAGAATTCCATTGAACTGACTGTTTTAATTTGCGATTCCCAAAAAGCATCGATTTGAGTGCTTAATAAATTTTGAACATCGCTTCCTGATGAAGTGCTTGAGCAGTCAAGACCAACAACTCCGGAAATGCCACAGATACAGCTTCCCAGTTCAACCCAGTACTGGGAATCAATCACCGGAAATTCCATGATAACAACCTTAAGATATTGAAGCTGCGTCAAATGCAGATCCAGATGAAAATAGTCTGACTCAAGCAGATGTTCCCGTTCTGAATGAACGACTTCCCAGGTTTCTCCGTCAAGGCTGGTCTCAATTCTGAATGACCGGGGAAAATTTTTTTCTCCACCCGGAGAGGGGTCAAGTCTGATGAAGTTGATTGTTATGAGTTTATGATAATCGATGATAAAATATTCACTTATCGCAGCACTTCTCTTCTGGCTGCTCCAGTATCCCTGGTCAACAAGAAGGTATTTTGCTGAATATGCCTCAGAAAGCTCACTCGAACATTTATGGATACTACCTTCCATTATTTTATTATGGCTTATATTAATGAATTCCATTATAACCCCTGGATTGAATTATTAAATTCTCTGAAAGGATCCTCACGATAATCCGTAAAAGCACGGCATGTCAAATATTTTTAACTGCCTTAACTCCCCGCAGACCCGCATGAAGCAACGATAAAAAGCACACCGGTTAATATTCTGATAACCGCTTCAAAATAGACAATCCTTTTTATACCCTGTTCATTCATTTCCGCACTGACTGAATGGAACATCTCATTAATCTTTTCAGGATACAATAAAATAAAAGGCCCGGTTAAAACGACTATACATCCGATCACAAAAACAAGCCCTGACAGAAAGCCATCGAACAGGGTAATTGGCAAACCGGCAGCGATAAGAAAAATCCCGTGAAAGAAGAAAAGCCGGTGCGAGCTCCACATTTTCCAGGTATTGAATGCTTTAACAGGAAATCCTGACTCAAGACATCCCAGAACAATGAGAAAAACACCGACACTCAGTATATAATAATCGAGCAAAGGAGACCTCAACGAATACAAAAACTCAGAAGGCATTTAACCATTCTGAAATTTCTTTTTTTATTAATTCGAGTTCAGCGTCCTGCGTAAGGTTGTGATCACCATTTTCAATAAAAAGCGTTTTATACGGCGCATGCAGGTTATCAATAAACAAACCGGTGTTGCCGAAAGAAACAATCGCATCTTTTTTACCATGAATAATCAGGACCGGGCACCGGATCGAATGTATCACCTCGGTCATATCAACTCCGCTGATCTCTTTAAAAAAGGAATTTTTTATCGCAATCCCGTCCAGGACGGAAAAACCATCATCTGGAAGTGATGAAACATCCTTAATCTGCATATTATCAGCATAAAGCGCTTTCAGATCAAGCGGTGTAGCTATTGATATAAGAGAGGCGGGGACGCGGGGATGCTTTCCCGCATAGAGGGTTGAAACAGCTCCACCCATACTTGACCCCATGAGATGAATTTCCTTATAGCCGAGACCGCGGAAAAAATCAACGGCGCTTTCAAGATCTTCAAGTGATTTCAAAATCGAAATATCTGCCAGGGTTCCTCCTGATTCACCTGCATAAGAAAAATCATAGGTCAATAAATCATAACCCGCTTCTACGATAGTGTCTGCCATGCGGGTAATTTTATACCCGTCTTTTGTCGAAAACAGACCGTGTGAAAAGATTAATCCTTTCCCTGTCTTTTTTTCTCCGCTGAACATCCTGCCGCAGAGCCGAAACCCGCTTTGACTGTTAAAAAAAATTTTTTCGGATCCCATCACTTACCACTATAGTTTAACTTTATAAGAGGCTCAAAATATCCATCAGAATCATTTCCATCAATCCTGATTTTTACCGGGATAATTTTTAGTATCTTCTTCCCGTTTTTCTTATGAAGCGAGGCTTTAAATATAAAGGATGACGAATTTGCTTTCTGGAATCCCCTGTAATAATTGACTGCGGGGAGGTTCTTTTCGCGTTTCATTTCATAAATATTAATAACGATGTTGCCTGCGTCAATGGAATGGACACCTTTAAAAACAAGAGCCTCATTTCCCAGATAAAGGGTTACCAGCGTTTTATAATTCTTTTGGAAGCTGAAATAATATCCGTAATTCCCACTATATAACAGCTTCCACTTTCCCAGGAGGGACGTATAATTAATTTCCATTCCTTCATCGTTAATATCCGAACCATTCACTCCTGTGGCTTCTTCGCTGGGGTCATGCACGGTCACGGCGGGATTTACTGCGGTTTCGTTGCCTTTGTCATCCGTGCATGCAAAAAAAACGGTGAAATTAATTAAAAGAATAACGAAAAAAAACTTTGTCCTTTTCACTGAGATTGCCCTGTGAATAATATTTATTTTCGCACCATATGGCGTAATTATGTCTTTGTAAAGATAATTTTTTGGTTTAAATAAATGTATAACTTTCATGATTTATCAAAACTATTGACGAATAATATCTTTTACCGTACCTTGGTTCCAGGGGGACGATTTTGGATTCGACTGTAATAACGGGTTTTCAGTTGCATGCCGAGCGTGCTGTCATCTCGTCAAAATGGCAGGTTTAAACACAATCGCAAACGACAACTTTGCACTAGCAGCTTAATAAACTGCTACGCTTGCAGGCCCTCCGCTCCTCTGGGAGACCTGTCAGGCGTCATAACTCAGGGGATAGCCCGATTTCCCGCTCCCGGTTTGAAGGCGAAACACTATGGGAGCCCGGATCATTAAGACGGTGCCTTTTCCCGGCTTGAGATCCTGAAGGAAAAGAAAAGGATAAGCATGTAGAAGCTGGGGATTTGTGTTGCAGGACGCGGGTTCGAATCCCGCCGTCTCCAATTTACATTTTTATAAAATTATAATCAGCAAGCAGCTGCAACAGCCGGTCGTTCATTTTGTCCATCAAGTGTTTTTTAATGATGTCAGGGTCCCACTCAACTATATCAAACGATTTATTCTGGTAATCGAGAAAACATATTCTTAACTGTGAATCAATGATTACAACCGATGAATTAAAATTAATAAACTGCATTGTCTCGGAATAACCCGCATCAATTTCATAAATTAAAAGACTATCCAGTTGATTATCTGAAAGAATTTTCTTGATTGATTCTTCATTATTTCTCAGGTAAAGCGTGATAACTCCCACCGTCTTATACTTCATGAACGAGTTTTTACTCGACAGCTGATAAAACCGGTCCAGATCCGATTCAACGACATCAACGGGATCATCAACATCCCTCAGGATAACAACTTCTTTATTTTTAACACAGGAAGAAAGCCAGGCATCAAGATTTTTTTCCATCTGTGCATGCTGAATCTCATTGGTACTTGGAATTCTGAATACTATACCGGTTTTTTGAAATGATTTTATGGCAGATGAATCACTTATTTCTTTTTTAACATTGTATGTTGAACACTGGACAATTAACAAAATAACAGAAAAGGCGAATAAAACCTTTTTCATATTCCCAACCCCGATTAAAATATTAATGAACTAGTGAAAAACGGATAAATATATAATTCCACCGGCTACACTATCCCGTATTTCAGGATACCCTGTCGAGTATTTTTCCTTAAAAAAAAGTTAATATTTTTCTTCCGGCTGGTGTTAGAGAAATTGAAACAGTCGAGTCAGGACCGCTATGGCAGTAACGGATTATTCCGAAATGTTTTAACCAGGTGAAAAAGTAAAAATCGAGAAAAGATATCATTAAAAGATCATTTTTCCGGCAAAACCCGGTGAGTTCAAAAAACTCATTGGAAATTCTTTCAATTTCCGCGCTCTCTCCAGAGGCAAGCAGGATATCTTTTAACAGAGACCTGTTTTTTTTCAGTTCACGTGCCGCAGAAGGATAGGAAGGGAAGAGACTCCCCCATGAAGATTTATTCCAGAAGGTTTTAAAAATCTTCATATATAGTTTATATGAATGATCAATGGAGTTCACTATCCTCACCGATGTCTCAGACAGAATTATCAATCGTGCCCGGTGAAGCAGTAAAACCATCTGCTTGATATAAATAATCATCAATTCCGTGTCATTAATCGAATGTATAAGCCCGCTCTGCATCGATCTTTCCAGGCATACCTTGTAAAATTCGCCTGTCAGTGTTCCCTGAGTGGTTAAAAAATAATTATTTTCACTGATGACTGACAGAATCATTTTTGCCAGGAGAAGAGCAAAGCAGTCACAGTCAATATGCGGAGGGAGGCATCCCAGATTAAAAAGAGATACATAATAACTTTCGATACCATGAACATTAGTTGATTTAGAAAACTTACCGGGATTTTTCTCTTTCCGATAGTGGCGTAGTCCTGGATAGGGTAAGTAAGAGTCGGGCTTGGTGTCTGTGTTATTTCTTTTTTTCATCATTCCCGAATAATACTGACTTATACTGGCACTGAAAGTATAACCATTTAATCCATTAATTAGCAATACACCATGCCTCACGCACTGATCTATCAAATATAAATAATGGTATTATTAAATGGAATTCATCTACGACAATGATACTTATAGACTTAAATTAATTTTAAGTCAAGATAATTCTCTTTTTTATGCCGGTTATTTAAAAAAAAACTCGCGTCAAATTAAGAATTGAGAATCCTATATACATCATTTGAAGGAATATTACCCTGTGCTGTTATTGAGGAAACAGGATTCTGTAATATCATGTCCCGGTAATTGGAATTCCCCTTTGTTCCGGGTAATATCAATGCAGCATAATCTTTTCCGAGGTTGTTCATTTGTTCGGAAACTGTTCTGATGTATGTCTCATATACCGCTGATTTATTCGTTATTGACTGTATCAGCGTATCAATCGTTTCAATTCTCGGCGGCTGCTCGTTTTGAAACATTTCCGCAGTTGAAGCGATTTCATTTAATTCTGGTCCGATCGAGGGCATTTGCGGGAGCTCCGGGACTGGCTGGATGTAAGCATTAACCGGCGCGACAATTCCACTGCCGGCAGAATTCAGTGAAGAATTAATATCCGAAAGAACAATACCGAGATCAGATGAATTTACTTTCCCGGTAGCAGCTGCCTGGACAGCCATGTTCCTCAATTGTGACGATATAATCATGGCCTTCTGCAGCAATGAATGGGAAGCCTGGGCGATGCTCAGTGCCTCACCGAGGCTTCGCTCGGCATTGATACGGGAAGCAATTGACTGGATGATCTGCGGATCCGGAGAAACTGAAACATCCCGACCGGAACCTTTCGCAGAACTGCTTACGGCACTTTTAACGTTTTTCTGCGGGGTATACACCACCTCATTGACATCTGTTCTGATTTTCATCAGCATCCCCTCCCTGGTTATTCTGATGTAAGGTTAATCTCCTTTGCCCTTATAATTAACACTGCGTATTACGTTTCTATTCTTTATCCTTAATTTCCATTTGTCAAATATAATATATTAACCCTTAACAAAGGAAACGCTTCTATTTTACCCTGAAAAAATATCTTTTACTTACTTTATAGCTCCCCTGTGCCCAGTGCAGGTAAACCCGTACTTCATACTCGCCCTGGGGAAGGCCCTTTTTAAAATTGAGCTCACCTTCAACTCCTCTATTCGTGTAATAATATAATTCATAATTGTCATCAGGGGAGTCCTTTTTCGCCAGAGAAATCCAGTCATAACGTCCCCCGGGCATATTTGAATAATAAACAACAATTTTTTCATTGGGAGCATATACTTTTTTATCGGTCCTGACATCAAGACCGGGAAATTCCGATGGATCAGACGATTCTGCTGCAGTGTTATCCTCTGGCTCATCTTTTTTAATTGCGCTTTCGTCCTTCAGAATTCCATTGATCTTTTTTTTATTAAGCCTGAGTTCCTTTGTCGAGCTGAGATACTTTCTCACTATATAATAATTCTTGCCTTCTTCAACAACATAACCTTTAATGATTCTGCCATCCATAAGCACCACATTGACCCTGGTTTTATAATCATTATTATAAACAGTGCGGATGATTTCACTTCTCTTGATGTTTTTCTTGCCGCTATTGGATTTTATTGTTAAAAAATTATCATTTTCCGTTAAAATGGTCCCTTCGACAATAGATCCATCTTTAAGAAACACCGATTGAGAAAAAGCATTATTTGTGTAAACAATCAGGGTAACGAACAACGCAATAAAAAAAACAACAAACCTCGTCTTCATCAAAATATGCTCCTTTATCATCAGTTATTATATTACAAAAATAATATTTTTCAGAGTAATTTCAAGACGCGAGAAGACATAAGACCCTGTAATTTCAAAATAACCCGTTATTCCATGAGAATTCACGCCTGTTCCCCTCATCCATGAAACATAATTCGTGCCTCATCAGCCGAATTCTCCGAGTTCATCCAGCAGAGCTTTTATGTCATCTTTTTTCAGCGGGATCTCGACCCTGCCGCCACCGGGATGTGCAACCTTAAGTACAACACCATTATTATTTTTTTCAAGTAAAAACTTCTTTCCTTCAGGCATTTTTGAATGAGGGCTGATCCAGTCATCAGGATTAAACTCGGCTATCTGAATAAGCACGCCGAAAGCATCACGCGGATGTATAAAAAGCTCCTTCCAGATCGGCCCCAGCCGAGCGTACCCGAAATAGGGAACGCCCATCTCGTCAAGACGCTCACGTGCTTTTTCTATATCCGGCGTATGCATTGTGATATGATGGACCCCGCCCTGCTTTTCTGACAGAAAATTGTCCAGGAAGCTCTCATCCCCTCGTGGCGTGAGCAGCTCGAGCCGCGAGAGATTTCCCAGCGATAAATTCTGCCATAGATAACCCATTCCGGGATCAGTTGCGCAAGTTCCCGGAATTGCGCCGAAAATTCCGGTAAAAAATCGATAAGCAGCCTCATAATCCTTCACTGCTATTGCAATATGGTCAATAAATGATATCATGAGCTTACTCCTCCTTTTGGCAGACAGATCCTGAATAAAAGATGCAATGAATATTCATCGCGGGCTAAAATTACTTGAATTATTTCCAGCACAGTAGTAATTACATTACAGGGGATGATTCTTTCTGTAATATGTCCAAGCGAAAAGCAAATTATACAGTGAACCGGATATTTTCCGGTCATGCGGTGTAAACAAAATATGAAAATACGCAATAAAATAATTCACTATCTGGCGTTCCCTTTTCTGTTCATTGCAGCTTCCCTGCTGTTTCCCTGCTGCAGTGAAAAAATCGAGACGAACAATGTTGACATGGATCAGATCAACTACGATAATTCAACCAATTACGACGCAATATTCAAGGAAAAATTACAAAAAGAAAAAGAAAGAAACGATCGGTATAAAAAAGATAATTTCTAAGGAGGATTTATGAAAAAAATAATCTCGATATTCGTACCATTAGCGACGGTCCTGGTGATTATTTTCTTTATTCCCTTTTCCTGCTCGCGAAATGACACCTCCTCATACCGCCTGTTCGGAAATCTCGAAAAATCTCCCCTCGCAGAGGAAAGCGAAACCACCCGGGCCTGTGAAATCCAGGGCACGTTCAGAAAAATATTCGAGCTCTATAAGGACAGGGTCGTTTTTATCACCACAGAGCAGATCGTTAAAGTAAGGCCCCATCCTTTTTTTGACGATCCCTTCATGAGGGAGTTTTTCGGGAGGAGCCAGCCCCAGTACCAGAAAAGAAAAGGGCTCGGTACCGGTTTCATTATATCAGAAGACGGATACATCTGCACCAATCACCACGTGATAGCCCAGGTCGACAGTGTATATGTTAATATAGACAGCAAAACATA
The DNA here is from genome assembly GCA_036848375.1 of Spirochaetota bacterium. Taxonomy (GTDB): domain Bacteria; phylum Spirochaetota; class UBA4802; order UBA4802; family UBA5550; genus JAKLIV01. The sequence continues at coordinate 48,063 of DAIUKG010000016.1, forward strand.
CAAAGCCGAAATAATCGGGTCAGATGAAAGGACGGACATTGCTCTGCTGAAAATAAAATCATCAGCAAAACTCGAGCCGGTATATTTCGGGGATTCTGACAAGGTCGCGGTGGGCGACTGGGCCATTGCTATCGGCAACCCCTTCGGACTTGACCGGACGTTTACCGTTGGCGTCATCAGCGCGACCGGGAGAAAAGACGTTGACCTCATGGGCGGGTCGCATATCCAGACTGACGCTTCGATCAACCCAGGAAACTCGGGCGGGCCGCTGATCAACATCTATGGTGAAGTTATCGGGATTAACAGAATGATCTACTCTCAGAGCGGCGGGTACATGGGAATCGGCTTTGCCATCCCCGTCAATACCGCGCGTTCGATTCTCGAACAGCTGAAGCAGTACAAAAAAATCAAGCGCGGCTTCATCGGCGTGAGCATCGTTCAACTCACTGAAGAATACGCCCGCGACCTGGGGCTTAAAAACACGGACGGCGCTTTTATCGGCGAGGTAATCAACGGAGGGCCCGCACAGAAAGGCGGGGTAAAAGTCGGAGATGTGATAACCAAAATTGAAGACAGCCCGATCAAGGACTTCAATGACCTTCTCCGTGTTGTCAGCGACGCGCCCATAGGAAAAACTCTCAAGCTTACCGTGTGGAGGAACGGGAAAACAATTGTCCTGTATGTAAAGGTCGCGGAAAGGCCTGAGTAAGAATACAGCCGCGGCAGGTGGAGTTACTTTTTCGTTTCAGAAAAAGGCAGGTTAAAATTTCTTTTCTTGCTGAAGCGTTTTACCAGTTCAACGCCGTTTCTCCCGCTTGTATTGTCGACTGACGATGGAAGGGGGACGATCTTCCACATCCCCGCGTCCTGCCCGGTAATATCAAGAAAGCGGGGAAACGAAAGCATGCGGTAATAGGATATTACCATCTCATCACCGGTGAATTCAAGGTCAGTGAACCCCCAGGAAAGCTCGCCGTAAACGTGATACAGTGAAGCATGCGGATCGCTCTGGTACAGGCCGCCCTGAGCATCGCGGTCATGGAACCAATCGGTCCACCGGTTCTTTTTTCTGGTCATGATATAACTGTCAAGCCGCGACCCGCCCGTGCCGCACACAAGATACCAGGTGCCGCCCCACGATTCATCCCGGTCAACATGAAACGAATCAAACATATGGTCATGGCCGCTGAGCACCAGGTCAACCCTGTTCTTCCTGAAAAGGGAAAAGTACTGGCTGATCAGCATGCGGTTCATGCCGAAGTCGCCGGTGCTGAGCAGGGGGATGTGGATCGCGACCACGATCCATTTTCTGTCCCTGTTTTTTTCCAGGTCACTTTTTGCGAATTGATACTGCCGCAGACTGCTCACCACAAGGGGGCCGTTCTCGGAAAAGGCCAGGCCGTCAAAGGGATGAAGCACCAGCACGTGGACGTCGTTCAGGTCATACGAACAATACCGGGGAGCGGAAAAAAAATAATCGAAGTGCGCGCCGTTGTCCCCTTTGAGTTCGTGGTTCCCCAGCACGGGAACAAAAGGAACCCGGGGGGCATAATCGTTCATGTCGGAAAAAAAATCGTTCCAGCCCCTGTGGTCATAGCCGAACTTGACCATGTCGCCCAGGTGCAGCATGCAGTGCGGCACTTTTTCCCTGCCGTAGAACAACCGGGCGCTCTGGAGCACTTCGCTGAAATACGACAGGGTCTCCCGGTCCGAGGCCGTATTTTCCGTATCACCCATGCAGAGAATTCTCACCGGGACGCCGCCTTCCGGGAGCGCGTTAAAAGAATAGACCGCGTCAGAAAATCCCGTGATGCGGTAGTAGCAGCGGCCGCCCTTTTCGATATTGTTTACTATAACGCGATGCTTCAGGCCGTCTCCGCCCGGCAATTCAGGGACCCGGGCCATGGATTCCCTGTCGGGCGAGCTGCCGTGGCAAAGGACGGCATCTGCCGCGGGAGCAGGATCGAACCACCAGACCTCGTATGAGGCGGTTCTGCCGCCCTTGTCCGCGCCGGTGTTTTCCACCAGCTGCACGAACGGGCCGGCCCTGAAGGGGAAGGTCTCCGGGTGCAGCTTCCCGGCGGGATAGAAACGCGATGAGCGCGAACAGGAAACAAATCCCGCGAGCAGAACAGCGGCGGCAAGGAGCGCTGCACCGTAATTAATCCTGCTGCTGTTCATGTGCTCCTTTCTTCCGGTTTTCCAGCATATCTCTGATATTCCGTGAATGATTGATCATGATACATAATACCGTACACAGGCTGCCCGCAACGGCAGGCGGTTCAGACGAAAAAAACATCACCGTTCCGGCAGCGAGCACGGCGAGCATAATGAAAGACGCGACAAAGGGGACGCGCACAACAGCGTACACCGCGACCCACACCGCGCACGAGGCCGCTGCCGCCGCAGGAGAGAGAAAAGCGGTAAACCCGAGATAGTTCGCCACGCCCTTGCCGCCCCTGAACCCGTGAAAGACCGGGAAGCGGTTCCCGGCAACGAGGGCCAGGCCGGCCCATACCGCGGCCGGTGCGGAAAGAAGACAAACCGCCAGAAAAGCGACCGCCGCGGACCTCCCCATGTCAAGGGCCAGGACAAGCGCGGCCCACCCCATGCCGGCCTGGCGGTACACGTTGGTCACGCCGGCGTTGCCGCTGAACCTGGTGCGCGGGTCGTCCTTTTTCATCACCCTGAAAAGAAGTATCGAAAAATTGACCGAGCCCGCCAGGTAGCCGATCAGGTATACCAGTAATTCATTCAATAATCAGCACCGTAAAAAGATGATCATCAACCGTGTCATGCACGGCTTCACGGGCGATGCCGTCAATGACGACCTCGCTCGATTGTTCGCCGATGCGCGTCACCTCGCTTCGCCTCCAGGCATCATACAGCTTGAGATCAAAGGCCTTGGCGACACACTCCTTGACCGACCACACCCTGAGGCTGGCCGAGACACTCCCCAGGGAGGATCCCTTCGCGAGCCCGGCCTCGGCCTGGTTCATGTAAAAGCGCTGCCCTTTGAGCACCCGGTCAGCCAGGCGCTCCACGTCCACGCCGATCGCGCCCGGGGCTGACGCCGCGAATGCGAAGCGGCTGTCATGCGAAACCGAGCAGGGAAACTCCCGCGTTCCGTCGGTTGAGGGGCAGCGCGGACGGATCATTTCTTGATCAATGGTGGTTATCCGCTCCGGGGGCGTGAGATCATCCCCTCCTGACAGGGCCCTGCTCATCCTCTTGCAGCAGAGCCGGGCCGCGATGAACCCTTCGGAGCGGCGCGGCCCCATGCCCTCGTGCCGCTGCGACTCCAGGGGAGAAAGGCTCCGGTGCGCGAACGGGGCCACGGCCTTTCGTTCAATCACGGAAAACCGCCGGCAGGACCGGGCAAGAGCTTCCAGCTGTCCGTCACCGGCTCCCCTGCCGATCCAGTCAGGGGGACGGTTCGTGCCGCCGCTCACGTCCTTCATGAGCAGGCCCGTAACGGTTTCGCAGGGTTCGCCGCTATGCCGAAAAAGATGCAGGTTAAAGACAAGGGGCTCTTCGGCTGTTTTCACGGGCACGATCCGGCACAGGAGACGCTCGCCGGGCCTGACCGGTGAGTGGACCACCCGCGACGAGAAGCCAACGGGAAAGGCGACGATGCCGGTAAAGCGCTGCGACCAGGCACACGCGGCATGAAAGGCAGCGTCAAGGGCAAAGGGCGAGCCCAGAGTCCACGCGCGTGAAACATCCCCCCCCGTGACCGAGCCCAGCGCGCCCTCTTCTGAAAGATACAGCGCGCCCTGGAGATTGCGAAAAGCAGGGCCGAACGGCACCAGGTCGCGGTAGAGGTCTTCACTGCTCACCTCGAAGACCGCTCCCTGCAGGGAGCAGGCCAGGTCAAGAGGCAGGGCCGCCGGGGTTTCCGAACGGCCGAAAACCATGGTGGCGTGCTCGACCTTCCGGGAAATGCCGCTTTTCAGAACGGCCCGGGTCATCAGCGTTGCCGCGAGCGTGCCGTCATCCCCCTGCTCGAGGGAACAGAGGGCCTCGATAACGTTCATTGAAGCGTCAAGCTGGATGAAGCGGTCAAAGCGGGCCCGGGATATGACGTTAACCGGAATATCTTTTCCCGACGTTGCCACGGCGGAAGCCATCGCGTCCATTATTTCAACTGCGGGAAAAAGCACGGCGCCGCGCGAATGGTGATCCCTGACATAGGCCGGGACCTCTATGGCAAAGGGGAACTCCTGCCTGCGGGTTACTGCGGAAAGGTCTTCCATATCTGCACCGTTTTGCCGTCAACAGCAACGGGCCTGCCCGCGAGGTTCAGGGCGCAGTGCCGGGTGAAGCCCCTGCATATGAGATCGCCTGTTTCGGCGTGGGTTATGGCGTAATCGAAGCTGAGCTTCACGCGCGCGAGCTCAGCGGGCCGCGTATGGATGAACACCGGGTCGTCATAGTACAGCGACCGGAAAAAATCTATGCCCAGGTTGATGATCGGGTAAACGTAGCCGCTGTGCTCGATCTCCTTGTAGGGGTAGCCGACGTCCCGCATAAGCGAAGAGCGGCCGAGCTCGTAGTAGCGGAGGTAGTTCGCGTGGTACACGACCTCGGAGCGGTCAGTATCGGCGTAAAGGATGCGGTGCGCGCAGCGGTGCCACACCTGTCCCGTGGTTTCGTCCCTGAAAAAAGGGGATCCCGCATTTATTTCTTTTGGTACAAAGGGCCGGGGCTTCATGTCACACTCCCCTGAAAACAACGCAGCAGTTGGTCCCGCCGAAGCCGAAGGCGTTCGAGAGAAGAAGCTCATGGGGATGTTTTCGCGCCTGGCCCGGAACAAAATCAAGGCCGTCAAAGGCCGGGTCGGGAAGGTAATTGATCGTGGGGAGCACCACTCCCTGGCGCATCGCTTCGATGGAAAGGGCAGCCTCGATCGCCGCGGCAGCGCCGATCGTGTGCCCGATCTGCGACTTGTTGGACGATACCGGTATCGAGGAAAGACTGTCGCCGAAGACCTCGCGCAGGCAGGCGACCTCGGTCTCGTCACCGGCCCTGGTGGACGTGCCGTGCGCGTTCACATACCCGATGTCACCCGGGGCGATCCCGGCGTCGTCAAGGGTCTGGCGCATGGCGACCACGATCGTATCTTTGTTCGGGCGGGTTATGTGGTACGAGTCGGACGTCCATCCGACGCCGAGCACTTCGGCCTTCGCCTCAAGGCCGTGCGCCTTTATCATCTCTTCAGCCGCGAGCACCACCACTCCGCACCCTTCAGACAGGACAAAGCCCCTCCGGTCTTTGCTGAAAGGGCGCGACGCCTTTGCCGGGTCGTCGTAGGCGCGGTCGCCGGGCCGTATCTTTATCGTGGCGTTCATGTTCTCAAAACCGTGAATTATCTCCGGTATGATACAGGTGTCCACGCCGCCGGCAAGAACAAAATCACAGTCCCCGTCGCGTATCATGCGCGCGCCGATGCCGATCGCGTGGTTCCCGGACGCGCACGCCCCTTCAGGCGAAAAAACCGGCCCGGTAAACCCCAGGATCATGCCCGCCTTGCCCGAGGGCAGGTTGGCGCAGAGGTTCGGCAGCAGGTAGGGGCTCACTTTCAGCGGCCCCCGGTTCATTAAATTTTCCATGGCGATCCGGTATGAATCCGAGCCGTTCAGCGCGGAACCGATCAGGCAGGCCGTCCGGGGGCCGGTTTCGGGGCTCATTTCAAGGCCCGAGCGCTCCAGGGCCTCCTTGCATACCGCCATGGTCAGGAGCACGAAATCCGCGTTCCAGTTATATACTTCCTTCTCATCGGCGAAATCAAGCTCATGGGGGTTCCAGCCGGGGATCTCTCCCACCACGGAGCACTGGGTGTTCAGGTCAAACCGGCCAAGTTTGCAAAACCCGGCCTCGCCCCGGACGGCGCGTTCCCAGGTAAGCGGGAAGGTCTTTCCCAGCGGGGTCGCGGCCCCGTATCCGATGACAAAAACCCGTCTGTTCAAAGGCGCTTTCATATCATGTCCAGTATTCTTATTTTACCCGCTGAAAAACAATGCAGGTGTTGCATCCGCCGAACCCGAAAGAATTCTTCAGCACGAATTCCTGTTCAACTGATTCCGGCTCCACAGCGACTTCGGCAAGGTTTATTTCAGGGTCGGGCTCGTAATTTATCGTGGGCGGCACCGTGTTTCTCAGCATGCCTTCCATCGCGAGTATCGATTCTATGGCGCTTGACGCGCCCATCGCGTGCCCGGTGAGCGACTTGTTCGCGGTGACCGGCGGGACGTCAGAAAAAATATCGCGTATGACATCGGCCTCGACCCGGTCTCCCACCTTCGTTGATGTGGCGTGGGCGTTGATCGAGTCGATGTCTTCTGGCTTGAGACCCGCTGCTTCCAGGGCGTTGCAGGAGCAGCGCCTCACGGTTTCATACCGCGGCGCGACAAAGTGCTCGGCGTCCGAGGTCATCCCCCAGCCCGCTATCGCAATGGAATAGTCCAGCCCGTGCGCCCGGGCGAATTCTTCAGTGGCGATGATTATCGCGCCCGCCCCTTCTGAAATCACGAAGCCTTTCCTGTTCAGGGAAAAGGGCATGCTCGTCTTTTCAGGGGAGGGTTCTTCTGCGCCGCGGGTCTTATACGCGCCGTTCATGGTGGCGAAGCCCGCGACAATCGGCTCGACCAGGCAGAAATCGACCGCGCCGCAGATGACCACGTCAGCAAGGCCCTGCTTCATCATCATCATGCCCACGGTCATCGAAGTGCACCCGGTCGCGCATGCCGTGATCACCGAGGTGATCGGGCCGGTTGCGCCGGTCAGAATGGAAACCTTCCCCCCAACCATGTTGATGCATGAATTGGGATTGGTGAAGGGATGAGGAAGTCTCCCCTTCTCGATCATGAGCCTGTCCGCGCCGAGCACGGCGTCAAGGCCGCCGACCGCGGTGCTGAAGGTTATGCCCACGCGCGGCGCCAGATCAGGAGTTATTTCAAGTCCGGCGCGCCGGAGCGCCCGGTGCACCACAAGCAGGGCATAAGGGTAAATGGGGGAAGTCCAGTGGGCCATCTCTCTCGGCTTGAGAAAGGGATACGGGCTTGAATCAAACGCGCCGACCTGTCCCGCGACTTTAACGGGAAAATCATCATTGTAATCGAAGCGGGTCAGTCTCCCTATTCCGCTTTCGCCCCTTTCAGCGCGATTCCACTGTTCCCCGAGCTCAGTGCCCAGAGGAGAAACCATGTCATACCCGATTATTACAGCGTCTCTTTTGGCCATTATATTCATGCCGGGAGAAAATCCCTGATAACGTGAATTTTCCGGCGGCAACTACTCTCTCTACCAGGGAATAAATTTATACAGCTTGGCGAACATTTCATACACTTCGATCCAGTTCTGCAGGTCCTCAGTTGACTGCATATGGGCCCGCTTGTTGACCATCACCCAGCTCATGTGTGCAGCGCCGTCCTTGCACGTTTTGCAATCGCGCGTTTCGGACGTGCAGCAGCGGTGCTTCGTGGAAAGGTCAGCGCCCCACCTGATAAAGTTGATCAGCCTTTTAGGCTGGGGATTGCGCCGGTCAAAATCTATGGTCACCGAGGGGCATTCAGTCCATCCGAATTTACGGCCCAGCATCTCCCCTGTGGTAATGATTTTATGATAGTATCTGGACGATATCACGGTGTCCGGATAGCGGTCAAGCATATCATCCATTTCCCGCCTGATGTCCTCAAGCTCGCCCGGCTGCCAGCTGAACCCGTCAACGCCTTCATCGTTCGAAAGCAGCTGCATGTGGACCTTCAGGCCCGCGTCCCTGATCTTCCTGATAATTCGCCCGGTTTTCCCGATCTGTTTCGGCGTGATGGTGTAAAGATAGTAGGTATAAGAATCGCCTTCGTAGTTTTTGCTGGAAATCGAAAACGTGTCCTTGCCCCTGAGCACCTTTTCATCCTCTTCATCTCCCCAGAGGGATATGCCGACCATCATGTCCGGGAACCGGTCCCTGGGGACCTTGATGATGCCGTTGGTCGCGCAATAGGTGGGAACCCTTTTATAAAACGCCTCAACCCGGTCAAGAAACAGGGTCGGTTCGCCGCCGATCAGAATGGCGAGATTTACCCCGCGCTCCTTTTCCCTGTCGACGAAATCCTCCCACGCGTGAACGTCGGTCTCCTCGTTGCTCTTGAGGTGTTCGCCTGATGAAAAGAAAAAACATCCCTTGCACCTGAGATTGCACTTGTTCGTCACATCATATATGGAGCTCCTGATGTTCAGCTTCGAGATGGCCTTATACCGCTCATGCCACGAGCTGTCCAATAAAGAGCTGACAGTCTTCATATCTGTTCTCCTTTCTGCGTCCCGGGATCAGGTGAAAACTCAGTGAAAAAAGCCTCCTTAAAGTCCGGGTCTTTTAATATAGTTCTAATAGATTTATCGATCATTTTAAAAGCGCGCTGTTCAAGGGCCGCATTGTCTTCGATCTCCGGAAGGTCCATGGGTATGATAAACTTTCTCTGGAACACGATGCTCCCCCTGTCACAGAGGGTCACAATAAAACGGTATTCGGTATCAGTCATTGAAGAAAACTGGAGCCTGAATTCTTTGAGCCCTTCCTTAAGCCTGTCTTCAACACTGACTCCCTGACCGGGATATCCTGATTCATAAACAAAAATCCCGACATGAAGAAAAGCGTCCTGAAAGCAGTTCCAGAAAAACTGTTCAAGATTGTTCATCAGGTACTTTCTTTTTTTATCAAGGCTGTAATAATACCATACTGTCGTGTTTTCAGCCCTGTTGACGAATGAAGGAAGATAAATGCTTTTACCCTTATATTCACTGAATTCTTCAGCATTAAATGAAGGGATATAGGTATCCTGTCTCAATTTAACGTTTGAAGAAAGACACCCTGCTGCAATGACCAGAAGCGATATCAGCGGAATATAAAATTTTTTTACCGGGTTTTTTTGTGCGTTCATAGTGTTCCTGCCTCTCGCCGAGTTATGGCGTACTCCCGCTCATTCAGGATCCGGCGGGGATATAATGTTGTTGCTGAGGTTTTTCCCTTTTTCGTAGCCCGTTACCCATACCGCAAGATATGTGTCAACATAGTCGAGCCAGCCTTTGAAACTCTCCGGGTCAACCGCGTGCCGGTACAATCGGGCGGTGACAACGGCACTGCCCGCAGCGTAATGCCTGCAGTCCGGGCAATCAGTGTCAGGAACGCAGCATGCCGCGCTTCGGTCCCAGGTCAGGTCAGTGCGGTACTGCCTGAACGAGCGGCCAAGCCCGAGATCGGTTGAAGGATTCATTCTGGGGTAAGGGCATGAATACAGGTCGTGAAGTCCGAGGCGGTGAGTATGGGCCACGGCGTTGTAGCACGAAAAGAGGACCGCGTCAGGATACTCATCGAGCAGGCGAATCATCATGTTTCTTGTCTGCTGCAGGGATTCTGCCGTGTGCCTCAGTTCCCCGGTGTAGCCAACCGGCGAAGAGAACATATTGAAAGTCGCCCTGCACCCGTTCTTTGCCAGTATCTCCAACACTTCAGGCGCTTCATCGATATTGAGGCGGGTAAAGGTGTACACGAAAACCGCGCGGTCGTCACCGCTGTAATTTTCAATCTGCCTGAGCAGGAGATTTTTCGCTTTCCTGACCTTTTCGCTGGTGCGGTCGTTTCCCCAGACTGAAACGTGTATTTTGTACCCGACTGATTCGGGAATCTTTTTAAACCCGTTGCTTGCAATACAGCCGAGCGGCATTTCCTCGTAGCAGACCCGGCACAGACCAGGGACCAGGGACGGCTCGGCCCCCGCCAGCACAACATACGTTATGCCGCGCTCCTTCTCTTCGCGCATGAGCCGGCGCCATGCCTCGGGATCATTGTTCTCCCTGGCAAACTGCTTGTCACCTTCATAATAGTAACACCCGTCACAGCGGATATTGCACCGGTTGGTCATGTCATAGGTCGATTCACGCAGAAAAAAATACTTCCGCACCTTTTCCCAGCGCTCCCTGACAACGGGGTCGGCAATAAGCTCGGAGAACTTGTATTTCTTTTTTTCTGAGCTTTTACGGTGCCTTTTTATTTTATCGTCGTTTAATGCGTTCATAAGTTCACTCCCGGGATGTCAGTTTAATTCCAGGGAAATCATTTCTCGTTAAGCTTTTCTTCAATGTATTGCGAAATCTTCCTGAGCGTCGAAAGCTTGGGATAATCGTCCTCGTCTATGACGATATCATACTCGTCCTGGAGCACCAGAACAACCGTGGTCAGGTCCATGCTGTCTATGCCAAGTTCATCGACCAGGTCAAGATCCGGGCCAAAAGTCTCGGGAGTAACATCCTCAAGTTTCAATTCGTCAATAATGATTTCAGCTACATGAAACATTATTTCTTTAGATTTTATATCCTCAGACATAGTCCCTCCTCATTAGTTTCCATATATGTTTCCGTTCCAGTACCGTATCCGCTTGAAAGCTCACACTGTAACGATAAGGCCGTTACAGGCGAGATCTCCCCTAACCGTAATTTTAAAAGAGTATGAACCGGCCTTTTTGCCATCCGGAACGATCGTGACAGACATCACTTCGTCAGGCCGAATGATCTGCCTGAACCGGAGGCGTTTAACATCCGTAATTGCCGCGTCAGCGCTGTTCCCGCAATGGGCCTTTATCGTGTCCCATACAATTGATATCTGAGCAATGCCGGGAAGAATCGGTTCTCCGGGGAAATGGCCGTCAAACCACGGAGATGAAGCGGCAGCCGTTGCCTGAAAATGTATTTCTCCCGATGCGCTCTTATTCAACGATAAAATGGAATACCACGGATCATTCATCACTTGTAATTCTGCGGCCATGACAGATAAAACAGGCTGACGTTTATACCCTGAAAAAATTCTCCACGGTGATCAACGTTTTTACACATCAGCAAAACAGTACTATAAAATTTTAATCTAAAATTGAAGGAATTAGTATACTTGAACCATCATGTCAAGAATATTTTACACTAAATTCCGACTCTTACCCATGCATCAGCATAGCACAAAATTAATCAATTATTAATACTCAATAAAATAAAACATAGTTAAAAAAATGGAAACTTTTTCAGGCATGTTCCGTTCACCCGCCCGGCTTTACGGCAAGAATTTCCACAATAAGGCCCCCTATCACAGGGATTTTACAGCCATGAGTATGTATTTTGAGAGGTTCCAGACCTGCTTTGAGCAGGGAGTGACAGAGTTTCCTTTTTGTTCTTGCATGAAGCCACAATCCCTGGCGCATGGCATTGCCAATCTGCGCGAAAAATTTAATGAATGACGCGTGGGACGTGGTTATGTAAACGATCCCTCCCGGCTTGAGCAGGCCTTGAAGTGACCGGAAAAATGAATCCAGGTCAGTGACATATTCGAGCGCTGAAAACGAGCAGACCGCGTCAAAAATCCTCTCAGAAGCGAAATCCTGAAAATCGGCCCGAACAGTGGTAATGTTCGAGATCCCTTTTTCCGCGGCCTTTTGCTCAAGAATCTTAAGCATGTCTCCGGAGATATCGACCGCGGTGACGTCCCTGCACAGCCGCGCGATCTCACCGGTAAAAAGGCCGGTCCCCGCGCCGAGTTCCAGCACGCTCATGTCCGGGCCGAAAAGTTCATCCCGGTTCTGTTGGAAAAGGCGCAGTTCTGTATCACGCACGATCGATACCGCGGTATCAGCCTGTTCGCGGTCATACGTGCGGGCAAGAGAGTCATAAAAGGATGATATCGCTTCGGGAGCGCACGAATCATATCTGCACACGGGCCGTTCACACAGCACATCAGGGGGGATGAGGCTGTAGCCCCGGCTCCGGGCGCCGGTGATGATCTTTTCGATCTCGTCAAGCCAGGACCGCGTCCCCTGCTCGTCGCCGGGACAGCGGTCATGCAGCAGGATGAGGTCCCCGGGAGCGAGCTTTCTCATGACCCTGCGCGCGAGGCCCGTTATTCTCCTGTTGCCGAAGTCCGCGGGCCTGTTACTGAAGTTCATGCAGTACATCCCCATATCCAGCAGCACGCGCCAGAGCCTCGGCGTGGTGATGCCCACGGGCGGACGGAAGGCGAGCGGTGTTACCCCGAACCCGCAGAGAATTTCCTGCGCGGAGCGGATCTCGTCCCTGAGCCTGGCCGTTCCCCTGAGCATCAGAAACGGGTCGTGGCTGTATGAATGGTTCCCGACCGGGTGGCCCCTTCGGACTATCTCCCTGACCAGTTCGGGATGCCGGGCGGCGCGCCTTCCGGTGAGAAAGAAAGCGGCCTTCACCCCGTGCCGGTCGAGCAGGTGAAGCAGGGGCACGGTGGAGCGCGGGTCAGGCCCGTCGTCAAAGGTCAGGGACGCGAGCTTTTCTTTCGTCTTGCCTTTGCTCACGATGGGGAGAAAATATGAAAACCGGGGAAGAAAGGGCGCGGCGAACGTGATAAGCAGAAAAATTCCCAGCGGAACAGCGGCGAGAGCGGCATCGTACACCAGGGCGGCAAGCGAGAGCTGGACCGCGCCGGCCCAGGCAAGGTGGGCCGGGGCAAGGGGGATGATGCGCGGGCCTTTTTTCATCCAGGCCCCTACCCCAGGATTTCAACTGCCGAAATGAATTTACCCAGCGAGAGAAGCAGGATGCCCTTTCCCCTGAGGTCATGTTCCGGACCGCCCTTGATCCCCGGAACGGTTCCTGTTTTAACGAAATTGCAGGCGAGCACCGTCGCTGAAGCAGAGACCGTCGCGTATTCGCCCAGGAATGAACGGTAATCAAGCACCGGGCCGGTAAAGCCCGAAGCAGAGATAAAATTTTCGAGCTGTTCTTTCGCGCGGCGCCCGCAGGCCGCGGGCATGCCCGCGAACACAAGGGCGAAGTCGCTGTTGATGCGCCCGCTTCCCCCGAGGGCCGAGACCATGCGCTCCATGTTTTCTTCGGTACCACCGGAATAAAAGGGCACGCGAAGTCGCAGGCCCGAACCCGCGTTATCGCGCTGAAGGAACAGCGCGCCGCCGCCGTCGGACATTACTCCGGTCATGCATACCGACCGGTCAAACAGGCCCGAAAGCGCCTGATGGTATTCGTCAGCGCCGATCGCGAGGAGCGATTCATTGTCCCTGCAGGTCATGCCTGCCGTAACCAGGGCCTGCTCGAAGGAATAATCGCCGCCGGTGACCGTCATGTTGGGCCCGGTCGATTTGAACCAGATCGCGACCTGGCCCGCCGGCGCGTTGTGCACTGACCCGACAAAATCAGTGGGGCTGGTGAACTCTTCATCAGTTTCATAAAGCTTCATGAGGAAATCATAGGTCTCTGAAAGCGCCCCCCAGGCAGTGCCGAAGCTGATGCAGTCAGGGCCGGTTTCACACGCCGCGCTTTCCCGGGCGGCCACGGCAAGCGACAGGGCAAGGCGGGGCAGACGTTTGAGCCTTCGAACCGAGCGCTGCGGCAGTTTTTCCGATATTTCGTCAAGGGGAAGAATTCCGGCGACTGAGGCGCCTGAAGCAAGCGCCGAAAGGGTTTTTTCGATGCCGCCCGCGCCGGTGAAACACGACAGGCCTTTTACTGAAAAAACCGGGGCCACGTCAGACCGCGAAGGGTTCCCTTCTCCTGAAGCAGAAGAAAGCACGGCAACCGCGTTGTTGCCGCCGAAGCCGAACGAATTTGACAGCACGCTTTTTACCGTTGTGTTTCGGGATTGCACGGTGGGTACAAGGGAAAGCTCCGGGTCATGATTGGCAAACCCGATATTGCCGGGCACGAAGCCGTCGCGGATACAGAGGCAGGAAACAATGGCCTCTATCGCACCCGCTGCCGCCAGGGAATGCCCGGTAGCGCCCTTTATGGATGAAAGCAGGGGCGGACCGTCAAGGTACAGGCAGGCCACCGCCTTTGCTTCAGATGAATCGTTTTCCCTGGTGCCGGTGCCGTGCAGGCTGATATAATCGATATCCTGCGCGCTTAACCCCGCGTCATTCAAAGCCGCCATCATCGCGCGGAACGCGCCGTCACCTTCGGGGTGCGGGGCTGCGGGATGATGCGCGTCACAGGAAAGCCCGGCCCCGAGCAGCTCTGCCACGGCAGATACGGGAACGGTTTCACCGCCCTGGAGCAGGAGCATGCCCGCGGCCTCGGCGACCGACATCCCCCTTCGGTCTTTATCAAAGGGCCGGGCGCCTTCAGGGTCAATGAGCTGCAGAGAGTTAAACCCGTGGTAGGTAAGCTTGCACAGCGAGTCAACCCCGCCCGCGAGCACGCTGCGGGCCCTGCCGCTCCTGATCAGATCAAGGGCGAGCTTCAGAACCGCGGTTCCCGAGGAACAGGCGGTTGAAACGGTTATAACCGGCCCGGAACAGCCTGTTTTCTGCGCGAGGTATTCGCCGATTGACCCGGTCGCGTGATATGAATATGATCGCGGGTCGCTGTTTTTCTCCTTGAGCAGCTCCTCGGTACGGAGCATGCCGCCCGTGGTGCTCCCGATAATAATGGCGTCCGGAGGCGACGGTGAGCCTTCCAGCGCTTCGTTTGCCGCGGCAAGGGCCAGGCGGTGGGAACGGGGAAGAATGATTCCACTCTCCTCTGAAGCAGCGACATCCCCCCCGGTTCTGTCAGGCACTTCGCCCACCGGGAGCGGGGCCCCGTGTAATACCGGGAACAGAGACAGAGGCCGTATCCCCTTTTTCCGGGACACGAGACTTTTCATGGTTTCCGACACGCCGTTGCCCAGAGGGCTGACCATGCCCATGCCGGTTATAAAAACACGCACGCCTTTCATTTTTTCAGCCTGGGCGAATTTTCCAGTATATAGGAGGCAAGAGCGCGCAGAGAGGCAAAGACCTTCTCGCCGATCTCCCTGCTCTCGATATGAACACCGTATTCTTTTTCAATCATGACCACAAGCTCAAGCACGTCTATTGAATCGATTCCCAGATCGCCGCCGACCAGGTGATGATCAGGATCGATGTCGCTCTCGGTGACATCAACAAGATCAAGCGTTTCAATGATCCTGGTCCGCAATTCCTGCAATAATTCTTCCATCAGGTTACCTCAGATAAGATTGTGAGCGTAACAACCCTGCGCCCCTGAAAAGGCGGATGTCAAGATATTTTTTCCCGGGCCGCTCCAGGGGCCATTCAAGCCGCCCCGGCGCCCGGTGATTTTTTATCTTGACTCATGCGCGTCTTTCATGCTGTAGTAGCAGCACTTTACACCGGGAGAGGCCCGTGGACGAATACCGCATTGATGACATCATCCCCCACAGGGGAAGAATGAAGCTTATAGAAGAGATTCTTTCCTGTGACGAAACCACGGCCGAGACCGCCGCCACGGTCAGGGAAAGCTGGCCCCTTGTCCGGGAAGGCAGGGTCGGGCCCGTGATCATGATCGAACTCATCGCGCAGACCGGCGGGATCAGCGTGGGCATGGAAGCGATGAGAAAAGACAGAGAAAAAAAGGCCGGCAAAGGATGGATCGTGGGAGTGAAGACCGCCCGGTTCTTCACTGACGGCATCCCGCTGGGGACCAGGCTTGTGTGCAGGGCGACAAAAACATACGAGCATGATTTCTACTCCCTTCTTGACGGGGAAATCCGGGATGAGGAAAAAATTCTCGGCCAGGTATCGATCCAGGTGCTGCGCTCCGAATCGTCGATCCCGGCTGACCTGTAGGAATTACACACATTGAGGAGAAACGTCATGGCTGATGCGACCGAAAAGAAAACCGCACTCGTAACCGGGGGAAGCAGGGGAATAGGAAGGGCGATATGCCTTGACCTCGCGCGTGACGGATTTTATATTATCATCAATTACAAGTCAAACCGGGAAGCCGCCGAAGAGACCCTTTCCATGATCACTGATGAAAGGGGAGAAGGGGAAATCTGCTGCTTCGATGTCGGCAATGCCGAAGCATGCGCCGAAGCGGTCAAAGACATCACCGCGCGGATGGGAGGCGTTGACGTTCTGGTGAACAACGCCGGCATCACCGCTGACGGCCTCTTTGCCATGATGCCGGAGCGCGACTGGAACGCGGTGATCAACACGACCCTTAACGGATTTTTCAACGTGACCAAGCCGGTGCTGAAAAAGATGATCCGCAAAAGAAAAGGCTCGATCGTTTCCATCTCATCGGTCGCGGGCCTGACCGGCAACAAGGGGCAGACGAATTACGCGGCGGCCAAGGCCGGCCTCATCGGCGCGAGCAAGTCCCTTGCGATGGAGCTTGCCCGCATCGGCATCAGGGTGAACGTGGTCGCGCCCGGCCTGATCGAGACCGACATGATACACGACCTTCCCCTTGAGGTGATGAAACAGATCATCCCCATGCAGCGCATCGGGCGCCCCGAAGAGGTTGCGAAGGCAGTGCGCTTTCTCTGCTCGGACGACGCGTCATACATCACCGGGCAGGTGCTTGCGGTCAACGGGGGGATGATTTAGGCCCCGCATATGATAACTGCAATAAAAAAAATAATGGTCATCGCCGCCGCGCTTGTCCTTGTTTCATGGGCCGACAACCGGGGGGACGTCGAACAGGCCGCGCAGAAAATAACATCCATAAACGCTGAATTCACCCAGACAAAAAAGATGGAGCTCCTGGCGCGGCCGCTCGTGTCCACCGGAAAATTTTATTACCGGCAACCGGGGTCGCTGCGCTGGGAATACACCTCGCCGGTGCAGAGCGTGCTCATGCTTCACAGCGGGTCGCTGCACCGGTATATTAAGACCCGGCAGGGGTTCGTTGAGGACGACACCGCAAAGCTCAAGTCCATGGCGGTCGTGCTCACCGAGATAACCTCCTGGTTCAGGGGGACGTTTGACGCCAATCCCGACTTTGAAGCCCGGCTGCAGGCCTCTCCGTCTAAAGCGATTATATTGACACCTAAAAGCCCGGGCCTGAAAAAAATAATTTCATCAATAGAACTCCAGCTTTCAGACAGGCCCGGAGTGATACACCGGGTGGTGATCCGCGAAGGAGAAAAAAACCTCACCATTCTGGAGTTCAGAAATATCGGCATAAACGCCGAAATCCAGGAAGAACTATTCACGCAACTGTAATGGGCCGGCTTGCATTCATACCACTATTGCTACTGCTCATCATCTCCTGCACGGGAATGCCTTCTATCAGGGATGAATCACCGGAGCGGAGAGAAAGAATTCTGGCCCGCTGCCGCGAAACATCCATCAGCCGCTCGTGCCGGTTCGTTCACTCCATTGAGGCAGACCTTCAGGGAAACAGAAAGGGCTTCGTGATCGGGATAAGCGTTGCCGATCCTGCGTCGCGGACCCTGGAAAGCGCGATCATGAGCCTTGAAGGGATTGTGCTCTTTCAGGCCCGCTATGCGCGGACGGTTTCCGTAAGCCGGGCCATTGACCTTTTCAGTTCGCCGTCATTCGCGCAGTCCATGATGAAAGACATCGCCCTTATCTTTTTCGCGCCTGAAAACCCGCCGACCGCGATCGGCTCATCCGCGGAAGGCAGTACATGCCGTTTCGCAACAGGGGAAGAGACCCTGGACATCATATGGCACCCTGACGGATCATGGAAAAAAATTCTGTACCGGAACGGAAAGAGGGTCCGATCAATAAGCGCGTTATCGATCAATGAGCGGGGCTTTCCCGCTGAGATTGAACTTGAAGCGCGGGGTGATTACCGGTATACGCTGTATTTAAAGCTGATAAGCGCTGAGTATACCACTGCCGGGGCATCTGCCGGAAAAAAACCATTGTCAAATAACAGCAGGATGTTGTATAGTATCCATGCCGGCTGAATAATCAGAAAAAATGAATTAATTCCTTGAAATAATAATGGTAAATTATTCCATCATACCCTGGCAGTCAGAGAACACGGGGAAACCCTGATGAAAAGCAAACGTTTCCCTGACCGCCTCCGGAACACGACCCGTAAATAACACAGGAGAAACCATGAAAATAAAACTTATATACCCCAGATGGGAAAAACTTGAAGGCCAGACCACGTTCAACCTTCCTCCCCACGGGCCCGCGGTTTTCGCGGCTGCCCTTCCCGAAGACATCGAAATCGAATTCATCGATGAAAACGTCGAAAACCTTGAGTTCACGGATGACGCGGACCTCGTCGCCATTTCCATGATGCTGACCACGCAGGTAAAAAGAGGCTGGGCAATCGCGGACCGGTTCAGGGCCATGGGCAAAAAGGTGGTGTTCGGCGGCATATCAACCATGCTCCACGCTGAAGAAACCATGGAACACGCCGACTCGGTCTTCCTCGGAGAAGCTGAAGGGAACATCAGTGTGCTGTTGAAAGATTTCCATGAGAACAGCCTGAAGCCGGTTTACAATTTCATGAACGCACATCCCCCGATTGAGATGGTCGGCCCGGCCAAAAGAAGCATATACAAGCGCGACCTCTATTACCACCGGGGAGTGCAGATGGTTGATCTGGTGCACGCATCACGGGGATGCAAGTTCAACTGTTACCCCTGCGCGGTGGCCTACCTCGGCGGCAGAAAATTCAGGCCGCGGCCCATTGACAAAGCGATTGAAGAAATGGCGCTCACCGACAACAACCGCATGTTCCTGGTGGACAACTCACTGGCGCAGGACAAGGAATGGCTGATGACCCTGTTCAGGGAGATGATCCCGCTGAAAAAAAGCTGGTGCAGCCACACCATCATGGACGACCCCGAGGTGCTTGACCTTGCCGCACAGGCAGGCTCCTGGTTCGTGTACCAGGCTGTTTTCGACACCTCGGACTATATCAGGGAGCGGGTCAAGCGCTACCACGATTACGGGATCGGCGTCGAAGGGACCATCCTTCTCGGGCTTGACGACCACACCGAAGATTCGATCAAGCGGCTGATTGATTTCCTGCTGGAGATCAATCTTGATCTGGCCGAATTCACCGTGCTCGCGCCGTTCCCTCACACCAAAGCATGGGACGACCTGCGCAAGCAGAAGAGGATATTCAACTACGACTGGAACGACTACAACGCGGGCAAAGTTGTGTATCAGCCTAAAAACATGACACCCGAGCGGCTCCAGGAGCTCTATCACTACGCCTGGGATACGTTTTATAAAGACGAAACGCAGTCATTTAAAATGTCGCAGCTCTTTATGAAAATTGCCCAGAGGGAAGTATCCCTGGGGACCTACAGGCCCAGAAGAAGGGACCTGCGCAATATAAGTTTTGGCAACGAAATAGCGCGGCCGGCAAAAACGGGAAACAAAACAGCATGATATCAGAAGTTCTGATATTCCAGGAACGAGGCACTGGTTAATGAAAAAATTAAAGGTAAGCACTGACTTTATCAACGAAATATACGAATTCAAGGGCAAATGGGATGTCCCCTCAAAATGCGGCCTTATGGTCGTTAACAAGGGCGATGAACACATAATAATCGCTTCAGAGCTCTATGACGAAAACCCCGGAACGTCGGTAAACAACTGGAATTGCGAGCTCGCGGAAACCATCTGCAGGGAAAGAGGCATAGAACCCGCCACGCTTGTTTTTATCGAGCACACCCCTGACAAGGGGTCCAAACTGGAAAATTACCGCGAGACCTTTGACCGGGTCATTTTTAAAATAGAAGACGGAAAATTCACCGACCCTGACTGGGAGCCGCTCACACGGGAAGAGGTTCAAAAACTCATCGGAGACTGACAATGAACCCTGTTGCGATCCTGGAACAATACCGCTCTTTAAGGCTTTCATTTTTCACATGGCGCTCTTCCTCCGGCATTGCCGTCAACACGGCCCTTGCTCTGCTGTTTACGTTCCTGACCGCCCTGTGCGCGCGCATCTCCTTCCCCCTCCCCTGGACACCGGTACCGGTGACGGGGCAGACCTTTGCCGTACTCCTGGCCGGAGCGGTTCTGGGAAGATGGGGGGCCGCGAGCCAGGCATTATACATGGGCCTGGGTCTTGCCGGTCTGCCCTGGTTCGCTTCCTGTTCAGGCGGTTCTCCCGGCCCCACTGCGGGTTATCTCGCTGGCTTTATCATCGCGCCCCTGGTCATAGGCTACGCCATTGACAGGCATCCCCCCATGAGGGGCATCAAACAGCTCATCATCCTCATGGCTGCGACTGATATCATTATTATTCACGGACTGGGGACCGCGTGGCTGTATATCTGGTTAACGTTCATTCTGCATGGCAATATTTCGATTCCCGTGGCTTTAAGTATGGGCTCGATTCCCTTCATCCCCGGAGACGCCATCAAGGCACTTCTCGCAGCTGTCTGCGCTTATATGGCAGTACCAAAAAATTCATGAATTCCAGAAAAAAGACGATAAATTGACCAGAGAAATGATAATCCCGTTGATTATGATTCAAATAGTACTTATAATTGATAGATAAAAATTTTTATTAAAAAAAGCCAGAAGCGGCTGCATTGTGCAAAAATAATTTTTTTACCAGAGGAGCGATTTATCATGAAAAAAATTCTGATACTCATTGCGTCAACGGCGTTTATCATTACCCTGCTGAACAGCCCTGCCCGAGCAGTCGGCATCGGGGTTTACGGCGGATTCTCCTATAGTGAGGCAGAATTTCAGGGGATAGAATATTCGAATCTTTTCAACAGCGCGATCTTTTACTGGGGCGGCGCGGGCCTGGTGGTCGACACCGCAGTTGCAAAAAAGAAGATCCTCAATTACCGCCTGAACCTGGGCATAGGACAGGTTTTTCAGGAACGCCCCTCTGGCTCGTACGGATTTGATATCTCGGGAATCAAGGCAGAGCTGATGAGCTCTTTCGGTTTCGGCATTGTCAAACTCTCGTTCATGAGAATGTGGCTCGGCCCTCAACTGGGCATCCGCTTCTCACACATCGAAGTAGACCAGTGGGATCTGGATTATGACTGCCTTTTGCTTTCCGGCGGCGCTGTCCTGGGCTTCAACTTCAATATCGGAAGCTACTTCACGATCAGTGTTGACGGCGGCTTCAGGTATAATGCCGGCTTAAATTTCGCGACTGTTCAGCACAGCAGCCAGATACTTGACTATGAAACTGATTTCACCCACGGCCCTGAAGGGTTCGTGAACCTCTCGGTGATGTTCAGGATTGGTGACACCTACGGAAACGGGGAGCAGAGGCCGCGGCGCGAACGCGAAGAAACGCAAACAAAAGAAGAAGCTAAAACCGAGAAAAAAAGCGACAAGGAAAAAATTTCCAGCGATGAAGATTACTGGTTTGGAGATTAAATATCTTCCCAGTGATGGCCAAATGCTTCGCGGCACCTCTGAAATGCGCGGTTCATCCCCCTTATGAGGTGCTGCCGCAGCTCGGCAATATCGTGAATAAGCCAGTCAACCAGGCCCGTCGCAAGAGCGTCATTTGAAGCGCGGGCCCTGGAAAGATAGCCCTCGATAAAATCAGCACGAACCTTTTCGGCCTCGTCCTTTTTATCTGCCTCGCACAAACGAGCGTACTTCTTCCCGAAAATCAGTTCAAACGCGGCATCGGAACCGATAACCGCCATCACGGCACGGTCAAGAGCGAGATAAACAATGCCGGGGCGAAGGAACTTGTTGAACGCGTGAATGAGCCTGCCGCCGTAATTCTGATTCAACACCACTGAAACGACCGGAATTTCACCGAGTATGTTCGCGTCAAGCGACTCAGCGCCAATGGCCTGGATGCGGTAACGCTCCTGCTGCGATCCGGGAACAAAGCCCGATGAGTTCGACAGCATGACAAGGGGGATGGCGTTGCTGTTCAAAAATTCAGTGAACACCCTGAATTTCTCCGTGCCGAACGCATCAGCGCCCCCGCCTTTTACCAGGGGCTGGTCAGCAATGACCCCCACGGTCCTTCCCTTTAAAAGGGCAAGCCCGGTTACCAGGTGGGGGCCATGGACCGGATTGTTCATCTCCCTGAAAAATTCAACGAATGAACCCGCGTCAAAAACCGGCTCAATGACCGAAGCAACAATGTCATAGGGTTCGGCAGAATTCATCGGTATGGAAGGGGTAGTCCCGGCCGCCCTGTCATGTTCACCGCTTATGGGCCCGATAAGCTGTATCAGCCTGCATGCAAGGTCAAAGGCCTCATCCATGGAAGAAACGATGAAAGAGGAGTTCTGCCTTATAAAAGACAGGTCAATGTCTGAAGGTTCCCGGGTAAGAACAAAAATAATCGCGTCGGAGTTTCCCGTAATTTCTGCAAGTTTCAGGCCGTCAACATGGGTTATAATATGAA
This sequence comes from Spirochaetota bacterium, assembly GCA_036848375.1. Classification (GTDB taxonomy): domain Bacteria; phylum Spirochaetota; class UBA4802; order UBA4802; family UBA5550; genus JAKLIV01. Next base: position 70,197 of record DAIUKG010000016.1, read on the forward strand.
TCCTCACCCCGGACTTTATCTGCATGGTTTTAATAAAATCGAGCCTGGAACGCATACTGATGTTTTCATGATAATCAGGCGTCTGGAGCCATTTTTTCCCATAAACGAAAATCTGGGGCGTGCCGGTGCGTTCCGCCATTTTAACCAGTTCGCGGGCGCGGATTATCGAAGCGATCGAGCGCAGGCCGAAATTGGTACGCGGGCCCATGATAAGCACGCGCCGCCCCCCGAGCTTGGCGAATCCCCCGATCAGAGCCTCTGAAGCATAGTAGTCCTTTTTAAAGGGCCTGAAAAGCTTGTCGTCGACGTTCTGTTTCACGATTGATTCTTTGAAGACAATCAGGTCATCTATTCCGCCCGTATCGTCGCCATTGGTGGCGGATGAACGGCGGATGCAGGGAAGCGTTTCCTCATGGCAGAAAAGCCGCTGCAGGTCCCGGATGATTGATATCATATGCAGTTTGTCCGCGGCAACGACGTCAACAATGCCGGTCCAGGTGCCGAGGATCTTGGCTCCGCCGATATCGTAATTGGTGATGTTTTCGCCTATTACCGTGCGGATAACGTTTGAACCGGTGAGCACCCGGTATGAGTGGTCCGAATCGAGAAGTATCTGCACGGTCGCCTGGCTTGACCCGTAAACGTCAAGTCCTGCCGATGAACCGATGCCCACCGCGGCCAGAATAAAGCTCCGGTTCTTTTTATTTAACGCTTCAACAGAAAGATTGTACCGCGAATTCAGTTCCTGGAACAGGTCCCTGACTTCAGGGTCTTCAATACTCCTGGTGTACTTCCTGAACTTGTCCGCGTCGGCCCTCTGAACAACCAGTGAATTCATCATGAACCCTTCGGCGCCCCGGTTGAGCGAGACCACGCCCTCGCCGATGTTCGCTCCCGCGCTGTCATTCCACACATAAAGCGGCCAGTCCTTCAGGTATGACAGATAAACCGCCGCGATATATTTCAGCCCCTCCCTGCTTCCGGTTGAGCCGCCGCTGACCCGGGAATCCTTCATGTAAAAGCATACCGCTTTCCCGTCAATGGTCCCGTGAAAAATCTTTGCGCCCACGGGCCGCATCCCGGTCATGGGATTAATTCTTGAAGCTATGTCGGTTCCGTCAATGGACTCGATAATTATCTCGTTGATTGAACCGGGGTCGAGACATTCTGCGGCCCAGACCTCAACAGGCCACTTCCCGGTATTGAAAAGCCTCTGGTCCCTGAGGCTGGTTTTCCCGAGATTGAAATAGGGATTGCCGCGGTCAGACTCCTGCAACACATCCAGGCAAAGCTTGGTGCCGCATTTATATAAAAAGGCTGCAGTGCTTTTCATCATGGGAAGCCGGCAGGAGCGGTCAAAATGAAAAAAGGCCCTGGTAATCAGACCCTCATCGAAAAAAAGCTGCATTCCTGAAGCCAGATTTTTCAGGTACTCATGGACCAGAAACATGCCGGGATCACAGCTGTCATGTTCGGGCATGACCCCATACAGGGTCAGGTCTACCCAGTTTCCCGAACCCGGCTGCAACAGGTGATACGCTGAAACCAGCCGCGCCGCCATTTCCATCATTCCCTTTATGTCTTCAAACGAATCCTTCTCTGAAACAGGCCAGGTGAACGCGCAATAACAGGGCGAGTCCTTATTTGTTATTATATAGGGGACGACCTGTTTAAAGGGGGAATACAGGCGGCGGACCGGACGGTGTGCAGAGAGAATTGAAATCCTGTCAATGATTTCATTCGGGATAGCTCCGTGCAGGGAGTCAGGGACGAGAGCCTGTTCAGGAAACTCAAGTGATTTGCGCAGAACATCCACAATACCACGGTCAAAATCATCGCCAAGAAATGCCTGAATATCAGAACTTCCGCTGCCGGGTACCGACTGATTCTCTGAAGCAGAAGCGGAACCGGGCTTAAACCTTTCTTCAATAGTTTTTCTGATAAATTTCAGGAGAGAATCGTCCTTTTCCGATTCTTCCTGGGTGAGAAGTATATTCAGTGTTTCATAAATCTCATCTGCCGGATGTTCAACCGCTGACAACGCGAAGACCAGGTCCTTGATTACATCCGTGCGGTCAAGGCAGAACTGGTATGACCGTTTAAAAAGGACAAAGCTGTGCTGGATGAACATTTTTTTTACATCGGACCTTCCTTCCCAGCGGGAAAGGCCGTAAGCCTCAAGCAGTGAATTCAGGAGAACGCGAAAATCTTCTGAAAATTTTTCTTCACCTTCGGATCTGTTCTGAATGTACTGGCTCAGCTCCTGCGGAAAGGAAAGGCCCTCTCCGATGAGTACCGGTGAAAAAAGGCGCTTAATCCTTCCGTAGTGCCGCGCTGTCGCGTTTATCCTGCTGATCGTTGAGTCGGCCAGCAATGAAAAGTCAATGATTTCCAGAACCTGCCTGAAGGACCTGACCACCCGGTCAATGAGGTGAGCCTGATAAATCATCCCCCTGATCGCCGCGTACAGCAGTTCAAGAAGGCCGTCAAAATACCGCAAGGGGTCCGCGTTAAGATATTCATTATACGCATCACTGAACAGCAGGTCGCCGTAGTCCCTGTTCCCGGGTACATAGGGATTTGCCAGGGCTTCACTTCCTTCCCCCTGCTCGGCGCATCTCGCGCCGGCATCGGTCTCAATCTTCACCAGAAGCTCATTTTCCTGTATGCTTTTCCCGATGATCCTTCCGTCAGGCGTTTTTGCCAGATGCAGCCGTGAGAGATCACCATTTTCAATTACTTCAAGAATCTTCCCGCTGCAGGGAGAGTTGAGCGTTGTTTCCATTTTCATCGACGAAAGAACAATCAACGGCTCATTGCATTCGACCCGTGCCCCGGGAAGCAGGTCGTCCCTGCAGAAACCGATAAACGTCCCCTGGAAAGGAGAGCGTATCGCCTGGATGTTGTGGTCCAGTGCCGCCCTGTCTGACTTCACTGACACGCGGTAATAGTTGATTTTATTGTCATCCCCCCGCATCCTGATATCAATATAATCCGCGTACCGGTTGATCCTGAGGCGGTATGAGCTGTTCCCGAATATTAAAAGAAAATCATCGCTGCGGACGTTTACGGATATCACGATGATCCGGCCGTTATACACGCCGTTTACATATGCGATGAACGTGTCGATCGCTGTCTGGATGAATTCAACCGTGTAGTCGTCCCCCTGGTATTTCAGGATAAAACGCGAGGGCACGTCTGAAACAACGGGCGAATCAATAATGCTTTCAATATTGGCGATCACCAGGAAGCCCCTCACCGAGCGCTGAATCGCGTGGATATATTCGGTGAACGCGCCGAAGATGACCTGCTTCTTTTTTCTCCGGTCATGAATATCACTGCCGCCTTCATCACCGATTGAAAAATTCAGCTCCGCGTGCTCCGCGAGGAGGTTGTTGGTATAATCACCCCGGACAAACGCTTCATGCCTGACGATCCTCAGGAGCTGGTTGATGTTTGTTTTCACTCCCTTGATGTACAGCTCCTGAAGGGCCCGTTCCATGCGGATGATGGCTTCCTTTCTCGTGGCGCCGTGGGCGATTATTTTACCGATCAGGGGATCGTACATGGATAAAACGCTGTCGCCTTCGCTGAAGCCGAAATCACACCTGATACCGTTGAACGTGGGCAGGTCCATAACGGAAATCATGCCCGGCGAGGGAAGATAATTGTTTTCCGGCTCCTCGGCGTATATTCTGCACTCGATTGAATGGTCTCGCTGGGACATCCTGCTCTTTAACACGTCAAGGCCGAATATTTCATTTTCCCTGCCGTCGTAGAAGAGGATCTGCCACTTGGCCAGGTCTATGCCCAGGGACTGGTCGGTCACCGCGTATTCCACCTGGAGGCGCGTGTTCACCTCGATAAATCCCATGCGTCCTGTTTCCTGGTCGATGAGAAACTCAACGGTGCCGGCGCCCCCGCCGCGGTTATAGCCCGAAACCGCGGCGATTTTCTCAGCGGCCGCCAGAAGTGTCAGGGAAACGTAATCATCCAGAAAGGTGTGGCCGCTTTCCTCGATGATCTTCTGGTTTCGTCTCTGTACGGCGCACTTTCTGATGCCTATGGCCCAGCTGTTGAATATCTGCACTTCGATGTGCACCGGTTTTCTGATGTATTCCTCGAGGTAAAAAGAGGTGTCGCGGTACAGCTCACGCCCGATCCGTGATATGGATTCGATCGCGTCCGCAAGCTCGTCCTCATCATTCACGGCCTGCATGCCCTTGCCCCCGCCGCCGGCGCTGAGCTTGATCATAAGGGGAAAACCGATCGCTCTTGCCTGTTCAAAGGCCCGGTCACGCTCGTTTTCCCGCAACAGTTCCGAGCTCATGAAAAGAGGAATTTCCGCTTCCCGTGCCAGGTTGCGCGCGTTGATCTTATCACCCACCATCCTCATGGTGCTGTGGTGGGGGCCCATGAATAGTATTTCCTGGTTAAGGTGCCGTGAGACAAGATCGAGGGTTTCGACAAATTCGGGGCTCTCGGATAAAAACCCGTAGCCCGAATAAAGCGCGTTGGCCTTTGAAAGATACAGCGCAGCGATGATCACCCATTTGTCGGCGTAATTGTCCCTGTTGCCGATAAAAATGACCTCGTCAGCGAATTCATACCAGGACTGGCCCCGGTCGACCTCGGTCACCACCGCCACCGAGGGAATTCCCTCTTCATGAAGCGCGAGAAAAAACCGTTTGGCGATCTCCCCCCGGTTGGCGACCAGCACTTTCTGAAGCCGGAAATCCCGCTTTTTCAGGGCCATGACCCCGTCAGAAGAGCGCCTGCCTGAAATTATGGGATTGATGCCTTTCAGGGCGTCAACAGCGCGGTAAAAATCCTGGAATTTATCCTGTTTAACCATCATGGCTATTTATTCACGCAGATACGCATTTTTCAATAATAATTTCTCCCGTTCTAAAGCGCCGCACACATCAGTCCTGAATAACGGGAATATCGCCGCACAGGGCGACCTCTTTTCCGGCGACAGTATCGCAGACAACGAGGCAGCCCTGCCCGTCAATGGAGAGCACAACCCCTTTCCGCCACATTCCTCCGGTAAAATAGTTCACTGCCGCTCCGGTGAGCGCCGAAGCATTGTTCCATTCATCAATCAGGTGCTGTTCCAGAGGAAGCGTGGTTGACCCGATCAGATCAATAGAAGAAGCGACTATTTCACGCATCAGCTTCAGGATGTCATGCTCCCTGCCGGTAATCATCGCGAGCGACGTTGCCTGCCCCGCGATGTCGCGGGAAAAGGTCCGGGAATTCACATTCATGCCGATTCCGATAATAACATGCGGCCTGTCGCTGTACACCAGTTCGCACAGGATACCCGCAAGTTTTCTTCCGCTATGATACAGGTCATTGGGCCACTTTAAGCCCAGGCCGCCGGCGCAATAGTTCGCCATTACCCGGTACAGGGCGATGCCGGCAATGATGCTGACCGCCGACACCGGGCTTATGTCCGGCCCCGGGGTAACGACAAAAGAAAAAGTCAGGTCAAGGCCCGGGTTCGACGCCCAGGTCCGGTTCAGCCTTCCCCTTCCCTTGATCTGCTCCCTGGCGTGAACGACCGTGTTGCCGTTCCAGAGCTCGTGATGCCGTTTAAGATAGTCGCTCGTTGAGTCAACCGATTCAAGGCTGATGATTGTTGTTTCTCTCATGGCATATCCGCCACTGATCTCAGGTCTTCAGGCCCTGTCAGTATACCACAGTATAATAATTATTATTGAGCAAAAAAATCCTTGAAATGATACCACTGGAAGGGATGTTCCCGCAATCTGGCCGTGAGGACGTCAGCATAGTGCTGGGCCGCGTTCCTGACCGCTTCATCAGCTGCATCACCGCGGGCGCGGGGCAGGCGCAGGGTCTCGCTGATGCTGAACGAATAGCTGCCCGGGCCGTTCCGGAAAGCGAAAAAAAACAAAAGCGGCGCGCCGGCTTTCATGGCCAGAATATAAGGCGCGACCGGGAGCTTTACGGGGCGGCCGAGAAACTGCGCCTCCACTGACCGCTGCGACCTGTTCCAGAGCAGGTCCCCGGTCAGCGCGACAAATCCTCCCCGGCGGACAAAGCTCAGGCCCTCGATGATGTCAAGGGGAGACCCTCCGTCCTTCCCCACGGCAACGATCCTGATGCCCCTTTCAGAGAGGTCGTCCTTTTGCCTTTTTTCAAGCTGTTCCCTGTCTTTGGCGCCCATGAATATCATCAGGGGAATCCCTTCCTTCCTGAGAAGATGGGCGGCCACGTCCCAGTTCCCCATGTGGGACATCACGATGACCCCTCCCCTGCCTTCCTTCCCGGCCCTGACCAGGTGCTCCCAGCCATGCGAAGAAAAATTAATATTTCCGTAATTCAGCAACAACATGCGGTCAAGGATGACCCTGGTAAAGCTCTGGTACTGCCGCCACACGCAGCGGATATGAAAAAGGCGGCTCCTCTCCGGATACAGGGCCCGGTAAACCCTGGACGAAGCAACAACACGGGCGGGGATCAGGCAGAAATAACCGGTCGCGATGAGCCACGCCATAACACTGAAAAACCAGGGCCCGAGCAGGCCTGACACGCGGACAACAAAATCATGAAAAACGGCGATCATGCGCGGCCCTCTTTCCTATCGGCGATTATCCAGAACTCTTCCCTGCCGTTGCCCGAAGGCTCCCGCACAACAGGAAGATAGCCGTTGTTTACAAGCAGACCTTCCATGTCACTGACCGTGCGGTAACAGGGCTTTTTCATGGCAAGACCCAGGCGGAAGATCTCGATCCACCGCATAAGGGGAAATTTTTCCCCGGACGGGACCGTCATCCGCATGATGATCCGGTGAGAAGGTGACGCGACCTCACCGATATTCGTCAGCGTCCGCATCAGCGCCTCCCGGTCAAGGTGATGAACCATGTCGAGCATCAGAACCGTGTCGGCCTTCAGGGGAAAAGCAGGCAGGTCAGGCGCCGCGCCCTGCCGCACTTCTCCGTCCCCGCCCGTAATGATATTCGCGACCCAGGCCCGCTCATGGTCCGGCTCAATGCCGTACACCCGGGTGCCGGGATGCCCGCACAGGATCCAGGCGGCGGGAACGCCGTAGCCGGCACCGATATCGTAAACCACCGAGGGACTGTTCAGGTAGCGGTCGATCTCGCCGAACATGGGGTCCGTCACCATTTTAATGCGGGCAAAGACCCGCGGATAGGCCTCGCGGTGCCGGTAGCGCGCGTTAACGGCTTTCCTTCTCTGCGCGGCAGTGCCGGGAACAGCCGTGCCGGTTGCGGCAGCATCTCTCCCGGCGAAAATCCTGTCAAGCAGGGGGGGAAGGATGGCAAACGCCCCGATCAGCGCATAGCCTATTCCGAAAAAGCACGCGATCCCGGCGCCCCTGAGCAGGGAATGCTCCGCGCACAAAAGGGCCCCGAACCCGATCAGGGTCGATGCTGAAGCCAGGAACACGGTGGTGCTGATCAGGCCGGCGTTCTCGTGTTTCAGGCTGCCGTAGCGCTGGGCCGCCCTGACAAGGTAGAGCGAATAATCGATTCCCATGCCCACAATAACAATCGACAGCATCAGTTCCGGGATGCCGAAGGGGTGGCCCAGAAGGTTCAGCGTTCCCAGGGTCGAAAGCATGGCGAAGACGATCGGCAAAAGGGAAACAATCGCCAGGGCCGGATCAAGAAAAAAGAACACAAGCAGAACAACGACGCTGACGCAGATGACGATCATCATGCGGATGAACGTTCCTGAAAGATGCCGCCCCAGGCGCTGCGAAAAAAACTTCGGGTCAAAAATCTTAAGCGTATCAACGCGTGAGTAGCGCTCAAAAAACGAGGCTGAATCATAATTGCTTCCGGGCCGCAGCGACACAAAGGACATCCATGACCCGGTCTGCGTGTTTCGTGAAATGCCCAGAATCCGGTACAGGTTTTCGGGAATGTCCATGCGGACGCGGTGTGCTCCCGAAAACAGCCTAAAAAAAGGATCAAAGGCGCTGTCCGAAAACCCGGTTTCGCGCGCGCCCGCTTTCAATTCGCCTCGCATCTTCGCCAGCCTGCGCGCGCTCCAGAAACGGCTCCATGCCTCAAGATTGGCGCGCGCCCGGTCTTCGCCCGGGAAAATCATGGACAGTGAAAATGACGGGTTGAGCCTTTCTCCGGATACATCCTCGTCGATCATGGCCGTGACCCGGTCGCTTGACTTTTTCAGCCCCGCCAGGTCGCGGCCTTCGGCCAGCACGTACACGCGGTCAAACACGTTGCCCCATGTTTCTGACAGAAGCTTTTCCGCTTCAAGGGTTTCCCTGCTTACGCTGTTCATGGCGTTCAGGTCGACCGTGAATTCAGGCCTGGCAAAAAAGGCCATGACCGCTGCGAACACCACGGCAAGCGCGAGCTTATATTTCCCTCCAGAGGTAACCACCCTGCTGATGAAACTGATCACCGGAAGCCTGCGGCCTGCCGGGGCTGCGGGTATGCGGGGGAACATCCGGTTGAAGACGGTGTGTATGAAAATAAAGGAATACGCGATGCCCAGGGCCGCGAACAGGCCGATCTGCACCAGGATGGCAAAGCCGCTTATGTATAATGACAGAAAGGCGCCCACGGTCGTCAGCGCCGCGAGCAGGCCAACGGAGCGGACCTCGCGCGCCGCGGCCGACCCGCTGGTGTCATGGGGCCGGTCCAGGAAAAGCATATACGCGATACCGTGGTCAACGGTTATTGATATCACCGCGCCGCCGAAACCCAGGGCCATGACCGATATGCTGTCATAGACCAGCGAAAACGTAAAAAACGCGGCAACGGTCCCGAACAGTGCCGGGACCAGCGCGAGAACGCCCATATAGGGCCGCGGGAACGAAAACAGCAGCAGCAGTAAAATGCCGATTGTCGCGAAGACCACGGCGCGCTGAACATCGGCGCGCGCCGAGCGCTCGTTGTCAAGCGAAGCGCGAAACGCCCCGACCGGGGTCAGGGTGAAAGAACATCCCCGCCCGCTGAACTTCCCGCTTAATTCCTTTTCGGCCCTGACAAAAATGTCCGATATTTCGGCAGCGGCCGCGGTGTCCATGGCGGATTTTACCGGCCGCGCTATGATCAGCACATGCTTTCCGTTCTCGGAAAGAAGGTGGCCCCGGTAAAAACTGTTTTTCATTGACGGCGCAAGAGCGGCGAGTTTTTCAAAGATACAGGCGCTGAACCCCAGAGGGTCGCGCGAGATAAATTCGGCGCTGCCGACCCCTTCCAGGTTCGCCAGGGAATCGAGGTGCGCCCGGAGCTTCTCCCTGATCGAATCAGGCTGCAGCAGGGGTTCAATTCTTTCATGCAGGTCTTTTTCGGTGAACAGGAGCGGCATACCGCCCAGAATGTGGTCCATGAGATCGGGCATGCGGTCCATCATCTCTTCGGTGCCCACGGAGGTGAACAGGCCGCTCTGTTTGAGCATGGTTTCAACCGCGACCGCGCCGTCCACCAGGAGGTCGGGCCCGCCCGAATCCAGCGCGAGATCGACCGCGATCTGGTCCTGTATCGGGTGGTGTTCAAAGATATAGCGCGCGTCGCTGATCGCCCGGTCGCCCGAGGGCAGCGACGAGAGCACGTCCGTATCGATCTTCAGGGAGAAAAGCGCCCAGGCGAGCATGAAAGCCCCTGAAAGAACGACCGCGATGACCAGTTTCCAGCGTATTATCAGTCCGTGATTGCTCATTGTTTATTGCCGGCATCAGTGCAGGTGCATCAATGAATCAGCCGATCCCGTGTACACTGACACGATTTCATCCGGTGAATCAAGCCTTTTTATGCCGAATATCCTACATCCTTTTTCGTATAAAGCGCGGAATAAAGATGCGCTGGTTGATAAGCCGGGCGAAGGTCCCGGAGTTTCGCATGAAATCGACAAAGGGCCTGAAATGCGAGACCCGCTCCATGCCGGGACGATAGCTCACGCCCACCAGGGCCTCGAGCACGGGAAGTCCCTTCCACCCGGCCCGGGCGATCACCTCGACCTCGTACTGGAAGCGGTCCGCCCTGACGTTGAGTTCAAGGGTCTCGGGAACAGGGTAAATCCTGAACCCGCTCTGCGTGTCGCGTACCAGCGGGCCGCCCGACACCCACACCCAGAAATTCGAAAACTTCCTCCCGAACGAGCTGGTCCAGGGGACGTCCGGCCCGACCATGTTCTTTCTGACGCCGAGCACGATGGCCCGCCCCTTTCCGTGCAGGGCCCGTATCAGCTCACCGGCCTCTGCGGGGTCGTGCTGGCCGTCAGCGTCAACCGTGATCGCCCAGTCCGCGACCCCGGCGGCCCGGGCCATGCCGGTCTTGAGCGCGGCGCCCTTGCCGCGGTTGGTTTCGTGCCTGATCAGGGTGATGCCCTCGATGCGGCTCAGAGCATCCGCGGTCGCGTCGGTTGAGCCGTCATCAACCACGATCACCGGAATCCCGGTGCTTCGGGCGCGGCTTACCACGTCAGCGATCCGCGCGGCATGATTGTAAACAGGAATAATAAAAACAAAACGGCTGCCTGAGGTATTATAGTTGTTCGCTTTCATATGATCACCGGTCCGGTAAAATTGCCCTTTATCGTTTAAATTCCCCGGGCAGAAACGACACGCCCCAGGTCCCGGGCCCGGTATGGGCGCCGGTCGTCAGCGACAGGGGCCGCATGATACATTCAGCGCCGGGAAACGCGGCGCTGATTTTCGTCTTTATGGTGTCCCTGACCCAGTCAGCGTTATCGGTGTACTGGAGCATCACCAGGGGGGATGATTTTTCCGCCAGGGCCTCTTTCATCTTTTCAATGAGAAAGTCGATCTGCTCGCCGCTGCTGCGCGCGATGCCGACCTTTCTCGCGCCGTCGGCAAAAGGGCTGACCACGGGCCTGACGCTGAACAGGTCCCCGAAAAAGGCCCCGGTGCGCGACATTCTTCCGCCTGCAGCGAGGTAGTGGAGCCGCTCGAGAAACAGGTATTCGGAGCATGCAGCTATCGCTTTTTCAGCGAACAAGGTCACGCGGTCAGCGTCGGTTTCACCCGAAGCGCAACGGGCAGTCGCGAGCACGGCAAGGCCGAGCTTGCCTGAGGCGATGCCCGTGTCTATGACGCGGAACCTGTTTCCGGGGTCGTGGGCCTTCTTCCATTCAACGGCAGTGGCATAATTTCCGGTGTAGACCGAACCCACGCACAGGTACAGCACCCGCTCGTGCTCGTTCAGGAGCCGCTCATAGTGCTGGTGCCGCTCGAACACCGAGGCCTGCGAGGTCGACACCCGCACCCCGCGCTTCATCAGGGCGTAAAGATCGTCCCCCGGGAAAAAAGTCTCGGGCACCGAATCCTCCCCTGCGAGAATATAGCTGTCAAGCAGGCTGAACCCGTACCTGGATGCGTCATCCCTGGTCAGCGAGCCCGCCGCGTCGCTCACGATATGGCAGGGGGATGTTTTTTTCGCCGCGCGGAAGTCCCGGACCTGCACCGCGAGGTCATCGCTTGAAACGCGCACGATCTTTCCGACCTCGCCGATTCTTTTCAGAGTGTCCTCCCTGTTCCCGGTGTGAAGATGCACCTTGAGATAGTCGCTGTCGCGGATGACAACGACGCTTTCGCCCATACCGGCGATGCTTTTCACCGCGTCGTCCCGCGCGCCTGAAACGTCGAGCACCATGTCCAGGCAGTAGCCCTCTTCCTCTTCCTCACTGAAGGACGAGGCCACGGAGAGCATGCCCCTGAACCGGTCTGAGACCGGGACAAAGGTTTCCGTCATCCCCGCCATTGTTGAAAAAAACCCTTCAAAAAAAAGAAACATGCCCAGGGCGCCCGAATCAACGACGCCGGCCTTCTCCAGCTTCGGCAGGAGCTTCTGTGTCGACTTCACTGTTCCTTCAAGGTGCCCGATGAGCGCCCCGACCCAGCGACCGTCAGCCCCAAACGGGTTGTCATTCATGAACCCGCACAGAGAGTCAAACAGGGTGAGCATGGTGCCGGGCCGCGGCACGTCAACCGCGCCGAAAGCGGCGTCCCTGCCTCTGCGTGCGGATGGTTCCATGTCATTGAGTGAACCGGCCTCGAGAAAGCACGAAAAAAAACGCGCGGCGATATTGCCCGAATTTCCCCTGGCGGACAGCAGGATCTTTCTTATGACCGAACTTCTCTCTTTTGGCATGAATCGCAGGGGGGCAAGGCTGATAAGAAGGTTCCTTCCGGTGTCTCCGTCAGCGACAGGATACACGTTTATCCTGTCCAGCAGTTCCGACCACGCGGCAAGCCGCTCGTAACCTGCTTTAACGGCTTCATTGAAATTCATCATGTCATTCCCAGGGCCTTTCTGATTTCATCAGGAATTTGAAAAAGCATCTCCATCTGCGGCGCCTGCACCGCCACCTGCTCGGTGCGCCCCCGCGTGCAGACCTTCCCGTCAGCGGCAAGGCGCACCTCAAACTCGACCGCGAGCTTGTTCCGGGCCTCGACAACGGTCGCCCTGCACGTAACAACGTCCCGGTAGCGGAGAGGGAAAATATGTTTCGTCGACGTCCTGATCACGGGAAAGATGATGCCCGTTTTGTCAAAAAAATCATAGAGGTTTATTCCCACCGAGTCAAAAAGCGCGGCCCGGGCTATTTCGAAATAATTCAGGTAATTGCCGTGCCACACGATCTGCATGGGGTCAAGATCGTAAAAGGGGATCGTCAGCGAGACTTCATGGCTTATTGACTGTTCCTTATTCATCAGCGGACATAAATATGTTTTTCTCTTTTATCGCGGCCGCAAGCAGTTCAATGTCGCTGTCCATGGGCCTGTCCTGAAGGTTCGGGCCGGCAATGGAACGGACTTCGTCATACATTTTTTTCAATGAAGGCCTGCATTCCACTTTTCCCCGTATATCGCACGCCTGGGCTGCGGTGAGAAGATGGATCGCGAGCGTGCGCTCAACCAGCTGGCATATCCTCGCCGCGTCGCGCGCCCCGATCGTTCCCATGCTCACCTTGTCCTGGTTGTGCGATTCGGTTGATCGCGAAAAAACCGCGGCGGGCATCGCCGCCTTGAGCGCTTCAGCGGCCAGGGCCGAAGCCGATATCGACATGGCCTTGAAGCCGTGATTGTACAGCCGGTCGTCGCCGGTCACCCGCACCAGGTCAGCGGGAAGGCCGCGGTTGACGTTCGGGTTGACCAGGAGCTGCACCTGCCGGTCGCACATGTCCGCGACTGACGCGAGGGCCGCCTTGAGCGAATCCATCGCGAACACGACATGGCCGCCGTAGAAGTTCCCCCCCATGAGCACCTCGCCCGTTTCAGGGTCGCACAGCGGGTTGTCGTTGTTGCTGTTGGCCTCAATTTCAATCCAGCGCACGATCCAGTCGAGCGCGTCAACGAGCACGCCTAAGATCTGCGGGCAGCAGCGTATCGAATACGGGTCCTGGAGCGTTTCAAGCTCGTCCGCCTCAAGCTCTCCGTGCGGGATCGTCGCGTCCAGGAGGCGGAGGATCCTTCGCGCCACCAGGGCCTGGCCCGGGTGCGGTTTCGCTTTTGATATGGTCGGATGATAATGATGGGCGTTCCCTTTCATCCCGTGTATGGTCAGGCATGTCGCGGCAAGTGCCGCGTTGATGATCCTTCTGGTCCGGTGCAGCACCACGCACGCGATGCCGGTCATGGTCGAGGTCCCGTTGATGATCGCAAGCGGCTCTTTGGGTCCGAACACGTACCGGGGAAGCCCCGCGAGCTTCAGGGCCTCTTCCGCGGGCATGCGGCGGCCGCGGTAAAACACTTCGCGCTCTCCGGCGAGAGCGGCCGCGACATAGCACATCGGGGTCAGGTCGCCGGACGCGCCTACCGAGCCTTCTGAAGGCACAACAGGCGTTATTCCCTCATTGAGAAAAGCGGCCATCTGCGAAATCAGGTCCATTGAAACGCACGAGAAGCCGCGTGAAAAGCAGAGGATTCTGGTCAGGATCGCGGCGCGCGTCTCTTCAATTCCCAGGGGCTCGCCGGTCCCGCACCCGTGAAAGCGGAGAAGATTGCCGCCGTTCTTCAGCGCGACTTCCATGGCCATTCTTTTGCCGCACGATTTGCCGTACCCGGTGGTTACACCATAAACCGGGACCCCGGTTTCCATTGCGTTCAGGAGCAGCTTTTTCGAATGGGCTATTTTTTCAGCAAAGGCAGGGTCGCTGCTTATTTTCACCGACGCCCTCCCCTTGGCAACATCAATGATCTGGTCCAGGGAGAGGTCTCCCTCGCCGATCACCACTACAGGTTGTTTCGTCATATTCATCACGGTACCGATTTCTCTTATATTAATAATAAAATATGGTTGTTTAACCGGAGAAACGATTTGTCAAGATATTTTTGGCCGGTTTTCCGCCCGCCTCAATACAACAGCGGGCAGGCGCAGTAACAGTCCGGCTGTCATCTTTTTTTGCAGGCGAACAGCGTATGGCTGATCCCGACATTATCGACATCATCTTCAACGACAAGGCCGGCTTCCCTGAGGCATTTGATCATGTCTTTCGAATGGTACATCTTGCTGTTGCCGTTCGCCATCGCGGTGAAATAGAGGGACGTGCCGATAACGCAGTAGCGCGCCGCTTCATAGCTCTGCCTGTCCCAGTATGTTTCCATGATGAACAGCACCGCGTTTTCATCCATCGCCTCATGCGCCCTTTTCAGGATCGAAATGATTTCCGTCTCCGAAAAGCAGTCAAGAAACTGGCTCATCCATATCGCGTCATGTCCGCGGGGGAAGGCCTGTGACGGGTCAAGAATATTGATCGCATGGGTCCCGATGCGGCCTTCACGGCCCCGCTCCCTGATGTTCTTTTGCGCCATGGCAAGCTGGCCCGGCAGGTCAAGAATGGTTACAGAAACATCCGGGTTAAAGTCGGTGCACTGAAACGCCCATTTCCCGGTATTGCCGCCGATGTCCATCAGTTTTTTCGGTTTGCGTTTAAATACGAGAGGAAGGGCAGCGGGAAAAGCGTCATCCGAATAGTAATGATCAAACGCGAACCAGCTCTCCTGGGCCTTCGGCGGAAGTGACGAGAGCGCCTGGTAAATCGTTTCCCAGTCGCCGAATTCCCCGAGTCCTGCCGGCCGCGCCTCCGCAATCGCCCTGTCAAGATGAAACATCCCCTTGTAGCACACGTCATGGGCAAAATCCATGTTCACCCTGGTCATGCGGTCAGTGAGGACAAAAAACCCGGTCTTGGTAATATAAAACCTGTCGTCCTCAAGCCTGAGCAGGTCCATGGCGAGGCCGGCCTCGGTGAGGACCTTTACGCCGTAAAGAGAGACCCCTGATTTTTCCGCGATCTCTTCCGGGGTCAGGCCGGTGCGGCGGTGTTTTTTTATTATATCAAGAATACCTGAATCGCGAAGCACGCGTGCAGCCTGGAACATCAGCGGGGCAAACGCGATTTTCTGGGCGTCAAATTTCGCCTGCAGGTTTGATTTGTCCTCATCAAAGAGTCTGCTCATTAATTCCTCCCCCAACCGGCTGTCCGGAGGGATCATTGATGGATTTGTTATACGAAGACCGCAGATCAAGCAATTGCGATAAATTAGTGAAATGACCGATTTTGTCAAGGAGTTTGTTTTGTTTACAGTGAAGGCACACCCGGTAGCAAATTATTTTCAGGGGCAACCGTTTCATAACCCATTTTGTTGTCATCC
>DAIUKG010000017.1:0-83104 GCA_036848375.1 Spirochaetota bacterium
AAAAAATGTAACATCAAATGTTATATTTTTTCATAGTTATATTTAAATAGCACTTCAAAATCTCGGTAAATAAATCTTTATCACTGAAACTATTTTAAATTAAGGAGATTATATCAATGATCAGCGCGCGGGGTTTAACTAAATCATTCGGCGATCTTGTCGCTGTGAACAACGTCTCCTTCACCATCCGGAAAGGGGAGATCACCGGTATCCTCGGGCCCAATGGTGCGGGCAAGACCACCACACTGAGGATGCTTACCTGCTACCTGAACCCGGATGCGGGAGACATCGAAATCGGGGATTATAACGTCAGGGAACATCCTCTCGAGGTGAAAAAGACCATCGGCTACCTGCCTGAATCCGCTCCACTGTATCCCGACATGCTCGTGTATGATTATCTGAGCTACGTTTCAGAGGTGCATGGCGTCACCGCAGAGGCCCGGATCGCTGAAATGGGAAAGCTCTGCGGCATAACCGAGGTAATGCACAAGAATATCAGCGAGCTTTCCAAGGGATACAAACAGCGCGTGGGCCTGGCGCACGCCATGATCCATGACCCCGAGATACTCATTCTTGACGAGCCGACCAGCGGCCTTGACCCGAACCAGATCGTTGAGATCAGGAATCTGATCAGGGAGATCGGAAAGAAGAAGACCGTCATCCTTTCAACGCATATACTGCCTGAAGTCGAGGCGACCTGCGACCGCGTGATCATTATCGACCGCGGCAGTATCGTCGCTGACGACCGCACCGAAATCTTGCAGAAGGCCCACGGCAAGGAAAGAAGAATCACGGTCAAAATAAGCGGCGCTGATTATGCGGCGCTGTCCGGCGCGCTGAAAGACCTGCAGGGCGTCAGGGACGTGTTCCAGGTCCAGGATGAGCATCTCACCGCGGCAGTGGTCGTTGTCGACGGAGAATCAGAAATCAGGCCCGGGATATTCACCATGGCGGGCGAAAAGGGCTGGGTCCTGTACGAGATGAAACAGGAACAGATGTCACTTGAACATATTTTCAGACAGCTCACCCAGGGAGGAAGCCATGGACAGATTTAACCGGGCATTTATCATAATGAGAAAGGAGCTGAAGGCCTATTTCATCAGCCCCATCGCCTATATCGTCATAGCGCTTTTTGTAATATTCACGGGATTTTTCTTTTTCAAGGATTTCTTTTATTTCAACCAGGCCGAGATGAGGAATTTCTTCCAGCTGCTGCCGCTGATGTTCACCTTTGTCGTCCCCGCGGTGACCATGCGCCTCTTTTCCGAAGAGCGGCAGAGCGGCTCCCTTGAAATACTGATGACCCTGCCGGTAACGTCCCTCGACGTGGTCGCGGGCAAGTTTCTCGCGGGCACGGTGTTCACCGCGGTCATGATCGCTCCCACCCTGCTGTATGTCATCACCCTGCTCATCGTCGGCTCTCCCGACCCGGGGCCGATCATCGGCGGCTATATCGGCGCGATACTGCTCGGGGGCGCCTACACCTCGATCGGCGTGCTCGCTTCGTCGCTGAGCAGGAACCAGGTGATCGGCTTTATCACCGCGTGGGCGGCGTGTTTTTCTCTCTGGCTCGTTGACAAGATCGTGTTCTTCATGCCGTCCTTTCTGGGCTTTCTTGAATACCTGGGAAGCGATACCCATTTCCAGAACATATCCAAAGGCGTGATCGACACCAGGGACATCATTTATTTCGTGTCCATAATGGCCCTGTGCATGCTCGCCACGGTCAAGACTCTTGATGAAAGGAGATAAACGCCATGAATATCAGGGAAAAGAAAGACGCAGTAATCTCATATGTGGCCGGGATGTTCAGGGGCGGCGGAAAGGACTTTCAGTTTTTATTGAATATCGCCATTATCATTCTCATCAATATAGCGGCGGTCACGCTCAATGTCCGGTTCGACCTGACCAGGAACGGGACCTATTCCCTTTCGGACAAGAGCCGGGACGTGGTAAACAATCTGAATGAGAAGCTCACGGTGCGAGTGCTTTTTTCAAAAGACCTTCCGGCTGAGCACAAGTCGCTGTACCGGTACCTGGTCGATCTGCTCGATGAATACGACTACTACGGCAACCGCTATTTCAGCTATTCAATCGTTGGTGAGGACGACCTTGAAAAGGAAGCGTCCGATTTCGGGATCAGGCCGGTGAAGAGCAGGGAATACGTCAATGACCAGGTCACCTATCGCAGTACCTACATGGGGCTGGTGATCCAGCAGGCGGACCTTGTTGAAAAGGTTCAGTCAATAACGAGCCCCGCGGGCCTTGAATATCAGATAACGTCTTTGATCATGAAGATGTCAGGAAAGATTGACGGCCTCCTGGGCCTGAAAGACCCGGTGCAGCTCAACCTTTACCTTGACAGCAACCTGAAAAACCTCCCCATTGACGGGATCAACAATCTTGAAAAGGCCGTCAGCGACGCGGTTGAAAAAACCAACGTCAACAACTACGGCAAGATGCATCTCAATGTGATCGATACTTCCAAGGACGAAAACAAAAAGGACCTCGCCGGTATCTACGGCCTGAAGAAGCTGAAGTGGGGAGGGGGCGCTACCGCTTCCGGTAAAGCGATGAAGGCGGGCGAGGGCTACCTCGGCATCGTTATGGAGATACCGGGAAAATTTTCAGTCATTGAACTGAACGTGATGCCGACCCTTTTCGGCAATTACGTGATATCCGGAATCGACGGGCTTGAAGACAGGATCAATGACGCCATCGGCACCCTGGTCAGCACGAACCCGAGGGTCGGCTATGTAACCGGCCACCGCGAGCCCGGCATCCGTGACGAACAGACCAGGGAAGGCGCGGGCCTGCTTAATAAGATACTTTCCGATGTCTATACGGTCAGGGAGCTTGACCTGTCAAAGGACGATATCCCCGGCGATATCGGCACTCTGATCATCAACGGCCCGAAGAGCGGGTTCAGCGATTACGAGCTGTATAAAATTGACCAGTTTCTGATGAAGGGCAGGGCGGCCATATTTTTTATCGACTCCTTCGAGGAAGTGAACATGGGAAGGCAGCAGAACTTCTACGGGCAGCAGGAGCCCGTGGTGCTTCCGGTGAACACGAACCTTGAAAAGCTCCTGTCGCATTACGGTATCACGGTCAACAGGGACATCGTCCTGGACAAGAATTCAGCGAAGGTCAATATGGGCAACATGATCAGGGACTATCCCCTTGTCCCGATCATAACCGACAAGGGCCTTGATGACGGGAGTGTTATCACGAAATACCTCAAAGGCGCGGTCTTTATCAAGACGTCATCAGTCGTCACGGACAGCGAGAAGCTTAAAAAGGAAGGCGTTATCGCGGTGAATCTGGTATCGTCTTCCGATGAAAGCTGGCTCATGACCGGGAGGATGAATTTCAATCCGTTCATGATGGACGCGGGGGACGATAAGGATTTTAAAAGCTATCCCATCGCATGCCTGGTAAGCGGTCCGTTTGACAGCTTCTTTAAAGACCAGCCGGTACCGGTTAACGATAAGGATGCCGGGAAAGGCCAGCGCGCCTCAATGGTCAGCGCCCAGAAGCTCGACAGGACCGTCCAGTCAGCAAAGTCATCCATCATTGTGGTGGGGACTTCTGAAATCACGCGGTCGGGCTTTCTGCTCGATTCACGGAGAATAATCACGTCAGATATGGGCGGCGAGGACGATGTTTTCTCGAACGCCGTACTTCTGCATAACATGGTTGATTTCATGGCCGGCAACTATCACATTCCCGAAATGAAGAGCAAGAGCCTTGAGTATAACCCGCTCGTGAAGACCGGGGACAGGGAGCGCTTCATCTATAAGGCAGTCAACGTTGCGGGCCTTCCCTTCTTCGTGGTCATAGCCGGCCTGCTGGTGTGGCAGCACCGGTCACGAAGGCGCCGCAGCCTTCAGCAGCTTTTCAGCAAGGAGGAAAGCCATGAATAAAAAGATCCTGTTCAGCCTCGGCATTATCGCGGCGCTGGCGCTTTACCTGATTATTTCCGGGAGGAACTGGCACAGCGGCCCTGACATGGTATGGAAGGACTCGCCTGATGAAATGATTATTACGAAAGGCGAGTCGGTTGTCACGCTTCAGAAAAAGGACACCAAATGGCTCATCGGAACCGAGGCATTCCCGGCGGACGAATCCAGCGTGGAAAGCATCCTCGCCAAAATGAAAGACCTTGAAGTCGTGGACCTTGTTTCGGAAAAGGGCTACCTCGAGAAGTACGGCCTTGTGCCTGAAAAATACACTGAAGTACAGATTAAAAAGGACGGAGCTGTTTTCAGGAGAATACACTTCGGCAAAAAAAGCCCGACGAACCGGCACACATTTATCACTCTTGACAGCGGCAAGGCCGTTTACCTGGCATCGGGGGTTTTTGACGCCCTGCTCAATAAAACTGTTGATCAATTGAGAGATAAAACTATAATTAAAATAAGCAGGGACGCGGTGTCATCCTTTAAAGTCACCTATAAGGGACGCAGTTTTGTTTTTGAAAAAAAACAGGCTGAACAGGCCCCTGTTGAAGATACAGTCGCGAAAGATAACGATAAAGAAGAAAAGCCGAAGAAAAAGGAGGATGTGTGGGTCTGCCGCGGTTTCGAAAAGGTCGCCCTTGACGGGAAAAAAGTCGGCCAGTTCCTGTCAGCGCTTGATCCGCTCAAGGCAGCGGGGTTTCCTGACATGAAAAAAGAGAAACTGGGAAGGCCCTCAACCGTGGTAACGATCAACGCTTTTAACGCTGAAACGGAACTGCGCATCTATGATAACAACGCTGATAAGAAGTATGTCGCGTCTTCATCGGCAAGCCCGTATGTCTTTACTCTTGATGAGTGGAAGGCCAGGAAATTTTTTATTGACTCTCTGGAGAGTTTTAAAAATAAATAGCGGAACAAACTGTAATTTATTCCTTGTTTAAGGCAGGCGCACATGGGAGAAGAAGAAAAAAATAACCAGAACCAGCTGATGATACCTCATGAGATTCTTCCTTCGGTCATTCCCGTTATTCCGTTATCTCAGAGGCCGATATTCCCGGGCATGATGATCCCTCTGGTGCTCACCGGGGAAACCATGATCGACACTGCCAGTGAAATTCTCGAATCTGACAATAAGATCGGCGGGGTTGTGCTCATCGAACATCAGCATGACGGCCACGTTGATTCTTCCGACCTGTACAAGGTCGGCGTTGCCATAAAGATTATTAAAGTCAATCCCGTTGACGAGAAAACGATACAGATCATGATCAATGCTATCGGGCGGTTTACCCTTGACCGGGTGATTCAGGATGAACCGGTCATCAAATGGGACGTTGCCCATATGTACGACTCGCCGTTTGTCCCCTCTGAAGAAATGAAGGCCTATTCAATGGCCATCATTTCAGCGGTAAAAGACCTCATTAAATCCAATTCTCTTTTTCAGGAGGAGCTCAAGCTGTTTCTGAACCGGTTTTCAGTGGAAGACCCCGGCAAGCTCGCTGATTTTGTCGCTTCCATGACCTCTGCCGATTCACGCGAACTCCAGGAGGTCCTGGAGACCTTTAACGTCAAGCAGCGCGTTGAAAAGGTGCTCATCCTTTTAAGAAAGGAAATCGAGCTCAGCAAACTTCAGAAAAAGATCCAGCGCCAGATCGAGGACAGGATGTCCAAGCAGCAGAAGGAGTTTTTTCTCCGCGAACAGCTCAAGGAGATCAAAAAAGAGCTTGGACTGGAAAAGGACGAGAAGACCACCGAGATCGAGAAGTTCGAGGAACGGATACAGAAAATCCATCTCAGCGAAGAGGCGGCCCGGAAGGTCGACGAGGAGATCCAGAAGATGCGCCTTCTTGAGCCGCATTCGGCCGAATACGGCGTGAGCAGGAACTATCTCGACTGGGTCACGTCGCTTCCGTGGGGGGTATACTCCGAAGACAACTATGACCTGACAAAGGCGAAGAAGATACTGAACCGGGACCATTACGGCCTTGATGACATAAAGGAACGCATTCTCGAGTTCATAAGCACGGGAAAGATGAAGGGTAACATCTCGGGTTCCATCATCTGTTTTGTGGGCCCTCCGGGGGTGGGCAAGACCTCAATCGGCAAGTCCGTTGCCGAGGCCCTGAACAGAAAATTTTTCAGGTTCTCGCTCGGGGGGATGAGGGATGAGGCCGAGATCAAGGGCCACCGCCGAACCTACATCGGCGCCATGCCGGGCAAGATAATCCAGAGCCTGAAATATGTGGGTGTCGCCAACCCGGTTATCATGCTCGACGAGATAGACAAGATCGGGGCGAGCTTCCAGGGCGACCCCGCTTCTGCGTTGCTTGAGGTACTCGACCCCGAGCAGAACGTGCAGTTCCTTGACCACTACATCGACCTTCGTTTTGACATATCCAATACGCTCTTTATCGCGACCGCGAACCAGCTCGATACCATCCCCAGGCCCCTTCTTGACCGGATGGAGGTGATGAACCTCTCGGGCTACATCATGGATGAGAAGCTCCAGATAGCGAAGAAATACCTTGTTCCCAAGCAGACCCTGGAGCACGGCCTTAAAAAGGGAATGGTGAAGATTGACAGCAAGGCCTTGAAGGAGATTATCAACGGTTACGCCAGGGAGGCCGGCGTGAGGAGCCTTGAAAAGCATATAAAGAAGATAATGCGCAAGACCACGAGAAAACACGCGGAAGGGAATACGAAACCCGTTACCATAACCCCGAAAAATCTTGAACAATATCTGGGCAAGCCCCGGTTTACCGATGAGTCCCTGTACGATAAAAAGATACCCGGCGTGGTCCTCGGGCTTGCCTGGACGAGCATGGGCGGGGCGACCCTGTATATCGAAGCGACGGCAATACCTTCCGGCAGCAGAGGCTTCCAGCAGACCGGCCAGCTCGGTGGCGTCATGAAGGAATCTTCCGAGATCGCGTATACCTATGTGAATTCCCGGATCGAAGAATACGGCATTGACCGGGAATTTTTTGAGAAGCACCGCATCCACCTTCATGTTCCTGCCGGCGCCACGCCCAAAGACGGGCCCTCGGCCGGGATCACGATGGCGACCGCCCTGTATTCGCTCGCGCGGAACAAACCCATAAAAAAGGGAATAGCCATGACCGGAGAGCTTACCATTACCGGGAAAGTGCTTCCCATAGGCGGCGTCAAAGAAAAGACCATTGCCGCCAAAAGGGCCGGCGTAAAGACCATCATTTATCCCTATGAAAACAAAAAAGACTATGACGAACTTCCCGCATATATTAAAAAAGGGCTCAAAGCCCACTTTGTGAATTATTTTGATGAAGTTCTTAAAATAGTGTACTGATCATCAAGGGCGATCTAACGGGTAAGCTCAACCTTCCTGTTATAACAGGTCTGCCCGGATGACATTCCGTTGTTTGATTAACTGATATGTCGATACCGGTATTTATTATTTACTTTTCGTTTGGCCTGTCACTGGTGATGGCGGTCGGATACCTCGTCAGGTCTCTCAGGTTCAGAAATGTCATCCTTGCCATAATGACTTCGGAACTCGGTTTCTTTTCGTTTTTCATTTACCTCCTGAATTCAAGAAAAATTTACCTGTATCCCGACCTGTTCCTGGTGCAGATACCGGTTGTGGTCAGCATCGGCCCGATCATGTATTTTTATGTGCTCAGCCTGACGGAGAATAAAAATAAATTCGACCGGGGCGATTTGCTTCATTTGGTTCCTACGCTGCTCGCTTTTGTTTTTGTAGTTGTGTACGCGATTGTTTTTGACACTGACAACAAGAAGATTTTAATCAGCAAGATGCTTCAGGATGACGGTTTTATTCTGCTCCGGGGTATCCTTACGTCAGGAGCGGCTGTTTTTCTTCCGGTTATCTATACTGCGGTTTCGATCATGCGGATACGCAACCGCGTGAAAAGGGGCAATATCGCCTACCGGACGATCATGATGCTTATGGGAATAATCCTGCTCTGGTTTTTCATGGGCATGGTCGGCATAGTGGGCACCATAACCATATCAACTCCGGCCCTGGAAATAGTGAATTATTTCCTCGCCATAATTATCATCATGTTCTATTTTCTGAGCCAGAAATACCCGTATTTAATGCAGTTCGCGACCATTCCCGTCAAAAAGAAGTCATATGCGAAATCGCATCTTGACCGCGTAGACCTGACAAGCCTCCGAAAACAGCTCAAGATACTTATGGAAGAAGAAAAGCTTTTCTGCGATGAAGACTTAAGCCTTGCCCGGCTCAGTGATGCGCTCGGGATAACGCAGCACCAGCTTTCACAGTTTCTTAACACGTACCACCAGCAGAACTTCAACAATTTCCTCAACAGTTACCGGGTCAATGAAGCGAAAAAGATTTTTCTCGAAGAACCGAACCGCCAGACCCTGTCAGTTGCCTATGCGGTCGGCTTTAATTCATACTCGGCGTTCCATGCCGCGTTTAAAAAGCATACCAGTATGTCCCCGGCCCAGTTCAGGCGCAGTCAGGAGCTTGACAACGAATAACATCTCGTTATTATTAACAATACAGTATTCTTGTTGAAAAAAATCATTTTCCGCATAATTCTTGCCAGGTAGTATGTTGAGGGGGGCGCTTTGGATTTATTTACTGTTTGTGTCTTTTCAGGGATCTGTATTGCCGGCCTTATTGTTCTGTCAATCGCGGTCAGGCCCTGGTGTTTCAGGAGCAGGGTTGTGGCGATGCTTATCGTACTTCAGGGTTATCTGCTTTTCTTTTTATATCTCATGGCGACTCAGAAAATATTCCACTGGCCCTGGCTTTTTTTTACCCAGATGCCCGCGTCGCTGCTTCTCGGGCCGTTGAGCTACGTGTATATCCAGATTGTGCTTGATGATAAAAAGGGCCTTGACCGGCAGGACTGGCTGCATTTCATCCCCTTTGCCGCGTCGGCGCTGGTCCTGTTCCCCGTGTTTAATTCCGGTTCTGGCCGAATGAGGGAGATCATCTACAATACCGTTGTTAAAGCTGACAATCTGCCCCTGAGAATGGCCCTGGTTGCCGTTATCGGTGCCATTGCGCTATATCTTGGCATACTGATAAAAAATGTCTGGAAAAGGGGCAGAATCGAAAACCGGGCGCAAAACCTTCTTCTCGTGTTCAACGGGTTTCTTTTCCTGGGGCCGGCAATTTTTATGGCGGGCATTGCCGGTATCATTATCTATTCTTCCGGTCTCTTGAAATTCAGTTGTATCATGATTGTGTGCATCATGCTGTTTATGTATGTAATAATGCAGCGGTTCCCGTATCTCGTTTTTTTCGGGACCGTTCCCGGTTTCGGGGAAACGGCACGGCGGCAGATCATGGGGACTGAAGAGGTCGCGGTTATGGACCGGCAGCTGAAACTGCTCATGGAGGATGAGCGCTTTTACGCGGATGAAGACCTCACCCTGACCCGGCTGAGCAGCGCGCTTGAGGTGACCCCTCATGCCCTGTCCCGTTTTCTCAACGAGCAGCATTCACTTAATTTCACCGGCTATGTCAACCGGTACCGCGTCAGGGAAGCGGAACGGATGCTCATTGAGAAACCGGCCATGAATACGATGTCGGTCGCCTATTCGTCGGGCTTCGGCACATACTCGGCATTTTATTCCGCTTTCAAAAAAGAGACCGGCATGACACCGGCAGAGTACCGGTTGAAAAAAAAGAGGGAAGGTCCGGCTTAAATTTTCTGACTGTTGAGTTTTCGCGGCTCATACACGAAAGCTCATTCTCGGGCCTGGGGAACGCATCATTCAAATTCATGACTGCTGGAGAATAGAGACATGATTCGACACTGGATCAGGTTTACGGTCGAGCATCCAAAGATCGTGATGACGCTTTTGCTTCTGGCTACTGTTTTTTCCCTGGCGGGCCTGCCCGGGTTGAGGTTTGACCCTTCCACTGAAGCAATGATGCCGCATGACGATCAGGCAGCCACAGTGGGCGAAAGGGAGGATGTGCTTTTCGGGGACAGCGGGAGTTTTTTTGTAACGGCCATTGAGCCTGCTCCGGGATTCGGGCTTTTTTCTCAGGCGGTTTTTATCCATCTTAACGCGCTGGTCAGCGAGATTGAGGAATTCAGGGAATTCGATAAAGAGGTTGAAGACCGGCGTCTGAACCGGCTGTGCAAACTGGGTGCCATATCGTATCCCGAAACTAAGGAACCTGCTTCGGATGACAGCATGCCCCGGCCCCGAATGACACGAAGAGAATATAATTACCGCCTGTACCGTCCCGTTACGGTTGTTCGCATCAAGGAGGCGCTGGACTCGGGCGGTGTGCGCCAGCTGGAATCAGTGATGAAATATCTGAAAATTGGCTCCCTGAAAGAAAACCATGAGCTCAGCGTGGATGAATTTAAGCGGATACTGGAAACCTGGGAGACCCTGTACCGGTATAAGTCTTTGAGGATCGTGAAGGTGTTCATGAACCCCCTGTCAGGCCAGGACATTCAGCGGAAGAAGAAGGAACTGGTTTCCGTTGATCTTGTTCCCGTGCAGAAGGGCGCGCGCCCCCTTCCTGAGGACAGCGATGATTTCGAGGCATATAAAAAAAGGCTCCTCGCGAACCCTTCCTTTGAATGGACGATTTATTCACGGGATAATGCGGGCTTAATTACTTCTCTGGGCATGAGTGTTTTATTGAGGCATTCAGATGACTACCGTGAAATCTTTGCTTATTTATCTCAGGTGATTGAAAAGTACAACACCGATCCGGTTATGCTGTCCATGAGCGGCATCCCCGTGGTCCGGAAGTATATCAGCGACCGTATGCGCGTCGATCTGGAGAGATTGCTGCCGCTGGCGATGATTGTCATAATCATTTTTCTGTGTCTGAATTTCGGCGCCATGAGCGGGCTGCTGCTGCCGGTTCTCTCCATGGTCATGGGATCAGTGTGGACCCTGGGCATCATGGGCCACCTGAAAATTCCGGTGACGCTGATCACCTGCATGCTCCTGCCGCTTCTCGTTGTTGCCGGCGTGTTTTATTCCATGCACCTGTTCAGCCAGTTCCTGCGGGACAGGGCAGCAATCAGGGGGGCGCACCGGAAGTTTTTCCTGATCAGTTCACTGGGGAGCGTGTCTTCAACGGTTTTTGCGGCAGCGCTGATAACTTCCGGCGGTTTAATGGCCATGCCGATCAATCATACGGGGTCGCTCATTGAGTTCGGGATTTTCGCGTCGCTCGGAACGCTGCTCTGTATGGCGGCGTCCGTGATGCTTGTCCCGTCCGCCCTGATTTTGATGAGGGCATCTTACGCGGGAGAGAAAAAAGAAGCGCGGATGAAATCGCTGCTCAGCACCGCTGTTGAACGGATGATGTCTTTTTTCGTCCGCATCGCTCTTGAGAAGAACAGGGCTGTTGTGGCAGGTGCGCTTGTTCTGTGTATTATTTTTATCTTCGGAATCAGAAAAATAGTCGTCGATACCGGCCTGCTTTCTGGTTTCAGGGCGCACTCTGCTGATTATGAGTCGTATCTCAGGGTTTCAGATTTGTTCAGGGGTTCAGAGATGTTAAATCTTGTCATTGATTCCGGTAAAAAGGACGGCGTCAAAGACCCGAAATTCCTTATCTCGGTCGAAAAGCTCCGGATGTGGCTCACGGAGCCGGGGAACCGGGAACGTTATCACCTGGTGCACACCGCGGCTTTCGGTGATGTGGTCAGGCAAATGAACATGGCGATGAACGAAGGCGGAAAGGAAAATTATGCCGTTCCCGATGAGGAGTCAACCATTGCTGAGTATCTTGAACAGTACAGCGGAACCGACAGCGATTCTGACGGCATGCCTGACAGCCTTGAACAATTTATCGACCGGGACTACCGTTATATGAATGTGCTTGTACGCATCGGCAGTGCGGGCGGCGGGCCCGTGAGCAGCTCCATAATAAGAGAAGGGCAGGAGCGGGTCCTGGCGTATCTGGGGTCAAAGCCCGAAACAGCACACTATGCCTGTTTTTTTTCCGGTGATGCCATCAATCGTGCAGCACTGGCTGATCTCATTCTTGAGGGAACACAGATCAGCATGCTGCTTGCCCTGATAATTGCCGGTGTGTCTATTGTTGTTCTTTTCAGGAACGTCATGACGGGATTGATCGCGTTGATCTCTATCGGCTTCAGCGCCGGCGCCGTTTACGGCATTATGGGCTATGCGGGTATTCCGCTGACCATAACCATGGCCCTGCTTTCCCCGGTTGCCGTTGTTGCCGGTGTTGACAATGCGTTTCACATTTTAAAAAAATTCAGGATGAACCTTTCGCAGGGACTTTCAAGGGAAAGCGCCCTTAAAGAAACGCATCATGAAACAGGCAGTGCCATTGTCTATGCCGCGTTTGTTCTGGTACCGGTATTTTCGGTGCTCATGTTTTCTCAATTCAGGCCGTTCTTTTATTTCGGCTTACTCTGCGTGATGTTTATTATCGTGAACGTGCTTTGTATGCTGATCCTGCTCCCTTCGACGATTCTGCTGTCAGATATTCATCCCGAAAAAGAAATGAAAGGACGCTTTTTTTCGTTTTTTCCGGGAATTGATGACAGAGTGGGCAGCACAGAGGATGGTGTTCATGATAATGCAGGTTCGCATGATAAATGACCGGATGACGATCGCGCGTTGTCAGGAACGAGCTTTAGTATAATCGAGTATTTCCCTGTAAGCCGGACCTTCCAGATTTTCCCAGTTTACCAGGGGTTCCATTTTCATGGTCCCTATGACCCTGCCGCTGTGCGCCGCCAGATTCTGGTAAAGCTGCCGCGCTTTCGGATGCATAATAACTTTAACCGGCCCGAGCTGGTTGAGGTCCCTGGCAAGCTTGTAATGCAGATGGCTTATCAGGCGTTCTTCCGCAAAGGACGAAATTTTTTCCGGCGTTACCCCTTCGGCTCCCAAATCACAGAGGATGAGATAGTAGGGGCCGGTATTTTCGGTATAGTCTCTGGGTATGGCCAGAAGGCTCAGCGCGTTTACGGTGAAATGCTCTGATATTTCGTTCAAAACTTTTTGCGCCAGATGCGACGAGAGCTGTTCACCGGCTATATTGGTTTCAGCAACCCTTCCTTCGTAACTGAAACAGGGGCATTGATCAATGAATCCCGTGACTTCCAGCCTGTCATGGAGGTTATACCTGAAAAGCCCTGAGCCGGTTGAAATCACGGGGCTTACGGTCTGCCCTTTTTTGAGGCCCCATGAGGGGATTATTCTATTGGTTTCGAGATCGAGAAATTCGTAGAAATGGCTCGTGACCGCCAGCGCGTATTTCCCTTCAAAGGGGATGGTCACGACGCCTTCCGTGGCCCAGAGCCCTTTCCCCTGAAAGGTCGCGTTCGGGAAAAGCCGGGTCAATTCCCTGATCCATACCTGAGAAGAGCCGGTGTCCCATGAACTGATCATTTTCATTTCGGGCCACAGTTCCTGAAAAAACTGTTCAGAGAGGGTCCCTTTCCACTGCCGAAGAAGCTTCGCGGCCCCAGATGATCTGGGACACGGTAAAAACGAAAGGGCGGATGATCTGTCGCCCCATGATCCGCTTCCAAGGATGTCGGAAAGTTCTTCACGGTGAAGACTTAACTGGTCAAGGAGGTTCAGGGCCACTCCCGGATTCCATATTGATATCAAAGTAATATTTTTTTCTGCAGCTATATATGCCATGTTGGCGAGGCAGTAATCCTCATAATCATTTATGAAGGACACTTTTTCGGGCACGGTCATAAACAGTGATTTGATTTTATTTTTAATATAGCCCTGTTCTTCGTCAGAGGCTGTTGACCTCATTTCTTCCCTGATGCCGGGGGGATACCAGGGTACGGACCAGAAATGTTTCCCGGAGAAAACGTCCCTGTTCCTTTTCATGAAATACACCAGGATCTGGGATGTAGCTGAATCAAGTTCAGAGAGGAAAAGATCAGTGCAGGGTATCCATTTAATGCCATCGGTGATCCCGCTGGTAGGAAGGTAGTATCTGCATTTACTTCCGCTGATGACCGGTGAATTTTCCGATTTTTGTCTGATGATCATCTCCTCGATATCGCTGTAATCAATCAGCGGGACATTTTTGTTGAAATCCTCCCAGGTCATGGCCTCGTTTAGAGAATGTTTTTCTCCATATTCGGTTTTTTGGGCGATTTTAAGGAGCGACGTCAGTTTTTTTCTCTGTACCTGTTCAATTCTGGAAAGGGAGCGTGAAAAACGGATATGCTCATAATCTGAATAGTAGCGAGCGATCGACAGGAGTAGATTTTTTCTCAATGATGAGTTTAAAATGCTTTTCATTTTTATAATAACCGTCCGGACGAACTGCTTTAAGCAAATACAATGCAACTGTCAATAAAAAATTTTTTAATTCGGTTGTTTTTATAGAGTGATCAATTTCATGGAAATTTAACCGGGCCTCATCAAGAGTGGTGAGTGGGGTCAGAGCACAACATTATATGGGTCTTTTTCGTTAAAGGCCCGGCAAAATGAGTTTTTCTAGTTGACATTATCAGCGTATTTACATAATTGACTGCATAACAACAGCCCAGGTGGTGGAATTGGTAGACACGCATGGTTGAGGGCCATGTGGGAATAATCCTGTGCGGGTTCAAATCCCGCCCTGGGCACAAATAAAAATGAAGCTCTCGTGTGGAGAGCTTCATTTTTTAACACACAGTGCGGTGAAATCCGGGTGAAAGCTTCCTGCTCCACCCAAATTTTGGAGAAAAGATATGGCTGTTGAACAGACTCTGATATTGATAAAACCGGACGGGCTCGTCAAATCCCTCACCGGGAACATCCTTTCCCGGCTTTCTGAAGCCAAGCTGATCATTACCGCGGCCAAGGTCGTCCGTGTTTCGCGGGACCTCGCGGAAGAACACTACTCTCATCTCAAGGACAAGCCTTTCTTTGATGAGCTCATCGACTACATTATGGGAAAATTTCATCATTCAAACAGGATCGTGGCCTTCGTATACCAGGGAGAAGACGCCATCAAGAAAATCCGTGATATCGTGGGTGACACCAATCCTGAAGTAGCGAACCCGGTTTCAATACGCGGGGCCTATGGCAGGATCACCACCAGCGGTGTTTTCGAGAATGTGGTCCACGCTTCCTCCAGTAAAGAAGACGCTGAAAAGGAAATCAAGCTCTGGTTTCAGCCTGATGAAATCATTGTGGACATCTACCCGACCAAGGAAGTTGCGTTGAACGATGTCAAGACCAGGGTCTGGGCGTAATGGTGACGGTATAAAATGAGAATAATAATGCTTGGAGGGCCCGGGGCCGGAAAAGGGACGATGTCGGCCCTGATGGAGAAAGAATATTCAATAGTGCAGATATCCACCGGGGACATCCTCAGGGCGGAAGTTAAAGAGGGTACTGCCCTGGGAAAGAAAGCTGCTGAATACATGAACCGGGGCGACCTTGTTCCTGATGAGATAATACTGGGGATGATGAAGGCCCGCCTCCAGAAAGAAGACTGCGCACGCGGATTCATCCTTGACGGGTTCCCCAGAACCATTGCCCAGGCCGAGTCCCTGGGCCGGATACTGGACGAGCTGGGAATCAAACTCGACGGTGTGATCAATCTTGAAGTTCCCGAGGACCTGCTGATCAAAAGGCTCACCAGCAGAAGGACCTGCTCCAATCCGGTGTGTCAGGCAGTGTATAACATCCACACCATGCCCCCGCGCAAAGAGGGCGTCTGTGACAAGTGCGGTTCCGCAATTATTCAGAGGGATGATGAAAAAGAGGATGTTATCAGGAAAAGGCTCGCCACATACAACGAAAAGACCGCTCCCCTCATTGACTATTATTCCGGTTCGGACGTATTTTTTTCATTGCCCTGCATTGTCGCCAGTGATGCAATGGATAAAATAGTTGAAAGATTTACGGCAATATAAATTAATTGAACGAACAGGGGAGAGATGCCCGAGAGGCCGAAGGGGACGGTCTCGAAAACCGTTGAGGGCTTTGCCCTCCGAGGGTTCGAATCCCTCTCTCTCCGAATTCAGGATGCTTGCCATCCCCACTGTCCCGACTGGTCGGGACAGCGGGGATTTTTATTATCAGGCCTGATCGCTCGATGCCTGCATCGGGGGATTTTTATTGACAAAGTACACCCCCTGATTTATCAGTGAACATCCTTAAAATTGTCTGGAGAGGTGTCCGAGAGGCCGAAGGAGCACGGTTGGAAACCGTGTGTAGCGCAAGTTACCGGGGGTTCGAATCCCCCCCTCTCCGATCGTATTAATTGTCCTTATTCGATGATCCCCGGAATAAATTCATGACAAGGAATAACCATATCTGATGTCCTACCAGGTAACAGCGAGAAAATGGCGTCCGCAGAGCTTTGACCAGATTGTTTTCCAGGATCATGTTTCAAGAACGCTTCGCAACAGCATCCTTAACTCGCGGATTTCCCATGCATTTCTCTTCGCAGGCCCACGGGGAGTGGGTAAAACCACCATGGCCAGGGTCCTTGCCAAGGCGCTGAACTGCCTGTCGTTTGACGGGCCGACTCCTGACCCGTGCGGCACCTGTGACAACTGCAGGGAAATTAAAGAGGGGACGTCTTTTGACGTGATTGAAATTGACGGTGCCTCGAACCGCGGCATTGACGATGTTCGTGAACTCAGGGAGAACGTGAACTTCGCGCCGCTGAAATCGCGCTATAAGGTCTATATCATCGATGAAGTCCACATGCTCACCAAGGAGGCCTTTAACGCGCTTCTGAAAACGCTTGAAGAGCCGCCGCCTCACGTGGTGTTTATTTTTGCCACAACCGAAATGCACCAGATACCTGAAACCATCCTTTCCCGGTGCCAGAAGTTTTTTTTCAAAAAGATCCCCATTGACGTTATGGTGAAGCATCTCGAGTTCATTGTCCAGCGCGAGGGATACCGCATCTCGAAAAGCGCGCTGTACCCGATGGCACGGGCCGCTGACGGCTCAATGAGGGACGCGCAGTCACTGCTTGACCAGGTTATATCGTTCTCGGCCCAGAAAACCGGCGCGAATGACGCTGAATTTGAAATCGCCGAAGATGACGCGCTTTCCATCCTGGGGATCGTTTCCCTTGAAAGCCACGTGCGGCAGCTTAATTTTATCCTCGCCGGTGATGCTGCGGGAGCGGTCGGCGAAGTGGAAAAGATATCGTCAATGGGCGTGGACATCGCCCGGTATGTGGCCGGTTTTATCGATACCGTGAGGATCATCCGACTTATTAAAAACAGGGCCCAGATCGCCGATATACTCGGGTTTTCGGCTGAAGAGAAAAACGCGCTTGAAAACCTGGCCGGAAGCTTTGACGACGAGGAGCTTTCGTCGATTTTCAGCCAGGCCTCGGCCATGCACACGGAGCTCCGGTTTTCATCCAATGAGCGAATAAACCTTGAAATGGCCCTGCTTGACATGATTTCCATGCACAAATCACCATCGATCGCTGCCATAATCAAAAAGCTTGAATCCGGCGAAGGCGAAAAAAAAAATGATGCACCCCCCGAGCGGGTAGCCGCGAGCGGCCCCCGGAAGAGCGAACCTTCCCCGGTCAAGCCCCCGGCCTCTCCAGAAACAGCCGGGCCTGAAGCGCGCCCTGGCATCAGGCAGGTGTGGGGCGATTTTTTACGTTCCATTCAGAATGACCAGCAGTACCTGTTTTCGGTTCTTAAATCATCGATCGTATCGTACGAGAGCGGGATGCTGTCCATATCCTTCCCCGATGACGGGGGCATTTATTACAGAATGCTTGACAGTGCCCGGTTATCTTTCATAAAGGAAAAACTCTCTACGAGACTTGGAAAAGACCTCAGGGTCGTGCTTGCGGGCCCGGGGCCTGCGGGAACCAAGTCACCGGTGAAAAACAATAAACCGTCGCAGGCCGGGGCGGCAATGAAAAGGGTTGAGAATAATCCTGATGAATACAGCGAAGTGCCTTTGCCGGAGGCGGAAATGCTGACAGCGGACAGCGTAACGGCCCTGGACAAGGAAAATCCCGCTGTTGACAAAATAAAGGATGTTTTTTTAGGCGAAATTATTGATAAAGGAGACAAAAATGCTTAAAGGACTCGGCGACATCGGAAACCTGATGAAACTCCAGAAGGAGTTCAAAAACACGCAGAAAAAGATCACCAAAGCGAGAATTACCGGTGAAAGCCCCGGCGGCGAGGTCAAGGCGACTTTCAGCGGTGACTATAAGCTTGTTGAGCTGAATATTGATGTAAAAGACCCTGACGTGAAAAAAATTGAGAAAGCCGTTGCGGCTGCCGTCAATGATGCTGTTGACAAGGTAAAAGAGTTTTCGGCGGAGGAAATGGGAAAGCTCACCGGCGGATTGAACCTTCCCGGCCTGGGCAGTTTTCTCAAATAGCACCGTATGAAGAACCCATCCCTGTATCTTGAGAGGCTTATCCGGGAGCTCGCCAAGCTCCCCGGTATCGGCCCGAAAAGCGCTTCACGCCTTGCTTTTCACGTTCTTTCGATGCAGCAGGATGATGTTGACCGGCTGACGAACGCCCTCGTTGATGTCAAGACCCATATAACGCGCTGTTCCGTGTGCGGCGGCATATCGGAGGGGGACGTGTGCCCCATCTGCAGGGATGATATGCGTGAAAAGGATGTCCTGTGCGTCGTGAAGGAGGCAAAGGACGTGCTCACCATCGAGGCGACCGGTGAATTTCACGGCAAGTACCACGTGCTGCACGGCCTGATCTCTCCACTTGACGGCATCGGGCCGGATGATTTGAACATCAAGCCGCTTCTTCAGCGCTGCAGGGATGGATCCGTCCGGGAGATCATCCTGGCCCTTAATCCAACGGTTGAAGGCGACGCCACGGCACTGTACCTGGCCGGGCTCCTGGGGCCGAGCGGCATACTGGTCACCCGCATCGCCTACGGGCTTCCTGTCGGTTCTGATCTCGAATTTTCAGACAGCGCGACCATAGCCCGGTCGATTGAGTGCAGAATCAAGCTGTGATCAGCTTTTTTTGCCTTTTTTCTTCCCTGAAGGCCCTTTCGGGGATGAAGCTCTTTTTTTCCTTCCTTCAATTTCAATAACAATGGGTATCCCCTGGAGATCAAGCTCCCGCTGCAGGGTTTTCTCAAAGTAGCGGATGATGTCTTTCCGGAACAGTTCTGCTTTATTCACGAAGAACTTGAACCGGGGAGGGATTGATTTGATCGGCGCGGCATAAAGGATTTTGATCCCCTGCCCGATCTGCGGGTTGTTTCCGCTTTTTTGAAGTCTTTCGATTATTCTGTTTAATTCCGGTGTCGAGATTTTTTTTGAGGCTTTTTCCTTTAAGTCAAGCGCGATGCTCAGGACTCTATGTATTCTTTGCTTGTTTTTGGCAGAAATTGAGATGATGGGGAAGTCATCCGCCCTGAAATACTTGAAAACAAGCTTGTCCCTGAAGTGGTCGAACGTTTTATGGTCTTTTTCGACCATGTCCCACTTGTTTATGGCAAGAATGATGGGTTTTTTCGCCCTGATAATTTCATCGGATATTTTTTTGTCATTTTCGGTTATCCCCATGTTCGCGTCAAGAAGATGGATGACCACATCGCATCGTTCAATCGCCTCAATGGTTCTTTTTAACGAATAATATTCAATATTTTCAGTGATTTTGCTCTTTCGCCTGATTCCGGCAGTGTCAATGACGCGGATAATCTTTTTTTGAAAGGTAAAATATTCATCAACAGAGTCTCTTGTCGTTCCCGGTATGTCGGATACCACAGACCGTTCATAGCCCAGAAATGAGTTTAGAAGCGTTGATTTTCCTGAATTCGGCCTTCCGACTATGGCTATATTGAGGTCGGGTTCGACAGCGGAGGTCTTCTTTTGAGGGAGCAGCTCGGTTATTTTATCCAGGAGCAGGCCGAGATTAAAGCGGTTGAGGGCGGATATAGGCACAATGTCGCTGTATCCGGTTTCGTAAAAATTGACCATGTTTTCCAGTTCTTTCCCGCTGTCCATTTTATTGACCACAATGATGACCGGAACCGAAAGTTTGCGAAGATAATCGGTGAGGTCGAGGTCAAAAGAAGACGGCGCCGGGTTTTCAAGCAGCAGAATAATCACAGACGACTTCATCAGGTGGGTCCGCGCATTGGCCAGGATGGGCTCAGAGAGATCGGAGCTGCCCGGAAGGTCAAGCCCGGGAGTGTCCGAGAGTGTAAAGGACACGGACTGGTAGTGCACTTCATATGACAGGATGTCCCGCGTGAGCCCGGGGAATGAATCAACAATCGCTTTTTTCTCTTTGATGAGAGCGTTGAATAACGTTGATTTGCCGACGTTTTGCCGTCCAACTATCGACACCACCGGTAATTTTTGTGCCATTTAATTTTGTTTACTCCTCTGTGTTTTCAGGACACAGTTAGCATCCGGCCTGTTAATTGCAACCATTATCTTTCTAATTGCCTGGACTTGTCACCGGTAAAAATTTATAACATCATACCATAAATAAATTTTTTTTAAGGAATTTATTTTAATGCCGATTAATATATTGTCAGGCAAACGTATGGCAAGCATGCTGCTGCAGGACAGTTGATCTTTTAATGGCTGTTATACGGTAGACTTGTTGGCAAGAGTGCTGCCGCAGGCTGGTAAAAATTATTTTTTACTTGCATTTAAAATTTAATGTGTTTATAATGATCCAAAACAATTAAAAAATTGAGGTGTATTTGTAAATGAAAGGAAAATCTGTTAAACAATTACAAAACGATCTGCAAAGAAAAAAAGACAAAGTGAAAAAGCTTGAGAAAGAACTCAAGACAGAACAGGCTGAAGTAAGCAAGCTTAACAAAGCTCTTGCTGATGCAAAGAAAAAAGAAGAAGCTGAAAAAAAAGCCAAAGCTAAAGCGAAACCCAAAGCCAAAGCTAAAGCGAAAGCTAAAGCGAAACCCAAAGCCAAAGCGAAACCCAAAGCTATGTAACGATCATGTATTTGTTTTATATTTAAAAAGAGGGTTCGCCCTCTTTTTTTATTATAGAGATGTTTTATTAATTGAATAGTAGGATATAATTAACGGTGAATTGAATTTTATGGTAAACATTTTAGTTTATCAATATTATGAAAATATCGATATATACAATAAATGATACATTGATCTAAAGAGGCATTGTCTTGATTGAGATAAGGCAGAGAAAGAACCGGGAATTTGAATCGTTCAAAACAGTTGATGACGTTATTAACATCCTGAAATCACAGTTCACCAACAGGAAACTGTATATTAAATACTCCGTTGATAAAACTGAAGTAACGATAAACGAATATCTTGATGATAAATCAGTTATGGTTGTCACTGACCAGGATTATAAGCCTGAAGGTAATCTGGTAATATATGGACTATCCGATAAGTACATTGAAGTTGATATGGATATCCTCGACGAAATAACCGCCGGATATTATAAGTGCCGTATCAAGTCGGCTCGCAGAGCTATTAAAGGAAGGCGTGATCTCAGGTTCAAGGTGAATCCTGATGAGGTCGTAGCCACGAATTTCAGGGTTTCCAAGCATACTATTGATCTTTCCGGTTTTAAAATGCCAACAAGCATAAAAGTGCTCCTTGACCAGTTTCAGGGCACAAATTCAAAAATGAGTGATATTGTAAAGGTTGATGTTTTTGATTTTGACAATAAAGACCCTCTTTTTCTGGAAATTCGAAAGACGGGAAAGACGCTTTTTATTCCAGATACTGCCGAAACTGATTCATATAAGGCCTTAAATGAGGATTTTGTTGACGTTCACGCGCTCATGGAGAACCAGGTCCCTGATATGGTTAAAAAGAACATCGAAAGGGGATACCGGTCAATAATCATAGTGCCGATAATCTATATCACTGAAAATGAAAGTTCCATACCTTTCGCGTATATTCAGGTTATCTCCAAGAGTGAGCAGTTCGGTATTGAGAAGGTCCTGGAGCTTAAAGATCACTCTTTTAAACTCGTTGACCGCATACGCGATGCGAATACTATTCTGATCCCGGTCCACCAGCATATTATTGACGTCAGCAGGGGAGGGGCCAAGCTTAAAATAACCGATTCAGACCTCAAAAAATATATTATCAAGTCAAAGGGCTTTATCTTTGATATTGTCTTCAAGCTGCAGGCCCCGATCACTATTTATGGTGATATTAAAGTCACGTATGCTGATGAAGATAAAAATATATTCGTCGGTGTTGATTTTGAAGGCAACTCATCCAGGAAAGATGAAATGAAGCGGTTTTATTCTATTCTTAAGCCAATGGAAGCTGACTACAAGGCTAAACTGATCAAGCAGCTTAAAAATAAAAAATGATTATTTTTCGCCTTCTTTAACGGAAGTTTTTTTTGCGGCAAGGGCGATTTCCGCATCTGATTTTCTCGCGTAAAAGGGAACGGTTTTCCTGAAATCACGGTAAAGTTCGGGATTGGAATTATATATTTTCAGTACCAGGCTGGTTGCGGCCTTCCCCTCCGGAATAAAATTTGTACGAAAATCAAGACTGGTGATTTTTTCAGCGACTATGTCATAATATCGGCCAACGCCGTCCCCGATGGCTACGGTGTTTCGTCCGGGAACGCATCGGTCGCAGAGGTGTTCCATGCTGTAATCTCCCGGGGGGACTATCTCAGTCGGAATCGACTCCCTGTTTTGTTGATATACTGCACCGAAAACCCTTTTTTTCTTGGCATCGAAAGCAATGAGGATGTTGTCTCCCTGGGCGCAGCTTGCTGATACAGCATAGATCAGCGTTGTTTTCACGCCAACAAGCGGTTTGTTTAACAGTTGCGCCAGCATTCGTGCTGTTGATACCGCAATCCTGATACCGGTGAATGAGCCTGGACCGGTGCCGACTCCGATAAGGTCCACGTCTTTAATGGTCAACCCGGAATCGTTGAGGCACTTTTGAATATTATCAAAAAGGGTGATTGAATGGGAACAGCTCAGGGGGGTGATTGCCTGTTTTGTGCTTTTATCATCCCCGATCGCGATAATTTCAATCGGTGTTGCGGTATCAATGGTCAGGATATTCAATAGTTATTCTCCTGGAGTTTTCATCAAGGTATTCAAGGGTAAGAGTTGTTGTGTTGTCCGGCAGGCGATCGCCGGCTTTTTCAGCCCATTCAATGACTGAAATACCGTCACCTTCCCAGTATTCTTCAAAATACAACAGGTCCAGTTCCTCTTCGCTTTCAATCCGGTACAGGTCAAAATGGTAAAAGGGGAGGTCTCCGTCATAGGCTTCCATTATGGTAAACGTCGGGCTGGTTATATCATCGACAACATTGATCCCTCCGGCGATCCCTTTCGCGATAATGGTTTTTCCTGCACCCAGGTCACCGGTTAAAGCGAAAACATCCCCCTTTTTTGATTTTTTGCCGAGTTCCCGGGCAAACAGCAGTGTTTCTTCTTCGGAATGAGTGATGATTTCTTCTTTCATGTCAGTCTGCGGCCGTTGCACGCACTGCCTTTTGTGATTTTTTTCTTGAAATTATAAATTTGCGTTGAATAGCCATAATTACCTGTTGAGTCTTGTAAAGTAAATAATAATTATTTTCCCGGTTCAACATATTTATTGCTTGATTTTTATGAAAAAAATCACAAAAGAATAGATAGTGTAGTGTGTCCATGCAAACCGAAGTTGAATGAACTATAATTTATAGGGAGATCTACATGGCCATTAAAAAAGAAGATAAGTTAAAGAAGAAGAAGGCTATTATTGTTGATGCTTTAAAGCGTTGTCTCGAACGTGATGTTTATTCACGAATTACCGTGCAGGATATAGCTGATGAAGCTGGATTCTCAAAGGGCGGCGTATTACACTATTTTAGAACAAAAGAGGACATTTATCTCGAACTGATCGAGAGTATTTTTACTGAACTGGAAAGGTCTCATATCGATATCCTGAAAAGAGAACTCACATCAAAGGAAATGGCCCCGATTTCCGCCCTCCTCGGTGTAGAAAGTTTTATATTTGATAAAACCAACACCAGGATTGTTTTAAATATCATCCTTTATGCCTTTGAAGAAAAGAAGATACAGGATATCATTACTGATTTTTTAAACAAGCATAAGATTTTTTATTCAAACCTCATTCAGCGTTCCAGGGAAGAACGGGCTCCCAAAAGAAAATCAGACCTTGAGCCGATTTATCTTTCCAGGATCGCTCAGACAATAGTTCTTTTTATCGGGGTCCTTGAGTTGATGGACCCGAGTTCAATCGACTATGTTGAAATTGTCAGATATGTATCCGGCCTGTTAAAGGGTTGATGGAAAGTCATAAGATCTTCTGCCATGATTAATAAGGACGATTTATACAGGAATATTAATCAGGGTGTCATTGATGACCGGCTTTATGTTTTCTGGCGAAATATAAAAAAAAATCTTCCGGCAATAAAGAAATTTGGCGGTTTGCAAAAAATTCTTCCCCGTTTTGTCTCAAAAAATGTTATAGTAATTGGAGCAGGGCCTTCTCTTGAACACAACATCGCTGTTTTAAGGAAATGCCAGGCTGACCGGTCCATTGTCCTGGTCGCGACTGACATGAGTTTGCGACTGCTTGTTCGGCAGGGAATCTATCCATCTTTTGTTTTTTCATGTGAGACCCTGCCGGTTAATTTTTTCAGCGGTATTGATACGTCGAAAATGCATCTTGTCGCATTTACCTGTATGAGCCACAGCAATTTGCGTCAATGGGCAGGGGGGATGAGCTTTTATAACTGGATGCTTTCTGAAAATGGATACCGGGAGCTCTGGGATTACGCAGGGAATGACCTTGGCTTTATCGCTACGGCAAGCATTATATCCACCCAGGCTGTTGCTTTTGTTCTCGGCGCAGGGGTGAAATCACTGCTGCTTGTCGGTAATGATCTTGGATTTTCAGACCGTTTTTATGCCAGGGGTGCGTCCTTTTTGGAGTTCAGGGGATCCTCCGCATCACGGTTTAGCACTATTGAGTCTTTTGATATGGATCTTGTCAGAAGAAAGCGTGATTACCAGATTATCAGGGGAAGCAGAATGTTTTATACAAATCATCAGTTCCTGGCTGCAAAAATGTGGCTCGAAGATCTTTTCGCCAGCGTTGAAGTCCCGGTATATGATTGCAGTATGCCCGGGTGTTCTGAAAAGTCTGTGAAGAAGGTGATAATAGAGGATTACTGTGTGAACTCACCAAAAAATATTTCAGGGGAATATCTTTATGATAGTATTACATAAGCTCAACGGGGATGAATTTATTATAAATTCCAACCATATCGAGACAATTGAAGAAAGGCCCGATACCGTAATTACGCTCTTTAATGAAAAAAAATATATTGTAAAAGAATCAGCTGAGGAGATAATAGATAAAAGTATTACATATCAGAAAAAAATACATGAAATGAAAAAAGATGAATAATGGGTGACGATTTACATTTTTTCGGCGGTGTATTATGATAGATATAGCTGTTGATGACCATGGAGAACTCATTGTAATTTCAATCAAGGGAGAGTTTTATATTGAAAGCATCCAATACGCTGAAAGCGTGTGGGAAGAGCAGGTGGTAAAACATCCCCGTGTCATTGGAATTAACTGCCAGAATATTAAGTTCATCGATTCATCGGCCATAGGGATTCTGGTAAAGTTTCTTAATAATGCCATGGCAATGAACATTGAGCTGGTATTTTTTGATCTCAGCAATACTCTTATAAATGTTTTTAAAACTGCACGACTGGGAAATTTTTTCAAAGTTATGGAAAAAGAGGACTTTGAAAAGGAGTATCTCAAAAATAATTCCTGAATCGCGCCGCTGCGATCCTTCTATTTTTTAATTTTCCATTGTTGATTTATGTAAAATATGCCGAGATATAAACCAGGTACGTTCTCCTGCCATCGGAGGCTTTCATGCATGCCCGAGATGGATTAATCGGTTCGGACCGGTTTTATTATGATAAGATTGCATTGGAGTAGCATATGGACATAGCAACCATTGCCGGTATAGCGGGTGCATTTGTATTTTTGCTTTTAGGAATTATTTTTGCGCAGGGGAGTCTCCTCCTTTTTGTGGACCCGCCATCGGTTATGATCACCATCGGCGGTTCTTTTGCGGGTCTTCTTGCATCCTATCCGCTTTCATATATTCTTGGTATGGGTAAAATCGCCCGGTTTGCCTTCTTTTCTCCTGAAGTAAACGCCAAGGAGATGATTATAACCCTTGTTTCATTTTCAGAAAAGGCGCGCCGTGAAGGCCTCCTCGCTCTTGAAGACGACCTTGATGAGCTTGACGATGAGTTTTTGAAAAAAGGCATACAGCTGGTTGTTGACGGTACTGACCCTGAGCTGGTCAGGCGTATTATGGAAACCGAGCTGGAACATATTATTGAACGCCATGAAAAGGGGAAAAAGGTTTTTGAAGACTGGGGTTATCTCGCTCCCGCATTCGGTATGATCGGAACTCTTATGGGTCTTATTCTGATGATGGTCAACCTTGAAGATAAATCAGCTATTGGTCCCGGTATGTCAACAGCTCTTATTACCACATTGTATGGAGCTATTATGGCCAATAGTGTTTTCATCCCCATTGCAAACAAGCTTGAGGTCCGGGCTAACGAGGAGGTCTTATTAAAGATGATCATGATCGAAGGCACCCTGTCGATACAGTCAGGGGATAATCCCCGTATAGTCAGGGACAAGCTGATCGCCTTTCTCGAGCCTTCTCAGAGAGAAGAAATTACGCAGGAAGTTGGTGATTAAGCGTGGCTGTAAAACGGGCAAAAAAGGAAAAGAAAGGCGCTCCGGGGTGGATGGTTTCCTGGAGCGATATGACAACGCTTTTGCTCACGTTTTTCATCGTCATGATGAGCTTTGCCGAGATTGACGGGAAGGACTTCTATCTGGTTCTTTCGTCTTTTCGGGGTTCGCTGGGGATGTTCACCGGCGGATATTCACTTTCCGCGGGCAGGCTCGAAGAGCTGGGGCAGAACATGCAGAACCTTCCGTCAACAACTGCCGGAAGAACCCTGGCGCAGAGCCTTAAAAAGGCCGTATCCATATTCAAACCTGAAATAGAAACCGAAAAAGTAAGGGTCACCGAGGATGAACGGGGCCTGGTAATTACCCTTTCAGGTGATGCTTTTTTTGATCCCGGCAGCGCGAGGCTGAGAGACGAGATCAGGCCTGTACTTAAAAAAGTCGGTAATATAGTAAACAGTGTCCCGAATTTTGTCCGCATTGAGGGCCATACTGACGGGAATCCCATTACGGTTTCCAGAACAAAAGAAGGATATCCTACTAACTGGGAGCTTTCCGCAGCACGAAGCGTTAATGTTTTAAGATACCTTAATGAAGAGGAAAAAATTGGTGCGAAAAAGCTTTCGGCTGTTGCTTTTGCTGAACAGAGACCTCTTGATGATAACAATACTCCTGAGGGCAGAGCTTATAACAGAAGAGTTGATGTGGTCATACTTAAAGAAAAGCCATTTGTTAAAAGCGTGGATAAAAGAATTGAGAGGCCGCTTCCTGATGAGGAGTGGCGATAATGTATAAGTTTCGTTGAAATGAATAAATTAATTGACATATTTATTAATATAGGTTATTATGTCACATAATTTTGCATTAATTTACATAATGGGCCAGTGATAAATTTTTGGTTGTTTGGTGTTTTGTAATTATCTTATTTCTGGAGTGTGTTTGTATCAGTTGCGGTTAATTATTATTTGATGATATGAATTAAAGGGCAGGAAAACCAGATGGGTGAAGAAGAAAGAGATGAAATAATCGAGGAAGAGGAGGGTGCGGGTGAAGAGCCATCCGCAGGCGGTGTTGAGGTTTCAAAAATCGTCAAGATTCTCCTCTATGTCGCTGGAGGCATACTTCTGATTGTTCTGGTAACCGGGATTTCCTATCTTGTTTCAAAGAATGTTCAGGAA
Organism: Spirochaetota bacterium; assembly: GCA_036848375.1. GTDB lineage: Bacteria > Spirochaetota > UBA4802 > UBA4802 > UBA5550 > JAKLIV01. Next base: position 27,821 of record DAIUKG010000017.1, read on the forward strand.
AGCGCTTACCAGAAACGGCAGGATATAATTGTTGCTCCGCCGCCGCCGCCTTTACACAGCTTTGACCTTCAGCCCTTTTCAAAAACAACGGCTGATGCGGAACCGCATTTTGTCAAGATCGAAATAGCTCTTGGTTATGAGCATACTATTGAGTTGAATAATGAACTGGTGAACAGAAATGATCAGATAAGGCATATAATAAATATTATATTGCAGGGAAAAAAATACGAAGATCTTGATTCCGTTTCTGATTCAGTGGCCCTGGCAGAAGAAATTAAGGCTCATGTTAACATGATATTAATAAATGGAAAGATTAAGGAAGTGTATTTCAAGGAACTTGTAGTTAATTAAATGTTAACTTCCGGGTTCCTATACTCAAGAGGGAGGATACTATGGGTGACGGCTCTTTATCCCAAGACGAAATAGATGCCCTGTTACAGGGTGCTGATGATATGCTATCGCCCTCCGGGCCGTCACAATCTGTTGAGTCGGCCATGGGGGGAGGGCCATTAACAGCAACAGAGATCAATACTCTTCGAGATATTCTCGGTAGTTCAATGGGCGCGGTGGCCCCTTCTCTGGGCGGCTATCTTGGAGGCAGGAACCTCGCGATTTCCAATCCTGCTATTGAAGTAAAGGCTCACGACGCAGTCCGTTCTGACTTTCAGATGAAGTGCGTTCAGGTCGCCATGAATTTCAGCGGTTCGCTCATGGGCAGGAACCTCATTGTTTTTGCCTTGCCTGACGCAGGCGCGATTTCATCCCTTATGATGGGTGATGAGTCGGGTAAAGCTCCGGCGACCCTTTCGGAAGCGCATCAAAGCACAATTCAGGAATTTACCAATCAGCTTCTTTCATCCGCGGCGACACAATTCAGCGGGAGAGTCGGCGGCAGTATCAACGCAACTCCCGCGGTATTGTCAATGGTCAACAGTGCTGCGGACCTTCAGCTTCCTCCCGGCGCTGATCTGGTAAAAGTGACCTATGACCTCTCGATTGAGGGTGTTTTAAATTCTAAACTCTATCATATTATGGATATCGACCTCGCCACCGGTTTATCCAGCGGAGGATATTCCTCGCCGCAGCCTGCGATGCATCAACAGGCAATGAAACCTCAGGCGGGCCAGGTGGGGATCAGCCCGGTTAAATTTCCGCCTCTTGACCAGGGTATAGCGCCCAGCATCGGCGGCAATATATCACTGCTTCTTGATGTTCCCATGACATTGACTGTTGAGCTGGGAAGAACAACTCAGCTTGTCCAGGATATACTTGGCCTGGGTGAAGGGTCAATCATTGAGCTTGATAAACTTGCCGGTGAACCTGTGGACCTGCTGGTAAACGGCAAGCTGATCGCGAAGGGTGAGGTCGTTGTTATTGATGAAAATTTCGGTGTTCGGGTAACTGATATCGTAAGTCCGGTGGACCGTTTAAGCGGATTGCAATAGAAAAGGATTATTGAGCCCTTTTTTTTAATGCGCTCATAAAAGGGCAAATTTTTTTTTATAATCGGCAATGAGACATAATTACATGAGACATAATATTAAAAAAATTTTTTTTAAGCCGATAGTGATATCTTTTATCCTGACCATGATTTTCAGCATGACAGGTGTTTTTATCGTACCTGCGACTCATACTGTATTATTTGCTGAATCGAAAAAAAAAGCAGCTGTAAAAGTTGAAAATAACGTTAAAGAAACGGCCCCGTCCTCACAGGAAACCTCTGAAACAGAAAACACAGGAATAACTGAAAAGGAATTCACTGAAAATGATTTTCGTCCCCAGATAGAGGAAGAATCCTATGTCTGGCTTGTTTTTAAAACATTGATCGTTATCGCGCTTCTGGGAGGTGGCTTTTATTACATTTTCCGCTTTCTCAGTAAAAAGGCGGGGATTCAGTTGATGGGCGGTGAAGTGGCCCAGGTTTTGTCTGTTGTCCCGATAGGCCAAAACAAATACATTCAGATTGTTGATCTGGCCGGCAGAGTTCTTGTCCTGGGAGTATCGGACAGTTCGATTAACCTGATAACCGAAATAACGGCTAAAGATGAAATCGACAGGATCAGGATTAAAAGTCAGCAGAAGGGTACTGTTCAGCCTGAACGGTTCCAGGAATACCTTGTCAGGGGAATCGGAAAAATTATTAATATAGTCAATGAAAAAAGGGAAAAAGCCCGTGGCGGCCAGATAAACAGGCCGATAGACGATTACATCCCCGGTGCCGACCTCGATTATCTACAAAAACAGAGGACCAGGCTTAAAAGGATGAATGGTTTGGATAATGAATAGAAAAAAATATATATTTTTTGTTATTTTTTTTATCCTGTTCACCGGCTTTGCCTATGCTCAGGATGCCGGCGTGCGCATGCCCATTCCTAAAATAGCTTTTGATATTGAAGAAGCTAAATCGACCAAGGATGTTGCGCTCAGCCTGCAAATTCTTTTTTTACTGACCATCCTTACTCTTGCCCCGTCAATTATGATCATGATGACCGCCTTTACCCGGGTGGTAATCGTCCTTGATTTCGTCAAACGAGCACTCTCCCTGCAGCAGATGCCTCCGAATCAGGTAATTGTCGGCCTGTCAATTTTCCTGACAATTTTCATCATGTCCCCGACTTTTACTGAAATTAATGATACCGCGCTGCAGCCCTATTTGAAGGGGAAGATCGGCAATGAAGTGTTTTTTGATAAAGGAATGGAACCGCTCAGGGATTTTATGTTCAGGCAGACCAGAGACAAGGACATCGCGCTTTTTATCAATCTTGCTAAAATTGAAAAGCCTAAAAACAGGAAGGATGTCCCCAACACCTGCCTGATACCGGCCTTCATGATCAGTGAATTGAAAAGGGCTTTTGAAATCGGCATCTATATTTTTATACCTTTTATCGTTATTGATATGATTGTCGCGAGTGCATTGATGGCTATGGGGATGATCATGCTTCCTCCCATCATGATATCGCTACCGTTTAAGATTGTTTTATTCATCCTGGTAGACGGATGGAATCTCCTTATCTATGAACTGGTAAAATCATTCAGGTGAGTTCTGGCGAGGTACTATGACGGACGTTACGGTAATACAAATAATGAGAGAATCGCTGATGACAACCCTGGTTGTTTCAGCTCCCATGCTGGGAATTGGCATGCTTGTTGGCCTGATAATATCTATTTTTCAGACTACGACTTCAATCCAGGAGCAGACGCTGACTTTTATTCCTAAGATCGTGGCGATATTTCTATCTCTTATTGTTTTCGGCGCGTGGATGATCAGAACCCTGGTTAATTACACAAACCATATATTTGCCATGATTGAAAAGGCGGGAATGGGGTAAAGATACAGCAAATGCTTTTAACGGGGATGAATTAGGGAATGGGGTATTTTGTTAATTACTTTCAATTATTTTTGCTCATCATGGTAAGGATTAATGCCATGATCGTGATTGCCCCTTTGTATTCCAGTGATGTCATCCCCTATCGACTGAAGGCAATATTTACTTTTTTTGTTTCATTGATACTTTTTCCCCTGGTTGCTGCCAAGGGATTTTCTATACCGGGAAACATGGGGGAATACGCTCTTTTAATTTTTGGAAACGCTGCGATAGGGCTCTATCTCGGTTTTCTCGTGTCAGTGATATTCGCAGCGTTTCAGCTTTCAGGCCAGTATTTCGCGGTGCAGATAGGTTTTGGTATCAATGAGGTCCTCGATCCTCTCGGCCAGATATCGGTTCCCCTTGTGGGACAGTTTAAGAACCTGATGGGCCTCCTGGTTTTTCTTGCGATAAACGGGCATCATATGATGCTTGCCGCAATTTCCCGGTCGTTTGAGCTTGCCCCGCTGATATCATTTCACCGGGAAGCTGCGGGGGGGCTCTTGAAATATCTGGCATACACATTCAGCGGAATGTTTGTTGTCGCCTTGAAGATATCGCTGCCGGTTGTCGGAACGGTTTTTCTGGTTACGGTAACCCTTGGTGTTCTGGCAAAAGCGGCCCCGCAGATGAATATCATGATGCTGGGGTTTCCGTTTAAAATAGTGGTTTCTTTTATTGTTCTTTTATTGTCAGCGCCGCTGGTAATCAGAATTATGCAGGTTTCACTGGAGCGCACTTTTTCATTTCTCTCAAATGTGCTGATCCACTGGCCTAAATGAATTAGTTGATGAAACGAGACGAATGACATGGATGACTCGCTAAAAAAATACAGACACTGGCTACTGCAAGATGAGCCTTTCACTTTTGATCTGCAGCTTTTTGCAGCGGAGGATGAAGGGCGCACTGAAGAGCCGACTGAAAAGAAAATCCGTGAGGCTCGGGAAAAAGGCCAGGTCGCGAAAACCGATGAACTTCCCCAGGCGCTGGTTGTTCTCGCGGGTTTTTTTGTCATACTTCTGTTCGGTTCGTGGATATACGAGACCATCGCACAGGTCACCAAATATTATCTGTCATCCTTCTCGGACATGTCCGTCACCCAGCGCAGTATGGGCAGGGACTTTTTCGCTTTGATGGTAGAAAGCGCGAAGGTGCTTTTCCCGATTTTTATCGCGGTAATTATCGCCGCGCTCGCCGGAAACCTGATGCAGGTCGGGTTCCAGGTTTCTTCGCATCCGTTAAAATTTGATTTAACCAAAATCAAATTCGATCCTGCCACCATAATGAAGAAAATCTTTTTTTCCAAGCAGGTCGGGATGAACCTCTTTAAGTCGCTGTTCAAGGTCATCACAATCAGCCTGGTTTCGTATCTGATAATTTCTGACAGCTTTGACATGATCATGAAGACCCCGGACATTTCAGTCGCCCTCGCGCTGAAAACGGTTTCGATCGCCGCATTGAAAATAATCATCTGGTCAACCGTGCTCCTGCTTATTCTGTCGGTTCCTGATTATTTTTTCCAGAAAAGGGAATTTATCGAGTCGTTGAAAATGACCAAGCAGGAATTGAAAGAGGAACTCAAAGAGACCATGGGTGACCCCTATATCAGGGCGCGCCTCAGGGAAATGCAGCGCGACATTGTTATGCGAAACATGATCAGCGAGGTTCCCAAGGCGGACGTGATCGTGACAAATCCCACCCATTTCGCGGTGGCACTCAAGTACGAGAGGAACGTGATGGAAGCGCCCACGGTTGTCGCAAAAGGTGCTGACAGTATGGCGCTGAAGATTCGCGAGGTCGCGCGGCAGAACAGCATCCCCCTTATTGAGAACAGGCCGCTTGCCCAGGAGCTCTACCGCAGGCTCAATGTCGGGGACATCATCCCCGAAGACCTTTTTTACGCCGTATCGCTCGTGTATGCCGAACTGTACCGGAAGCATAATTACCGGGAGGCAATATAATGAATTCATGTTCCGGAGTTTTGTACCATGGCTGAAAGAACTTCAGTATTTTCGCTTACTCCCGGCGCAAGGGACTGGATGCAGAAATCTGATGTGCTCATGGGCATCGGCGTCATCGCCGTCGTGGTCATGCTCGTCATCCCGCTGCCCACGTTCTTGCTTGACTTTTTCATGGCCCTGAGCGTCATGCTGGGCCTGCTCGTGCTGATGCTGGTCATGTTTGTTCAGCGTTCTTTTGATTTTTCGGTTTTTCCCTCACTGCTGCTGGTTTCAACGGTTTTCAGGCTTGCCCTGAACGTTTCCTCAACCAGGCTGATTCTCTTACAGGGCGCGGCCTTTGACGGTAAGATCATCAGGACCTTCGGAAATTTTGTGGTCGGCGGCAATTACGTCGTTGGCTTTATCATATTTATCATACTCATCGCTGTTCAGTATATCGTCATAACCAAAGGCGCCACGCGGACCGCCGAAGTCGCGGCCCGTTTCACCTTGGACGCAATGCCGGGCAAGCAGATGAGCATCGACTCTGACCTTTCCAACGGCCTTATAAATGAGGATGAGGCGCGCAAGAGGCGCGAAGAGATCCGCAAGGAGGCTGACTTTTACGGGGCCATGGATGGTGCCTCGAAGTTCGTACAGGGTGACGTCAAGGTCGGCATTATCATAACGCTGATCAACATCATCGGCGGCTTTATCGTCGGCATGGTGATCAGGGGAGAGACCTTTGATGTCGCTTTAAAAACCTATACCCTTCTCAGTATCGGTGACGGCCTTGTTTCTCAGATTCCTTCACTGCTCATAACAACCGCGACCGGTATTATCGTGACCAGGGCGGTTTCAAAGGAAAACCTCGGCGCAGAACTCGGCACCCAGCTCGGTTCCCAGCCAAGGGCGCTGTTCATCACCGCTGCGGCACTGGGAGCGTCGATTCTTATCCCGGGGTTCCCCAAGATATCGGTTTTTATGATAGCCGCCGCTCTTGCAGCTCTTGGTTTCGTCCTTTATAGATCGCAGGAAGAGGACAAGGAAAAATCACAAAAAGAACAGAAAGAAGCTGCGCTCAAAGAACATAAGCCGGAATCGGTGCTTCCCCTTATTCAGGTCGATCCGCTTGAAGTTGAGATCGGATACAATCTTATACCCCTGGTTGACCCCGAACAGGGCGGTACCCTGCTTGAACGTATCACCAACATCCGCAGAAGAAGCGCGATTGACATGGGCCTCATTGTCCCGCCGATCCGCATCAGGGACAATATGGAGCTTGAGCCAGAGGCCTATTCGATACTCATCAAGGGAGTGGATGTCGGCAATGGCAGGCTCCAGATCGGCAAACTCATGGCAATGGACCCCGGCGATGTGCGTGAAAAAATCGAGGGTGTTGAATTCATTGAGCCGGTTTTCGGGCTCAAGGCAATCTGGATCGATTCAAACAGAAGGGATGACGCCGAGAGCCGGGGATATACCGTGGTTGACTGCCCGACCATTGTGGCGACTCATCTTACCGAATTGATCAAGCGCCATGCGGACGAAATCCTCGGCCGCCAGGAAGTGCAGCAGCTTATTGACAACATCAAGGAAGATTATCCCGCGGTGGTAAGCGAGATAACCGACAAGCTCAACCTCGGCGAAATCCAGAAAGTGCTCCAGAACCTGCTGCGTGAAAGGGTCTCCATCCGAAACATGGTGACCATACTTGAAATACTGGCAAGCTACGCTGACCACACCAAGGACATCGACCTGCTCACTGAATATGTCCGCGGAGGCCTGGCCCGCCAGATTACCAAAGATTACGTCAACCCTGACAGTACTCTGTCGGTCATTACCGTTGATCCTGAAATTGAAAATATCATCAGGGATTCGATACATGATGACCCCATTGAGGGCAGGGTTCTGGGGCTTGATCCCGAAAGCCATGGCATGATCATGAAAGCCCTGGTGGACGCCGCAGTGAGATCGCGAAATGCCGGGAACCTGCCGGTTTTTCTGGTGTCACCGGCAATCAGGAGTGTAACCTATGCGCTGCTGGAAAGGGAAATTCCCCAGCCGGTGGTGCTCTCATATAATGAAATTGTTAACACGATAAAAGTCAATGTCATAGGATCAGCGCTTCTTCCGAGCGCGGCATGACCATAATGCATAATAGCTGAAAGGAGTTGATTATGAGGTATTTAAAAATCAGGGCCAAAAATTATAATGAAGCGATGATGAAACTTAAAATGGAACATGGAGATGATGCTATTCCCATAAGCCATAAATATGTACGGGAGGGCGGCATCCTCAATTCGAAGTTTTTTGCCCGCGAAGTCGTTGAATTGACCGCAGCAGTACAGGATAAGAGCTATCCCGTGAGAAAAAATGCTCTACCGAAAAGAAATATTGATTTTACCGTTGATGATGATATTATTAATAAAAGCGGTGTCTCAGGATCTGCTACAGGTAATTATCCGCCTGCAAAGGACCCCAGTATTGATAATCTGGCGAAAACAATTGATGCCGTGAATGACAATTTAAACAGCATTAAAACGAATATTAAGACTGAAACGGCAAAGGCGCCTCAAATTCTTGACACAACAGGCGGAGACCAGGTTAAAGTCAAGGCCGGAGAACAGGATAATGGTTCATCAATTAAAAAATTTGAAAAGGAATTTGAGGATATTAAGCTGGTCCTCAATAAACTTTTGGGTGAACAGAAGAATACCAGTGATTATGATCACGCGAAATGTAAAGAAGACACTGCGTTTCTGGAAAGCTATATGAGCATTCTGAAAAACAATGAATATGACCAGGACCAGTGCATTTCAATTGCCAATGAATTAAAGAATTCAGTAAGCAGGGATGACCTTAAAGATCGATACAAAATCGAAAAAAGCCTTAAGGAGCTTCTGAAAAGCAGGATAATCACTACCGGCCCGCTTAAAATTGACAACAAGAAAAAGATAATGATGTTTGTCGGGCCTACCGGCGTGGGGAAAACAACGACCATGGCGAAACTCGGGGCAATACATTCTCTCAGGGAAGGCAACCGCGTAGCATTTGTCACTATTGACAATTACCGGATAGCGGCAACAGAACAGTTGAAAAAATACGCTGAAATAATGAGAATACCTCTTCATGTGGTGAACAGCCAGAAAGAATTCAAGGACGTGATCACGTCCGAGAAGGCTGAAATCATTATGGTTGACACTTCAGGGCGGAGTCACCGAAATGAAATGAAAATTTCTGAAATCAAGAATTTTGCAGACCTTGTTGATTACGATATTGAAAAAATTCTCTGCGTAAGCGCGAATACGAAAAAGATGGATCTCAATGAGGTCTTCAGGGCCTTTAACGTGCTGGATTTCAACAGTGTTGTCATCACCAAAGTCGATGAAACGTCTTTTATAGGGAATGTGGTTGATGTTGCCGATAAATATAATAAGCCCATCTCATATGTCACCAACGGTCAGGAAGTCCCCAATGACATTACCGTGGCAGACCCTGACAAAATAGTGGACTTGATGATCGGCACTATTAACCATTGAACAAAGGAGGAACGCGGTGGACCAGGCTGCGAATCTGAGACGATTAGTTCTGGAGAGCGATAAAACCCAGAAAAAAACGAAAACAATTGCCGTGACAAGCGGTAAGGGAGGGGTCGGCAAGACAAGCATTTCCGTAAGTCTTTCGATAGCCCTGGCGCAGCATGATTTTTCAGTTACGCTGCTCGATGCTGATCTCGGTCTGGCGAATATAAATGTTATACTCGGAATTATACCCAAGTATAACCTTTATCATGTTATTAAAGGTAAAAAAAAGCTGAAAGAAGTCATTATTGAGGTTCCGGAGGGCATTAAGATAATCGCCGGCGCATCAGGCTTCCATCAGCTTGCCAACCTTGACCAGAAGCAGAGAAGTGATTTTATTAAAGCGATATCTGATCTTGATGCTGATGATTTTATGATAATTGATACCGGGGCCGGTGTTTCTCAGAATGTTTTAAGCTTTGTTATGGCCGCTGACGAAGTCATTGTTGTCACCACGCCTGAACCGACCGCGATAACTGACGCTTACGGAATAATCAAGTCGATAGCATCACAGTCTCCGGATAAAATAGTTAAATTGCTGGTAAACAGAGTACAGTCTGTCGCTGAAGGCAAAAGGGTCGCCCAGCGGGTGATCAATATAGCAGGCCAGTTTCTCAACATCAAGGTTGAGGACCTCGGTTTTGTTTTTGATGACTCAAACGTGCCGCGGTCGGTGAGAAATCAGAAACCCTTTATGGTGAGCTACCCGAAGTCAAGGGCTTCAGCCTGCCTGTCGGTGATCGCTGATAAAATTTGCAACAAGACCTCTGGCAAAGAAAGAGGGTCCGGACTGACGAATTTTTTCAAGAACCTTTTCGTCGTTTCAGAGCCTGAGGCTGAATAGAAAAAGGGCTTGATTTGTTTCAGATGTATGTAGTACCTTTGCACATGTAAGGCAGTCCTGTGGAATTAACTATGCCGGCGTTGAAAAATATAAGTATTGAATACAAAGCAACTGCTTTTTTCGGCATGTGCGCTCTGGTGCTTTCTTTTCTGATTGGGATTATCGCGGGTGTTTCAGGGGCTGTCGTTGCCGTTCGCTCTATTGTTCTTACTGTGGTTTTTTCTGTTCTTGGGTTCGCAGTTGTGGCGATTATAAAAAAATTTGTTCCGGAAGTATATGAGTTAATTTCTAAGGGACCCGGAACTTCTTCGATTGACGTGAACATTGATGATAATGCGGAGGGCGAAACTGCAGCGCCGGGTCCTGAACTTAATCAGGGGATAACGGAAGAGGAACCTGCCGGTGAACCGGAAATTGAAAGGCAACCGGTCGAAGCTGAGGCATCATCCGGCACGGCCGCAAAAAGCGAGTTTAGTGAATTTAAGGATGATGATTTTCCTAAAATGCATAGCACAGGCAGTTCATCAGATTCTGGTTTAAACGTGGCGCTCAATTCGTCCGAATCAAGACAATTCGGTAAACACATTATGGTGCAGGATGAATTTTTTCAATATGAGCCGAAGGTCATGGCTGAAGCGGTTAGGACCATGATGAAAAAGGATGAGGACTAATAAAACCGGGACTACAACATTATGAATGATAAACAATTTAAAGAGCTTGACGCGATTGGAGAAGATAAACTCTGGACAAAGTTTATTAAAAATCAGGACCAGACAATTCGTGATTACTTCGTCATAAAATACGCTCCACTGGTTAAATATGTAGCCGGAAAAATTTCAATGGGAATGCCGCAGAATATTGAGTTTGATGACCTCGTTTCATATGGAATATTCGGATTGATTGACGCCATAAATAAATTTGATCCGGCACGGGGAATAAAATTTAAAACCTACGCCATGACCAGGGTGCGCGGGGCCATATTTGATGAATTGAGGTCGATCGACTGGATTCCGCGATCAATACGGCAAAAAGCCAAACAGATCGAACAGGTCATCTCGGAACTCGAAAACAAGCTCGGGCGCACGGTTGAAGACGAGGAGATAGCCCGGGAGCTGGGTGTGACCCTTGAGGAGTTTCATACCCTGATCAGTAAACTGAGCGGAACATCGATACTTTCTCTTAATGATATATGGTACCTCGGCGACGATAACGACGAGTTATCGATTCTTGAAACACTTGAAGCGCCGGAAAACATGAACCCGGACATTTTAATTGAAAAAGAAGAAATTCGTGACTATATAATTGATGCGATAAAAAAACTTCCTGACAAGGAAAAAAAGGTTATTGTTCTCTATTACTATGAAGACCTGACCCTTAAGGAAATAGGAGAGGTTCTGGAAGTCACTGAAAGCCGTGTGTCACAGCTCCACACGAAAGCCATTATGCGTCTCCGGGGGAGGCTTGGCAGGATTAAATCAAATATTATTGGATAGGTGGCAATGAGCCAAAGAGGTTTCGGTGAGCAAGCTTAAAGATCTCTTTATGGACATCAGCGAGGGCGAGGATCATCCTGACGAAAACGCTGTTGAGGTCTTCGCTGATTCGGTCAGGCAGGCTCTTGAAATGGCGTCAAGGGAACTTTCTCTTGATGTCACCATGCTCGATTATCAAATCCTCGAAAAGGGAACATCCGGTCTTTTCGGAATGGGAAGGAAACCATACCGGGTTCTGATCAGTCCTCATTCAACTTCACCGCAGCACGCCGATCTTGAAGAAATTGAAATGAAACTTTCCGGAGAGCACATCCCCTCGGTAACTATTGAAGAAAAGAAAAATGCTGACGGGACCTGCAAGATACGGGTCACCAAAACAGGTATCTGGGCCACCGTGGTTCCCCCTCGCGGAAATGGAAAAGCTCTTTCGCTTGATGAAATCAATAACAAGCTGTACTCGATGCGTATTACCAGCCACGATGCATCGCGCCTCGCCAAAGAGGTGACCAGGCCCAGCGGCAAGCCGGTTAAAATCGGCCAATGGCTTCCCAATCCCGATTTTGACAGCTCGATGAGAGTTGAAATATCTGAAGATGAAATGAGAGCGTTTGTCCACTTCATCCCCCCGCGATATTCCGGAAGACATATGGAAACGGACGATGTGCTTGAAGCGCTTAAAACCGCGGGAGTTGCTCATGGCGTCAATAATGACAGAATTTCCGATTACCTTGAAAATATGGACTATCATGAACCCCTCGTTGCGGCACAGGGGCAGAGGGCCAGAAACGGAAGGGATGCTTATATCGATTATAAAGTCCGTATTGACAATACCCGAGTGAGCTTTGAGGAGGACGAAAGCGGCAAGGTTGATTTCAGGAACCTTGAGCTTCTTGAAAATGTTGTCGTTGGTCAGCTCCTCGCCATTAAGGTCCCCGCTGAAGAAGGGGTGCCCGGCAGGACGGTAACCAACAGGATTTTGCCATCAAGAGCCGGGAAGGATACTAAAATCCAGTACGGGAAAGGGACAATACTTTCAGAAGATGGGACTGAACTGACTGCTGAAATAAACGGCCAGGTCGTTTTTAAAGTGGGCAGAATCAGTGTTGAGCCTGTTTATGTGGTTACCGGGGATGTTTCACTTGAAACCGGAAATATCGTTTTTCTCGGCTCTGTCATTGTCCAGGGAAGCGTTCAGGACAATTTTATTGTGAAAGCCGCGGGGAATATTGAGGTGAAGGGCACGGTGCAGAAGGCGTTCCTCGAATCTGAAGGCGATATCATTGTGCGGCAGGGCATAATGGGCCGTGATGAAGCGAAGATCGAGTCAACAGGCGGTTCAATATATGCCAAGTTTATCCAGGGCGCAAATGTCATCGCTGAAGGGGACATCAGGGTCCCTGAAGGTATAATGCATTCACATGTTGATGCCGGCAAGGGGATATACTGTAACGGAAGAAGGGCCCGGATTGTTGGAGGTGTTATCAGGGCCGGTGATGAGGTCAACGCCCGGTATATCGGCGCGGATGTTTCAACAAAAACTGAAGTCAGGGTTGGAATCAATCCCAAGATACTCCAGCAGATCACCGATCTTGAAAATTTGAAAAAGGGAATAGACGAAGAACTCGGTCAGAATCAGCTCAATCAAAAAACACTTGAGACGCAGAAAAAGAGCGGCGTTAAACTGAGTCCGGAACGAGAGAAAATGCTGATGGAGCTTACCAGTCAGAATGAAAAACTTGCAAAGCGGCAGAATGAAGTCAACCTTGAACTTGAGGAGCTCAAGTCATATATTGACATGCTTGAGCATAAAGGGAAGGTCTGTGCCGAGAAAACGGCCTTTCCCGGTGTTGATGTTCACATTAAAGACAAAAAATTTATTTTGAAAGACCCTTACAATAGTGTTAAATTTTCACTGGAGGGAGGTGAAATCAGGATTTCTGAATATGAACTTCCCGCCATTATCGAAGGTCAGCGTATAACGACTGTAGTAAGAAGAAGATAAGGTGTGATCTGATGTCAATAAAACCTATCGATCTTCAGACAAATATCGGGCAGATGCATGAAGTCGGTAAAGGTGAGCATTCCCGAATGGGCGCGATCGCCGAGCAGCAGCATTTGCTTGAAAAAGAGTCAAACGATAAGTCTAAACTTGTTAATACCCGGCTTGATGAATCACAGAAGGGTGAAAAGACCGCCATACGTGATGAAGAAAAAAAGCGGGAACAGAAAATGAACCAGGGCCGGGACAATCAGGGCGATAGTAAAAAGGAAAAGGACAATGTCAATGTCCTGAAAGACGACAGGATGGGTAATATTATCGATGTCTTGAAGTAATACATCGAACGGCCTGCATCTCCCATTTTTTTGGTAATTTCGCGTGTGCGAATTTTTTATTGTCTTAATATATCTTATCCGGTATAATGAAATTCATTTCATCGGGGAGTGGCGATGGAATTTTTTGGACTGCTGTTAATAAATATTTTTATCGGTGTTATTTTTTATCTTGTTATAACCCTTAAGCTTGAAAAATCGGCATCTGATTTCCGAGAAAAGAGACTAAGGGAGGAAATGGATAAAATTATTCAGGAATTCAACGCAACAGCTGAACGCAATATTTCTATACTTGAAAGTAAAATACGGACCATGAAGGCCCTTCTTGAAAGGACCGGTGAGTTGAAAAAGTTTGATCAGATTATCGGCGATGAAAATATTCTTGATAAAACAGGTGGAGATGATAATGTTGCTGCTGCAGTTTTAACACCTGAACCGGTTGCAGCACATGCAGTTCAACAGCCACTGGCCAAACCGGGATTACCGGTGAAATCGGCAATCACAAAGGCTGTTGAAAGAATGTCAGTGTTTATTGACAAAATTTTTATCACCATTGAAAAAATGAATACCCGGCGGTCATCCTCCGCCGGAGATGTTCATCCTGACATGCTGCATTACACTGGTAATACAGGAGCAGGGCAAGTCAAACTCTCTGATGCAGAGAACATCCCGGTAATTGAAAAGAATTTAATTGATGTTGAAAGTCTGATCGCGGCTCAACAGAATGCTGAAAGTAAAGACCGGGCAGTGACACCGGAGGATGCAGCGGAGATCATGTCGCAGTGCAAAGACCGGTATTCTGTGATATCTCAGTTGCATGAACGCGGATGCCCGGAAAAGGATATTGCTGAATATACCGGCATCCCTGTTGGGGAAATAAGGCTCATACTGAATTTAAACAGTTCGTTATAAAAGATGATTGGTGATTATTTAATGGAAATCAATATTAAGCGGCTTACTGATGAGGAATTTAAAAAGTTTGCCAAATTGATCTATGAAGAAAGCGGAATTTTTCTCAAGGAAACAAAGATTACGCTCCTATCGAACCGTCTTCGGAAACGGCTCGGTCCGCTGAATTTGAAGGAGTTTTCGGACTATTATGATTACCTGCAACGGCTGACCGGTGAACAGAAAAAGAAGGAATACGAGCTTCTTCTTGATGTTGTTTCAACGAATGAAACGTATTTTTTCAGAAATGAAAGGCATTTTGAGGCATTTTCGCAATACTGCATTCCCGAGCTGGTTAAAACAAAAAAGAACAAGAAGCTGAGAATATGGAGCGCAGCCTGTTCCACCGGTGAAGAACCATACACGCTGGCAATATGCATCCTTGAAAATAAAAATCTTCTGAACGGATGGGACATCCAGATTCTCGGTACGGATATCGCGCCGTCAGTGCTTGATTTCGCACGGATCGGTGAATATTCAGGCAGGCGGATTGAAAAAGTCCCTCCTGAGTTTCTTGAAAAATATTTCATCCCCAAAAAAGACGACACGGGAGTGTTCCTGGTTAAGGATGAAATGAAAAATCTCACCAATTTTTATTATCTCAATTTTTTTAAGGATAAATTTCCTGTTGATCTTGATGTGATATTCTGCAGAAATGTCATGATTTATTTTGATAAAATTTACCAGAGAAGGCTTGTCGCAGATTTTTATAAATCGATACTCGATACCGGTTATCTTTTTATCGGCCATTCAGAAACGCTTCACTCGATTTCAGAAGATTTTGAATACAAAAAAGTCCTTGAATCGCCGGTTTACATACCAAAACCCAGGAAGTAATGCATGGATTTTAATCTGATTAATGTAGGAATTGCTGATTACACGGTAAGCTCAACACCCGATATTTTAAGGACGATACTCGGCTCATGTGTCGGGATTTGCCTTTTTGACCCGGTAAATAAAGTCGGCGGCCTTTCGCACATTATGCTCCCGCAGCATAAACTGAATTCTTCGAAAAAAAAATATGCTGATTCCGCGATTCCTCTCATGGTGGAAGACATGATAAAGGAAAACGCCCGGATTGAAAGGATAATCGCTAAAATCGTGGGTGGGTCAAAAATGTTTCAGGTTGCTGAAAACAGTATCATGGGAGAGATAGGAAAAAACAATGTAATAAAAGTCAGGGAAGTCCTTGAAAGCCTTAATATAAGCATAATAGCTGAAGACGTTGGAGGAGATTACGGGCGAACGATAGATTTTTATCTTGAAACGGGAGAAATCAGAATTCGTTCGATCGGGAAAAGTGAAATAATTATTTAGGAATACAAAATGGAAAGCATGACCGGCTATGCCTTTATTGAAAAGAGCACTGATGAATTTTCTTTTTCAATAGAACTTAAATCGCTTAACTCAAAATATCTGGAAACATTCATTAACATCCCCAAGATAATACGATACCAGGAAAACGATATTCAACAGCTTTTAAAAAAATATTTTTCCAGGGGCAAGATAGAGCTCAATCTTGATATATTCGACTGGACGGTGAATAAAAATATTTCACTGAACCATGAGCTGATAAAGAAGTATTTTCGTGAACTGAAAAAAATTCAGCGGGACATGGGTATCAATCAGCCCGTAACCCTTGATTC
Source organism: Spirochaetota bacterium (assembly GCA_036848375.1). Taxonomy (GTDB): domain Bacteria; phylum Spirochaetota; class UBA4802; order UBA4802; family UBA5550; genus JAKLIV01. The sequence continues at coordinate 43,972 of DAIUKG010000017.1, forward strand.
TGTTTTAAAGCTTGATGGCGTAAGCCAGAGGGAGCGTTCAGTGATATCCGATAAGTCCTTAAAGGATGTATATAAAACCATTGAGGCGGCGGCTAAAAAAACAATTGAAATGAGAAAAAAGGAAGGCAATGCCACCAAGAAGGATATTGTCGCGTCAATAAACGCAATATATAAATCAGTTGAGGCGATAAAACAGAGAGTAAAGCCGATTGCCGATAACAAGGTCAAGGAATTAAAAGAGAGGATAGATAAAATTTCTCAGAAAAACATCGATGATTCCAGACTTTTTTCTGAAATAGCGATCCTCGCAGATAAACTTGATATCAATGAGGAGCTTGTGCGGCTTAACGATCATATAGCCAAGTTTAAAGCTATAATTAAAGTAAATGACCAGATCGGAAGAAAACTCGATTTCCTCGCGCAGGAAATGTTCAGGGAAATCAATACCATCGCTTCCAAGTCAAACAGCTCCGAGATATCCCACATCGTGGTTGACGTTAAGAACTATATCGATAAAATCCGGGAGCAGTGCAGAAATATTGTCTGATATGTTTCCGGTAATGCGTTTATTCATTAACAGTGAGGGTTCAGCATGAAAACAACATTAATAAATATCGGTTTCGGCAATGCTGTTGTTGCTGAACGGGTTATCGCGGTAATAACTCCCTCGTCCGCATCAGGAAAACGGCTGAGGGATGAGGCACGGGACAATAATACCCTTATTGACGCAACCCATGGAAGGAAAACCAGGGCTCTCGTTATAATGGACAGCAACCACATTGTTCTGACGGCCATGCAGCCCGAAACAATTGCCGGCAGGCTGATGCAGAATTCCCATGAAGAATGATATTTCAATTGTCATTTCAGCGCCTTCGGGAGCCGGAAAATCAACCATTATTGAAAGGCTTTTAAGGGATGACCCCCGTTTTGAATTTTCCGTGTCAACGACAACGAGAAAATCCAGGGGCGGAGAACGTGATGGCAGGGATTATTTTTTCATCAGCGAGCCGGAATTTCTGGATAAAATCGAAAAGGGTGATTTCATAGAATGGGCCCGGGTCCATGGAAACTACTACGGAACGACAAAAAAAGAGGTTGACAGAATAAAGGATGCCGGGAAGATTCCGATATTTGATGTTGATATCCAGGGAACAAAAAATCTTCAGAAAAATATTCAAGACGCTGTTTATATTTTCATTGTACCACCATCTTTACATATACTGGAACAGAGACTGAAAAACAGAAAGACTGATTCTGAAGATCAGATCAATATCAGATTGAAAAATGCTCTGAGCGAACTCAGTGAATATCATATTTATGATTACCTGGTCATAAATGATACGGTTGAGACAGCCCTGCGGGATGTTCAGGCCATAGTATCAGCCGAACAATGCAGGACACAGAGGAATTCCTCTTTCATGAAGGATATAATGGAGGCAAAGGATGATCATCCCCCTAGATAAATTACTTGCATATAATGGAAACAAATATGTTTTTTCAAAAGCATCAATGAAGGCGGTTGAAAAAATTGCTAATATCAAGCATTACCCCGAAGATGATATCAGCTGGAAAGTTGTTCCCAATATCCTCAAGCTCACGCTGAATGAGACAATTCACTATGTCTATCATGACCAAGCAGAAGAAGGAGAATAAGAGATCCTGTAATACGGTTATTGTGACTGGCAACAATGTCTGTTGCCGGTGTTTCTCCGAGTAACGGATTGCGTGTTGATATTTTTATTAACTGATAGTAAGGTGCGGTGACATTAAAGCGGTAGTAATCATCGGCCCGACTGCTGTGGGGAAAACTGAATTATCGTTGTCCCTGGTTCCAGAGAAATTCGAAATAATATCGGCAGATTCGGTTCAGGTTTACCGGTATCTTGATATCGGCAGCGGGAAACCTGAACAGGAAATCCTTGCTGCGAGAAAGCATCATTTAATCGATATAGTTGATCCGGATTATCCTTTTTCCGCAGGTGAATACTGCAGAATGGCGGAAACAGCCTGTACGGAAATATTTAAAAAGTCGCGTATTCCTCTTTTTGTTGGCGGAACCGGGCTTTATATCGACTCCTTTTTTCTGGGGATTGCCAGCATCCCGGATATCGATATCTCGGTAAGGAATGAAATATACCGGGAAATGGAAGAAAAAGGGCTTGAACATCTCCATGGAGAATTGCTGAAACATGATCCTGAATTTGTCAAAGGCGTTCACCCGAAAGATAAACAAAGAATAATCAGGGGCCTGGAAGTATTAAGGGGGACGGGAAGGCCTTTAAGCAGTTACTATTCTGAAAATAGGGGTTTTCAGTCTGAAAAGACCCTTTTTATCGGCCTCAATGATGATCGTGATCTGATCAGAAAAAGAATTGCTGCGCGAGTTGGCCGGATGATTGAATCCGGGCTTGTTGACGAGGTGCAGAATTTACGTGGACGGGGCTATGGCCCTGAGTTAAAGTCCATGAAATCCATCGGATATGCTGAAATAAACAGCTTCCTTGACGGATTGATGCCTTTTAACGAAGCTGTTGATAAAATAAAGATAAATACTGCCCAGTACGCCAAAAGACAGATGACATGGTTTCGAAAGCGTGATAATATTGCCTGGTACAGGCCCGAAGAAAGTAAAAAAATTATCAATCACGTGCAAGAATGGATTGATAATTGACATAAAATATGTGATATAGTATCTGTTTAACAGTATCCCTCAAATATATAGAGAAAGGAGATCACCCCATGACGAAACAGGTCAATAATCTGCAGGATATTTTTTTAAACCAGTCAAGAAAAGAGAAAATTGAAATAACCATCTATCTGGTAAATGGTGTTCCCCTGAAAGGCCGCGTTTTAAGTTTTGATAATTTTACCATCCTGCTCGAGATAGATAAAAAGCAGAATTTAATTTATAAGCATGCGATTTCAACCATACAACCTTTGAAACCAATTCCCTATAAAGATGAAGAACAGCAGTAAACGGAAAATATTAATGGATTAAGGGGATGAAAATATTTTTTAGAAACATACTTATACTGTTAGTTGTGCTGATTTTTATCTATGGCGCTTTATTCTGCTTCAGAATCGTCCAGGACAGGAAGGCTGTTTTTGTCAGGGACATCCGAGACGGGACCATCGTTAAAGTTTTAACCCATGGATATGGGTTCTCTTTTGAGGGGGGCATGCCATGGTGGTTCACGCTTAATGAAGTTTCCCTGGAAAGGAATTTTTCGCATGAGTTTTTTCTTTCTATCCCGGCCCTGGAAGAACTCAACGACGCACGTTATCAGATACGCATACCGGTCCGCATGCATTTCATTATAAACAGTGACAGCCCGGCCGCTCAGGAATATCTGCTTAAAGGCGAAAAGGGGATTGATGAGGCGGTAACCGTCTGTCTGCGATCCCTATTAGGGAATGAAATTGGGCCCTTTCTCGCGCCGACTTATAGAAGAGATGCGCTTTATTACAGGCAACATGCCCTTGAGGGTGACATTGTGAAGAAAATAAGCGGAGAAGTGGCAAAACTGGGTATTGAGGGCGCATCATTCTCCATGCCGGGGGGGATGTTTTTGCCTGACATGAGTTCCTACTGGGAAGGGATGAGACATCTTGATAATTTAAACAAACTCAAAAGGAAGAATGAGATCGATACGGAAATCTTGAACGGGAGGCTCAAACAGGAAAATCTGAGCAATGAAGAATATTACAAAAGATTATCGCGAATATCATCCCTTATCAAAGAGAATCCTGAACTTTTAAAGTATATTTATATTGACAAATTATCTGATAAGATAAAGCTGGTAAATTCAATTGACACGCTTGATATTCTGGGTGTCTTTAATAAGCAAAAAACAGATACTGAAGCATCAAAAGGTGATATTGATAACCTCAGGTGATGAAGTGTGTTATTATTTATCAATAAAGGAGTTGCTTTATGCCGTGCGGTAGGAAGAAAAAAAGAAAAAAAATTGCTAACCACAAAAGGAAAAAAAGAAGAAGGCAAAACCGTCATAAAAAGAAAATATGATGATATTATTGGTTAAAAAGACAAAAGAGATTGGAGAGAACGGGTGCCAATCTCTTTTTTGTATAAGGATGGATATTTAACCGGCCGGGCATGATGAATTACACCACAGCGAAATACACCTGGAAAAGAAGGCCTTCTGAAATAAGAGGATACCACAGGACCCTGTATTATAATGCTGACAACGGTGATTATCTGAGGGTTGATTATAATCTCAAAGAAAAAAGGGTAAGACTGTATGTTGAAGTATCGGATGAGGGCGGCAATCCATACTATTCCGTGATCAGCAATGGTAAAATTACCGCTGAGCGGAGCGTATCGAGCGGAAGGTCTTATGGCTTTGCCGATAAATTTCAAAGCAGGGCCGATATTTTCTCCACAATCCCGAACCGGGACGTTATTAAACTCATCAACAGAAATTACAAAATTTATGCCGAATACAGTGCCGATAAAGCGCGAGATGAAGAAAAAGCACGCGAGCTGAATAAGATCAGGGAAGAGACAAGAAAGAGATATTTCAAGCCCGAGACCAATCCCTATAAAGATTCTGCCAGAAAAGCACGGAGCATCAGTTTTTCTTTTTCACTCATAGACATCGTAGATATCCTCATCGGTGTCATGCTGTCGGGTAGCGCCTTTTTATATTTTCAATACAGCTTTATCGCGATGGGGATCATTGCCGCCTTTTTTGGAATAATCAACGGTTTTGTAGACATGTTTATCCGCAAGAGGTCTCCGCTGATAGTAAAGGTCTTATTATTTGTTCTTTCCGGTACCGTGATATATGTTTACGGCTATTTCTTTTATTAATTTCACTGCTGCTTATTATTTTCCCTTTTTTTGGATAAATAAGGAAAAATCTGATTTTTAAGGATGGCCATAATTTTTTCTTGAAATACAGCGTTAATATTGTAAAATTATACTGCTTTCTTGACAGGGCGGGTCGTATGTTAATATTTTATTACTGAACAGTAATACTGTGGTCTGATGTCAGATGATGTGATCATAATTACAGGATACCTGAAATGAATGAAAAAATAGTCAATCTCGGTTCATCCATCCAAATAGTGTGCTTTAAAATCGGTAAAGAAGAATACGGTCTCGAGATTTTAAAGGTTCAGGAAATCCTGAAGCTCCCCAAAATCACCAAGCTTCCAAAATCATATAATTATATTATGGGTGTTATTGACCTCAGGGGGAAGGTCATTCCGATCGTCGATTTAAGCAAGAAATTTGGCATCAAGGCTGACGCAAGCAGCGATAAAAGCAGGACAATTGTTGTTGATATCGAGGGCAAGCGTGTCGGCCTTGCCATCGATTCAGTAAGCCATGTTGTCAAGGTCGACTCCAATGAGATTGAGCCGCCGCCTCCGGTAGTCAAGGGAATATCGGGCAAGTATATTGTCGGTATAGCAAAGCTTCAGGATGGGTTTGTCGTCATCCTCGATATAAACCAGATCTTTTCTTCTGAAGAGTTGAAAGCGATTTAATACGCAGCAATAAGGATTGTTTCAATTTCGTTTTCATTCAGAGGACGTGGTGTATTTTTTATAAACGGATAGGTCATTGTCAGGGCCGCAATATCCTTGAATTGTGTTTTGGGCACATCATAACTTGAAAGTCTCTGGGGGATGTCTATATCGGCTTCGAGCTTTCGGATCGCTTCAACCGCTTTAATGGCTGCCTCAATAACCGTAATTTCTTTAACTTCTTCACCCATAACTTTTGACATCTGAACATATTTCCCCGGTGAGGTGGTAAGATTGAATTCCATGATGTGGGGCAGGATGACACTCATCGCGCTTTCGATACTGATCTCAGCCTTCGAAGCAAGGGCAAGGCCCAGGGAGAGCGTCACCGACAGATAAGAAACCGAGAAGGCCATGCCTGACATGATCGAGGCTGTTGAAAGATACGCCCTCGGCGCAATGCTCTGCGGTTCCCTGTATATCAACGGAAGATTGCGGAATATAAGGTCGATTGACTTCAGAGCATAAGTATTGATTATTTGATTGTTTTTTGTTGAAATGACCGATTCAGTTGAAATTGCGAGTGTGGATATTACTGTTTTCATCGCAAGTTCTTCACTTATTGAAAGTGAAAGCAAAGGATCAACAATCGTTGCCACGGGGTACAGATCATAATTATAGTATACCTTTTTGGTCAAACCGTGAATTTCATCAAGGAAAAGCAGGGGAGCGATTTCAAATCCGTAAAGCGGATATGTCGGTACTGTTATAAGGCTGACCGGCTTTTCGCGGATTTGAGTCTGGCTGAAAAGTTCATTGCAGAACAGATAGTTGTTGCATAAGAGGGCAACAGCTTTTGCCGAATTTATCGCTTCAATGCCCCCGAAACCGATAATTAAATCAGCATTGGTTTTTTTGGTAAACGAGACTGCGGTGTCTATATCTTCGGTATTGGGATTCGGGGGCAGTTCGTCATAAATGATGCACCCCATCCCCGCTTCTTTGAATTTTTCAACAATGGTATCAATGTTAGCGTGATAGATCTCCAGATTTTCCGTTGTTGTAATCAGTATAACGCGTGATCCGTACCTGGAACAGATGCCGGCAAGATCATTGATAATATCCTGGCGAATATAAATTTCACTGGGGATATGAAAATCAGGTTTTACAGAATTTTTCAATTTAGTTTCTGACTCAAATTATAATTACCATAAAAAAAGCGGACATAGTGTTATTATCTCCGCTTTGCTTATTACAGACTGGAATAAATAATTATAATACTATTTTCTGAGTAAAAAATTAGCTATTCTGTCAGCGACCATTTCAAGTATTTTTTCATCATTGAAATTGTAGGTGCCGCTCGCTATTTTTTCTTTAATTTCTTTGACTCTGTCAAGCCTGATATCAGGCGTGTCTTTTACAGCCTGGGCTACTTTCGAAAGTTCAGCGGCTTTTTTCCCTTCAGAGGAAATCTGAATGGAATCTTCTTTTTTTGTTTCTTTCGAAGCGCCGGCAGACCGTGACTTCTTTGGTTCGATGATGTTGTTGATGTTACCAATTTTGTCGATAACCATTTTTTGTATCCCTTAATTTATCTACATACAGTATCGGCTTAATTTGTCAATTCTTTAATGAATTAATTGCTCAGTTATAAAATATTGTAATTATTATAAAATTACAAGAATTAAACTCTCTACAGGTTAATAAAATGACATATTTGTCTAACGCCACATAATAACTCACGAACGGGCTTTTTTATTGCGTATGACCAGGGTGAATTCCCCTTTCTGGGTGAAGGGGGGATCCATACTGAGAATTTCGTGTGCTGTTCCGCGAATGAATTCTTCATGTATTTTGGTAATTTCCCGGGCGATGAGTATTTCTTTATCGGGAAAAACCTCGTTAATGGCATGTAACATTTTAATAATTCGGTGGGGTGACTCATAAATAACCAGAAGCCCCTCGAATTCAGCCAGGGCTTTCAACTCATTGATCCTTTTTCCCTCTTTTTTACTTAAAAACCCGGTAAAGATGACCTCTTTTTCAGGAAAACCCGATATTGACAGCGCCGCAGTCAACGCGGAAGGGCCCGGCAGGGGGGTCACTGCGTAATTGTTTTTCACCGCTTCCCGGACCAGGCGTGAACCCGGATCTGAGATGCCGGGAGTTCCGGCATCGGTAAGGTATGCCACGGTGGAGCCTTTTTTCAGTTCATTAATTGCGTGGAGTATTTTACTTTCCGGTGAATGTGAATGGAGCGAGATCAGGGGCAGGTTTATTCCGAGGTGGTTCAGGAGCTTTCGCGTCTGCCGGGTGTCTTCACAGAAAATAAGATCAACTTCATTCTTTAAAATGCGTGATGCCCTGAGCGTGATATCTTCCATGTTGCCGATTGGTGTTGCAATGATATACAGGTGGCTCATGTCTCTCTAACCCGCGGATGCTTCATCGAAATTGTTCCTGTGCTCGTTTCCCGGTTTATAGTCCGGGGGAAATACTTTTATGGCTTTTTCCTTTTCAACGGGACATTTAATTTCACATATCCCGCATCCGATGCATAATTTTTTCTGGACCTGGGGCAGCCGGACTTTTTTGCCCTTAATTTTTTTTTCGGTGACGATTATCGCTTTTTCCGATACCGGACAATGTTCCTCGCACACGATGCAGTCAATTCCTTTTTTATAGGGCACGCACAGGTCTTTGTTGATGACCGCAACCCCGATTACTTTCTTTTTTTTGCGGTCAAGGGCCAGTTTTTCAATGGCACCGGTCGGGCATACCCTGCCGCAGAGGTTGCAGTTGTATTCGCAGTATGAACGCGATGTATCGAGAAAGGGTGTCCACAGTTTGTCAGGGCCCATTGATACCGGCGCCGGTTTAAGAACACCGGTGGGACAGACTTTCATGCAGTTGCCGCAGCGTATGCAGCGCTGAATAAATTCATTTTCAGGCAATGATCCGGGGGGACGCAGTTTTCTGGAAACCGGTTTCAGCGCCGCAGCCAGGGCCTTCCCGTGCATCGTAAGCAGGAAAACCAGCCCGATGCCAAGTGAAAAGGAACACCGCAGGAATCCGTTGCGGTACAGGGAAAGGCTCGGGTCTTTATCAGCATTTTCCGGTTCAATGTTTTCGGCCGGGGGTGAGGTAAAACTGAAGTATGTTGTGCTGTCAGGGCAGTCCCGCACGCAATCGAAACACAGGATGCATTCTTCGCGGTGATACCGGTTGTCCGCGGTGATGGCGTTCATTCTGCAGGTGTGCATGCAGACCCTGCAGTTTTTGACGCAGCGGGTCCTTCTCAGAAAAGGTGACAGCCTCGCGGGGACGGCGAGCATCGCTCCCAGGGGGCAGAGATATCTGCACCAGAACCGCCGCTTGAACAGAAGCAGAAGAACGATCACGCTGAAGAGCAGGATGATTTCTGTCGTGTTCTCAAGGGCCGCGAGGTCAGTGGTGAGAAATGAATCGCGCAGCAGATTATAAACATTTTCCAGAACCGGAAGGTCATACGATGACAGCAGGCCGGTAAAAAAAGCGTTAAGGCCGTTGTTCAGCAGGGGATGAATGACCAGGGAGAACGTCCTCACGAAAATAGCAATGGGGTCAAGGACCCAGGCGAATTGAAATCCGGCAAAGGCCGCGGCGAGTATCACACTGAGAATGGCGTACTTGATGAATCTTGTTTTACCGGGATTCTTTTCTCTGAAATAGGAGCGGCGCATAAAGGGCTTTTTAAGTGTTCCCAGCAGGTCAAGGAGAGCGCCCAGGGGGCAGATCCATCCGCAGAAAAAACGTCCCATGAGGGCCGTTGCCGCTATGAGAATGCCGGCAACGATAAGGCCGAAAAGCACGACCCTCTCAGCTACCGCGGTTGTGATCATGACCAGCGGGTCCAGATAAAAATACGCTGCCGGGCTGATAAACCGGTCGAGCGGGAACCTCGTGTTCCAGATGATGAAGAGCACCAGGAACACGGAGATCGTCTGGGTTATTTTCCGCAGCGTTATGAGATTTTTCTGGTCCGGCTTCATGAGACTAGATGGTCACTTTTTTTATGGATGCCGAAGATATGTCCATCGAGCCGATTTTTTTCTCCGCTCCGCGAACGATGTAACCGACATCTGACGGCCTCATGTTAAAGAGCGTTGTCGCGTAAGCATCGGCAAGCACCGGGTCAGGGCCGGCGATAATCGTTTTTCTCGTTTCAACATCATTCGTGTTCCCCCCGCTGGGGCCGTGTCTGAGCAGGATTTTATACGCGTCGATTATCGTGAGGTCCGGGTTGATGAACGCGGTGAGGTCTGCGAGCTTTTTGTCTATGCCCCAGTGCATCTGGCCCCGCGAACCGCCGCATACTCCCATCAGGTTTTTCATGGACAGGGTGAGCCCGGTCAGGGAATGGTGCTTCGCAACCGGAACATTGATAAAGCAGTCGCATTCGACAGCGTCTTTATAGATCGGCCAGTCCTGCATGGGACTTTCGTAAGGGAAATTTGCCGGGATGAATTTCCAGTCTGAAACATAGTATATGTCGCCCCCGGCATCTTTTACGGCGCGGTAGATGCCGCTGTTATGGTAGCACATTTTTTCATTGTTGCAGGTGTTGTCAAACACGCGCACCTTTTTGGCCCCGGACCGGTAACAGAGGGTGACGAGTTCGTTTACGAGGTCAGGATTCGTGTTCGCGGCGAATTCAGGCCCGCGGTTCCATCCTATGTTAGGCTTGATCACCACGGTATCGTTTTTTTTCACGAAAAGCCCGAGTCCGCCCAGCTCATCCAGGGCTTTTCTCAGCGAGGCGCGGATGTCATCCCCCCTGATGACCGCAAGACTGCAGGCACATGAAACGGCCCGTTTTTTTCGCGGCCTCAGGTTTTTCTCCTGGCCCATGAGCTGTTTCAGCGCGCCGCCCGCAAAGAGTAAAGACCACACCGCAGCTGCGGAATATTTAAGAAAATTTTTACGAGAGGTCCATGATTGGTGATAAGGATGATTTTTTTCCATGGTGTTTACCTCTTGCTTTCATTTGTTGATTTCCGGGAAGCAGGAACCGGTTCGCGCAGTCCCTGTGTGAATGATATATCACGGAACAGGGATAAATGCAATTGTTTTTCAGTGCGTTGAAAGCGGAGCGTGAAACCGTGAATGCCAAGAAGTGAATAATATTTGACATGAGAATGAATTTAACGCCCATGTTGTGATATGGATTTTCGTATTGAAAAAACAGACGCTTCAGGTTCCAGGGCCGGATTGATTGACACCGCGCACGGGCAGGTGAGGACTCCGGTATTTATGCCGGTAGCGACCCGTGCCGCTATAAGGGCGCTGACCCTGCGCGAACTTGAGGAAATCAATTTTGACATCATCCTTTCCAACACCTATCATCTGTATATCAGGCCCGGCCTTGATGTTCTGACAAAGGCCGAAGGCCTGCACCGGTTTATGAATTTTTCCAGGCCGATACTTACCGATTCGGGGGGATTCCAGGTATTTTCCCTTGCTGACCTGTGCCGGGTGAGGGAGAACGGTGTTGAGTTCAGGTCGCATATTGACGGGTCTCTTCATTTTTTTTCACCCGAGAAGGTCCTTGATATTCAGGGAATAATCGGCTCCGACATCATGATGGTGCTTGACCAGTGCACCGAGTATCCCGCTGAAGAAAAGGCCGTGAGCCAGGCCGTCCAAAGGACCGTGTCATGGGCCGGTGATTCCATCCGGTACTGGAAACATAATTTTGATGCCGGTCAGCAGAGCCTTTTCGCGATTGTCCAGGGAGGAGTGTATCCGGACCTCAGAAAGGAATGCGGTGAACAACTGGTTGCGCTTGAGTTTCCGGGGTACGCGATAGGCGGCCTTTCGGTTGGCGAACCAAAGGATCTGTATCAGGAAATTACCTCTTTAACGTCGTCCCTTCTTCCCGCGGACAAACCCCGCTATATGATGGGCGTGGGAAGCCCCATGGAAATACTCTATGCGGTGAAGTGCGGGGTCGATATGTTCGATTGTGTTATGCCGACAAGAATAGCCAGAAACGGGACGCTCTACACCTCACAGGGCAGGATAAACATCAAGGCAGCGCCGTATGAGGATGATTTTTCTCCTCTTGACCCCGAGTGCTCATGCTATGTATGCAGAAATTTTTCCCGGGCCTACCTGCGGCATATTTTCAGGATGGGAGAAATTGCCGCGCTGGTGTATAATACGTACCATAATCTTTATTTCATGAAAAAATTCATGGAGGATGTTCGGGAAAGTATCCTCCAGGGGGCGTTTTCATCTTTTTACCGCAGGGCTGAGTCAATCTTCGGTCAGGGCAAAAATTCATAATTCAGCTCATTCACGGTACTGGAATGGGCCTCAACCCCCTGTTCAATAATTGCTCTATAGAATAATTTATCTTGACACGATTTGTTAAGAGATTTATAGTGTAGGCAAATTTTTTTTTCATGTTTGTGATCGTCAGGAGGAAGCATCGGAAATGGATATAAATACTAGGTCAAAGGGAGAAGTTGTCATTCTTGACATTGCCGGGGAAATTGACCTCTACAACGCGCCTGAAATAAAAGATATCATAAATAAACTTATTGAAGAACAGAAATATAATGTGGTGATCAACCTTGAAAAAGTGTCATATATTGATTCTTCAGGAATCGGGGCCCTTATATCCAGTCTTTCAAATTTGAAGAAGTACCAGGGGGGACTCAAAATCATCAATGTTTTCGCTTCGGTCAGGAAGGTCTTTGAGCTGACAAAGCTGACATCATTTTTTGAAATTTTTGAATCCGAAGAAGAAGCAATTAATTCATTTAATTTTTAAATACCGTCTACGGCCGCAAATCTGCCGGGAATAATATCAACAATGAGAGGGTTGCCATGGGCAAGGTGAAAGTAATTTTTGGTGTAGCAGTTATATCTCTTTTTGTTTTTACCGCTTGCGGGGAGAAAATCCCTGTCAAGGAAATGGCCCTTGCTAAAAAAGCCATTACACGCGCTCAGAACGTAAAAGCCGATAAATATGCTCCTGAGGAACTCAAACAGTCCCAGGATTTACTGTTCAGCTGTCATGATGAGATTTTAAAAAACGACATGAAGAAAGCGACGGAAATAGCGGTTGCCTCGAAAAATCAGGCTGACGCTGCTTATGACAAAGCGGTTCCTCTGCTGGCAAAGGATACGATCGAGATCGCGGAGGCAAGCCTTGCCGAAGCGGATGAAGTCTATGCTGAAAGCCTGGCCCCGGACGAATACACTAAAGCCTCAGAAGAGCTTGGCAACGCCAATGAACTGTTTCAGAACAAGAAATATTATGAAGCATATCTTTCGGCTGTGGAAGCTGATAAACTGGCAAAGGATGCGAGAAACAGCGCTATCAGCAAAAAGGACATTTTAAAGGACGCTATCACTGAAGTGAACAGGACCATCGACGATGCAAAACAGTATAACGCAGAAAAATTTGCCCCTGAAAAACTGGCTCTGGCTGAAGAAAACGCAGGCGTGGCATCAGAATCATATGAAGACCTGAAACTGAAAAAAGGGTTCTCGGCCCTTGAAGTTGCCAAAGTGAATGCCGACGAAGCGTATCTCATCGCACTTGAGGAGACGGCCCGTGAAAAGATAGCTGAAGCCGAAACCCTTGTTGAGCAGGCCGAAGCTTCAGAGGGGGCGGAAATCGCGAAAGATGAAATGGCTGCGGCAAAAGAGGCCCTTGATAATGCGAAGACACTGAAGGATGAGTCCCGTTTCAAGGAATCCATAGACCTGTCTGAAGAATCGATACGCCTGGCCACAATTGTTGCCGGGACCAAGAAGTCAACTGCAGTTGCCGCCACTGGCCAGGGTGATACCGGTGAGACCACCGGTGCTACTCAGGGAGACGGTGATGAAGCTACAGAAGATCAGGGGTATGACCTTTATACCGTGGTCTGGAGGGCAAAACTTAAAGATTGCCTCTGGCGTATTGCTGACCGCTTTTATGGTGACCCGTGGAAATGGAAAATGATTTATAAAGCCAACACTGATCTGATAAGGGACCCGCACTGGATATATCCCGGGTGGGTTTTGAAAATACCGAGACTGACCAAATAATTGCAATTACTCTGTGCGGAAAAAAACTCCATGATAAATCATGGAGTTTTTTAGTTGAAAGATGTAATATATTAAGTAGTTAACATTCCTGGATGATGCCACTCTTATTTTAATGAGAATAATTCTTGACTGATGGCAAAGTGGCATATAAGAAGTTCATCAGGCGTTAATTCACGGTATCGACAAGAAGCATATGAAAAAAGACGATAACAGAATTGATGATGAATTTAATCAGGATTCCCTTGATGAGGGGGATATTCAGCTTGATGAGTCAATTCTTTCTTTAGTTGAAGAAGTTGATGAAGAAGAAAGCTCTGATAAATCAAAGAAAAACATCAAAAAGAAAGCGTCAAGCGATTATACTGACTCATCGATAAGCTGGTACCTTGAACAGATTAACAAGATCAAACTTCTTTCAAGGGAAGAAGAAGATTATCTCGCCAGGCTTGCCAGGGATGGCGATGAAAACGCAAAAAATCAGCTTATTAAAGCCAACCTCAGATTTGTTGTTTCTATTGCAAAAAAATATCAAACCAGCGGTATTTCCCTCCTTGACCTGATAAACGAGGGGAATATGGGCCTGATAAAGGCTGCAGAGAAGTTTGACCCGGACAGGGGCTTCCATTTCATTTCATACGCGGTCTGGTGGATCAGACAGGCGATTATTCTTGCCATTTCACAGAAGGCGTCGCTCATCCGCCTGCCCCTGAACAGAACGGCGGACATACAAAAAATTGAGAAGGTCCACAAAAAGCTGGAAAACCGCATGGGCAGGGAGCCTACCGCCTCTGAAATCGCTGAAGACCTTGACATGGACGATGAAGAAATAAATCACCTCCGCAATATAACCCAGGATTACATTTCCCTTGATTCTTCATACGGCAATTCCGAAGATACGACCATATTGAGCATGATTGTTGATTCCCGCATCGATTCTCCTGACAAACACGTGCTTGACGAATCTCTCAGTAAGGCGCTCAACGACGTGCTTGATACGTTAACCGACTCTGAAAAACAGATCATCCAGATGCGTTACGGCCTTAACGATTATGAACCGATGTCCCTGCAGCAGATTGGAGACAAGTTTAATCTTTCAAAGGAACGCATCCGCCAGATAGAAAAGAAAGCCATCCGCAGGCTTCGCCATCCTTCCAGAAGCCAGAAACTGAAAAGTTTTTTACAGGACTGATCAATGAAATACTTAATTCCCGGATTCATAGCAGGCCTGGTTCTGAACCTGTTTTTAACAACCAGAACAGCGGGAACCGAAATCATCCCTGCCTGGACTGATACTGTCGTGCATCTTTTTAAAACCGAGCCGGCCCCCCGGAAAAGCGGCCGGGAAGCACCCTTTGTTATTAAAAAAGACCCGGCGATTGCGGTAGTCAGCCCGAACGGTATCGTTGAAGGTTTTCAAAAGCACGAGGGCTTTCTTTCTGAAGCAAACCGGAGCGGCCTCTATTACATCACCTACCAGAAGGTCGGGAAGGAAATTGAATTTTTTAATATTTCAGGCGAGCGCTTCTGGAAAACTTCCTCGCGGGAGTACCCATACCTTTCTTTTAACGGGAAGCTGATTTTTCTGCTCAACGGTGACCACAGCAGGATCCGGATTTTCGACCTTCACGGGAACAATATCGGTGTAAAAGAAATAGCCGGGAGGCTGTGCACGTGCATCGTTTTTTCCCGGACCACCGATATCGGTGCCGCGGGATTTGCCGACGGGACGTATTATTCAGTCAACGCCGAAGGGCAGATCATCGCTTCAGGAAGGACCCCGGATAATACGGTGGTAAAAAGTCTTGCCGTGAGCGACAGCGGGCTGTTTTTGGCTGTGCATTACGGGAGTGATAAGGATGACGGCCTTCGCGTGGTTGATTCGGTTGAAAAAGAATTCGCCGACGTTCCCCTGGGGTTCCATGCCTCAAAGGCCCCGCTTTTTATTTCTGACAGCGGTAAGGCGATGATTCTTGACCGCGACAGGCTCCTTCTCGTCAATTCGGGCGGCAAAGAGGAGTTTGTTATTACCGTGCCGCCGGCGCGGGAAGGGCAGGCCTCGATTGACTGCAACGGAGAGTATTACGCGGTCGCTTACCCGGGTGAAAAAGGGGACGCCCGGCTTGTCATCCTGAGAAAAGACGGGATGGTCCTTTACAGCAGGCAATATCTCAATGAACCCTATCTCGTTGCCGAATTCAGGCAGGCCCTGCTTCTTGCAAAAGGCGCCGAGAATCTATACTGTTATACTGTCCGCTCTCCAGAAGGTCAATGACGCGCTGAACCTCAAGAGCGAATTCTTCTTTGCCTCTTTTTTTCGCGCCGGAAAGAAGGATGCGTGATTTTTGCAGCGCAATATCCCGGGTCCTGGTGAGGTATTCACCGCTTTCAATCAAACCGCTTATGAGCATATTTACCAGCGAGTATATCCTGAACCGGTCCATGCCCCAGTATTGCTGCGAGAGCTGGTCGTCGTGCCCGCCATGCCTGACGTTGAGTTCTTTTTTAAGCAGGCCGACTTTTTCGCGCGCGGTTATTTTAAGCCAGAGGTCATAATCTTCACACGCGGGTAGAGATTCATCGAACATGCCGTAGCGGTCAAAGAGTTCGCGTGAGACCACCACTGATGAGGGGCTGATCAGGCACAGCTCCAGCGAGTTCAGGTAAATGCTTCCTTCAGGCTTGATGTGCCTGAGCCCGGGATTGACCCTCTTTCCCTTCCTTATCCACTGCTCTTCGCACTGGCTGATTTTTATATCCGGGTGCGCGGCAATATAGCTGCTCTGTTCTTTTAATTTATCGGGGTGCCACAGGTCGTCCGAGTCAAGAAAGGCGCACCACTTCGCGCGGGAAAGCCGTATTCCCCGGTTTCGTGCCGCGCTCACGCCGCAGTTGTCCTGACGCAGGTATATCATCCTTCCCCGAAACGTGTCAGCCAGGAGCGGGGTCGAATCAGTGCTCCCGTCGTCGACCAGGATCAGCTCGTAATCGGAAAAAGTCTGGGCCAGCACCGAATTCACCGCGCGTCCGGCCAGCTCGTGCCTGTTATAGGTCGGTATTATTACTGAAAAAAAAGGCATTGTCCTGTTTCGTGGTGTCATCCATTAATTTTTTGAACCGGTTCCTGGTGCATTTAAAGAGCAGTGGACAGTCCCCTGTCAACAACATTATACCCGGCCCAGTTGCCAGAAAAACAGTTTGACACCGGTTTTCATGATGCGTATTCTCGAGAGTCGCTATTATTTGAATCAGGCGGTGAATGAATGAACCAGGACCAGGTCAGGGAAAGGCTGCAGCGTCTGGACAATTCTGTTCCGGACTTTACGGTCGTTTTTACGGGAAAAACAAGCAAACGGGTGGACGGGCTGTACAAGCCCGATACCTGCGAGATACTCATCCACAACAAGAATTTTGAAGAGGACAATGTGCTCATGTATACCGCGATTCATGAATTCGCGCACCATGTCCAGTTTACCTCTTCGGATTCACCGGTAGCGTCACGGGTTCATTCAACCGGGTTCTGGGACATCTTTCACCGGCTTCTTTTCAGGGCTGAAGAAATCGGAATTTACAACAATATTTTCGAAAGCGACCCGGCCTTCAGTGCGATAACGGGCAGGATCAGGGAAAAGTTCCTCTCGGTCAACGCGTCGCTGATGAAGGAATTCGGCGAGCTGCTTTTTGAGGCCAGAAAATTATGCCATGAAAAGCACGCCAGCTTTGAAGATTATGTGGACAGGGTCCTGCAGCTTCCCCGGTCAGAGGCGCGCAGCCTGATCTCGATCCACCGGACCGGGGTGAACCCCGCGATCGGATACGAGAACATGAAGACCGTGGCACGGATACGGGACGATGACGCGCGCCGGTCGGCAGAGGAGGCGTTCCTCGAAGGCAAAAGCCCGGACATGGTCAGGGCCGAATTCAGGCCGCGCAACATCCCCGATGACAAGCTCGGGCGCCTGATTGAGGAAAAAAACAGGCTTGAGCGCAACCTGGAAAATCTGACCGTGCGCCTGGCAAAAATCGAGCGCGAAATACGCGACCTGGGCGGCCGGTAGCACCGTCGGCCGGTCAGCCGCCGGGGGTAGGATCTCCGGTGATGTTATAATGCCATGAGCGAGAAAGACTATTACATATATATCTTGAGGTGTGAAAGCGACCGCCTTTACACGGGATACACGGATGACATGCAGAAGCGCTTCAGGGCCCACTGCGGGGGCGCGGCGGGCGCGAAGTTCACCAGGAGCTTCAGGCCCCTGGGGATTGCCCAGTGCTGGCATGCCCGCGTTGGGAAAGGAACGGTTCTGAAGATCGAGCTTCTCATCAAGAAATTAAACAGGCAGAAAAAAGACGAACTCATAAAGACGCCGGCAGATCTTGAACAACTCGTTGCCGGAACTATCGGGCTTGACGGGAGAATCAGGCCCTGCCTTGATGAAGTCATTGCCCTGTGCACCTGAAAGGAGGGCCGCGGGGCATGCTGTAATTTTATAAACAGGGGTTATGCGCATGATAAATCGAAAGAAAACAAGACAGGTGCGCGCCGGGTCTTTACTGATCGGGGGCGGCGCACCGGTATCCATACAGTCCATGACGAATATTCCCATTGAGGACATCGAGGGAACGATAAGGCAGATCAACGCGCTCAAGGAAGCGGGCGCGGACCTGGTCAGGCTCGCGCTCCGCAAGGAGGAATTCGCCGCGCACCTGAAAAAGATCATCGCGGGAGTTGACATCCCCCTGAGTGCCGACATCCATTTCAATCACCGCATTGCAATCGCGGCCATAGAGGCCGGCGTGCACAAGATCAGGATCAACCCCGGCAACATCGGTGACGCCGCGAAGGTCCGCGAAGTGGTCAGTGCGGCCCGCGACCGGGGCGTTCCCATCCGCATCGGCGTGAACGGGGGCTCTCTGGACAAAAAGAAATACCGCGAGGTGACGCCCGACAACCTTGTCCGGTCAGCGCTCGAGCACGTCGTGATTCTCGAGGACAATAATTTTTCCGACATCGTGGTCTCGATCAAGGCGACCGATATCTTTACCACCATCGAGGCGAACAGGCTCTTCAGCATGGAGCGGGACTATCCGCTGCACATCGGCCTTACCGAGGCCGGGTACGGGCTTGCGTGCACGGTTCAGAGCTCCATCGTGCTGGGGCACCTGCTGCTTCAGGGCATCGGCGACACCATGCGCGTGTCAATGACCGGAGACCCGGTCAATGAAATTCCTGTCGCGCGGTCGATCCTTGAATCGCTCGGGGAGCGCTTTCAGGCCATACGCATTATTTCATGCCCGACCTGCGGGCGCACTGACCCTGAACTCGATATACTGGCGCTGGCCACCGAGGTCGAGCGCCGCCTTTCATCGCTTTTCAGAAAAAAGCTGGAAACCATGGGCAAAAGCGTTACAATAGCTGTAATGGGCTGCGAGGTCAACGGCCCCGGCGAGGCCTCGGAGGCAGATCTCGGGCTCGCCGGAGGGCGCGGGGGGAAACTTCTTCTTTTTTCGAGGGGAGAAAAGCTTCATACCATTCCCCAGGACCAGGCGGTTGGCGCGCTCGCCCGTGAAGTGGAAAAGCTTGTTGCAGATGGAAAAGATTAATGTTCTCATTATGGACGATTCCGCGGTTATGCGGGGATTTTTAACCAAGTCCCTTGAGAGCTGCAGTGACATAACCGTAGTCGGAACAGCGGCTGATGAGAATATCGCCGCGAACAAAATAAGAAAATTCGGGCCGGATGTGATAGTCATAGATTCCGGCATGCCCTGCATGAAAGGCTTTTCGTTCCTGCTGCACCTCATGAACAACGCGCCCCTGCCCGCGATTATAATCTCGCAGCCATCCTCATCCTCTGGTGATGCGGCTGAAACGTTCGGCGCCCTTGAGGCCGGGGCGTTTGACGTAATGCCCGCGCCCGCTTCGCTCGACGCCGGCCGTGCCGCTGCCTTTGTCACGCAGCTTGTCGATACGATCAGGGCGGCAAAGCACGCCCCGGTGAAAGCAAAAACTCACGTCACGGGCATGTTTGATGCGCAGGGCCATGACCCCTTTTCGCGCCACGCCGTCCCCCTGAAAAGGGCGCAGAAAGAGAAAAAGCTCAGTGACACGGTTATCGCCATCGGCGCTTCAACCGGCGGGGTTCCGGTCATCAGCGACATACTGGTGAAACTGTCTGACACGGTTCCCGCGATCGTGATTGTAATTCACATGCCTGAAGGCTTTACCGCCCCGTTCGCTGACAGGATGAACAGGCTTTCATCCCTTTACGTGAGTGAGGCGGGCGAGGGGGCCCTGCTGTATCAAGGGTCTGCCCTGGTCGCGCCAGGGAACCGTCATCTTATGGTGGTAAAAAAGCGCGCCGGCTACGCGGCCTCGCTGGGCAGCGGAGAGCGGGTAAAGGGTTTTCGCCCGTCGGTTGACGTTCTCTTCGAAAGTGTCGCTTCGAGCGCCGGGGCAAAGGGAACCGGGATCATCCTTACCGGAATGGGCAACGACGGCGTTGCCGGCCTGATGGGGATAAAACAAAGCGGGGGGATGACCATCGCGCAGGACCGGGAGTCATGCCCGGTATACGGCATGCCCCGCGAGGCGCTCAGGGAAGGCGCCGCAAAGCAGACGGCAGGTATCGCTGAAATAGTATCGTACATCAATGGTCTCGCGGTGAACTGAGCGGCGCGTTTCAGCGGTGCAGAAAGTTTGAGGGATTAAGCGCGGTCCCCCCTCTCCTGATTTCGAAATGGAGGTGAGGGCCCGTGGTCCTTCCGCTGTTTCCGGATCGGGCGATCAC
The DNA here is from genome assembly GCA_036848375.1 of Spirochaetota bacterium. Taxonomy (GTDB): domain Bacteria; phylum Spirochaetota; class UBA4802; order UBA4802; family UBA5550; genus JAKLIV01. Next base: position 64,338 of record DAIUKG010000017.1, read on the forward strand.
GTCCCCTGCTTCGACAACATCCCCGGGCCTGACGGTGAAACTGCTGAGGTGGCCGTAATAGGTGCTGTACCCCATTTCATGCTGAAGCACCACCAGGTTTCCGTAACCGCCTTTGTATCCGGTGAACACGACCCGTCCCTTCCGTGCCGCCATGACTTTGCTTTTCATGGGGCAGGCGAGATCAATGCCGCGGTGAAATTCATACGTCCTTCCGTTAAAGGGATTTTTTCTGGTCCCGAAACCGGAGCTTCTCCTGCTCTCCGCAAGCGGGTTCATGAACGCGGTCCCGAGAAAAAGCGACCGCTGCAGCATCGATATTTTTCCACAGGGAACGAAGATATAGTTCTTGTCAAGGGTTGAGCACCTGTTCGCGTGGAACACGTAAGCCAGGTCAACCCCTGCTTCCGAAGCCAGTGAGTGGACCGTTTCTGATTTTTCCCCTGAGACGATGACGCCGCGCATGTTCGGTATATAGAGTGATTTCTTTTTGTTGATGTCAAGGGGGGATGACAGGTCGTTCACGGAGAGAAGGGTATCGATGTCCATTGACGTTTTTGCCAGCACTGTCCAGAAGGTATCGCCGGGCCTCACGCGGTAGCGGTAAAACTGCAGCTCAGGCAGCTCGTCAAGGCACCTTCCGCTTTTGATGGTGTAAATGGTTTTGCGCACGTCCTGCCGTAACGCTTTGAGCTGTTCATTTTGCCTCAGGTCGAGCCTGCCCAGCTCAGGGATGGGCTGATCCGCGGACCCGCGTGTTGCCGCACCCTGAAGGGCGATGAACAGGGCCAGCACGGTGATCAATAAGGGGCGCGGTCTCATGAATGTTTCGTGTTTCTCCCGGGCAGGCGGCTTATAAACCTGCGCAAAAATACAGCATCACTATATAATTCGGATGAAAATCGTGTTTGATGGAGTGAAAAAATCATATTGACAAGTGATTCGGGCGGGAGTAGTGTGTCGCGTGAAATTATCTGTTTTAAGAGGTTATTATGGCAATCACCAAGGGCGGCGGCGATACTGCGAACAATGTTATTGGGGAGAACTCGTATTTCACCGGCAATTTTATCATCAATGGTTCTCTTCGCATCGACGGCCGTTTTGAAGGCAAATATCTTCAGGCTGAGCAGCTGTATATCGGCAGGACGGGAAAGATCAAAACGAATATCAACGCTGTGTCCGTGATCATTGAAGGTATGGTCATCGGTAATATTAACGCCACCAGCAGGATCCTTCTCATGCCGACAGCCCGCATCCTGGGCGATATCAAAACTCCTGAGCTCATCATTCAGAACGGGGTGATCCTTGAAGGACGATGCACCATCTCTAATGACCTTAAATCTTCGGCCAAGGAACTCATTGACGCCGAATATGAAAAAAACAAGGTGATTCCCGAGGAGTTTGTTGAATCAAAAAAAGGTTCTTAAAATCGGAATCACGTCCGGTGACCCTGCCGGAATCGGGCCGGAAATTATCGCAAAGGCCCTGAATGACCTTCCTGACACATCCTTTGTCCCGGTTGTAATCGGCAGCGCTGATTTTTATCGTCACTATCATAACAAGTTTTTTCGCAGATTTACTCTCCTTTCACTGCATGATAAAACTGACACTCCGACTGATGAATTTTTCGTGGACGTTCCCCTTGAAAGCCCCATGCCTGAACCGGGAAAAGGAACCCCCGCTACCGGCAGGGAATCGCTCAGATACATTGACGCGGGGCTTGACCTGTGGGAACAAGGTGCAATCGACGCCCTGGTTACCGGGCCGGTGAGCAAAGGCCTCATCGAACGGTCAGGCACCCATTTTACCGGACACACGGAATATCTCGCTGCCAGGACCGGTGGTGATCCTTTTATGATGATGTTTTCCGAGGATTACCGGGTCATCCTTGCCACGACGCACCTTCCCCTGTCGCAGGTGAGCTCAAGCGTAAACCGGGAAAGAATTCTCCAGGTCATCACTGCGGGGAACGAATCCATAAAGGCAATTGACGGAGCACCGGTGCGCCTGGCAGTGGCGGGCCTTGACCCTCACTGCGGTGATGACGGGGCGATCGGCACCTTTGACCGTGATGTCACGGCAAAGGCCATTGAAGACGCGCGTAGAGCGGGTATTGACGTTGAGGGCCCCTTTGCCGCTGACACCCTTTTTATGGCTGACCGCTGGAAGGAGCATAATCTTGTCATAGCCCAGTACCATGACCAGGGCCTGATCCCGTTCAAACTGCTGGCGTTTGACCGGGGGGTGAATGTGACCCTCGGCCTGCCGCTCGTCAGAACATCCGTAGACCATGGCACCGCTTTCAATATCGCGGGTAAAGACCGGGCAGGGTACAGCAGCATGATCGAGGCGATTGCCGTTGCCTGCAGGCTTGTACAGGGGAGGAGAACGGCCGGTCTCTGATCAGGTAATTTTTTTCCGAATAATGCCAATGAGGTTGGATATTATTTCATCTTTGGTTCTGCCGCTTGCTTCAATAAAAAAAACTTTTTTTAGAGATCCTTCATGGACCAGTTTAAGCAGTACTTTTATCGAGCCGGGCTTGACTGTTTCAGAGATTTCATTACCTGAGAAACGTAACTGTTCTATTGATTCGGAATAAAAATAAACGGTCAGTGATAGCCTGTACCCCGGGCGCAGCGTGAAACTGTTAACGGCGAATGCCTTTTGAATATCGGCGGCATTCATGTTTATCCCTGGCGGAATGGTAACCGTGACGGGCTTCTGTTCCTGTGCCGTTCCTTTCCCCGGCAGCAAGAACAGAAAAAGGGTGAGTGCTATGTATCGTGCAGGTTTCATGATTGGCAGTTTTTCAGAATATACTTTCAGCCCGGCAGCGTATCAAGAAAATTATCAATTAAGGAAAAAATTATTGCTAAGATCTTTCATGGCGTGATAATTGCTTAACTGATTTAAGGCGGGGTCGTTATATGAATGAAATCATGGTTACAAAATCCCTTTTCTTTTTCATGATATTCTGGGGTATCGGGCTGGTTTTACTCTGGTTCAGGCCGCGAGTTGAGATTTTCTGGAAAATAATCGCCTCACTGATTTTTGGTTTTTATGTCTGGTTTTTTTTCTCGGAGCTTTCAGCCGGGTTTTCGTCTTTTCAGCAGGGCTGGTATGATTTCACGATAAATTTTTTCAAGGAAGCACTGGTTCTTGTCTTTATGAACCTCTTTTTCATCTGGCCCCTCGCCCTGGTTATTATTTTCTACAAGGCGGACGATCTTGGCGCTGAAAGGCTCCTCAAAGTTGTTTCCCTGTGCACCATGATTTTATGGGTTGTTTTTATCGTTTATTTCATTTTTAATAAAGGTGTGGATAATTTTCTTTTTGAACAGTTAAAGAAGATGATACCTCATGCTAAATAGCCGCAATCTTTTACTGCTTTTCATCCTTGTTTTTTTTACAGCCCCGGTGTTCTCACTGGAAAAAACATCACAGCTCTATCATGAAGGGGAATCGCTTGCCCTTAAAGGGGACATCGACAGCGCCATTGAAAAATTTAAAAAAGTGGTTGAGCGCAGCCCCTGCTATTGCATGGGCCATTACGGGCTGGGCAAGGCGTATCTGTATAAATACGGGATGCTTGACCTGGCCATACAGCACCTCAGTGAAGCGGTGAAACTTGACAGAAAACTGGCCAAGGGGCATTTTTATCTCGGAATGGCCTGTTTTCTGGGCAGGAAATATATACAGGCGCTTCATTCCTTTAAAAACGCCTATGATAATGATGATTCCCTGATAGAAGCCCTGTATAACATCAGTGTGATCTATGATATTATGGGGAAAAACTATGAAGCTGAAGTCTATTTCAAAAAATATATAACTGAAAAGGAAAGGGATGAAGACATTCTTTTCTGATCTCAGTCTTTAAAATGGCTTTTTACTTTTTGCGCGATATCGTTGCCATAGACCAGCCTGATCGCCCTGAGGCATTGATCACGTTCAGCCCCTTTCTCTTCTTTAATAAAACCGTAAAGGCACAGTGACGCTATTTCTTTTTGAAGTTCCATAAACTTCCTCCATGCCAGTATAATCGGCACGGAGGAAAAACATCGTGAATACTTTACTGGGCCTACACCTTGAAAAGGTCTTCAGCTTTCTTTTTCCCGGTCAGCCTTTCATAATCATGGTAATCCACAAAGGACAGATGCGGCAGTTTTTTTTTGAGCCGGGGAACAATGTCAATTTTTCCTCCCGAGGCTTCTTTCGAGGTCACATATTTGAACTCCCGGCCGCATGACGGGCATTTTTTTAAATCTTTCAGTTCAATTCCAATTTTTTTACAGTTGGGACAGTGGCCGAATTTATCATCAGCTATCACGATATGTTCCTTGACATCAGCAATATCAAGTTCGGTCCAGACACGAATAAGGTCCATTATGCACTCCTTGGATTGATCGTATTAACTGCTGTTTATATACACCATTGCAATATTTTTTCAACCATAATTCACAAAATCGTGATTTTCATTTAGTTCTTTACAGGATATATTATTGTGTTATGATACGTGAAATATTATAAAAAACTGAAGAGGTGCCTCATGAGTCTCGAAGCGATGCATTCCTGTTCAATCGTGCTTCTTTGCGGTCTTTACGGGTCAGGTAAAACCGAGTTTGCCGAAAAGTATTTTAAAAACCGGAACAGGTATCGCATCAGCAGATCAGAGATCAGAAAACTGATGTTTGAAATGACGAATTTCGGCCAGGGATGGTCTTCTGAAAAGTTTAATGAGGAGGATGATGTTCTGGTCAAGCACGTCGAAAGAAAGATTCTGGAACATTATATCCATAATAAACGGAATGTCCTTATTATCAATACCTTTATAACGCGGCAGTCACGTGCGCGTTTTGTGAAAATAGCCAGGGACATGAAGAAAACGATCGGCGCTGTTTTTCTGGATACCCCGGTGGATAAATGCCTTGAAAACAATTCGCGAAGATCATCACTGATCCCTTCATCGATCATTCAGAGCCTCAGCATCAAAAAAGAACTCCCTACCAAAAAAGAGGAATTTGATGAGATTCTTATTGTTACGGACTTTGTCATCCCCTGATTATTGCAGGGGACGCTCGGGGATTTCCCGCTGATATAATCATCCGGCTTTGACCATTTCAAGAGAACTGATTTCAGCGCTGCTCAACACCCTGCTGCTGTCGAGAATGATAATAAGGTTGTCATCCTTATTGGCTATGCCTTTGATGAAATCAGTTTCAATTTTGGATGTCATATTGATGTTTTCCTTTATGTCCCCCTCTGAGAGGTCTATGACATCTGAAACAGTATCCACAATCATCCCCACGAGGGTATCCTGGACCTCGATGATAATGATTACGGTAAAGAAGTCATAATCCCTGGGTTTCATATTGAATTTAAGGCGCATGTCCACGACCGGGACAACGGTGCCCCTGAGGTTTATCACCCCTTTCATGAAGTGGTACGCGTTCGGGATCTCGGTGATTTTTGTCATGCCGATGATCTCCTGAACGCGTAACGCTTCAACGCCATAGGTTTCTTTCTCAATAACAAAGGTGACATACTTCATGGTTGACTCGGCAGCGTCATTCCCGTGTTTGTTTACGGTATAATTTGTATCCATGATCCCCTCCGTAACGGTTAAAACTGTTCAAAACCTTCATCAGCCAGGGCCCTTCCAGCGTCCTGACGCTCCGATACCGGTTTGCTCTCTTCAAGCCGGGGCTGTACTGCTTTGCCGTCACCGTTTTTTTTCTTCGCCTGGACTTTTTCTGCTGCCCGAAGGTGTATTTCTCTATGTTTTTCTCCAGTTGTTTCTTTTTTCAGGCTCTCACTGATCGTGAACCGCTTGACCATTTGCAGCAGCTCCTGCGCCTGGTTTGCCATTTGCTCGCTCGCTGAAGCTGTTTCTTCCACCAGGGCCGCGTTCTGCTGGGTCATGTTGTCCATTTCGGATACCGCAATGTTTATCTGGTTGATCCCCGCTTTCTGCTCGTTGCTCGCTTCGGCTATTTCGGTGATCACTCCTCCGACACTCGTGATCGATTCAATTATCTGTTTCAAGGCTTCGCCGCTTTTATTGACCTTTTCAGTACCGCTGTCGATCATTTCCAGCGAATTCTGTATGAGGTCATTGATTTCTTTAGCGGCGTTTCCGGACCGCTGCGCCAGGTTCCTGACCTCGCCGGCGACAACGGCGAATCCTCTTCCCTGTTCGCCCGCTCGTGCGGCCTCGACAGCGGCGTTGAGTGCCAGCAGGTTGGTCTGGAAGGCGATTTCATTGATCACGGAGATGATCTCGCCGATTTTCTTGCTGGTGTTGTTGATTTCATTGATCGATACAACCGCGTCATTTACCAGGACCCCTCCTTCCTCGGCCTTCTTTGAAGAATTCGTTGAAAGCTTCTGCGCCTCTACGGCATTGTCGGCATTCTGGTTGATCGCCGCTGTTGCTTCTTCAATCGTTGACGCTATTTCTTCGAGCGCCGATGCCTGCTCCGAGGTTCGCTGTGAGAGGTTCTGGTTCCCGCTTGAAATCTGCTCAACGGCCTGCGCAAGGTTTTGTGATGAAATGATCACATTCGAAATGAGTGATTCAAGCCCTTCTGCTGCGTTGTTCAGGCTTTTCCCCAGCATGCCGAGCTCGTCTTTCTGGTCAAGATCGATCCTGTCGGTGAGGTCGCCTTCGGCGATTTTTTTGGCAAAGGCGAGGCCCAGTTTGACCGGCCGTGAAACCGCCCGGGACAGGACTATGGTCACCAGAATTGATATTAAAAATGAAGCAATGAGTATGATTGAACTGGTCATTCGTGAACCCTGTGCCTGTTCTATCAGTTCATTTTTATTGATGTCAGCCGTATTTGTCGTATACTGTATCAGCTCATCGGTTTTATCGCGTAACTTGCGGTATTCGTCCGCCCAGAGGACCAGCTGGGTGTCTGCTTCGTCAAAGTTTTTTTTATACAGTGCGTCGATAAATTTTTTCCGCATTTGCTGAGGCAATAAAAAGAGTGCTTCGACTTCACGCGTCAGTTTTTCGCCTTCTCCGGTATGAATTGTTTGCTTGTATTTCCCCCACAGGTCCGTGTATTCTTTTCCGAGCTCATTCGTATTATCCTGTCGTTGATCTACCTCTTTCCAGTCACCTGCAAGCGCGGCTTTCTGCTGCTGAAGCATGTTTACCCGGATTTGAAGAAAATTACGCATGATCTGATTCAGGTAGCATACTGGAATGAATTCTTTTTCATAAAACCTGTTGAAACTGTTTATGGTTGTTGTTCCGAAGAATATGCTCTGAGCCGATATTGTCAGTATCAAAGCAACAAAGATTGCTGAAGCAATAAAAACTTTCTTGCCGACTTTAAGATTGTTGAACCATTTCATGGCGACCCTCCTGTCTGGACTGCGTTGTTATACTGTTAATATAATAGAGTCTAATATAGTAATGCTAGAATGCAGGTGTATTTTCGCAATAGGCCGTAATCCTTTTTAGTTGTGGGATAGAGGATAGTAGTGCTGTAAAAAATAGTGTAGTTATTTGTCAGAAAAGCACAATAATAGTGTAAGATAAAATCCGATAATATAGTGTCTTTTGTATTGTTGTAATGATTACAAGTTATAACTTAACTGATTACCGGCATTCCGCCCCGGTAAAACCTGACGGTTTCACCGGGGTTTCGATGAAAGTATTGGTGTACCAGAGCGATCATTTGGGCTATGGTCGGGCATTTACGCAGCATGGTATACAGACTGTGGCCGAAAACCAGGTTATTGCAGTAATAGAAAGCGAACCGCAGCGCGCGGCTTGCGTGCAGCTCAGAGGGCAGCAGGTCCCCTGTTTTTTCAAGGACCCTGATAAAAACATCGTCAAGTTTGATGGTCCTTTCTATTTTATTACCTGAAAGAAGGTCATTACAGAGCTGGATAATCCAGGGTTCCTGGACCGTCCGGCGCGCCAGCATTACGGCGTCACTGCCGGTTTCAGCGAGCCGCTTCAGGGCAATTTCTGGTGTGGTTATATCGCCATTGCCGATTACCGGAATTGAAAGACTTTTTTTTATTTCAGCGACGATGCTCCATCGCGCTGTCCGGCTGAATCCCAGTTTGGCATAGCGGGGATGGACAACGAGAAAGTCTATGCCGCAGTCTTCAAGCATCCTCGCGAAAGCGACGCTTTCTTGATCATTATAGGAATCGAACCCGGTCCTCATTTTTACCGACAGGTTTCCCGGTGTTGCCGCCCTGCACGCAAGAACTATTTCGCGGGCCCGTCCGTGGTCGTTTAAAAGACAGGCGCCCTGCTTTTTTTTCATGATGTCAGGCGCGGAACATCCCATATTGATGTCAATGCCGTAGCATCCGTTACCGCAGAGGATACTGCAGGCCTCAGCCATCAAGGCCGGATCATTGCCGAGAATCTGGTAGATGATCGGGTCGTCATGGGGATGTTTTTTCATCATGGGAGTGTTATGCTGCGCTCCGGTGCTTACCGCTGCTGCGCTGAGCATTTCGGAGTACAGTATGACTTCAGGCGAGAATTCTCTCATGATGCTGCGCAGCGCGGGCGTTGTCACTTCAACCATGGGCCCGGGAATGAATTTGCAGGGTAAAAACATGACTCATGCATCCAGCCTGATACATCGATGTCAATGCTTTTATTGGCGAGGATACATTTGGATTATATTTTTCTTGACGAATTTGTTTTATTATACCAGAAACGTGTAAGCAAATTCTACGGGTGAGTTAAAAAATGAAGAATTTCGTGGTTTTTTTATTGCTGGTTCTTTTCAGCATTACATCATGCACAAGAGTTCCGGATAAAGTTCAATCGCCATCGTTGAAAATTGACATCGATTACCGTGATGGCGCTGAAGTTTATCTCGTCAGGATCAGCGCGGGCATTACCAACGAGAACAACAGCACTGCTCTTGGCGCGGTAAAGGGGGCCATCAATATCATTGACCCGGAGAAAAATGACCGTATTATTTCTTTTCCTTTTTCCGTGGATATGGTTCTGCCCTTTTCGGTGGGGATTATTGATGCTGAAAAGAGATGCTCAAAAGAAGAAATTGATCCTGTCATTAAACTTTTTGACATTGATACTGATGAAATGGTCAAAAACAAGGGGACCGATGGAATATATATCGATGAAAATAAAATTTCACTGGCCATTGATTCATATGAGAAATATGATATTGTAACGCTGCTTGAAGGTAAATTGAATGAAAAAAATTAATGACCGACGTCTTTATCTCTTTTTTTCCATTGCCGTGCTTGTGCTGGCGCTTTTCATTGCAGCACCGTCGTTTTATTCAATTCTTCTGGTCGAGCCTGAAGTTGAGAATTTCCTGTCTGCAAAGCAGGATATCAGCAGGAACTACAAGGAAGCATATATCATCCTCCGCAGCCCGCATATTTTCGGCAAATATGAACACTTTGACACTGAGGGAATTTCGGTGAAGAACTCAATAATGTATTTTGACCGAATGATCTATTCAGGGCAGGACCTCATGGAGTCACACCGGCAATATATTGAGGTCATCCTCGACAGAAGGAAAAAAGCTTCCCGGCTTGGAAGGTATACCACCCTTTTTTTGCTGATCCTGTCGTTTATTTCGGGCCTGTGTTTTCTGGCCGAAATGAAAAAAACCGCTTCCCGGCCTGGAGTTTGATTAAAACAGTGGTCGTCGTATTATCCCGGACATCATTACATCGGGCTCCCGGATCGTTCCCGGGTATTTTTCCCGGCAAACACTATGAATAAAAAAATTTTACTCATCGACGATGAAGAGCCTGTACGCAGGGTAATCGGCGGCATACTATCCAGGTCAGGATATGAAGTGATCCTTTCCGGCGATGGGGCTGAAGCGCTGGAACAGTTGCATACCGTTACACCTGACCTTATCATCCTTGACATGCATATGCCCCGAATGGACGGGCTTGCTTTTCTCAGAAAGCTCCGCGAAAAAAAAATTACTACCGCGCCGGTGCTGATGGTGACCGGCAGCACCGACCCTGAACTGAAAGCCGAAACCTACAAGCTTGGTGTTTATGATTTTATTAACAAGCCGGAACAGACTGAAGTAATGCTCAAGAGAATTGAAAACGGCCTGAAAATAGGCGAGATGATCCATTTTAACGAATTTATCAAAGTCGAACTCATGATGGCAAAAAAGCTTCAGACGTATCTTTATCCTCCGGTAACCATTGAAACGGATAACGTCATCATTCATTCCATGACAAAACCCCTGTCTGATATCGGGGGCGACCTTTTTGATTATATTGAATTCAGGGACGGAAGATTAATTTTTTTCATTGCCGATGTTTCCGGCCACAGCATTTCAGCTGCCCTCTATACCGCGATTGTTAAAATGGTTTTCAGGTGGGCCATTAAGCAGGCTGATACGCCGGCGAAAATTGTTGAGATCATGAACCGTGAAATAAGCGGGAATATTCCCCTTGAGTCTTTTGTCACCATGTTCTGCGGGCTAATCGATTTTTCCCGGTCACAGCTGAGTTACTGCAACGGGGGACATCCTCCCCCCCTGCTGTTTTCCCGGGGTGCCATTCATGAACTGGAGGGAAGTGATCCTTTCCTCGGACCCATAAAGGATGCCGTGTTTCATGATTTTTCATGTGGAATAACCAGTGGTGATCACATCTGCCTTTTCACTGACGGCGTTGTTGACATGAAAAAAGATGACCGGTCGGGACAGCAGTTGCTCAGGGAAATTATGGGAAAGGATGATATAAACCCGGAGGAGAAGTTCGCGCTTTTAAAGGAGGCTATCGGCGGGGATACAAGTGCTAAAATGGATGATGACCGGACCCTTATGATGGTGTGTGTGAAGTAGTGGCAGCGAAAATCCTTGTCCTCTCTGATTCGCATGGATATTTTTCACGTATTGACGATATTATCGCGAAGGAATCGCCCTGCGATTATATTGTGCATTGCGGGGACGGCATTGCCGATATGGCCAACGTGTCAATGCCACGGGCCGTTCCGGTTATACGGGTCGCAGGTAATGTTGACCTGTACCGTGATCATTCGGCAGAAAGAATTGAATTTATTGAAATAGAAGATAACCGCATTATGATTGTTCATGGTGATTTATTTAATGTTCAAAATGGTTTCAGCAGCCTTCGTGATGAAGCTTCTCGGAGGGGAGCGGGAATTGTTTTATTCGGTCATACTCATGTTCCCTTTTATGAACGGGGCCAGACCGTCCTGTTTAATCCGGGTACGGTCAGCAGGGGCTCATACGGAATAGTGATGCTTTCACAGAAGAGGAGTTCGAATATGTTTATACATAAAAATTTGAATTATAAGTGAGTGCCTTTTATGAAAACCATGGTTCGGCAGAAGAGAAGGGATGGCTTAAAACGCCAGGCTGAAATAATGGCTGTGGCCCTGGATCTGTTTTCTGTAAATGGATACCATGCGACATCAGTTGAGGAGATAATCAACAGGGCCGGTATTGCCAAAGGGACTTTTTATCTACATTTTTCAGGCAAGAGTGACATCCTCAAAATGATAATTGAATCACATCTCGGCATGATTTATTCATCGGTGAAGGTTCTTGATATCTCTATGAACAAGCCGGTTAATGAGATGAAAAAGATGTACTACGACGTTACCGATCTGCTCATCGGTATTCCCGAGTTTAAAAAGTTTATCAGGCTCATGCTTCGTGACGCGATCAGTATCGATCGAACCATTCAGGCGAGGGTAAACAGTTTTTTTGACCAGATAATAATCATGTCCTCTGACTATATTAAGAAAGCCCAGGACGAAGGAAGGGTTGTTCTCGGGCTGGATCCGTCAGTTCTCGCTTTGTCTATAGTCGGGTCAATCAAGGAAATGCTTTATCGTTGGGCGGTACAGGAGGATGATTTTAACGTACGTTCATCAGTGGAAACTCTGGTTGAACTTTATTTTAGAGGGATGCTGGTTTAACATTTAAAACCCGGTCGGCATGCGGTAAGCCGCCAGGCGACGTCACATCAGAATGAATATGTTGGTTCTTTTTTAATAAGGATTTCTTTAATTTTAGAATCTCCTGCTGAGAAGTAAATGACGTGAGATTCCATCAAGGCAAATTCATCCATAAGGAGTATTACATCTTCTTCTTTTCTCAGTTCGAGAAGATCGATTTCCCTGAATTTCTGGTTGCCTATAAATATTGCTTTCATTCTGATTCCTTTTTTCAGTAATTTCAACGTATGCAAGGATATAGTAATTTATATATTTGTCCAGCATTTAAAGGGCAAAAAAATGGGTTAAAAAATTTTTTTTAGAATTTGTCGCGGACTACATTAGCGGAATGGGAGTTGCTAATATTAATGTATACATTTATCCCGCACTGAGTATATATTGGCCGGTGTGAGAGAAATTTTTAAGTTTTTAAATGGTTAATAAAATATTAGAACACTTAATGATTTATTTTCGAATTGACTTTTAGTTCAAAAAAAATAGTATTTGACATTGCCAGCGCATTGAAGAGTCTTACCAGATTGATTTTTACGGTGAATACCCTTTTTTCAGGGAGATGTGCTGAATAATCACCAGGTTCAGGATTCAATTTTATGGGCACCTCTAAAAATCAGGTTTTTTCATTAATTGACAAATGATAAAACCTGATTTATCCAATGGTTGTGCCCACAAGGGAACATCCGAAATGTAATTTATAGAGGTTCCCTTATTTAATACAACATAATATGTAGATACCATGAAGAGATTCAATCGGTTTTTTCTTTTAATGTTTTTTATAAGTTTATGTCCGGCCGGTCATGCTTATAAATTTGATTTTATTACGGTCGGTGATGTGGTTGAGCAGGTCAAAAAAAAATTTGAATCTCTTGATTCATACCAGGCTCAGTTTAATATCACGTCAACGAAAATCGGAAAGAAAAGCACCCAGAGCGGGTTTATAAAATATAAAAATCCCGGCAGGCTGATTGTCGAGTATCAGAATCCTTATGGTCAGAAGATCGTGTCTAACGGCAAGTCCATGTGGGTATATATTCCATCAATGAATGTTGTTGCGGAACAGGATCTTATGAGTGACTCAGGGCTTTTTTCTTCCGCATCTAAAAGCGGCCTGGAAAGACTTTTTCAAAAGTATCATTACCGGTTTGCTTCTAAAGAACAGCCGGAAAAGATCACTGACGGGGTTAAGAAGTACACTTTAATATTGAAGCAAAAAGAGAAGAAAAGCGGGTACAGAACGATTAAATTATGGATATCAGAGGATTATTTTATTGAAAGGGCCAGAGGTGAGACTTCTTCAGGAAAAGAAGTCGATATAACTTTTTCGAAAATACAGACGGATGTTAATTTACCCAATGGAATTTTTAAGTTTGATATGCCGGCCAGGGCGCGTATCATCAAAAATCCCATGATAGCAGAGGAGTGACCTGTGGACAGTATAGGCGAAAAACTCAGAACCACCAGGGAAGCTAAAAAATTATCAATTAAAGATGTAGTTAAGGAAACAAATATATCCCCGACCTATATCGAAGCACTTGAAGAAGAAGAGTTTGATAAATTCCCCAGTGAGACGTATCTTATTGGATTTCTCAGGGGCTACAGTGATTTTTTAAAACTTGATACTGAGGAAATCGTCCAGGCCTATAAGGGATATAAAATCGGTGAAAGCGCTACGCCTCTTGAGGAGCTGACAAAACCGACCCGTCCATCCTTTTCCATGCTGGCTTCGAGCTATTTCAATAAATATAAAAACAGTTTTTATATTGGCGGTGTTGTCCTTGCCGCGCTTCTTATTTTCTGGGGTTTCAGGGCTGTTTTTATCAGTGATGTTGATATTTCGGGAACAGATTCGCTGAAAAACATAAAAGAAGAATATAATGCCCGGGAAAAAAGTTCAAAAATTGAGAATATAAGATCTCTGCAATTAAGTAATGACAGGGGTTTTGTGCTCGTTTACAAGAATGAAGCGGTGCAGTTTCTTGTGGAAAATAAAGAAGTCGTTTTTCTTCTTAAAGATATAACCGATAACAGTGTTGTTGTTGAGATGCTTCCCGACAGGGAAGTCCAGATTCTTGAACTGGAAAAGCCGCGGGAAGTAGCGGTTGAAAAAAGTCCCAGGCCGGTTATACTAACGCTCAAGGGCCTTACCGAAAATCGCGCTAAAATTTTGGTAATGCTGGGTGCTGAGACCGGTGAATCGGTTGCGCAGAAGGTTGAGGAAAAAGTTGAGCCGGTTAAAGCTGAAAGTACCAGCGTGATCGCCCAGAATAAAAATAATCTACAGATTGTATTTGAAGCTGAGTTTACCCAGAAGTCTTTTATCGAGCTCTACCTTGACGGAGTAAGGAAAATGAAAGGATTCGTTGACGCGGGAAGCAAGGAGCGCTGGGAGGCTGTTGAATACATCCAGATCAAGATAGGCAATGCAGGCGGCATGAACGCAAGAATAAACGGAAAGAGCTATACCTTCGGAGCTCCCGGGCAGGTCGCCAATAAGGTAATCAGCTGGAAAAGGGACACGGCCAATCCCAACCTTTACCATATAAACGTGAAAGACTGGTAACGGTATAGAGTTAATTCCGAGCAGTGAATTCAGGTGTTTAATCCTCTCGATATTTCATACTATGTCATCTCCCTCGGTTGTTCCAAAAACCTGGTTGATTCAGAGAAAATCAATGCGTCAATGATTGCAGCCGGGTTCAGTCAATCCGAATCCTCAGATGAAGCAGACATCATTATTATCAATACCTGCGGTTTTATTCAGGATGCGAAAGAAGAATCGATATCGGTTATTTTTGACGCTCTTGATCTTCGTGAAGATGAAAATCATAGAAAATCTGGAAAAAAGAAATTGCCCGAAAACAAGGGCCCTGCCGGAGAAGAAATTTTTACCAGACGTGTTGTTGTTGCGGGGTGCCTCTCTCAGAGATACTGTCATGATCTGGCGCACGATATCCCTGAAATTGATTTCCTTTATGGCGTCGTTGATGACGGGTTCGTCCCCGCGCTTTGCCGATCCCTGAACATTCAGTACAACAACAATATTATAGAACCTCCACGGATTGCCCTGCTTCCCGGCCTTGCCTATTCATATATTAAAATATCTGAAGGCTGTTCCAATAATTGCAGTTATTGTGCGATTCCGATGATCAGGGGCGCGCACCGGTCATACGATCCGGCACAGGTTATACGCGAAGCGCGCCATGCTGTCGGGGCCGGTGCTGTTGAGCTTGATGTTATTGCCCAGGATATCGCATCATATAACTGGGAAAAGACAAGGCTTCCGGAACTCGTGGATATGATCAGTGAAATCGACGGCGTGCGGTGGATCCGGTTGCTCTATTGCCATCCTGACCACTGCACAGAGGGGATTATTAACCTGGTAAGGAACAATTCAAAAGTCGTTCCGTACCTTGATCTGCCTTTTCAGCATGTGAGCAGGAATATTTTACAATCGATGGGAAGAAAAGGGGATGCCCGGATTTACCGTTCCCTTATTGACAGGCTCAGAAATGAAATCCCCGAGATAAGGATACGTTCGACATTTATGGTGGGATATCCCGGCGAGACTGAAGAGAATTTCAGCGAATTGTTGGAATTTATTGAAGATGCACACCTGGACAGGGTCGGCGCTTTTACGTATTCCCCTGAGGAGAACACAAAAGCGGCGCTGTTGCCCGGCAAGGTTTCGCAAAAGGTCAAATCGAATCGACTTGGTAAACTTATGGCGCTCCAGCAGGAGATTTCCGGAAGCAAACTCAGGGAGATGATTGGCAGGGAGCTGGAGGTTCTGATTGAGGAACGGGTTGATGAAACGACTTACATAGGAAGAACACAATACGATGCCCCCGAAGTTGACGGAATTTTTTACTTGACCGGTATGGGAGTTATGATTAACTCGATAGTACGAGCTCAGGTGACTGATGCGATAGAATATGATCTATTTGGAAAATTGCCGTGAAAATTAAAGAGGTAATCTTTTATATTCCAAACCTACTCTCGATATCTCGAATAGTGCTTATTCCCCTGTTTATTTACCTTCTTTTTATTCCCACTGCACAGGCAAAGATATGGTCTCTAATCGTTTTCGCGATTGCTTCATTGACCGACCTGCTTGACGGATGGAGTGCGAGGAAGTTTAATCAGGAATCAGAGCTGGGTATATTTCTTGATCCGCTGGCAGACAAATTCCTGGTGATTTCTGCGCTAATCGCGATTCTGGTGATTGACCCATATTTTCAGGTTTTTGACGCCTGGATGATTGTAATTATTGCGGGAAGGGACGTTCTGATAACTGTCATGCGTTATCTGGCGATAAAAAAGGGAAGTGTGCTCAAGACCAGTAAATTCGGAAAAGTCAAAACGGCCTTTCAGATGGTTTCAATAGTACTCATCATCATGATCTATATTGTCAGAAAGAGCGGGTATTACAGCACGCATGCATCAGTGCCGTACTGGATCATGTTTGTTGTAACGATGTTGACGGCGTTTTCCGGTATTCGATATATTATATCCAACCGGTCACTGTTTCTGCCCGTTAAGATAAAGCATGAAGAAAAATAATGACAGGCATATTGTTGGTAATTCGGTAAATGAAATTTAAGGAATTTCTTTTCACCGGCTTTTATTCAGGCTACTGTCCGGTAGCACCGGGGACGATGGGCACTCTTGTCGCAATGGCATTATATCTCATTGAATATTATTTTTTTCGTGAATCAAGCTGGATTGTAAATCTTATCGTTGTTGTTCTGATGCTTTATCCTTCGATCAAACTCAGTGATTACGGTGAAATTTTTTTTAATAAAAAAGACCCTTCTCAGGTAGTGATTGATGAATTCATGGGTTACTGGATAAGTGTACTGTTTTATCCATTCAGCCTTAAAATTGCCGTAATCGCTTTTATTGTTTTCAGAATTATGGACATCATCAAGCCTTTCCCCGCAGGAAGACTTCAAAAATTGAGGGGGGGGCTCGGGATTATGGTAGATGACTGCATAGCCGGTTTATATACTAATATAATTATTCTGATAATAATTATCGCATCAAGAGCCTTTGAGTACCCGATATATATGAGTAGATGAAAACCGGGTCGGATCAATCCCTGACATGAGGTGTTAAACCATGAAAATGAATAGACCTGTTCTCACACTGTTTTCGGTGGTTACTGTTGTCATGATTTTTTTACCGCTTTTTGTTCAGGCGCAGGATTTGACGGCAACTAAAACCAGATTGAGTTCACTGAAAGAGAATATTGAATATCTTAAATCACGCCATGTTGACATCGGTTCTGTCGAAGAAAAGTATGACGGAATTTTAAAAGACATCGAACACTATGAAAAGAATCTTGACGTTGAAGATAATAATCTCGTAAGGGAGCCCCTTAAACGGCTTATTGATTTAAATATTCAAACGCTTGACAAAGAAGTCACTGAAAAAATAGACTCATTGAAAAGGCTTGATCTTTTATACCTGGTCATGCTTGTTTTCGGAGCAGCCGTGGGTATTGGTTTCGCGATATATATTGTCATAATGTACAATAAGCGGAAATAATTTTTCATGGATTATCTTTTTAATACTGAAAAAATAAAATATGTGAAAGGGCAAAAACCCAAAGTTGAATGCATACTTTGTGCCATCCGTGATAAAGATCCTGTTGTACAAAGTCTGGAAGTTTGCAGAAAGGGCGGTTGCATTATTTCGGTCAATTTATACCCCTTTAATCCGGGGCATGTCATGATTTTCCCTGAACGGCATGTCGCTGATTTAAATGGTCTCACTGATGAAGAAGCGCTGGGAATGCACCGTCTTTTATGTGTAACTGTTGATATTCTAAAGGAAGAATTTAATCCTTCAGGGTTCAATATCGGTTATAATCTGGGGAATGGAAGCGGGGCCAGTATACCTCATGTACATCAGCACATTGTTCCCCGGTACGATAATGAAGTCGGATTTCTGGATGTACTTGCCGGGACGCGGGTTGTGGTTGTTGATCCGGTCGAGGTCATGAACCGGTTAAAAGAACGATTTAAATCAATCACTACCGCTTTATAGGCCGCGTATTTCCTTCTCGATTTTTTTAAATTCTTTCATTTCATCTGCCGTAATGTTGACACGATAGGGCTCACTGCACATCGGGCATAAACCGGTATTATCACCTATTATTACCGAATCCATTGAAAGGCCCAGTTTTGATCCGCAGAGAAGGCAGGTGTAATCGCCGACACGCATTTTGGGTGCACTAAACATGAAAACCTCCATTTTACCTGATTTTGTTTAGATATTTGAATCAGGCTGCCGAGATATGACATTTGGTTTTTTATCTTTAATATGGCAACAATTATTTGACAAATTTAAACAGAAAAGTAGAAATTGTACTAGTTGTATTTATAATCTGGGGAATACCCCGTTTCCGTTAAAAGTACAAACTGCTTGTTATCAGGATTTTTCCAGGTAAACTGTGCCATCACCTGAAACAAGGGCTGGTATTAATATAAAAAAATTCTGGAGGTCGAAATGGCTTTAAATCCAATAGTTGATTCAAGAGATGTTCGTTTTATTCTGTTTGAACTGCTCGAAGCAGACAAGCTGACTCAGTATGAAAAGTATTCAGCCTTTGACAAAGATATGTTCGAAGACGTACTTAATCTTGCTGAAACGATAGCTGTAGAGCAGGTTTATCCTATCAATGCTGCTGCTGATAAAAAACATGCGCAGTACAAGCCTGATACAAAAGAGGTCGTTATTCCGGAAGAGTATTTCCCCGGACTCCAGGCCTATTATGAAGCGGGTTTCCTGGGCC
>DAIUKG010000018.1:0-39661 GCA_036848375.1 Spirochaetota bacterium
AACTTTTTTAAACCCCGGTCCGTGATGATAATAGGCGCGTCAAATACACCCGGCAATCTCGGTGCGCCGATATGCCAGTCACTGGCGAGCCTGGGCTATCATGGTACCGTTATGGTGGTCAACAGAAAGGGTGAATCCGTGTGCGGATGCCCCGGATACCGGTCGGTCAGTGACGTTCCCTCAACCGTTGATCTAGCCGTGATCCTGGCCCCGGCCCATACTGTGCCGGGAATTATGCGTGAGTGCGGAGAAAAGGGCATCGCTAGCGTCATTATCGAGACAGCAGGATTCGGTGAACTGGGCGATGAGGGAAGAAGGCTGCAGGATGAAATCAACCGTATGGCGATCACATACAATATCCGCTTCATCGGGCCGAACTGTATCGGAACCATGGATTCCCATAGCCGGTTCACCAGTTTTTTCGGTGTGCGTCCGGGTATCTTTGATGAGCTCTTCAAGTCGCCGGGGGAGACCGCGATCGTGACGCAGAGCGGCGGGGTGGGGACCCTTGCCCTGCGTTCGCTCATGACCGATGTCGTGAGTTTCAGTAAAATCATCAGTATCGGAAACAGGGCCGATATTGATGAATCAGATATGATCAGTTATCTGAACAACGACCCTCTTACCAGCGTCATTTGCATGTATCTCGAAAATATTGATAAAGGCAGAAAACTGATGCAGGCGGCATCTGAAACGCGTAAACCGTTGATGGTCTTTAAAGCAGGAACAACGATACATGGTTCCCGTGCCGCAGCGTCTCATACCGCGGGAATGGCGAACAATGATATCATTTTTGATTCCGCATGCAGGCAGGCCGGCATCATCAGGCTGAAATCGGTGACCGAACTGTATTCAATGCCAAAGATGTTTATTACCATGCCCGTATTAAAAGGAAAAAGAACAGTTGTTATTACCAATACCGGCGCATTCGGCACGATTTTATCGGACATGCTGGCAACCTCCGGCATGACACCTGCTGTTCTTTCACGGAGCCTGCAGCTGGCTATTAATAATGCCGGTACTGTTTTTAACGCGGCAAATCCCATTGATTTAGGCCCGGGAATGTCAGGAGAGACTTTTCTCACAATTTTTAAATTATTACTTGAATCAGATGAAGTCGACGGCCTGGTCCTGGCAGTCAATGTCTGGCAGCAATTTATCATTGACGCGATCATTTCAATGACAGAGCTGTGCCGGGATTACGGGAAGCCCGCGGCCATTTACACGCCGAATTCCATTGAGCGAATACTGGAACTTCGAAAGAAATTCAGTATCCCTGTTTTCGAGACGCCTGAAGAAGCAGTGCGGGCGCTGGTGCTCTCTCATCAATATTATCAAATATGTCTGAAGAAGAATATGGCAGATCAAAGATTAAATTCAAACAATTGAAGCTGTTCATCCAGGATTCTCTTTTCCCCAATTGGTACCAGGTTTTTTTCTTATTTTTGGCCTGATTAAAAAAGACTGGCTGAGCTGTATGAACAAAAATTGATCCGGGAGTATCAATAATGATTATACTGATCAATATTATCATTTTATGCGCATTTTTTTCGTTTGTTGAGGAATCACATGCGACACGCCTATATCAGGAAAGCGGCATTTTCCCCAACCACAGCGCTGAATATGTGAGGACACAGAACAGAAACGCGTCAACATCGGTAGACGCGGCTTATTATAATCCCGCGGGACTGGTATTTATGGAAAAAACCGGCCTTACCATTATGTACAGTAACCAGACCTATAATGTCCGCAAAGAACACACGCTCGATTACTACGCGATCAAAGCAGGTGAACAAGACCCGGTTCAGACATTCCACACCCGGGATTCTTTCAGCGGCAGATTGCCGGACTATTATTATGCTGAAACGGTTGCTCCTGCTTTACCCGATCTTTACATCGTTTACCGCGGCCACACTAAAGGGAAAGACTGGGCGGTTTATTGCCACTGCGGGATCATGCAGGCGGCAAGCGATACCAATTTTCCCAGGGGACTGGCAATTATTGACTGGGGGAACCTTGCGGCCAAGGAGTCACAGCTGGCAATGAATGATCCGGAGGAGTCGAACGATGTGTTCAATTCATTTTCCAGCGATGCTGATGCAACGCGAAACGAACGATTCATTGGCTGCGCACTTGGTGGCGTTTATAAACTTACGCAATGGATGTCAGCAGCGGTGGGTGTCCGGTACATTTACTACAGTGGGAATATGAACATCCGGGTAAAAAACGTCTCATATGTGATAAACGGCACCTTTGATAAAGATGCGGAGTATAACTGGCACATCGATACCGATTATTCGGGCCATGGGGCAAGCATCATTGTAGGTATGCATTTTAAACCTCACCGGGACGTGAATATCGGTTTTAAATATGAGTATCACTCACCCGTGAAAATCATGAAAAAAACGAACCATTTTAAAATCAACCCGCTCATCGAGACTACCGGAAACGTGGACATATTCAAAGACGGGAGCCCGGGGGATGAAATGGAGTATACAGCCGGCAACGGTGAAGGCTCATTCACGCTTCAGTATCCCATGCAGTTCAACCTGGGGCTTTCTTATAATATTCTGCAAAATTTGATTATGGAAGCTTCAGGGCAGATCACCCTGCGGAGACTCCGCGACATGGACGGCAGGGAAAGGGATTATAATGACATAGGATACCGCCTTGGCGTCTGCCTTAACTGGTGGTTCCTGAAAAATGTCAGCATCAGCGCGGGATATTGCTATAATGATTTCGGGATCAAAGAAAACAGGCGTGATGAGGCCGATCCTCTTTTACCGAGCCATTCTGTCGGAGCAGGCCTTGGTTTTAACATTACTGAAAGGTTTGATTTGAACATCGGGGCTTCATATGAGTATTTCATCGGGAAAAAAGTGTATTACCGGGAATATAGCAATGTCTCGGAGCCGATCTATCATTATCTTTCGAAAACCTTTGATGAGTACAGGATCAGCATAGCGATTGGGCTTTCATATCGTTTTTTAGGGAGCATTTGAACGGGATTCTTTATTTTCTGGAAATAGCTGATTCGCCAAATAATAGTGCAGGTTTTTGGGGTCCCTGCTTAAATATTGTGAATAAAATTTTAGTATAGTATAAGATGAAAAGACACATCCTATCTCTTCTTTTTCTTTATGAGGTCCTTTTCGATATTCTGCTTCTGCTCGTCAGTCAGCTCCGGCAGCCTGATGTTGACGCTGTCGAGCCGGTTCATTGTCTGTTGATATTTTTCGGTCTCTTTCAGCCGCTGGATTCTTTTATTTGACCTTCTGCGGTCCCAGCGGTTGATTTTACGTTCCTTTTGCATGGCGCACCATCCCTTTTCTTAATAATGAATCTGGTTTCGTTCAGAATAGAGATTATCCGGTGAATTTCAATGATTTTTTTTTGATTTTCGTCAGGGGTGGGCCTTTTTATTCCCGGATGCTGGAAATGCATTACGCAAAAAAGTAATTTAATAAAGATTGCCACGGAGACACTGAGGACATAGAGAAGGGGTGTTTATAGAAATCAGTGAGGCGCTTAATATAATAACAGAAAAAATTGTTGGCCCTGTCATTGAAGTTCATAAAACAGCCAGGTACGGGATTATTGGAACCGGTTTATGAAGAAGCACCTTGTTGAGAATTGCGTAATTGGGGGTTAATTTAGAAAAACAGGTTGTGGTGCCAATAATCAATAAAGAATAATTTTAAAAATTTTATGTATATCAGCGCCTCAGTGAATTTTAAAAAAAAGATATTTGTTACAGAAGAAAGAGCTGTTAAAAGTCACAGGATAATGAAGATGCTTTCAGACTAAAAAAGAATTTTTAACTCTGTGCTCTCTGTGACTCTGTGGCTATCGTTTAGGTAAATTCTGGAAAGAGTAATATTTTTTGGATATTTGCATGAATAGATTACAGTGCTTATATTTTACTATTGGTGATGCTTCATTGAAAGGATGTCTTTCATGAGCACTAAGCGGTTAACGGTTGTCCAGTGCTGGGATGACGGGGTGTGCACCGACATCCGCCTTGTCGAGGTGCTTCGCCGGTACGGGGCTGCCGCGAGTTTCAATCTGTGCGCGGGGCTGCACCGGAACAAGCGCTCGTTCGGGTGGGCCCATGCGGGCGCGGATGTTTACCGGCTCGGGTGGGACGAGATGCGGGACGTTTATCAGGGGTTCGCGATCGCGAACCACAGCATGAGCCATCCCCGCCTTGATCTTATTGCCCCTGACGCTGCGGAGCGTGAAATCAGGGAAGGCCGTGAGCGCCTGCAGCAGTTTTTCGGCCAGTCCGTGTCAGGGTTCGCCTATCCCTTCGGAGCATATAATGAAACGCTCCGGCGCCTGGTGCGTGACGCGGGCCACGCATACGCCCGTACCTGCGAAAGCGCAGACGATGTTTTTCCGCCGCAAGACGCAATGCGCTTTCATCCGACCTGTCATTTTCTCGCCCCCGATTTCTGGCAGAAGTATGAACAGGCCAGGCAGTGCGGTGTCTTTTATTTCTGGGGGCACTCCTATGAAATTCTCACGAACGCCATGTGGCAGGATTTTGAACTGACCATTCAGAGGATCAGCGATGACCCTCATTCACGCTGGGGTGAAGTTGGCGGTCTGTTTGACAACAGATCCTTCGAATAATTGTAGTGATAATATTTTCCCGGTTCCCTCCGGGAGTTCCGGAGGGAACGGACAGCTATTTTTTAAATATATTTTTTACCGATTCAAGCAGATCCGGGGGCAGCACAATAAATTTGCTGTTTGCCGAATCTCCCAGTTTTACAAGGCCTTTGACATACTCCTGTCCCAGAAGGTAGGTAAGAGGGTCGCCATGGCTTGATTGCAATGAATCTGAAACGACCTTAATTGCCGTTGCTTCCGCCTGCGCGAGCCTTTCCCTCGCTTCGGCGTCCCGTTCCGCAGATTCTTTTCTCGCTTCAGCCGCGAGTATCTGCGCGCGTTTAATGCCTTCGGCCTCTCGCTCTGCCGCTTCTTTTTTCGCTTCAGCTTCAAGAATGCGGGCCCTTTTTTCACGTTCGGCCTTCATCTGGAGTGTCATTGCGTTGACGATATCATCCGGCGGCTGGATGTCCTTTATTTCAACACGGGTGATTTTCGTCCCCCAGGCGTCCGTTGCTTCATCCAGGGTGATAAGAAGATCGGCATTGATTTTTTCCCGCGAAGAGAGGGACTCGTCAAGGGTCATCTTTCCCAGGATGGAGCGGATATTGGTCTGGGCAAGGTTCTGTATCGCGTAATGGAGATTCTGTATTCCGTAGTAGGCTTTGTAGGTATCCATTATTTTGAAGTAGACTATGCCGTCGACTTCCAGTGACGCGTTGTCGCTGGTTATCGTTCCCTGTTTGGGAAGGTCAAGCACGCTTTCACGTATATCTATTTTTTTTGCTACCCGTGAAAAAATCGGGTTAATGAGATTAAGGCCGGGATTGAGCGTCGTCGAGTATTTCCCGAAACGCTCAACGATCCAGTTTTCGGCCTGGGGAACAATGCGAACCCCTTTCAATATCATAAAAATGACAAAAATACCGACTGCGATTGCAAAATACAGCATAAAGGCCTCCTTTGTTTTAGATATGCTTAACGATGAGTTTTATTCCATTTGCGTCAGTAACCGTGATTTCTTCTCCGGCCTCTATGGTTTCCCCGGATTCGGCTTTCCACTTTTTAATTCCATGGTACATGCTGTAGAGTTCAACCTCGCCGGGTATC
Source organism: Spirochaetota bacterium (assembly GCA_036848375.1). Lineage (GTDB taxonomy): Bacteria > Spirochaetota > UBA4802 > UBA4802 > UBA5550 > JAKLIV01. The sequence goes on from DAIUKG010000018.1 coordinate 5,725, forward strand.
CCGGGAACTATTTTTGTGGTCGCTTTCCCTCTGAGATTGAGCAGGGTCGCGTCACGTGAAGAATCAACCACGTTGCTGCTGAATTTTTTTTTCAGCAATAACTGCCAGAAACCCAAAAGGATAAATGAGGATACAAAGAAAAAAGTCCATTGCCATTCCGGGCTGTTTTCGGGAATGAGCCCTATGAAAATAAACAGGGCAGTGAGTATCCCGCCAGCACCAAACCAGAATACTATGAACCCCGGCATAATTATTTCGCAGGCCATGATAATTATGCCGATTGCAAGCCATACTATAGGTGAAAAAGCCATGACAGTCTCCAGTATTTAAATGACAGTCTCCAATTATTATAGAGATAAAAACTTAATGCAATCAAAAAATATCCATGCATGAATAAATGAGTGAACCTGTTAACCACAGAACCTGGAAATCATGCCGTGGGCCGCAGCGGGAGTTTCGGGTCCCTGCAGTAAATCGGCACGGCAATATTTTGATCCGTTAGGTGAATCCAGCTTGACGGAGAGAGAGCAGGAGCTATGATGAAGCTTAAATAACGAGGGTAGAACTGAATCAGCACGCCGCCGTATGAAAAAGGAGAATGAGCGATGATATATCGTAAAAATGCATTATGGGCAGTCTTGTGTTTACTCATGTTTGTTATTTCTTCTGAATTGAAAAGTGAAGACATGATAATCATACCGGTTAAAACCGGAGGGAACTGGGGTTATGTTAACAAAGCGGGCGCGTATGTGATCAGCCCGCAGTTTGACCGGGCATGGTTGTTTTCAGAAGGACTGGCTCCGGTTAAGACACAGGGTTTCTGGGGTTATATTGACAAGTCCGGGAACTGTGTCATCAAGCCGCAATATGATCATGCCTGGTGGTTCTCGGATGGCCTTGCACTGGTGAAAAGCGGGGGTTTCTGGGGTTATATTGACAGGACCGGCAACTATGTGATCAGCCCGAAGTTTGATGATGCTCTGGTATTTTCACAGGGGATTGCGCCGGTTAAAACCGGGGGCTTCTGGGGTTTTATTGACAAGTCCGGCAATTTCGTGATCAATCCGCAGTTCGAGGACGCTCTGGTGTTTTATGAGGGGCTTGCCGCGGTCAAATCAGGCGGATGCTGGGGGTTTATTAATCGGTCAGGGAAGTTCGTGATCAGCCCGCAGTTCAATCGGACCTGGTGGTTTTCCGAGGGTGTTGCTCCGGTTAAAAAAGGATGGAACTGGGGTTTTATTGACAGGACCGGCAAGTTTATAATCAGCCCGCAGTTTGATCATGCCTGGTGGTTTTCCGAAGGACTGGCTTCGGTTAAAAAAGGAACCAAATGGGGTTTTATTGACAGGACCGGTAAGTTTATAATAAGCCCGCAGTTTGATCATGCCTGGTGGTTTTCGGATGGTCTTGCCCCGGTTAAAAAAGTATGGAAGTGGGGCTTTATCAACAAAACCGGCAATTTCGTAATCAATCCCCAGTTCAGTGATATTTTTGTTTATTAGTACGCCGTAAAAGCAGAACCGGAATCGCCCTGTCAGGGGACCGCTCCCCGGTACAGGTGCACACCGTATCCGCTGAAACTGTCACTAAACGTCCCGCCAGAAAGTGAAATCGCGCGGCTTTCCCCGATGACGTCAACTGACCCTGCGATGATGCTGTTCAGCGTGAATTCAGCGGTCACGGCAGTAGTGCGCATTGCAGCGCTGAAGAGATAGATTTCATTATGGGCACCTTTAAAAATCTGGTTTTTTCAACCCCCTCTTTTGTTCTCCCCCTGATAGGGGGAGTTAGTGGGGGTTATAAAACCTGATTTATCCAATGGTTGTGCCTGCTGAACAGGATGTTAGAATGGCACGTTGTTTTAAGCCATCAGTGGCTCAACTTGCAGGCTTGCCTCCTGCAAGCTCTCGAAACCGCACAGGATGTGCTAAAAGGTTTCGACCACAAGGGAACATCCGAAATGCAATTTATGGAGGTTCCCTTATTATAATTTTTTACCAATAGATCAATGGGTAGGTCAGGGTCGCTTGACGAGACCTCGTCCGGGCGTTTCTTCAGTATCGGTCAGGAATAACGGGACCGTTTTTCCTTCAGGGGGGCAAGCAGGTACGCGAGCCCGTTCGTGTTGATTTCGTACATGGTCGCCAGGAGCGTGCCCAGCCTGCCCGAGGGGAACCCTTCTCTCTGGAACCATTCCACATAGTGCTCGGGCAGGTCGCACAGGACCCGGCCCTGGTACCTGCCGTAGGGCATGGTTGTTGTCACCAGTTCTATCAGAATCTCAGGGTCCATTGTGTCATCCTTAGTGAGTGCCGGCATGGTGCGGTTCATATCTGCGCATTTTCGCCGGAAACGGCCGCGGTAAAGGGGAGCATGTACCGGGCAATGGAGTGAATCTACATCATCCCCCCTGGCTAGTGCAAGCACTAAATCACGGGTCAGCGTATTAATCTCGCGGCAATTCTGCGTGCCAGTGAGGGGCGCACGTTTTCAGCAATAAGGGCCGCCCCATACGCCGCAGCCATGCGGGGCCCCGGCTCAAGAAGGGGCATGTCAATGCCCGTGATCTCTTTGAGCATGCTGACAAAGGAGGACACTGCGCTGAGCCCCCCGGTGAGCGCGAAAGGGCCGGTGCCGCCGCAGTGGTCCATGAGGGCCGCGGTTTTCACCGCCAGGGATTGCACCACCCCGGCGAGGATCTCGGGGCCCGGTCTTCCGAGGCCGATCTGGCTGATGACCTCGCTTTCGGCGAAAACGGCGCAGCTGCTGGTAAGGTGGAAGGGGTCCGCGCCTGAGAGATCCATGGAAAGTGTTTCAGCGAAGGGGAGCCCAAGCGCGTCAGAGCTGATTTCGAGGAACCTGCCGCTGCCTGAGGCGCATCGTTCAGTTGCCAGGGTCTCGACAAAGCGGTCCTTTTCGTCAATGCGGTGAATTTTAATGAAGAGCCCCCCTGCGTCCACAATGGCGCGCGACTTGACTTCCTGTTTCGCTGCCACAGCGGCAAGGCAGTCACCCTCGGCAAGCCCGATATGGGCCTGCTTCAGCAGCGGCTCGGCATATCCTGTGGCGGCAATGGCAGTCAGTGGGCCCGGAGCGCCGGAATCCGCGGCATCCTTCAGACACTGGCGCAGGGCCTCTTTGCATCCGGCCCTGAAGGTTCCCTTCATTTCAAAGCAGCGCCAGGCAACCATTCGCCCGCGGTGGACCAGGCACACCTTGGTGAGCCTCATGCCCGCGTCGATTCCTGCTGTCAGCATCGGGCCACCCCGTCATCCATTTTTTCTGACTTTGACCGGGCGGCGAAGATCGCTGCCCCGGCCGCGCCGGCGAGCTGGGGGTCAATGGACAGGGGAGTGAATTTGGACCTGAGCCTTTTTTCAAGGCAGCGCACCACTGCCCTGTTTTTGGAAACGCCCCCGGTGATGCACCGTTCACCGCTCATGGCAATGGCCCCTGCCAGAGAAAGGGCCCTGCGGGCAACGGCGTCTGCAAGGCCGTGCGCAATGGCCGCCGGCTTTTTGCCCCTGCATAAAAGCTCGATCACCTCTATTTCCATGAACACGCTGCACTTGTTGGTCAGGGGAGCCGGCCATAACGATCGTGACGCCAGGTCGCCCAGGTTTTCCAGGGGAACGCCAAGGGTCCTGGACAGTATTTCAAGTGAGCGCCCGGTTCCGGCCGCGCACTTGTCGTTCATGATAAAGTCAGTGACAAGGCCCCGGTCGTTGACGGCGATCACCTTGCAGTCCTGGCCCCCGATGTCTATGATCGTCCTTATGGCGCTGTTGTTCCAGAAGGCTCCCATGCCGTGGCAGGAAATCTCGCTCATGTTCATGTCGGCGAAGGGTATGGTGAGCCTGCCGTACCCGGTGCCGCAGCAGCATGCCACTGATGAGGCGGGTATTCCGGCGCTTTGAATGCAGCAGTTGAAGACCTCTTCGGCCGAGCGCGCCGGACTGGGGCCTGCCTTGATGAGGCCCGTGGCGATGATTCTTTCATTATCCATGACCACCGCCTTTGCCGTGAGGGAACCCACATCAATGCCCGCTGTTATCATGGGCGGCGATCCGGTGATCTGTTTATCATGGCGTAACGCAAACGGTAAAACCTCCCGGAAAGAGATTGTACTATAGATCATTATTTTTTTCATGTCAATGCTTCATGATTACACTCATTGAAGATAGTGCGCCATTTTTCTGATACGTGTACGACAGGATATTTTTTAAAATATATAGTATCATGAAGCGATGACCGGCATTTCAGTAACTGACCATGCCGGAAAACCTGTCAAGCGTAAGTGGTGTTAACGGAGTTGTTATGGGTAAAAAAAGTATTCATGACTGGCGCCCCCTGCGGATAATGAAGATATCCCGCCTGCTTTTTATCCTTATCTATGTGTTTTCCCGCGTGCCCCGTTTCACCACAGCGCTGATGTATCTTCTGCGGCCGCTCTATGAGCCGACGCGTGAAACATGGCTCAACCGTAAATTCAGGTACGGGCTGCTCACCCTGGGTGGCGGCCTTCTCGCGCCTGAAGTGTTCAGGGCCTACGGCAGCGGGGCGCGGGCCTTTGTGGAAAACTTCAATAGCGTGTTCAGGGCCCATAAGAAGGGAGAACCCATTGTGTGGGTCGAATGGATACTGAACGCCGAGATCCTTGAATCTTTTTACGTGACATCAATGTGCTCCGCTCTGCTTAATATATTCGCCAATGTGGAAAGCATGGCAGCCCCTTCGCAGATCATCGAAGAGGCCGAGAACCAGGGCACCCCTGTCGAATACTGCTCGGCAATGAAGCTTAACATGGGCGCCTATCTGTTACATCAGATACCGAAACCGGACCTTATCATCGCAGGTTCTCACCCCTGCGACACCAATGTCTCTATAGCGCAGACCATGGAATATGTCACCGGCGCGCCATCCTATTTTTTCGACGTTCCCTACTGGAAGGACGATGATTCATTCCGCTATACCGAGGCGCAGATATGGGAGCAGATAGAGTTTCTTGAAAAGCGGCTGGGCAAAAAAATAGACTGGGAGCGGCTAAAAGATATGCTGGAACGGGTGAACAGGTTCAATTTTTACCTGGGCGAGATCTGCGAAATGCACAAGGCGATCCCCTGTCCGGGCACCATGATCAACCTGGGTTACGCCTGGGTCGTGCGGGAGGTGAGCCTGCGTTCCCCCCATGCCCTGGCAATGGCAAAGGGGCTCTACGAGGCGGTGAAAAAGAACTACCTTGCAGGAAAAGGGGTCGTCAGGCATGAAAGGGTTCGCGTGCTGCTGTGGTTTCCTCCCATAGCTTTTTTTACCTATCTGTTCAAATGGATGGAGCATGAGTTCGGCGCGGTCATCGTTGCGGATTTTATCGGGCAGGTGTCTACTGTGCCGATCGACACGTCGAACAAAGAGACCATGATCAGAGACCTGGCAAGGACCCAGATGCACCTTGCCATGGGCCGCCAGTGCCACGGGCCTGTGGAGTTCATTACTGACGAGATGGTCAAGTATTTTGAGCAGTACAGCATTGACTGCATGATTTTCACCGGGCACCAGGGGTGCAAGCACGGCTGGGCAGCGGTAAAAATCATTCAGGACATCTGCAGGGAAAGAAACATGCCGGCCCTGTTTCTCAATATTGACATCATGGACCAGCGCTGCCTTGATGAACAGGGAGTGAAGAATGAAATAACGAAATTTTTCAGGGTCCAGGGATGGGCGTGATGGACGTATTCGATACCATAAAGGCTATATCGGCCTCGGACCACAATGAGTTCCTTGACGCGGCAATTAAAGGCGGCGCCGGCGTTATCGGATATTTTTGTTCATACGTGCCTGAAGAGATTATCCACGCTTCGGGCATGGTTCCCTACCGCATGAGGGCCGTGAACAGCGGCGGCACCAGAAAGGGCAGTGTGTATTATTCGGCCCTCAACTGCAGTTTTGTCAGGGCCTGCTTCGGCAAGGTTCTGGAAGGGGATTTTTCGTTTTTGAACGGCATTGTTTTCATGAACGGGTGCGATCATATTCGAAGGATGTATGACAACTGGAAATACGCGGATGTGCCGCCTGATTTCAGGCACATGTTCGTTGCCCCCCATGTCACCGGCGATACGGCCCATGCCCGTTTTACCGCCGAAATCAGGACCTTCGCACGGGCAATAGAAGGCCACTTCGGTGTTTTCATAACGGACGAGTCTCTGAGGGAATCGATCAGGCTGTACAACAAAAAGAGAAGGCTTCTTGTAGAGCTTTATTCGTTCCGGAAGGGCAAGATCGTTCCCATAAAGGGCAGCGAGGTCCTTTCGCTTATGCTTGCCGTAACCATGATGCCGGTCACGGACGCCATGGCCCTGATAGAGGAAGTCATTGCCGCTCTGCCCGGCCGCGCCGCGTCCCGTGACGGCGATATCAGGATATATCTTGCCTCGGGGTGCATGGAAGAGCGGGAGCATCTTGAGCTGATCGAGTCATGCGGGGGGGCCATTGTGGCAGACAGCATGTGCCTGGGAGCGCGGCATTTTGATCTGGAAGTTGAGGAGAAAGGCGACCCCTGGGAGTCCCTGGCGCGCAGGTACCTGGAACACCTTTCCTGTCCCAGGATGATGAACGAGTTCCGGTCACGGCTCGACCGTCTGCACAGGACAAGGGATGAATATGCCATTGATGCGGTCATAGGCGAGAAATTGAAGTTCTGCGACCTCTGGGGCGGCGACCTGTATCTGATGAAGCAGGAATCCCGCAAAAAGCGTTTTCCCATTCTGCTGCTGGAGCGTGAGCTTTACGGGGGCGGCGATGGCCAGATACGCACCAGGGTGCAGGCCTTTTTCGAGCAGGTGAGAAACAACATATACAGCGACACCGGAATTTTCCGCGCGATCGGGGCCGACCGTCAGGCCGGGAGCAATTAGGGAGGAAGGAGAGACACCATGGAAATGAAAGGCTATGAATACATCATTATCGGGACCGGCCCCGGAGGCGCGCCGGTGGCGCTCGAGCTTGCCAGGGCGGGAAAGAAGGTGCTCATCATCGAACGGGGCGCCTATCACAGAAAACTGCTGGGCTTTCCCCTGGGCGCGCGCCTGTCCGAGCGTTTTTTCGTTTTCAACAGATCAAAGGAAGGGGTGGTCATGGAGCGGGGCATCACCGTGGGCGGATCGTCGATGATCTACCAGGGCAATGTCTTTGACCCGAGCAAGAAGATCATCAAAGCAATGGGACTTGACTTCAGGCCCGAGGCGGATGAGATAAAGAATGAAATAGGCGTAAAAACCCTGCCGGAAAAGTTTTACCAGAACGGGCCGGGATCGGGATTTTTAAGGATGCGTGAGGCAGCTGAAAAAATGGGCACGCCCTTCAGGGCCCAGGACAAGTTTGTTGACACTGACCGGTGCAGGTACGGCTGCGACTGGTGCATGCTGGGATGCCCCAGGGATGCGAAATGGACCACCAGGAGGTACATTGACGAGGCGGTAGAAAAGCACGGCGCCACGCTCATGACTTCTACAGCGGTAAAGAGGCTTCGTTTCAACAGCGCCCGTAAAAGGGTAGAGGGAGTGGAGCTTGATAACGGCAGAGTCGTCAGGGCAGAAAAGGTGGTGCTCGCCGCGGGCGGTATCGGCAGCCCGGGCATCCTGCTGCGCTCGGGAGTGGACTACGCGGGCAAGCGTTTTTTCATGGACCCCATGACCATCCTCTACGGCATCAGCAGGCACAGAGACGGGGGCCAGTGGAACGAGCAGACCTTCAGCCATGCCATTGACTCTTTCGCTGAAAGCGACGGGTTCATGATCGGCAACAGCGGCGCCTGGGGCACCTTCTGCGTGATGAACATGGTGCGGCCGGGAGTGATGCTTGAGAACTGGTACAAGGCGCCCTTCGTTAAACGGGGCATGGGCCTTTTCGTGAAACTTGCCGAGGACGACCTGGGCGAGATATACGCCAATGAACGCACCAGCAAGCCCATGAGTTCAAGCGATATCACGCGCATGAAAATGGGGGTGGATGTTGCCAGGGAGATCATGGTCCGGGGCGGCGCCAGGGAGAAGAGCATATCCACGCTCAAATGGGCGGGCGGGCACCCGGGGGGCACTATCGAGATGGGCAAGTATGCCGACAGGGAGTTCCGCACCGAATTCGACAACCTGTACGTGTGCGACGCCAGCGTGTTCCCGGTTTCGCCCGGAGCGCCGCCGAGCCTGAGCATCATGGCCATGTCACGGCTTCTGGCGAAATTCATGCTGGGAAAGGTGCGCCCTGAAAGCAGATTTACCGGGAAAAAGGGAGGCAGAGCTGTATGATACCCATTAAAGATTCATTCTATTCGTCCCTGTTCGCCCTTGCCGGCCTCTGGAACGTTGCCATCGGCATGACCGGCCTGTTGTTCACTGATTTCAGCATTGCCCTCTTTTACGGTCCGGTCGCGGTAACCGGTGATTTCGTGGCCCTGCTGTCCTTCAGGCTTTTTATGGTGGCCATCATCGCCTTCGGCATCGGCTATTACCTGGTTTCCCGCGATACCGGACTCAACCGGGGCATCGTGTGCCTGGGCCTGGCGTGCAAGATGATCCTCTTCGCCGTGTACCTGTGCTGCTATTTTACCGGAAGGGCGACCGTTATGGCGGCGCTGGCGGTGACCGGGGATTTTCTGTGGTCCCTGCTTTTCGGCCTGTTCCTGTACCGCACCAGAAAGAGCGTCAGGCGTGATTTTATTACCGGATAACCGGCGGAGGAAAACCATGAAGGCGAAAACTGATACTGAAAGGCTCGCGCAGCAATATACCGCCACTGAAGAGGTCATACTGCGCAGGCGAAGCGTGCGCCTGTATCAGAAAAAACAGGTGCCTGAATTTATGGTCAAAAGGATACTCGAGGCGGGCCGCTTCGCCCCTTCAGCGGGAAACGCGCAGCCCTGGAAATTCGTTGTGCTCCGCGACCCTGAACTCATACAGGGAATCACCGAAACCGTTGTCCGGCTTCTCAAAGTGTTCAGGGCAGTGCTTGACTACCGCAGGCCGGGATTTTTCTGGCTCAGGCCCCTGACTGAACTGTTCATCAGGCTCAACCGGTACGAACTGCACCCTGTTCCCTTCGGCGCTGTTGACCTTATCGCCAGGGGGAAGCTCGGTCTCTGGCACGGGGCTCCCACGGTGGTCCTGATCTTCAAGGACGTGCGCGGCGTGGGCAGCCCGGACCTTGACTGCGGCATAGCGGGACAGAACATGGTGCTGGCAGCGCACAGCATGGGCCTGGGCACCTGCTGGGTCAGCTTCGCCAAGACCGCGTTCAAGTATTCGTTAACGTGGAAAAGGAAGTTCGGCATAAGCTACCCCTATAAGTTCATTTCGAGCCTGGCCATAGGCTGGCCCCAGGGCAGCCCGGACGGCATGGTGCCCAGAGACACTCATGCCGTTGACTGGTATGACGATGGCAGGCGCACCACATTATACTGACAGGAGAAACCGATGAGCAAACTGGGATTTTTTGAGCGCATGCTCCTGCCCCATTACGGCGATACAGGGCAGATCACCTGGGCCGAAATACGCGTTGACCGTGAAAAATGCACGGGCTGCTCCCTCTGCGTCAGGGCATGCCCTGCTGATTCAATAATGGTGGAGGATCAAAAGGCCCGCATGAAGCCGCGTGAGGGGAACCTTCTGGGAAATCCGGGCATCAGCCAGTGCATGGGGTGCGGCGACTGTGTCGCCCTGTGCCCCTCAGGGGCAATTACCCTTACAGCGCCCTACCGGTGGACCCGATTTTTCCGGACCATTGACCGCGGTGATCCCGCGCCGCCGCGGATCTAGTCGTTGTTTTTTTTCACGATTTCCCGGTACTCATTGGGCGTGCACCCTGTCTGTTTTTTGAACTGACGGTGGAAATGGGTGAGGTTGTCAAAGCCCACGTGGTAGGCAACATCAATTATTTTCGCGTTTGTGCCGGTCAGGAGCTCCTTTGCCGCATTGATTCTGTTTGTATTGATATACGTTGAAATATTGGTCCCGGTCGCCTTTCTGAATATCTGCCCCATGTAGTCTTCATTGAGTCCGAATTTTTTTGAGAGCTCGATCCTGTCGTATTTTTCCGCGTAATTGTTATCGAGATACTCTATGACGTTCGTGATAAGGTCGCGCGGCCCGGGTTTTTTCTTTTTTTCCTGCATCAATCTCAGGGCACGCGTGTCCTTTTTTGATTTTTTCAGGAGTGCGGTGTAGAGCTGGTCTTTTTCTTTTTTCGATTTTTCGAAATTATAGATGTAGTACAGAGTGATGAACATGAACACCGCAGGAACATGGAGAAAGATGACCAGGGGGAGTTCGTTAAAACGCTGTGCGAAGAGATAGTACGAGTTCCGCATCACCGAAACGGGAAGCGGCACCGCCAGCGCCAGAAAGTACCAGTACCGGCGCGGGTCCCGTATGACCGCGTGGATGAATATCCCGGCCGATCCCAGGATGCAGAGGTTCACGAAGATGAGGCAGGGATAGGCGCTGTAGTATACAATGGACCGCGAATAACCCGCGCTCAGCACGATAATCTCCACCAGGGCAAGAAGACCCAGTGCCGTCAGATCAAGCGCCCTGCTGCGAAAGCCGATGAATGATTTCACGCCATGGAGCACGAAAAAATTGGTGAGTGTGTACAGGGCAATGCCCAGCTTGTACCGCCACAGCCCGTCGATAAGGAAGGGAAGGGGAAAGGTGAGGAGCGAACATGAAACGGTGCAGGCTATGACCAGGGTGAAGTACAGGTTTTCCCTTTTGCTTTTTTCGGAAATGTAGAGCAGCGCGAAGACAAGGATGAGCATGATGTTCATCATCACCGCGGTGATGCTCACGATCAGTGGCCTGTAGGCGCGCATGATCAGGCCGAAATAGTCATCGCCGTAATCGCGCAGGGAGACTTCACCCATAATGCCGCTCTGTATGTGTGAATATACCCTGAGGGCGATGACGTTGTCCGCGCCGTATCTGATGAGCCCCTGCGGGATGAAGTAGCGCCGTGGCGTGTACCAGGCTATCTGGTAGCGAAGGTCGCCGGGCGAGGAGGGCATGAGCCCGCTGGCGGCGATCTTGACGCCGTTTAAGTATGCCTCGTCAGCAATGGCGACCCTTTCAATAAAGAGCATGGGCTGCTTAAAAGCGCCCCCGGCGGGGATGAATATCTTTTTTCTGATCCACACCGTGGCTGCCATGTCATCGTTTTTTGAAAGAAAGCTTATCCAGTCGCCGGGAATGGCTGTTTCGGCAAGTCTTGAATCGTCCATTGATGGCAGCGCGTTGTCCGGATTGTCCGTGCCGCTGATTTTCCAGGTCCCGGAAAGGTCTATGGTCCGGGAATCGCTTTTTTGCGGTTCAGAGCATCCTCCCCCTGCAAGGAGCGCCAGTGTCAGCAGCGCGGCACAGGGTAGAACATGGGAATGTTTTTTCACTGCCTCTCCTCTTCAGTTCATGCATTATGTCCGGCCTGCTCCCGGGCGTGACGCCAGCCGCAGGCACAGCCTGAAGGGGATTATATCAGCCCGCGTTTCAGAGTCCATAATTTTTTCACCGTGGCCGGATTTCCTGAAGCTCACGTGACCCGGTCTCCTTTCAGCAATCAGGAAATCAGGAAATGCGCGCCTCGGCTACCGCGTCATACGTGCCTATTGCCACGCCCTGTTCCTCGATTTCCTTTTTCTTTATCCTGAAGGTCTCTGTTTTCGGGAATTCCCTGACGATTCGTATGTACCGCGGTACCGCGAATTTCGGAAGGTCTTCTTTTATGAACTCGAGAAGATCTTCCTCTGCCAGGGAGCGCCCTTCAACAAGGGACACACTGGCCATGATTTCGTCCTCGGCCAGCTCCGAGGGCACCGCGTAAACGGCGGCCTCAAGCACCGAGGGGTGCTTCTGGATCGCCTGCTCAACCTGAAAGGCGGACACGTTCTCTCCCTTGATGCGCATCGACTCGGTGTTGCGGCCCACGAAATAGAGGTATCCCCTGCTGTCCCTTTTCATAAGGTCGCCGGTATTGACCCAGCCGCTGTCGGATTTTTCGCGTGAGGCCTCTTCGTTCCTGAAATACTCAACGGAACCGCCGCCTCCTCCGCCTGAGGCGAAGATGAGCTCGCCCGGCGTGCCGTCGGGAACGTCATTGCCCGCGGAGTCGAGAAGGCGGTATCTGACCTTCATTGGCGGCTTGCCGATGGAACCCACAGGCGCGGTTCCCAGGTTCAGGATCACCTTGCCTCCGCCGTCAACAGCGCCGTAGGCCTCGTAGATCGTGAGGCCGTAGCGGTCCTCGAATTTTTTCCACAGGTCTGTCGGGCAGGCCGCTGAAAGGATGAAGCGCACGTTGTTTTTATTGTCCAGGGGACTTTCGGGCTGCTTCATGAGAATGGGGATCATGGCTCCTATGGTGTTGAAAGAGGTGACGCGGTGCTTCCTGATTTCGTCCCAGAACCCGCTTGCCGAGAACTTGCGCGCCAGGACAACTCGCGCGCCGGTGTGCATGCCGCAGGTCACGGTGACAAAGAGCGCGTTGCCGTGAAAGAGTTTCATGGCAGTGTAAAGGATGTCGCTTTTCCGGTACAGCATGTGCGCCACCAGGGACAGGAGCTTGACCGGAATGTTCCGGTACCGGTACACCACGCCTTTGGGCAGGCCGGTTGTTCCCGAGGTGTAGGTGATGAAACAGATGTCGTCTTTACGGTAGCCCGTTGACGGCCTGGCTGTTGGGCGTGAACGGGCGCGGTGGATGCTGATCATGCCCTCAGGCACGGGCGCGTCAGGGGATTCGGTGTTGACGATTAAGGTGGTGATGTTCGTGAGCCCGGCCCTGATTTTTTCAATTGCCGGGATGTAGGCCTCGTCAAGGACAAGAAATTTCGCCTCACAGTGGTTGAGCACGTAGAGCAGACTGTCCCCTTTGAGTGACGTGTTTACCGGCACGGTGTACATGCCGATCTTCTGCAGGCCGATGAACACGTCAAGAAAGGCGGGGCTGTTTTCCATAAGCATGGCGGCGCCGGTTCCCTGGCCGCCCTGGAGATCAAGAAAATAGTTTGCCGTTCTGTTCGCGTTATTGTCCATGTCCCGATAGGTGTAGTCTGTGCCCTCAAAGGTAAGAAAAAGCCTGTCAGGGTGTTTGCGCACTTTTTCTTCGAGCAGCTCGGCCCATGACATCTCCTCTTTAATTTCCATGTTTTTCAGGCCCCTGAAATTCTTGCTCAGAGTGCCCCTTCTGAACTCCCGGGCCGCGAAAATCGCGAGTGATTTGACTATGTTAAAGGCCATTCGTGGTTTTCCCATGTGTATCATCCTTCCTGTGTGTGTTCTTTTTCTATTTTTTTGAGGGCGCTTCGAGGATGTGCAGGCACATCGCCGCCTCTTCGACTCCCAGGGCGCCGCCGCCGTTTTCCGCGAGGCCGATCCTCGCGCCTTCGACCTGCCGCGCGCCGGCGTTTCCGCGGAGCTGGGTCACTAGTTCGTGGATCTGGCCGAGGCCCGAGGCGCCGATGGGATGCCCCCGCGACTCGAGACCGCCGCTCGTGTTAACCGGGATTTTGCCGCCGATGCGGGTCGCGCCGCTCATGGCGAGAATGCCGCCTTCGCCGGGCCCGCAGAACCCCATGTTCTCGGTCTGGTGCAGCTCGCCGTAGGCGGACGCGTCATGCACTTCGGCCAGGCTGATGTCACGCGGCCCCACGCCCGCCTTTTCGTAGGCCAGGGCCGCAAGCCGCGCGCCGATGTCGGGCTCGTCCTTTTCGCGGGCCCTGCCTGATCCGGGGATCGAGGCGAGCACCTTTACGGCCTGGCCTGAAAGGCCGAGCCGCCTGACTGTTTTTTCATCGCACAGGATGGCGCTGGCCGCGCCGTCCCCCACGGGGGCGCACATGCTTCTTGTCAGTGGCCAGGTGACCAGCCGGTCAGCCAGCACCTGTTCAACCGAAACCGGGAACTGGTACTGGGCGTTCGGGTTCATGGTTGAATGATAATGGTTCTTTGAGGCGATGTGCGCGAACTGTTCTATGGTCGATCCGTATTCTTTCATGTGCCTGCGCGCTTCGTGGCCGTACACGTCCATAAAGGGCGAGTGGTCTCCGCCGCCCATTTTTTGCAGCTCCCTGAGCACGTCGTAACCCATTGATTCCCCGATCCTCACCGCCACGGTAAAGCTGTCGCGCAGGTCCTTCCAGCGTGCCTTCAGGTCTTTTCTCTTTTTGCCGGATTTTTTTTGCTTGGGCCGGTGCAGTTCCAGGTGCTTTTTCATTGCCTCACGGTCTTCGTCGGTCATGCCGTACCGGGTAAAGGTTTTCATCATGTGCAGCACGTTGCCCACGTCAAGGCCGGTGAGAAAGCTCGAGAATACCAGCTTCTGGTTGCTGTCGTAGATCTTCTCCGCGCCCAGGGCCATGGTGATGTCATAGAGCCCGCTGGCCACTCCAAGCCATGCCAGGTGAAAGGCGGTAGAGCCTCCCGCGCAGGCGTTTTCAACATTGGTGATGGGTATAGAGTCAATGCCCATGGGCCGCAGCGCCACCTGCCCGCGTATGCACACCTGCCTGCGGTATTCGCCCCAGGCGGAGTTTGCGAAATACACTGCCTGAAGGTCTTTTTTATCGATTCCGGCCTCTTTGAGGCAGGGAACCGCGGTCATTGCCGTGAGTTCCGGAATTGTTTTATCTAGATATTTGCCGAACCTGATCGTGTCGGCGCCGATGATGTATACATCCCTCATGGTGAGCTCCTTTGAATGGGTCCATTGTGTTTTCAGCTGAAAAGGCGCGGGTTAACGCCTCTTTAAAAGCAAATATATACTGGGAATCGTTTTTCTGTCGTAATCTCCGTAAAGACGGGAACGATAATCTTCAGACAGTGTAATTAATTTTTTCAGGGGTTCATTTCCCCGCAGGTGAACTAACGGCCTGTGCCAGAGTGATCATCCGCCCTGATGACTTTTTTTCATGGATCGATACCTTCTTGTTGTGCGAGTTCAAGGGGATTATAGATGCCGGGTATCGATTAAAAAGTCCGTCAGAAATCAGGTATAATCCCGTCCACCCCGCCCCTTTCGGGGTGGGGGAGGAGAGATATTAAGGACGGGATTTGAAACAGCAGATTGTAGTAAATGAAGGGCAGGGTTACCGGGATGCGTCTTTTTCCGGCGGCGGTCCCGTTTCTTTCATGGCGCTTTCGTTCCAGCAGACCAGTTCCGGTTCATGGGTCCGGGGATTGGCTTTTTCTGTACAGGTCCCTTCTATTGAGGTCCCATCGCGGCCAGTAAAGGTGCAGCTGTCTCCTTCACTTAAAGAAGCGCACGCGGTGATAAAAGGCGGTGTTCCTCTGTGTTCCGGCCTGGCAAACAATGACGCGATGAGCAGTGTTGCTGCGAGCAGTACCGCAAAAAGAAATGATATCCTTTTCATGGATCCTCCAGATAAATTTTGTAAACTTTTTTACACCGGCTGTCATCCGGGTGTTCACTGGTATGAATCGTGCGGAGAAGAAAAAGGTTCCAAAAAAATGTGTTGTTTATGCCACGGATATTTCCCGGCAGAGATAAACGTCCTGCACCGCGTTGATGATTTTGGCGCCTTCGCTCATGGGCCGCTGAAACGCCTTTCTGCCCAGGATCAGTCCCATACCGCCGGCGCGCTTGTTGATAACCGCGGTGCGGACCGCTTCTTCAAGGTCTCCTTCGCCGGCTGCAGCGCCGCCTGAATTGATCAGGCCGATGCGGCCCATGTAGCAGTTCATCAGCTGGTACCGGGTCATGTCTATGGGATTGGGCCCCGAGAGTTCGCTGTAAACCCGCCTGTCGGTCTTGCCGAACTTGAGCGCGGTAAACCCGCCGTCGGTGGTCGGGAGCTTCTGCTTTACAATGTCAGCCTCGATGGTCACGCTCAGATGGTTCGCCTGCCCCGTGAGGTCGGCGGCGGTGTGGTAGTCATCATCCTTTGTCGAGAACCCTTCATTTCTCAGGTATGCCCAGAGTATGGTGATAAGGCCGAGTTCGTGCGCATACTGGAAAGCCTCGGATATTTCCTGGATCTGCCTTCTGCTTTCGTCAGAGCCGAAATATACGGTCGCTCCAACGGCAACGGCGCCCATGTCAAAGGCCTGGTCTACCCCGGCAAACAGGATCTGGTCGTGCGTGTTCGGATATGATAACAGTTCATTGTGGTTGATCTTTACCACGAAAGGGATTTTATGCGCGTATTTCCGGGCGACAATGCCCAGTACTCCCAGGGTCGAAGCGACCGCGTTGCATCCGCTTTCAAGGGCCAGCTTAACGATGTTTTCAGGGTCGAAGTAGACCGGGTTGGGCGCGAACGAGGCGCCGGCGCTGTGCTCGATGCCCTGGTCTACCGGCAGTATTGACAGGTACCCGGTCCCCCCGAGGCGCCCGTGGTCGAACATGAGCTGCAAGTTGCGCAGCACATTGGGGGTACGGTCTGACTGTATAAAGATACGGTCGATAAAATCAGGACCGGGAAGATGAAGAAGGTCTTTCGATACCCTGCACTGGTGAGAAAGCAGGTTGTCCGAATCTTTTCCGAGTATTTTTCGTATGCTTTCTATCATGGTTTATCTCCTTCAATGGCGTAATTTCGCTGTTCCAGAACATGACTTGCGATATCGGGATACCTGTACAGTATACACGGGAAATAAAAAAATGAATACTATTTTTAGCTGAAAAGTATTTGTTTAAGCGGTCATTGCTGAAGTATAAGGCCCCATGCCGGAGAATACTCCGGCATGGAGGAGGTTTATGGAATCAATGGTCACAGACGTTTGTTCCCGTGACCAGTGAGCCTTTAAGAAATTGCTGGACAATTTCAGCCGGGTCGCCTGCAGGAGCTCCGGTTATCACGCTGACGCCCTGCTGGTTGAACAGGCCGACGGCCCGTGAGCCCATACCGCCCGCGATCACGCAGGTCACGCCTTTTTCCGCGAGCCAGGGAGGAAGAAGCCCGGGCTGATGGGGCGGCGCTTCAAGGTTTGAGCTCGAGAGTACCTTCTTTTCTTTTTCGTCAATGTCAAAGATGACAAATGTCTCGCAGTGGCCGAAATGCATGCAAAGTTTTCCCTGCGCGACCGGTAATGCTATTTTCATCGGTTTACTCCTTCAATAATTTTTTTCACGATAGCCGTGAAGCTTTTCTGCGCGGGTGTCGCGTTTTCGGCAGCGGAGCTGTAAAACGGCACGCCCGCGTCCGCGTTTTCGGCGATGGCCGGTTCAATGGGAACGCTTCCCAGAAAGGGTATCCCCAGTTCCTCCGCCATGGCCTTGCCCCCGCCGGTCTTGAAAAGAGGCGTCTCTTTGCCGCAGTGGGGGCACACGAACCCGCTCATGTTCTCAATCACGCCGAGAATGGGCATGCCCAGCTGGACGCAGAAGTTGACGGATTTTCTCACGTCAAGAACGGCGACGTCCTGCGGCGTGGTGACGATTATGGCTCCATCGGGCTTTTCGATGAGCTGGCACACTGAAAGGGGCTCGTCGCCGGTACCCGGGGGCGAGTCAACCACCAGGTAGTCCAGGTCTCCCCAGGTGACGTCCTTGATGAACTGCTTGATAACGCCGTACTTCAGGGGGCCGCGCCAGATTATCGCGCTGTTTTTGTCTTCAAGAAGGAACCCTATCGAAATTACTTTAAGCCTGGGGCTGTATTCGACCGGGAGGAGCTTTCCCGTGACGCTCGCCTCGAGGCGTTTTCCCTGGAGCCCCAGAAGCATGGGCACGCTGGGCCCGTGGATGTCGACATCAAGAAGCCCGACGCGGCTTGTCTCTGCGGCAAGCGCGGCGGCAAGGTTGACCGCGACCGTGCTTTTACCGACGCCTCCTTTGCCTGACAGCACGACTATTTTATTCCTGATGCGTCCAAGCGTCTCCTTTATTTCCTTTTGTTCATCCTCTTTGCTCTGAGCGGGAGGGTTCTGACTGCTTTTTGGATCGTTCATGATGTTACTCCTCTTTATTGATCAAGCGGCTCAGTTTCTGCCACATTGTTTTTATCGCCTGTGCCGCAGGGCCGGTCGATACGCTGACCAGGGGCCTGCCGGCTACTATTGCCCTGCTTACTTCGCCGTCGTGGGGAATTTCTCCGACTACGGGGATGTTCCGGTCAGCACAGAATCTGCCGATTTCGGCTGTTTTTTCCGGGTTGATGTCTGCCTTGTTGATGCACACATAAATACCCGGGCGGAACCTTTCGGCCACGCGGTATACCCTTTCAAGGTCATGAATGCCCGCGACGGTCGGCTCGGTCACGATCAGCACGGACGATGCGCCAGAAAGAGTCGCAATGACAGGACAGCCGATGCCGGGTGAGCCGTCAACGATAATAAGCCGGTTTCCGTTTTGTTCCGCTATTTCATGGGCCTTTTTTTTGATGAGCGTGACCAGCTTTCCCGAGTTTCCTTCTGCGATGCCGAGTTTGGCGTGGACCATGGCCCCCTCACCGGTAGATGAGACGAACCAGGCGCCGGAAACATGGTCCCTCATTTCAACCGCCCCCGCCGGGCACACGACAGCGCACAGGCCGCATCCCTCACAGGAGAGTTGATTGACGATATAATAATCGTCAATGGCGTCGAAGCGGCAGTAAAGGTTGCAGGTGCCGCATGAGGTGCACAGGCCGGGATGGATGAAGGCCTTTTTCCCGGCGGTGAAGTTTTCCTTCTCTTGTATGTCCGGCTCAAGCAGCAGGTGCAGGTCGGCTGCGTCCACATCGCAATCGGCCATGACGGGGTTCTCGGCCAGCACCGCCAGTGAGGCGGTGATGCTGGTTTTTCCTGTTCCGCCTTTGCCGCTGAGCACAACGAGTTCATGGATCATAGGTGCAGGCTCCTCCTGTTTCTGAGGTTTATGTCTTTCATGATCGATTCGAGCTGGTCAGGGTATTTTTTCAGTATAAAGGGCATCTCCCCGCGGGAATAGGTCCCGGCGACTTCGAGGTCAAAGGGTATGCGCGCGACAAGGGGGATGTTTTCAGCGGAGCAGAACTCCTCCACGCCGCGGAACGAGTCGTCCGCCCGGTTGAGCGCTACGCCGAAGGGAAGGGAGAGCTCCCGGGCCATGCCCACGGCGAGCTTCAGGTCGTTCAGCCCGAACGGGGACGATTCGGTTACGAGCAGCAGGTAGTCGCATCCCCTGGCGGCTTCGATTACCGGGCAGGACGTCCCCGGCGGGCAGTCGAGTATCCGTATGTCGGGAATGTAGTGGTATTTTTTCAGCTCCTTGATAAGGGGAGGGGCCATGGGCTCACCGATATTGAGCACGCCCCCCGCGTAGAGGATGTTGTCCCGCTCGCCGGTCTCAATGACGCCGATAGGCCTGGGAACTTCATGCAGGGCCTTTTCGGGGCAGACGACGAGACATCCGCCGCATGAATGGCACATTTCGGGCAACACCAGCGGCTTTCCCTTGATGACCACTATTGCGCTGAATTCGCAGAAATCTTCGCACGCGCCGCACCCGGTACACCGGTCGTCAATGACCGCGGGCACTGGCACGCTTACCTGCTCGCATTCGGCAACAGGGACCTTCAGGAAAAGGTTTGAGTTTGGGGCCTCGACATCACCGTCGAGCAAGGCCACGGTTTTTTCCCTGGAGAGAAATGAAGCAAGGGATACAGCGAAGGTTGTCTTCCCCGTCCCCCCTTTGCCGCTGGCTATAGCTATGTTCATATTGATCTCCCTTTTTTAAAATTCAAAACTGGTTCCTGTGGCGCCGAACTGAAAAATATCCCCCAGCCCTGTGGCGGCCCTGCATGCGGCAGCCGGTCCGGTGCAGTGGACAAGGCAGGCTTTTGAAACACGGTATTTCTTCAATGTGTCAATCGCCTGGTTGATGTATTCCGGCGGTGCCGCTCCCAGATGAGAGCCCCCGATGACCGCGTGAAAACGGTCAAGCCCGTTTTTTTCCGCAAGGGAGTCGAGTATTTCACAGATCCCGCTGTGCGCGCACCCGAGGAGGACTACCGGGCCTGAATCCGTGTCAAGAAGCAGGCTGCCGTCGTCCCTGAAGGGATCATCGATGTATTCAGAGCCGATCTTTTGTTTGAGCCGTATGTCGAACGAGGTCCATCCTTCGGCATGCGGGATGTCCGTGGCGAAAACTATGTTGTCGGTTATCCGGGTCTGGCCGGCGGTTTCATGAAAAAGGGCGCCGTTATTCTCGTATTCATCGCGGGCCAGGGGCATGCCGATGTTCCTTTCAAAGATTTTGCCGTCGCCTAAAGGGACAACGGCGAAACGGGGATTGAAGGCCTCGGCATGCAGGTGAACATCGGTTTGCCTGCCGCGCGACTGGAGAAAGGCGGACAGTCCGCCGGTATGGTCATAGTGGCCATGGCTGAGCACCACCCGGTCAACGGATTCAGGATTTTTGCCCAGTACCTTCATGTTGTGCATGAGGGCCATACCCTGACCGGTATCGAAGAGCGTGACATCGTCCTGTTCAACGAGCATTGAAAGGCCGTGTTCGGCGATCACCGGGAAGGGAATCTGGGCGGTATTTTCACAGAGTATGGTTATTTTTGTTTTCATCACAGGCCCCTTTTTTTGATTTGAAAATGTTATTTCTTACCAGTGAGAGTCCCTGTTCGCCGAATCAAGGCGCTGGAGCCTGTTTTCAGCTTTCGCCTTGAGCGCTTCAGGAACGGTAGTTCCCGGTTCACATGAAAAGATCTTGACCCCGGATCTTATCAGCAGGTCATAGGCCTTGGGCCCCACATTGCAGGTGATCAGGGAGTCGGCCCCCGCGTTGATGACTTTTTTCGCGGCCTGTATGCCCGCGCCCTGGCTCAGGGAAAGGTCGGCACTGTTGTCCACGAATGACCATTCGTCTTTTTCATGGTTGTACAGGGCGAAAAAAGCCGCCCTGCCGAACCGGGCATCAACGATGCCGTCACTTGATTTATTTTCCACGCTTATCGCAGTTATCATTGAATCCTCCTCGGTATTGTTTTTTTGCCCTGCCGCAGCCCCTTTTTTTGCGCCGCGGGCAGTCCGCCGGGTTGACTGTCACATCACTGGAACAGTAGGGGCAGCGTTCCACCATGCCGACACCCAGCGGCATCCCGCACGTGCCGCAGAAAACGGTCCCGTTCTGTGCGGAAACATCCGGGGGAGCTCCCTCGATGCGCAGCGCCTTGCCCATGACCAGGCATTCGGCCGTTTTCCGGCGCGCTTCAGTAAGGATGTTGCCGAAGGTCTGGCGCGAAATTCCCATTGAAGCCGCGGCGTCCTCATGGTAGAGCCCTTCATGGTCTGCAAGCCGCAGGGCCTCAAATTCATCGATGGTTATGACGATTTCTTCGAGGTCGCGGGCCGGTATTCCCGCGGGCTTGAAACGGGAAGCCCCCGGAAAGCCGGTAATGGTTCTGCACTTAGGCGGCCTGGGCATGGAAAACTCTGTCCTGTATAATTATTGGCATATGCCAAAAATACTGAAACGTGGAAATAAGTCAAATAAAAAAAGGCGATTTTTTTTGGGGGGATGATATAATCCTGCAGGGTCGGCCCGGGGCCGGCCCTGCAGGATTGAAATGATCTTCTTAGAGGTCGCCGATAGTGAGGTAGACCATGGTCTGGTTAAGGAGCTGGTACGCTACTTCCCCGAACGTTATGGGCCCGGTGACAGAGCCGGTCTTTTTACCTTCAAGTTCTGAATACAGATAATTCAGGATGCAGTTGCAGGAGAAAAAGATCGTGTCGGTCCCGGCACCGGGAAGCATGCCCGTGAACTCCCTGATATAATCGCTGACCGGCGCTGCATGGCGGTACTCCACGTCCTTGAAGACCGGCGCGTAAAAGTTCACGCTTTTTGCCGCGGCGTCAACGGACTGGAAGCTGATGTTGATCATGGCACCGCTGTAATCGGCGACGAGCGGGAGCCGCGTGTCCAGGCCGTTCGCTTCGACATATTCCGCGAAGTTCGTTTTTTTTCCGTTTATCAACGCGTCCGTGGCGCTGAACCCGTCGTTCGGGAAAGTGATCACGTCCCCGTCCCCCTGGGAGAAGATGTTGATGATATCGATATCGGCGTATTTCTCTTCGGGCAGTGACGCGTGGATGGCGACCGCTTCGTCATCCATCACTTTCCCTTTTTCACCGAAAAACACGAGGGGCTTGACTTTGCCGATGTTGTCCACGTGCACCCCGGATATCCAGCCGATCAGGGGGGACGTCGCGAATCCGTCATACGTCGGCGCCTTGAGCGCGAAAGACAGGTGTGTGGCGCTTGAAGCGGGGATGATAACAACCGTAAACCCGCGCTCGGGAGCGTCAGTGTAAATGGAAGAGATGCTGCCTTCCTGGTATGTCTTGAACACCATTTTTTTTATGTATCCCGGAATCTCGGTAACATAAATTTTGTCGTTAGAAAGGACGCCGCCTTTTTCGGCCATAAAATAGGGGATGGTGCCGCCGATCCAGTGGCCCTCGGGAAGGGACCTGAGCAGCGCCTCGTCTCCGGCGAGGATGAGCTTTCTGCCTTCCTCTATCATTTTTTTGACTTCGCCAACGCTGAACATTACCTGGTTCATTTCACTCCTCCCTGTTGCATTAATTTCATGAGGTCCTTCTGGACTTTGGGCAGATGTATTGTTTTCACAAAGAGCTCTCTCAGCTCTGCCGCGCACTGGTCAAGAGTGGTTTTATCCGGTTTCTGCTTGACCGTCAGGCGCAGCCTGGAGAGCAGTATCTGAAGAGCGAGAAATTCAAAATTATACTGGATTTCTTTGCTCACCGCCGCAGTCCATACGCCGCTTTTCGAGTCAGGAATATCCATAGATGCCTCCCTAAATGATAACAGTTCTGCATGATGTAATTGAGCGGTTAAACCGATCGTATCTCTATCATACCCGGTTTTTATATTGTGTCAAATTTTTTGGACCGGCTGGCTATAACACCACTTGTTAATAATTGATAACATTTTATTTGAGTGAATGACAGAAGGTGTAATCTTTTTCATTTACCGACTGCAGAAAAAACAATTGACTCATATGACCAGTAATATTATTATCTATGTTAACTAAACCCTCATCACCTCGTTTAACAAGAGTGTGGTGCACTATTAATGTGAATTAAATTATGAAAATTAAACCGAAAAATATCACCGGACATCTTGCACGGCTTCGCGAACTTTCGACAGATGTTCACGCCTCAATTGAAAACGGCTCATTTTATGATCTGTCATATTTTCAGCGATATAAAAAAATAAGGGAAATAAAGAAACTTTACAACCGGCTTCTCGGTTTCCCGCTGTCTGAAAGCACCCTGCGCAACGCGGTCTCATTCGCGTCAGTGCTCATGCTGCTGGCCGGTCCGCAGTGCAGCGATGATGCCGGGATCGCGACCGTGAAGATCGATCTGGGCAGCTCCCGGACAGAAAAGATTTCTCCGGCTGTTAATATGGCCTATGCCCCTTCCGACGTGACCGGCGTCACGGTTTCGGTGAGCGGCCCGGGGATCGATTCATTTTCCCGTGAAGTATCGCCGAACACCGACGTTATCATGCTTGCGGTCCCTGCCGGTGATGACCGTGTTTTTACTGTGCGCGGGGATACCCTGAACGCGGATTACTACAGCGGAAGCGCCACAGCGGATCTTAAGAGCGGCGAGTTTAAAATAATTCCGATCAGTATGGAACTCGTAGAGCAATCTGTGTATCCTCCTGTTTTTGTTTCATCAACGCTTCCCAGTGGAATTGATAACTTTGATTTTAATGGTTACACTTTTCCTGCCTTTGCGGATCTTGATGGAGATGGTGACCTTGACCTTCTGGTGACAACACAAGATTCATATTCGAGTAATATAGTAATTTATTTAAGAAATGACTCGGGAACATTTACATCAGCATCCATCCCAACCGGAATTTATAGTGGGGATACCTTCAATAATTTTGCTGATTTGGATAGTGACGGTGATCTAGACCTTGTATACAGTTCAAATAGTAATTATCTGATGTATAAACTTAATATTGGTTCATCCATATCACCATCATTTTATGCATCATCATCTTTTGGATATACAACTAGTTTTTATGGTGCTCTTATACCAGCAGTTGCAGATATTGATAATGATGGATATGATGATATATTTGCCGGTGAAAGGCATTTTCAAGATTCGTTAAGTATTCAATATTTTGAAAATCCCAGTACTGGTTCATCCGTCACGCCGGCTGGCTCATCATTAAGCAATCAGTTTAATTTACCCGATATTTCTTTTCAATATGCCTTTTCTCCCGCCGTTGTTGATATTGATAATGACGGGGACTTTGATCTTTTTGTCAGTACAGGATATAACTCTCAATTTCCCGATTATAATATTTACAGCCAAATCCATTTTTTTCAAAATACCGGTACTACAGGGTCTGCTTACTTCGCATCAGCTGTAACCAATCCCTTTGGTTTGGCAAACATCAGTGCGGCTAGTGTGTTTCCCGCTTTTGCCGACATTGATGGAGACGGAGATCAGGACCTCTTCGTGGGAACCAGCAATGGTGAAATTCTCTACTTCGAGAATACAGTTTTGTAAATATTCTATTAATTATACTATGACCTTCACAACCAGAGGATGACTCCGTGCACCAGAACGCTCCCCAGAACAAACCTCATCCGCCGTTTTCCGCGACCTTTACTCCCAGTCTGCCAGAACTGATAAACCAGCTCAACTGCACCATCGCCCTGAGCACCTACCAGGCGGGCAAGGTGGTGTTCGTGAGCGCGAAAAACGACGACGACCTGGTGCAGCTCCCCCGGTCTTTTCCGAACGCCATGGCATTGGGAGTCGATGGCAACCGGTTCGCCGTGGCGTCAGGTTCCGATGTCACAGTGCTTGCCCATGAGCCGGGACTTGCGCCCCGATATCCGGGGCAGCCAGGCGTGTATGATTCGCTCTTTGTTCCCAGGGCCCGGTATTATACCGGTGAGCTCGACCTTCACGGCCTTGAGTGGGGCCCGCAGGGGCTCTGGGGTGTCAACACCCTTTTTTCATGCCTGTGCATGATCGATGGCCGGTACAGCTTCACGCCGGTGTGGCGGCCTTCATTCGTCTCGGCCCTGGCGCCTGAAGACCGGTGCCACCTGAACGGCATGGCCATGGATCAGGGGAGCCCGGTGTGGGTCACGGCCCTGGGAAGGGGAGACGCGGCCCGGTCATGGCGCGAAACGATCAATTCCGGGGGCGTGCTCATGCATGTGCCGACCGGGGAAATTGTCGCTGCCGGCCTCGCCATGCCCCATACGCCGCGGCTCATTGACGGCAGGCTCTTTGTGCTCTTCTCGTCAACCGGGGAGATCGCCCTTTTCGACCCTGCTGCGGGAAAGTATGAAATCGTGAACCGGATTCCCGGATTCATCAGGGGCATGGACCGGTGCGGCGATTATCTGTTCGTGGCCCAGTCAAAAATCCGCAAGAAATCTTCCGCGTTCAGCGGGCTTAAAATCGCCGACAAGGCGACCCATTCAGGATTTACGGTGCTTCATCTTCCGACCGGGAGTATCGTGAGTTCGTTCACGTATCTTTCAAGTGTTGACGAAATATTCGACCTTGCTGTGTTGCCGGGCCTTAAGCGGCCGGGGATTGTAAGCCCGGAAAAAGAATCCACTGCCACACCTCTTGTTATCCCCGAAACGTCGTTCTGGGCCGTAAAAGGGCCTGAACAATAAAACTGTTCCGGCTGCTCCATTCATCCTTAATTAACTTCCCCAATTTGTTTATTCTTGCAGGATTATATTTTTATCGTATAATGGAATGTGTTCTTACTGAGAAATAATTTCACAAATTTTCGGTAATCTTTTCTAAGAACACAACGAAGGTCTTTGCTGAAACGGGCCCGGGACATTCTATTTCATAATAAGGGCATTGATCGTATGAAGGGATTGTTTTATAAATTTTTAATGTTTACCTCTGGATTACCCGGATATAATTTTCTGTTGGTCGCCATTGCTGTATTTATTTTTTTCTTTTTAAGTATACCGGTTTCCGCTCAAGACGAGGCGCCCGGGCCACGGACGCAAATTATTTTGACGGCGCAGGAGCGGTCATGGCTCAAAAGCCATCCGGTAATTACCGTTGCATCAGACCCGGCATGGCCCCCGGTCGAATTCGCTGATGAAAAAGGGAACTTCAGCGGGATGTCAGCCGATTACCTTGCGCTTATTGAACAGCGCCTGGGAATTGCCTTTAAACGTATCAGGTTCAAGACCTGGCAGGAGGCATACGAGCGGCTGAACTTATGGGAAATCGATATGACCACTTCAGTGGTAGCGACCGAATCGCGCAGGGAATTCTGGGCCTTTACGCAACCCTATATGGCTATTCCTATCGTGATCGCCACCGGTATTGATGTCACGTACATCAATGACATGAACGAGCTCAGGGGCAAAAAGGTTTCGGCTGTTGAAGGATATGCGATCACTGAATGGATACCCCATGATTTTCCCGGAATTGAGCTGGTGAGTGTTCCCGCAACCAGGGAAGGGCTTGAGCTTGTTGAACGGGGTGATGTCTTTGCCCATATCGATAACATGCTTGTTATCGGATACGCACTTGCACGGATGAACGTGAACACGATCAAGATAGCGGGCAAAACACCGTATACGAACGCGCAATGCATGGCAGTCCGAAAAGACTGGGCCATGCTTGCGGGAATACTGCAGAAGTCCCTTGATTCGATTTCACCAGCCGAACGGGCTGAAATCTATAATAAATGGCTGCCCATACGGTTTGAACAGGGGTTTGACTATAACCTGCTCATTAAAATTACGGCAGGGTTCGGCCTGGTTATCGGCATTTTTTGTCTCTGGGTATGGGTGCTTTTCAGGGAGGTCGGGCGGCGCAGGGCAGCGGAACAGGAACAGAATAAAAATCACAGATTTCTTTCAGATCTTCTTGAATACAGCGGCGCGATAATTTTTCTTAAAGATTTATCAGGGCGGTATGAGATGGTCAATCACCGCTGGGAGGCCGTGACCGGACAGAAGCGGGAGTACGTACTGGGAAAAACCGATATCGAATTATTTCCCGGCCCTCAGGGCGAGTGGTTCAGGGCCAATGACCTGAAGGTCCTTGAAAGCGGGATGGTGCATGAAGTTGAAGAGACCCTGGAGAGTGAGGCCGGCACGAAATATTTTATATCAATCAAGTTTCCGGTCAGGGGGGATGACGGGAACATCCGCGGCCTGTGCGGGATGGCCACTGAGATAACGGAGCGAAAGCTGGCCGAACAAAAAGTGCACGAGTATCTGCGTCAGAAGGAGATCCTTCTTAAAGAGGCCCATCACCGCGTTAAAAATAATATGAGCACGATCATCGGCCTTTTGACCCTTCAGGCCGAGAGCGCGGTGGAATTACCGGTGAACAAGGCCCTTTCAGAAGCACGGGACCGCCTTCAAGGGATGTGGCTTTTATATGACAAGCTCTACCGTCCGGACATGTTTTCCAATGTCTCGCTCGCGGTTTTTCTTCCCCAGCTGGTCAGGGAGATTCTCGCCCTTTTCCCGGACGGGGAAAACGTGGAACTCGAATCGCATATCGAGGACTTTATCCTCGATTCAAAGGCCGCATCGTCCCTGGGCATTATACTGAATGAGCTGGTCACCAACACGATGAAGCATGCCTTCACCGATTATGGCCGGGCGGTTATTACGATATCGGCATCAAGGTGTGATGGCAGAGTGACAGTCATTTTTGCCGACAACGGCAGGGGCCTGCCTGAAAACGTGGATGAGAACACTGCGGGTTTCGGGCTGAGCCTGGTGCGGCTGCTCGTCAGCCAGATAAACGGCATTCTCACCGTGGATCGCGATCATGGCACGCGTTTTGTTATCGAGTTTGATGCGTGAAGGAAGGGATTGATGACAGGAAATTTAACTTACTCACTCATGACAACACGAAAACCTGCGGCTACAGCAGCTGTCTCCGGGGAACGGAAACTGGTGTTGCCAATTTGAATATAGTCAATATCCATTGCACCCCAATTGCCGCCAAGTGCCGGACATCGAACATCAACAATAGTAAAACACAGTTCGATAATATTTCCGCTCATGTCAAAGATTCCCAGGGCATTGGGGTAAAGGCTTGATTTGGGTTCCGGGGGTGTTTCCAGTCCCTCCATGGAGATGCCTGAAGTGCCTACGATATGCTGCCCATAGTCAGGGTCGGTTCCACCAAGACTCAGGCTGTTATAGTGGTTCCAGGAAACCGGGTTTGTTGCGTCTTCATTGGTGTAATCATCTGTGGCCCCGCTTGCGTAGGTTCCGGGGGTCCAGTAATAGGTAATGCCATTGTTGACGGTAGTGCGGACTTCACCTGCCAGCGGCTCTTCGGTCGGGGCTTCGGTTCCCAGGTAGCGGGCGGCCAGTTCCCATTCCGTATTTTCAGGTATTCTGAATCCTTTTTGCGAGATATCGGCGCTGGTCTCGTCATATGTCCAGATCTCATCACCATCGTCGATCCAGGTATGCGCTGTCTCATTGGCACTGCCATATGCCATTTCAGTGAGCCAGTCACACACCATGACTGCGCCATACCATGACATATACGTAGCAGGATAATATTCTTTGCCCGGATCAATTACAAAAGAATTTCCGTTCCATGTGATAAAGAGATATCGATCATCGCCCGTTAAATTGAAAAGCCGTTGTCCACGAAAATTTACCGTTTGGGCGCTCAGATAATTCGGCGCTGTGTTATCAGTGGTATTGAATTTCCCGTCATCGTAGGCCCACTGCAGTACCGCGGCAAAAAGTTCATTGGTTATTTCTGTATCAGCCATCCAGTAATCATGGTCAACCGTGGCATCCTCTGTACTATCCAGCCCGGTGGGAAATGTGAGTCCGGGAACGAATACCATGTCAAATGAAATTCCTGCTGCCGTATAGATCCGCCGCTCACCAGCAGCGGGGTAGGGGGTCCCGTCCTCGTTCTCGCTCAAGGGGCCGACAGTACCGGGATTGACCGGCCTTATCCAGATATAATACAGAGTGCTGTTGGCCAGGCCGGTTATGGTGCACTGCGTGTCGGTATTGTCGGCATCATTGAATACAGCAGCATCATCGGGATTATCTCCGGTGCTGTACAATATGTCGTACGTTTCTGCGCCGGAGACCGGGTCCCAGGTCACGATGAGCCTCTGGTCCCTTTCGGTAATTGAAGTGATTACCGGGGCCTGAAGTATTGAGGGATCATTGGATTTATGGTCTCCGGTTTTTTCGTTCAGCATATTGCTGCACGCGGTCAGTAAAACCGCGATTATCATTGTCAGCGGTATGATTTTTTTTACAACATTGGTTTTCATTTTCTTTTCCTTGATGTGGCATATAATCAACTCTTTAGGGGAGTGTCAATAAAAAAAGAGCGTGCCGGCAACCCGCGCTCTTTTTTTGTCTTAAACGGTAAAAAAAGGGAATGTAATTGACAAAACCGGATGGATGCTTACTATGACGGAAAGTGATTATGTTCGATAAATTCTCACGTGCAGTTGCAGTACCTTCCTTCGAAGTTGGTAATCCTCACAAGCAGTAATTCGACTAATCCTAACCTAAAAGGGAGAGATCCCGTAAAATCTAAGGAGTTTCAACATGTCTCAAGGAACAGTTAAATGGTTTAACGATCAAAAAGGTTATGGTTTCATCGCCGCCAGCGACGGCAAAGACTACTTTGTCCACCACACCGGCATTATCGGTAGTGGATTCAAATCGCTTCCCGAAGGAGCTGCAGTGCAGTTTGAAATCGAGAAAAGTGACCGCGGCTTCAGGGCCGTTCAGGTTACCCTCATCTAATTGAATTGTATTGAAGTTTGAAAGGGGCGCCCCAACAGCGCCCCTTTTTTATTGGTTTTTTCAGTCAGGATCAACGTCACGTTTACCGGTATTGCATTGTTGGGCACCGCGGAAGATCCTGGCGGCGCATTCCGGGCAGGAGTACCGCTTTTCCTCGTGTTCCGCCCGGGCCTTCGTTCCCGCTTCACGCCAAAGAGGAACTGATTTCATCGTATATCTCGAAAAAAGATAAAACTGAAATTACTGAAGTTTTTTTTGCCATTCCTGATAATATATATTATATTTTAATAATTTAGTAGAAACTAATATTCTAAGGAGGATCATTATGAAATATCAACTGCCAGAACTTGGATTTGAATATAACGCCCTTGAGCCATATATTGACGCGAAAACAATGGAAATCCATTACGGCAAACATCATCAGGGTTATGTTAACAACCTGAATGCCGCTCTGGAAAAGCATCCCTCACTGTTTGAACTGCCGCTGGAAAAGCTGCTGGCCAATATTGCCTCATTGCCAGAGGAAATACGCACGACAGTAAGAAATAACGGGGGAGGCCATGCGAACCATTCGCTGTTCTGGGAAATACTGAGCTCCGGAGCGGGTGCTGCCCCTGGAGGGAACCTCGGCGAGGCAATAACCGGGAGTTTCGGCTCATTCGACGCTTTCAGGGCCGAATTTGAAAAAGCCGCAGCGTCACGGTTCGGTTCAGGATGGGCCTGGCTTTCGGTAAATGCACTGGGTCAACTGGTGGTTCATTCAACGCCGAACCAGGACAGCCCGATCATGGAAGGCCTTGTCCCCATACTGGGACTTGATGTCTGGGAACATGCCTATTATCTCCAGTACCAGAACAGGAGGCCGGATTACATCAAGGCGTTCTGGAACGTGGTAAACTGGAACGCGGTTTCAAGGAATTATGCCAGCGCCCTTGAATCAATCAAAACATGCTTTACCCCGGGGTCGTTGAGAAAGGTATCATAAACACGGTGACCGTAACCGGCTGATATATGGCCGGTTGCGGTCAGCATGACCCTGATTATGAGATTATTTCACGACAGGTTTTTATGTCCATTCCCGGTTCGAGAAGCGGGAGAAGGTTCTCCAGTGATTTGCCTAAATTTGCCGAATGGGCCTGGAGCGCTTCTTTGTCCCGGTATTTTTCATAGAAGATAATCGTGTTCTCAACCCCGCGAACCGTGTGGGGGATGTACTCCAGGCAGCCGGGTTCGGCGGCTTTTATTTTGGGGACAACGTCTTTCAGGACCTGAACGGCTTCATCCATTTTTCCTTCCTTTACTTTCAGCGTTGCTATAAGAGTAATCATCCGTCAAATCCTCCTTATCAATTTATGGATATGTTTCATATATAGGCTGTAAGGACCCTGTCAACTGAAATATAACGGGATGATTAATTAGAACGATGCACTAAAAAATTGATTGACTCCGATTGTATTATAGTGCACCTTCGGCTGTTTATTATGAATATCAATACTCAAGCTAGCTGGTTAAACACATTCAATATCTGGTTTGAAAGAAGAAGGGTAAACAATCCATGAAAAAGATCTATGTACTTGTATTTGTATTGATTTTCTATGCGTTTTCTCCTGCATATTCAGAGGAAAACGGATCATTCGAATTTTCGTTGGGCCTTAAAGGGGTGACCGGGGCCGGATTCTTTCTGGGAAAAGGCTGGGAGCATGAACTGTCACGGTACGGCCTGGACAACAATCCGGTGATCACGTTCGGCGGTATTTTTCTGCTTGATATGAATCTTGCCCGCGCGGGTGCGTTTAATTTCGGGATACAGCCGGAAGCCCTGTTCTGCAAGACCGGCGGCCTCGCTTCCATAGACAGTGATGATTTCGATTATTATTCATTATGGATAGCCGATATATCACTGTACCTGAAGCCGGGAGCGAGAACAGAAAAATGCGATGTTTTTATACTTATTGGGCCGAGTGTCTGTATGCCGTTGACAGATATTGACGGTACCTACAGTTATAATGATCACAAAATTGATGATGATATTCGGCCTGATTATGACTATTGCATCGGAATGGGCGCGGGCATTGGCGTTGATATCCCGATGGGAATCGGCAAGCTTGAAATAGCGCTGGTCTATAAAACATATTTTACCAGCTACAGGGATGATTATGATCTCCTGCAGAACATGGTAATACTGTCACTTGGCTATTCATTTACTGTTGTCAAATAACACGCTCCGCTGAGAGGGGGACCCAGATGAAATCAAAACGTAGCGATAAATCTTATACTGTAGAATTCAGATCGAGAATTATTCTGTTACTGCTCATGCTTATACCCTGGTCTGTCATATCGTGTTATGAACAGTCATCAGAGGTCAGTATCCGGCATTTTTATGTTACCTATACCATTGATGATAACGGGACAACGGCGGATATAACCGCCCAGCTCAGGATAATCGACGCTTCAGGTGATGAAATTGAACTGGATGATGGAGATTCAATTTCAGTAAACGGGAACCTGCTGGATGATGACAGTTCGACTGACGAACTTGTATACTCTGTGTCCTGCACGTCTTCTGATGAGTATACCTTTCAGTTCACCAAAGCTGATGAAGTCTATACTGACGTGGTGGATATGCCTGTTGAACTGGATTCGCTGACCATACCCTCATCCATCAACTCGAATGAGGCGTTCAGCGTTGACTGGGGCAATTATGAGGCAGGTTCCATAGTTGAACTGTATTTTTATCAGGGAGATGAATCGAAGTACTGTTCAATTGCGGATGATAGCTCAACAGTATATAATGGCGATAACAGTGCCTGGCTTGCCGGTTTTGACCCGGGCACGGTATCAATGACAGCCTGCCGGACAAGAAACTACAGTATTAACAGATCATTCGGGGGTGGCGATATTGTCGTGCGGGGGCCCCGAACCACTGCGGTTAACGTTACCCTTAATTGAGTTCTGCTTCGGCCCGTTCTTTCAGCGCCCTGTTCATCAGGTTAAATGCGTTTGACGTTTTTCTTCTGATAAGATTTTTTACCAGGGGAATGATTAATCCGAAAAAGACCATGTTATGTGTCAGGCTGATTTTATGTTCACCCGCCTGCTCAATAATAAAGTAATGTTCGCTGTCAAACAGGAACGGAACCCTTGGCCTTCCCTGCCACCTGAATTCTCTGTTTTTGTCCGCGACCAGTACCAGCGGCCTGAACACGTTTTTTTTTGATCCCGGCGGATTGAACCGCAGCAGGATCCGTGCCCCTGCTTCAGCCCGGCCTGAAGCGCGGGTGATCATCGGGTTCCACTCTTTATAGCGCTCCAGGTCAGTGAGGATCTTCCAGACATTTTCCGGTGAGGCAGTGATTTCTGTTTCAGTGTATATGGTTATACTGAACATTCCGTTCCCTTCGCCCTTACTGCTTATTTCATGACCACTTTGAGCCATTTCGATACCGGGGGCACGATATCGTCCACCCTGTTGGTCATTACCAGATGGTCGGTGTTTTTAAAAAGCAGATAGTTTTTGGGGCAGGTCAGGCGGCCGTAGATCCCTTCCACATACTCCTGCGGAAAGATGTTGTCTCTGTCAGAATGAATGAGCATCACCGGGACCGTAATTTTTTCCACCGGTTTTGCCAGGTCGGTTTTAAGCAGTGAATTCATGGCCCTGAAGGTTATCCGGTGAACCACCAGGGGATCGTTTTCCGTGAAGGTCACCGCGTCAACGCCGTTTTTCATGATTTCCTTTCTCAGATCTAGATACATCGAGATCGGGATGGAATATCCTTTGTACAGGTCCATCATAAAACGGGCAAGCGGCACCATGAACAGCGGCGGCCTTACTTGTGAAAGAACGAGGTTGTCTTTTCCGTTCAGGTCGGCAATATTATGGCACACCACCGCTGCGATTGAATCGTCCCTGGCTGCGGTATAAAAAGCGACCATGCCTCCCTGGCTGCTTCCGGAAACAGCGACATTACCGCCGAACCGTTTGCGCGCGTATGCCACGACCGCGAGCGTATCGTCAACCTCCTCTTCGATCGTGTAATCTCCCCTGGGGCCGCTGCTCATGCCGTGTCCCCGCGGGTCAAACGCGACCACGTTAAAGCCTTTCGCGTGCATTTTGCCGATGAACTCGATGTAAAATTTCGCGTACACCGAGGTCCC
>DAIUKG010000018.1:39761-80101 GCA_036848375.1 Spirochaetota bacterium
ATTAACCGGCAGGAGGAGGGGAAGGTCATCGCGTATCTGTCCGCTCTTCTCGGCAGGTATAAGGATCTGATCAGGGTAAATGATAGTGAGGCAGCGGCGCACCTGGTGTACCGGGCCGCGGATGAGGTCATTCACCGCGTCAGGTTTTTTGACGCGCAGATAGACGGCACGCGGCTGTTATCCGAGCTGGAAGAGATGATGTGCCGTTATTTACTCAGAGAGGACGAGTAAGCGTGCTTCGCTCGCGCGCGTGGCGCTGAGAAGCGTCAGGCGGGGTGTTGAAAAAAAATCGCAAGGAGTCATATCGTATGAATGAAATAGTTTTAAAGCCGATAGGTATCATCCACACGCCTTTCACGAAGAGGGAGGGCATGCCCATACAGGCTGCAGCAGCCAGGGGGGTCAAGGGCAGTATCGAGGTTGATCAGGAATTCGCGCCGGGGCTGAAAGACCTTCAGGGATTTTCACACATCATCTTATTATATCATTTTCACCGTTCAGAGGGGTATTCCCTTGAGGTCGTCCCCTTTATGGACACCGAGGTCAGGGGAGTGTTCTCAACGCGCGCGCCCCGCCGTCCCAACCCCATAGGCCTTTCCATAGTGAGGCTCACCGGAATCAAAGAAAATATGCTTGAGGTCGAGGACGTTGACATGATTGACGGCACGCCCCTGCTGGACATCAAGCCCTATGTTCCGGCCATTGACGACCGCGAAGTGTCCGGAACGGGATGGCTTGACGGGAAAAAAGAAATAATGAACTCCAGAAAATCCGACGGCCGGTTTAAGTGAGAGGCCTTTTGCCGGTACCGGTCTTTTATAAGGAACGCTATTTCCACGATGATAAGTCCCTCGCGGCAGGGACGGTTCCGGCAAATTATAAATTTTGGCCCATCCGGAATAGTGGCTTTGTATGTGAAAAAGTAATATGATAAAGATGGCCTGGGAGATGGCCACAAAGCCACAGAGGAAACAGGGGAAAACGAAAAATACAAACGCAGATGGGACACGGATTAAATCCTGAATTAAGAGGAGAAGAGGTTCACGCTGAGGCGCGGAGTACGCAGAGAAAACAGTTAATCGCGACTAATACAAAACATCTGTGCCCTCTGTGTCTTTGTGAGAGATTTGGAAAGAGTGAAATATTATTTTTATAGCGCAGAATTCATTCATGTTGTATAATGTAGCAATTCAATAATAACAGGATGATGCGAGGCCCCATGTCAGATAAAAAGCCGCTGAAAAAATTGAGCCCTTCGACCAATGAATTCCAGGGAATGGACCGGGATTCCCTGATGACATCATTCGTTAACCACCTGGAATATTCCCTTGCCAAGGACGAGTACACGGCAACATTGCACGACTGCTATTCCAGCCTTGCCCTGTGCGCGCGTGACCGCCTGATCGAACGGTGGATCGAGACACAGCAGGCCTATTACCGGCAGAAGGCCAAGCGGGTGTATTACCTCTCACTGGAATACCTGATGGGACGGACCCTTGGGAACAGCCTTCTCAATCTCGGCATAGAAGGCCCCACTGCGGAGGCGATGAAGGAGCTGGGATACGACCTTGAGGAACTGCAGGAAAACGAATGGGACGCGGGCCTGGGAAACGGGGGCCTGGGGCGGCTGGCCGCGTGTTTCATGGATTCGATGGCTACCCTTGAGCTTCCGGCAGGGGGATACGGGCTGCGCTATGAATACGGCATATTCTTCCAGACCATACGCGACGGCTACCAGGTCGAGAGCCCGGACAACTGGCTCAGGAGGGGAAACATCTGGGAGTTCCCCAGGCCGGAATACCTGTATGCGGTAAATTTTTACGGCAGGGTTGAAGACTACCACGACGAACAGGGAAGGGAACGGTTCAGGTGGGTCGACGCGCACGAGATCATGGCCATGGCCTATGACACCCCGATCCCCGGGTACGGCAACAATACCGTGA
This sequence comes from Spirochaetota bacterium, assembly GCA_036848375.1. GTDB lineage: Bacteria > Spirochaetota > UBA4802 > UBA4802 > UBA5550 > JAKLIV01. The sequence goes on from DAIUKG010000018.1 coordinate 41,705, forward strand.
ACAACCTGCGGCTGTGGTCCGCGAAATCGTCCCGCGAATTCGACCTGGAATATTTCAACAACGGCGACTACGTATGGGCCATATCAGACCGGGCCCTTTCAGAGAACATCACGCGCATACTGTACCCGAATGACAATGTCATCGCCGGCAAGGAGCTGCGCCTCAAGCAGGAGTATTTTTTCGTGTCCGCGACGCTGCAGGACATCATCCGCCGGTATAAAAAGACCGGTGATGCTTTTGATGAGTTCGCCGATCTGGTGGCGATCCAGCTCAATGACACGCACCCGGCCCTCGCGGTCCCGGAACTGATGCGCCTGCTCATGGACATGGAGGGCCTGGGCTGGGACGAGGCCTGGGAAATCACGATAAAAACTTTTGCCTACACCAACCACACCATCCTTCCCGAGGCCCTTGAAAAGTGGCCGCTTGAGCTGATCGAGCTCGTGCTGCCGCGGCATATCCAGATCATCTATGAGATCAACCGGCGTTTTCTCGAAGAGATGAAGGCCCTGCATCCCGGCAACACCGGCATACTCCGTGACCTCTCGATCATCGAAGAGGGCGACCATAAAATGGTGCGCATGGCCCACCTCGCCATCATCGGGAGCCATTCGGTGAACGGCGTCGCGGCCCTGCATTCTGAAATACTGAAGGAACACGTGTTCCGGGACTTCTACCGGACCTGGCCCGCGAAGTTCAACAACAAGACCAACGGCATCACCCAGAGGCGATGGCTCAGGCTGTGCAATCCCGGCCTTTCGAGCCTGATTACGGATACGATCGGCGAGGGCTGGGTGACCGATCTCGGCGAACTGAAAAAGATCATCCCCCATGCCGATGACGCCTCGTTTAAAGACGCATGGATGTCGGTCAAGAAAAAGAACAAGGAGCGCCTTGCCGAATATATTCTCGCCCATAACGGGATCACGGTTGACCCCGCGTCGCTTTTTGACATTCAGGTGAAACGCCTGCATGAATACAAACGCCAGCTCCTCAACGTGCTCCACGTGGTGACGCTGTACAACGGCATCAGGGACGGGTCCGTGAAAGGCGCGGTGCCGCGGACCGTGGTTTTCGCGGGAAAGTCCGCGCCGGGTTACTACATGGCGAAGCTGATCATCAAGCTGATCAATTCCGTTGCCGCGGTGGTCAATGATGACAAACAGACGAACGATCTTCTTAAAGTTGTGTTTCTCAGGAACTACGCGGTGTCCAACGCGGAAAAGATCATCCCCGCAGCTGACCTGTCAGAGCAGATTTCCACCGCCGGGACCGAGGCCTCGGGCACCGGCAACATGAAGTTCGCCCTGAACGGCGCGCTTACGATCGGCACGCTTGACGGCGCCAACATCGAGATCATGGAAGAAGTGGGCAGGGAAAACATCTTTATTTTCGGGCTCGATTCGGAGGGCGTGTCGTCACTCAGGAAATCGGGATACAATCCCTACCTGTATTACAATTCGGACCCGTCATTGAAACGGACTCTCGACATGATCCGCTCCGGGTATTTTTCTCCCGGAGAGCCGGACCTGTTCAGGCCGATCGTGGACTCGCTCCTGTACCATGACACGTATATGCTCTGCGCCGATTACAAGGCGTACCTGCAGTGCCAGGCCCGCGTGTCAGATGCGTACACCGATACCGCGTCGTGGGCCCGGATGTCGGTCCTGAACACCGCGAGTATGGGAAAGTTCTCGTCTGACCGGACCATTGACCAGTACGCCCGTGAGATATGGGGCGTGAAACCGGTGCCCATAAGCGTCCCCGCTAATCACAAAAAGGGGGGATGACGGTTCGCCTCCCGGATTTTCTGAAGCATAATTGCGGGCGGATGTTATTTCTTCTGCGGACCGGCAGCGGTGAGGAGGGGGAATTATAACCATACCGCGGCAATCACCGCTGCGGTAACCGCGGCCCATATCAGTATAATAACCACGGCAAATCCCGGTTTTTTCTTCAGCTCAAGCGGCTCCTTCTCCGCCCGCGCCCTGCATTCTTTCATGAGGTCAGCGGGTATCAGTTTTATCGAAAGCGCGATCAGCGCGGGCAGGATGATCAGGTCGTCGAGGTAGCCCAGCACCGGGATGAAGTCCGGGACCAGGTCTATCGGGCTCAACGCGTATGCCAGGGTGAGCAGGAGCAGGAGTTTCGGCAGCAGCGGCAGTTTCGGGCTGCGGCAGGCGTAGTGGATCGCGGTGATTTCCCTTCGCAGCAGTCGTGCCCGCGCCCTGAGTTTATCTACTGAGCGCATAATACAGTGTAACACGGAATAATCTTGTTGACATGCGGAATTTTTTCGTGGTGTCAGAAGGCAATGGCATTGAATTAATAATTAAGGCTTATTCCGGAATTTCGGTATTTATATTTCTGAAAAACAATGAAATAAAGATTGCCACGGAGACGCAGAGCACACAGAGAAAAGAGAATAAAAAGTCACATGTGGTGGCTCGAAGGTTGCGGAGCCTTTTCGAAGCGTGAACACAGATAAAACCGGATAGGGCACAGATACAAAATATTTATAAACCTCTGTGGCTGTCTTATTCCAAAATGCGGCTTCTGTAAAACATCCCCCTGTTATTCTTCCACGACCTTCTTGATTTCGCGGGCGAGATCTTCAGCCGTATAAGGCTTGTGTATAAAACCGCGGACCCCCTGCTCGCGCGCCTTCTTTACTCTTTCATCTTCCGCGAAGCCCGAGCTGAGAAGCACCTTGACGCCCGGATTGAGTTTCAGCATCTCCCCGTATATCTCAAGGCCTGAGAGCCCGGGCAGGGACATGTCAAGGAGAACAGCGTCGACATCCTTCCCGTGTTCTTTATAGTAACGTATGCCGTCCTGCCCGTTGAGCGCGCACTGTACTTCGTAGCCGCAGCTGGTCAGGATGCCCCTGGCAACATTGATGATCGCCTCCTCATCATCGATGATCAGTATTTTCCCGTGGCCCGGGACCAGGTGTATTTCATGATTGTTCCTCTCGCCGGTGACCCCTTCATCGTGGAGCCTGGGGAGGTATACCGAAAAGGAGGAGCCGACTCCGGGTTCTGAATAGACGTTGATATTGCCGCTGTGGCGCTGAACGGTTTATGCCTGTGTTATACGTAAATTGATCATTCTCAGCAGGGACAGCTGAAAACTCATCTTCCCGTGAAGAGAGTGCTCTTTCGTTTTAAAATGCGCTTGAAAAATATTGTGATAGTTATATAATCCCCAAAAACGAAGATAGAGAGGTTTCCCGTGGCTGAAAACAGAATCGTTGTACGACTTGATCAACGCCTTATTAAGGACGGCATAATTGATGCCCTCATCGAGAAGGACTATAAGAAGGTCCATGACATGCTCAATACCCATGTGCGTAAAACTGGGAAAATATTGACCGAAGAGACCTTTAAAAAAGGGGATGATGCCCTGCGTTCATGGCTTATGCTGCTTCATAAAAAAGGGGCTTCCCAGGAAAAGCTGACCAGTTACCTGCGGTGCGGCCTGGCACACCTGTGCTTTGATTTTATTGAATCTACCTATGAAAGCATTGATCCTGATGAGCTGATCACCAGGGCATTATTGTCGTTTAAGAACCGAGGGTATCAGAAATCATTTTTCAAGGTTTCAGCCGCTGAAATTGCGAAACTCAAAGCCAAGAAAAAAGCTGCGAAAAAGAAGGCGGGCGAGAAGGCCGTGAAAACGGTAAAATCATCTAAAGCGAAAAATTCCAAAAGGAAGGCCGTTAAGAAAAAGCCCGCGTCAAAAGCAGTGAAAAAAGCCGCTTCGAAAAAAGGGGCCGTTAAAAAAGCCGCGGCAGTGAAGAAGGGGACTGTTAAAAAAACTCCGGCCAAAAAGGCAGGTGCAGGAGCGTCAAAAAAGGCGGCTGTGAAGAAAAGCTCTGCAAAGAAAAGCGCTGCGAAGAAACCGGCGGCAAAAAATAAAAAGCCGGGAGCAAAAGGCAACGCTAAAAGTAAACAGAAAAAGCCTATTAAGAGCATCCTTTCAAAATTCTTGAAATCATAGTGCGGTTCACAATAAACGGGTTTGGCACTGCAGGTGATGGGAACAATAAAAAACATTTTAAGGAGCATACTGTCGTTGTTCCCGGCTTTTAAAAGGAACATGGAAGCTTTTATTGAAAGCGAGGAACGCTTCAGACGGCTCGCTGAATCCACGCCCATGGCGATTATGCTCTACCAGGATGACCGATGGGTCTTCATGAACGAGGCGGTTGAACGGATCACTGGCTATAGCACTACAGAGCTCATGGGGATGAACTTCTGGGAGATCGTTCACCCTGATTTTCAGGACCTGGTGCGTGAGCGGGGCAAGAGAAGGCAGTCGGGCATAGAAACCATCACCAGCTATGAGTTTAAAATAATTACTAAAAGCGGTCAGGAACGCTGGGTGATTTTAAACGGAACGACCGTGCTTTCAGGCGGAAAGCCGGGAGGGCTGATCAATGTTATTGACATCCATGATTTAAAGACGACCCAGCTGCAATTGAACCGCCGGAACGAAGAGCTGTATGACAAGAACCTGCAGGTTCAGGCCGCGATGGAAGAGCTCGAAGCGGTGAACGAAGAGCTGATCGTTTCACAGCGCGAGCTTGAAGAGAGCGAACGCAAATACCGCGAGATATTCAATAACATCCCCATAGGAATATTCAGGACCGCTCCTGACGGGCAGGTGCTTGCCGCGAATGCAGAGCTTGCCCGGATTCTGGGCTATTCCTCGCTGGATGAATTTATGTCATCATCTCCCGGGGCCCAGTCGTTTTACATGAATCCTGAAGACCGCAGGGAATTTCTGAAGACGCTCGAAACGGACGGGCCGAGCGTGAATTATGAAACCATGTTCAGAAGAAAAGACGGCGAGGCAGTTTGCGTGATGATCAGCACGCGCCTGCGCATGGAATCCACGAGCGGGGAACCCATACTGGAAGGATATATACAGGACCTCACCCGGCAGAGGGCATCAGAGCTTGAAAGGGAGCGCCTGGAAAAACAGCTCCTTCACGCGCAGAAAATGGAGGCGATCGGAAGGCTCGCCGGGGGCATCGCGCATGATTTCAACAATCTGCTTACCGCTATTATTGGCAATGCGGACCTTGCTCTGGGCGGCCTGAACAAGGGGATGCCCCGGTATGATAATATCAGCGATATCCTCGCTACTGCGCAGAGGGCAACCGAACTTATCCGGCGCCTGATGATATTCAGCCGCAAGGAAGTTATCAAGCCCGAGATCTTCGATCTCAAGGCGCTGATTTTAAGAATTGAGCGAATGCTTCTTCCCATAATCGGCGAGAACATCACTCTGCGCATCAACTTCGACCGGGATAGTTACCCGATCAATGCTGACCCGGTACAGATGGAGCAGCTCGTGGTAAACCTGGTGATAAACGCCCGCGATGCCATGCCCCAGGGCGGGGAGATCGGTATCGGGCTTTCAAACACCCTTGTCACCCGTGATGATGAACGTTTTCTTTCCGGAATACCGCTGGGGACCTATGTGCGCCTTGAAGTTGCCGACACCGGCTCCGGCATGGATTCTGATACCATGGAAAATATTTTTGAGCCTTTTTACACCACCAAGGGAGAGATGGGAACGGGCCTGGGGCTCTCAATGGTCTATGGCATCATCAAGCAGAACAGCGGTTACATCACGGTCCAGAGTGTCCGGGGGACGGGTTCAACGTTCACCGTGTTTTTGCCGCCGGCATCCACGGAGCGTGTTGAGGAAAAGCCCGATGCGGTTGTCGAGGCGGATGATAGGGGGAACGCAGGGAGCGAAACGATCCTCATCATCGAGGATGAAGACATGGTGCGCAAGATTCTGGTAAGGACACTGAAGGAGAAGGGGTACCGCATCATCGAGGCGGGAAGCGGCAGCGACGCCCTGCGCCTGTGCTCGTCAGCGCCGAAGATCGACCTCATCCTGTCGGATGTCATCCTTCCCGACTACAACGGGCCGAAACTTGTCGACATTATTCACCGGGAATGCCCGCACATGAAGGTGCTCTACATGTCAGGATACGCTGAGCAGATCATCATGAACCAGGGTGTCCTGAACGAGGGGATCAATTTCATCCACAAGCCTTTTCTGCCGTCCGAACTGATGAAGAAGATCAGGGAAGTCCTGGACGGGTGAGCCCCGGCTGATTTTTATCAAACATTATAATGTAAATCTTAAACGCCTGGCCAGATGAACGTCTTGTCTGGGAAGAGGCCGTTCCCCAGATCAAGTAAGAGTGACTCTTCCATATCAGATAATTTTCTGATGTGAAAGAGTCCCTTTTTTATTAGAGCGGTAATTTCCGCGAAAAAATTTATTTCACCGGGATAACCGTTGACAGATAGGCGCTAATGATTTTTCCCATGTCAGCCGGCATGGACTGGTCCGTTGCACCCCTGCTCCATCCTGCACCGGCGGGATTATTATACGTTCCTATAACGATCTCTTTAATAACCTTGCCGTTTGAAGCGTCGGTGAGTTTCAATTGAATATCAATATATGATTTGCCTGCAAAGCCTCCATGCAGTTGACGCGTTTGCAGATCGACAATATTCATCTTAATAATTTTTCCAGAAACAATAACGGTTTTGCCCGAAGCTTTATTGCCCACAAGAACTTTTGTAAACTTTTTGTTGCTTCGTAGATCCTGTATAAGAGAATTTTTTAACTCTGACACCTGGCTCTTGTATTTTTCCTGTATTTCAGGCAAAGCGGAGATAGTGCCGATTGAAATGTTTGAATACGGGCCTGCGCCTTTAATGACGCTTTCCTTCTGAACAGATTCCACAGAGGCACCTTTGATCTGCTCAACAGCATACAACTGGTTTATACCGGTACCCGCCGAGAACACGAAACCGGCAGCAATAAGAACGATCAATACCTTTGGAAAAGCCATGTTGGTTTTTTTCATATACACTCCTTTCTGATTTGTATGAATCCCTGAAATCAGATTTTTAATATTTTTGGGTAACGATTACCATTAATTTATTAAGATCATAAAAAGATAAATGGATCAATTGTTTTTTTAAGGGAACTTCATAGTATTAATCCTGAATTAAAATCTTGGTAAGGATATCGGTATTCAGATTTTTTGTTAATGAGGATTATTTTTTTTCCATCAGGTACTCAAAGAAACCGGCCCTGCGCAGCGCCCGAAGGGTGAGCGCCCCGAGGAAACCGCCGAGCGCGCCGAAAAGGATATAGCCGACGAGGGCCTTGGCCAGGCCCAGGGCAACAAATCCCACAGGCGCCCCGGCCATCATCCCTAAAATCCACTTGACCATGAATTTCGCCAGGTGCCCGAAGGCCCCGGCAAGTATGGCGCAGATGTAGCTTTCCGGGTTTCTGAGCAGGAGCAGCGCGAGGTCAGCGCCGACCCCTGCCATGGTGTAAGAGAGAAACGTGTTCAGCGCGCCCAGGTCGCCCATGCCCAGAAAAGCGGCCATGATCCCCGAGGTCAGTCCGACCAGGCTCGCGGCTCCCGCCTTTGGCACGACCCTGGCGGCGACAATGATGATCGCCATCCAGAACAGTCCCGAATGCCCTGAAAGCTGCAGGGGAAGATGAAGCGCGATTTTCGCGACAACGATCAGGGCCGCGAACAGGGTCAGGAGAAAAAGCTGAAACGTAGAGAAATATGTTTTTTTCACCGCCTGACCTCGATCCGGTCTACTTCCTGTATCCACTGTTCTCTGCTGTCCAGCCCTTCCATGGTGGAAACCAGTTTCAATGTTCCCTGCCTGGAAACCGCGAGGATCACCATCTTTGACCGGTCGGCAAGGTCTTTCCATCGCAGCTCGGCCTTTTTCTTTCTTGCCGTGCTTTCCACAGTGACAGTGGTTTTCGGGCCGAGTTCATTGTCTTTCAGGTAAAGCTTGATAATGTCACACAGGAACCATCCCTGCTGCAGTTTCTGCTCGCTTTTGTCCGTGAAACTGAAAGAGGTGAGTTTTTCGGCATCGCTGCTGCAGAAGCGGGCGCGTTCAACCGTTCCCGCGTATATCGGGACGCAGTTGCCCGAAAATTCACCGGTCGTGAAATACCGGTACAGGGTTCCCCCTCTCTGGAACGAATCGATTACCAGGATCGCAGCCGTGACCGCGATAAGAATGACCACGGCGAGAATGATGCGTTTTTTTGTATCCATGGGATCACCTCCAGAATATTATTGCCGCAGCCGCGGTAACCGCGCCCGCGAGTATGAGCCAGTCGGGATAGTGCATTGAAAGTGAGCGATACGGCAGCCTCGCCGGGGATTCGAACCCCCGCGCGTACGCGGCCTCGGTCATGGACCATGCCCGCCGTGCCGCGAGCACCACTGCCGGAACCGTAAGGCTGACCAGGTTGCGCACCTGTTCAAGGGGGTAGCGCCATCCGGCAGGCTCTTTGAAGGCCCCGCGGGACTTTTGCGCTTCAAGGATATTGCGCCACTCGTCATTAATGTGGCCTACCGCCTGGAACGACAGGCTCAGGCTGAACGCGTAGCGGTAGGGAACCCGCATCCAGGTGAGGGCGAGGCACAGTTCAGACGGTGTCGTTGTCGAGAAGAACATGGCGAAGACCCCGGCCACGAGCACGAGCCTCATGGTCACGATAACCGCGAGCTCCGGAGAAACGACAAGCCAGTCAACGACAAAAAGCACGGCAAGAATCAGCTTGAGTTTCCATATCTGTTTCAGCGCCGGGACGAGCAGGCGCGCCCAGGCGATAAAAAGGAAATAGATTGCCATGAATGCCAGGAGCTTGTTCAGCGGCAGCATTACCGCGAGGGATGAGCACAGGCACAGGGCGAGCTTGGTGCGCGGGTCGACCTTTCTCAGGGGTGAAGCCTCGACGAGGCTCATGTTCGCGGTCATGCCGTATGCGTCTCGTCTTTTCATACCGGCACCCCCTCTTTCATGGCCCCGGAAATCCATCGGGGCACGAAAAGCCCGGCCCGGTTCCATGCCTCCTGATCGCGGAACAGTTCGTCAGTACCGCCCATGGCCTCGATACCGTTCGGGCTGAGCAGGATAACCTGGTCGGCCTCTGCTGCGAGGTGAAGGTCGTGAGTGGTGAACAGTACCATCCTGTTTTGAGCGGCAAGCTCACGGCAGATATTAATCAGCATTTGTTTGTGCATGGTGTCCTGTCCGAGTGACGGTTCATCAAGAAGTATTCCCTGCTCTGGATTTCTCATGAGCACGGTCGCGAGCGCAAGGCGTTTTTTTTCCCCTTCGCTGAGGATCAGGGGAGGGGACGATTCATAGCGTTCAAGGCCGAGCAGGCCGAGAATTCTGCGATACCAGACCAGGTCAGGGTTTTGAACCCGGTATAATATTTCAGATTTTACGGTGGCGTTAAACAGCTGCAGGTCGGCGTTCTGGTTGACCATGCCCAGAACGGGCTTTTCACCATTAACAAGAGCTGTCCCTCCGTGTTCCTGGAGGCCGGCAAGCGCGCGTACCAGCGTTGTTTTCCCGGTTCCGTTGCGGCCGACCACGGCGGTGACGGTTCCTGATTTTATACTGAATGAAACATTGTTGAGGATGCTGGTGCTGCCCAGACGTACGTTCAGGTCCCGCACTTCGAGGGTGAACGGGTTTTCCCGCGACCGTGTGCCGTTTCCCGCCGGCGGGGTAGGGATTTTTTTATTCTGCTCAGGACGGGCCAGTTCGAGGGTCTTGATGCCCGGGATTTCAGCGAGATAGTCGGCCCGGTGTTCGAAGATGACCACGGTTGTTCCTTCCCGTGAAAGCCCGGCAAGGTATTCGGTGAGCTCGGTGGCAGCGGCAACGTCAAGCATTGACAGGGGCTCGTCAAGCACGAGCAGGGGAGGGCGCCGGGAAGTTATTGCCGCGAGCGCGAGTTTCTGCTGTTCGCCCCCTGACAGGGTATGGGGCCGGCGCTGTCTCATATGGTCAAGGCCGAACCGTTTGAGCGATTCATCCAGCCTTGATTTTATTTCATCTTGATTCAGGCCGAGATTTTCAAGGCCGAGGATGATTTCTTCTTCAACCGTGTTGCCGAGCATCTGCATGGCCGGGTTCTGGAAAACAAATCCCGCCTTTTCGGCGATCTTCCACAGGGGTTGATCGGCTGTATTCATCCCGCTGACCAGGACTTCCCCGGACATTTCGCCATGGTACAGGTGCGGGATCAGGCCGGTGATGCAGCGCGCGATCGTGCTCTTGCCGCACCCGGACGACCCGGTCACATGGATTAAATCGCCTTCCCGCGCCGAAAAGGAGAAAGGCCCCACGGAACGTTTCTGCGGATAGGTGTAAGCGAGGTTGGTGACCTGAAGCATGGGAATGCCCCCTCCCGGTACCGCTGCCGTTTCAACCGAGCTTGAGGGGCATCCAGTATTCGTCCTTCCATGCGACATAGGCGATTGGTTCCCCTCCTTTTCTGGCCGGACGTATTTTATCCGACATGACAAGGCCTGACGTGACGCGCTCTTCAGTGAGGGTCCGTATTTCCCTGACTCCCGCGGCAAGCACCTCTTCAACAGGAAGCAGCCCCTGGAGCTCGCGCACACGGCCGATATGCAGGTAGCGACCGTCATCCCCGCACGAGGTGAGCCCCACGGATGCGAGCGCGCCGATGATCCCGTCCTCGGTGCCGCCGAGCCCCTCGAGCGCTATGCCGTGAGAGCGCGCAATGCCCCGCGCATCATTCTGGGTGACGAGCATTTTTTTTGCGTTCCACCCGTGTTCGGCAACAGCAGAGGGAACGTCCCTCACGACACACAGACCGGGGTCGCTGCCGGGGATGAAGTCATCAAGCATCATCCTTTTTATTTCTTTAAACAGAGCATCGAGGTCGGTGGGCCCGCTTTCTTCAAGCATTATGGTCGCGCTGCTGTTGTGGCTGGTAAAGGGCACGCGCGGGTCCTGCAGCAGCTGGTGGCGCACCACGCCGCGCACCGTGAATTCGGCTGACAGCCCGGCCGCTATCGCCCGCGCCAGCCTTCCGGTGCCGCGTGAGCCCAGAACATCCGTATCATCAAGTCCGATGTAAATCATAGTGGCATACTTGGTATAATCATACCATGAGTCAAGAAATATGGAGGAGCAATAACTTATTTTTTTTAAATATATGGAGAAAATTTTATTTTTATGAAAATAATTACAAAAGCCGCCACTTTATGCCAGGGTAAGAAATGCCGGGCAGGTGCGCATCATCTGAACTTCGCGGCGTATTTTTCGGTGACAGGATAGAAAAGAGGGATGCCGTCTTTCATGCCGCCGTCATAGGATGCGAGGAACTCCTGCACCCGGTCTGAGAGCAGGTACTCGAGAAGCTTTTTCGCGCCCTCGATGTTCACGCCCTTTACTTTTTCAGGATTTGCGGCCATGGCGATATAGGGACGCCTCATGAGCGGATCACCCTGGACCAGAATCTTCATGTCATGCGGAACAGGTATCTTGCCCCAGATAAGGGGCATTCTGCCGAACACGATATATGCCCTGTTTCGTGAGGCGAATTTCAGCACGTTGTCATGGCCGCGGTGACCGTCCTGCAGGTACCAGCTTCCCGACGGAGTGATTCCCGCGCGCTTCCACAGGGTATGGCTCATCTCCCTTGGCCCGATAGAGGCCGAATCGATGAAATTCGCCCGGTGCCGCGCGATCCTTTTAAGGGCCTCAACTCCGTCCCTGAGCCCGCTGATCCCTGCCGGGTCTGTCACGTGCCCGGCTATTACCAGGTCGTTTTTCGCCCAGGGGAGCATGCCTGTTCCGTAGCCGTCAGCGACGATGTTCGTGGTGATGTCGCCTGAATGCATGGTGAGAAAATCAACTTCACCCCGCCTGATGGCGTCCGCAAGGCCGGGCCTCTGGCCGGTGATCACCACACGAACTTCGTAACCGGTGTCCTCGGCAAACATTGTCGTGATGTTTTCCCAGAGCCCGGTCATGGTCATGCCGCCGATTACCGCGGCCCTGATAGTTTTGTTTTCTGTCCGGCCGCACGAGAGCAGGGAGACTATGAGCGGGAGTATGAAAATGAATCGTACGGTTTTCTTCATGGATGACCTTTCAGCAGTGGTACGGGTTAGTAAGCGTCCTTTCGTATTCGCGTGAAAAGCGCCCAACAAAGGATAGGGGTGCGGCTGTTGATGTCAAATGTTTTTAAGATTAGTGGTCAAATAGATAGTTCACGGCCCCGGTCTTAATCAAGCATGGGGCCGTTTTTATTTGCTAATCGATAACAGGGTTTCGATTTTCCGCAGTCTATTCTTTCAACCCGAGTATATCGCGTGCGTTGGCATAGAGAAGCCGCTCTTCAAGTTTTTTGTCCTTCTTGCATGCGGTTCGGACGGTTTTTATGGCAGGGACGCGGTTGCCGTAAGGCCAGTCTGATGCGTACATGACCTTCTCCTCGCCGAATACTTTAACGAGCTTCCTGATCTTCTCCGGCGACTGAAAGCTCGTGTCGACCCATACATTGCGGCAGCCGCGGAGGCGCTTCATCACTTCCCCGCACTGGAAAAGGCCGCTGTGGCCGATGATGAAGCGGATGTTGGGGAATGTCTTCACCATCCCTTCGATATAGCGGATCTGCCCGTTCAGGGGAATATTGCGGCTGCGTTCTTTCCCGAGATAATAATTGGACACGCCGGCGTGCGTGAGTACGGGTTTATTGAGCGGCTCGAAAGCCTGGAGCGCTTCCATGACGCGGCGGTCGTTCAGGGAAATAGACTGTATAATCGGGTGAAGTTTGAGCCCGTACGCGCCGCGCTTGACGTCGCCGGCGAGTTTTTTCGACACGTTTTCAGAGCCGGTGAAGTCAACGCTCGTGAACGGCAGGACCCTTTTGTTTTTCTGGTTCGCCGAATACAGGTCGTCGAAGGTGACGTAAGGGGCTATGGGCATGCACACGGTGTACTCGACGCCGGCCTCGTCCATGGATTTTATTTCATTTTCAAGGCTCGCCGTGGCGTTGCGTGCCCTTTCGGCCTTCGTGATCCAGTGGTCGAGGGCGCGGTAGAAAACAGCGTCCAACCCGTACGTTCGCATCAGTCCCGCTTCGCTGATGCTGATGATATCGAAGAATAGTTCCTTGGTGACCCCCTCTTTGTCGATGAGGCCTCCTCCTCCGTGGTTTAAAATGTCGCCGAGGTGCGTATGGATATCAATGATCATGAAACCCTCCTTGATCGAGACAGGGACAGTGAAATTAGTTAGTCGTGCGTATAATATTAATTTTTTACATAATTGAAGTCAACCGATTTTTACCGGTGATCGGGGTTTGCAAAATGTTCGATGTTGGACGACATCGCTGCCGGACATGCCGGGGGGATCGTTTTCTGCAGGCGGCTTCTCTCACGCGGCAAACCGGAAAAACCGTCATGCGGCGTGGTGAAACCCGGGGGCCTGTAACACAACCGGGACAGTCTGTAAAATAAAAACGCGGGGAGGGATGGCCCCTCACCCGCGAAAATTTACCGCTCTTCATGCCGAATATTATATAACCAGCTTAATAATCCTCAGCACTTGAATAATGCGGTTTTAAAACCAGCGTAATACCACCTCATTACACGAGCGGTCTTTTCCCGTTTTTAAATCTCCTGGTCATAATCACGATCCCCAGAGGGAAGACCATGCACATTAAAAGGCTGAGCAAACCGGCTATTGTGTTCTCCTGTTTGCTGCCGTATACTGAAGCGTTTACCGCGGTGCCGCAGCTCAGGCTTGATCCTGAGAGAAGGTAGGAGTCCATTTTACCGGTTTTTCCTATCCACTCCCAGGTGCTCCCTTCGCCCCCGGTCCCGACCGTGTTGAAGTCTACCCGCGCGTCGTGGTTTTCATCAATGACGATGGTATTGGTCGACGGCTGCACAATCGGGAGCAGGTGCGGAAAGTCTGACGCGGACAGGCTGACCCTGATCCGGTGGCCTTTTTTAAATACGTTACAGGTCGGCCACAGCTCGATGCAGTACTGGTACAGCTCGTCCTCGTTGATTGCCACAGGGTTTTTGTCGGGCCCGTCATAGAACGGGTCAAAGGGCGTATAGTCAGGGTCAAGGGGATGTTCAATGTTCTCGCCGAGTTCATCATCCTCGTATTCCCTGGCGTAACCGGACGGATCGTACTGGCGGTGCCATGCCGAAAGCCATCCTGATGTGATGTTGCGCGCCCTGCCGTCGGGGAAAACATCGTTCAGCTCGGCGACCCACTGCACATCAAGCTTGGTCATGCCGTCCAGCATCAGGTTGTCGTCGATTCCGAAGCTCGACTTGATCAGCTCGGTTGAGAGTTTTATCGCGGCCTGCTGGAGCGCGGTGCCGAATTCGGTCCGTGCCCAGAACGTTATTGACAGTGGCCCGGTGATTTCAATGTCTTCATCGAGCGGCTCCGTGGTAAACGTCAGGCAGTTCTTTTCGTCATAGCGCTCGTCTTCAAAAAACTGGTACTCGTCGATGTTCACGCCCAGATAAAATTTTGACATGTCTGAAGCGGACGCGAACATGCCCATGCCCCAGCGGTTGATTGACCGGGAAACGCTGCCGTTGAGGTTGAACATGGCATCGAGCAGCAGGGGGCGGTGTTTGAGTACGGGATTTTCACCATTGACAGTTTTTGTCCCGCTCAGGCCGTAGTTGTTGTCCGCGTATTTGCCGTTCTCGTCTTCGCTGTACCAGTCACCGTCAATCGGAGAAGGCGCCTGCTTGGTCAGGTACAGCGTTCTGGCGGATGTCCTGCTCGCGGGCAGGGGCCATGATTTTTCCGCGCGCCATTTGTCTTCACCCATGACGTACAACAGCACCGGGTATTCCTCCATGAACGGGTCGTTCTTTCCCTTGATCTTCCAGTCAAACCAGCGCGCGGGAAGGGCGCCGGTAAGCACGGAATTGACTCCCATTACCGCTGACCCGGACATGTGGTAGTATTCGCCGACGATCATTTTTTTATCGGATGGCGAATGTTCGCTCAGGCCGTACTGATAGTTGTTCAGGGTCCCGCGGGTGAAGATATCGAACCATCCGCCAATGGTAAAAACCGGAAGCTTGCTTGAAATGGAATGGTTGTCTCCTTCAGCGAATCCCCATCCCCCGGCGGGCTTTTGCGGCCAGTAGATCATGGGCGATTTGGCGTCAAAGAAGGTCCCGTCATTGGTATGCTCGGCGTCCATGATCCAGTTTATGGTGTCATCAATATTGTTCCAGTGCTCGATCCACGCGTCACTGGCTTCCTGGATGATGTCGCTGGTAAGCTGGCCGTTTACCCCGAGGAACAGGGTGGACGGCATGATGCTCATCATGTCCACCGCGCCAAGCCACATGGGGATGAACAGCGTGTCAAGCATCCCCCCGTGCATGACGATATCGCGGTACGCGTCGGACATCGGGACCACCGGAAAGATCGCTTTGAGGTGTACCGGCTCTCCAGTCGCCGGATCAACGTCGACCAGGCCCGCGGTCAGCATCTGGATGATGGCAAGATAGGACATGCCGAACATCCCGACCTTGCCGTCAGACCAGGACATTGACGGGATGTATTTGTCAACGACATAGCGGATGTCGTATTGTTCAATGAGGTCAAAGGAGGTCCATGCTCCGTTTGAAGTACCGGTCCCGCGGATGTCAACCGCGACCAGGTTGTATCCGAACGCCACCAGTCCGATCCCCATCATCACGCACATTTCACGGCGATACGGGGCCGCTATCAGGATCGTGGGCAGCTGTTTATTGTTTGATGGCCTGATTATGGTTGCCCAGAGATCACAGTCTTCGTCACTGTGGGGGTTTTCGCTTTTCGGCACCGTGATGCGCACGTTAACCGAGACCAGTGAGTTTTCGGCGCCGCTTTCATCAAGCGCTTCAGTTATCTGAGACACTGACTCTGTGTCAAGCTGTCCCGAGCACCCCTCGCATGAATCGTCTTCAAGCAGTTTTGCCGAGTTGAGGCTTTCAAATGTTTCATCGACATCAGCGGAAATATCGGAACAGTTGAAACCGGCAATTGAAACAAGCAGGATCAGTGCAAGTGTGGGTATTATTTTTTTTAACATGCTCCCTCCCTTTAACAGTATGAATTTCAACGTTTACCCATATGCAACTACCATTAAAATTACCGTACAGACGGTTTGTAATATGGTTAAAAAAATAATTCCCGATCGGGAATTGATATCATTATCGTTAAAAGTTGATATTTGTCGTTCGGCCTTGCATTCCCGAACTAAAAAAAGGCGCATTATGTCTCAAAAAATAAAAAAATTTCATTAAAATTATCAAAAAAAGCCTGAATCGTCTTTAGAGCACTGCTGAAGCATGGATTTTGCGGTATTCGCTGGGAGTATGGCCGGTAATCTGTTTGAATATGGTATTGAACGTGGTTTTTGAATTAAAACCCGAGTTGAACGCTATGGTTAGGATCGTGAAATCCTTGTATTCCTCCAGGGTGAGCATTGTTTTCGCTTCTTCAACCCGGTAGGTATTGATAAACTGATAGAAGTTCTGTTTCAAATCCGTATTGATGATCAGAGAAAGATGATGGTAGGGGATGTTGATCATTCCTGCCAGGTCCCTCAGCGTGAGTGAGTCATTGAGGTACGGCTTGCTGAGCTTCATATAGTGCAGCAGTTCGTCCGTATACTGCGCCTTCAGGCTGTCGTCCAGCTTGAGCTTCTCGTATTTCGGCGCCCTGGTCCCGTTTTTTTCTTCGTCTTCATGGATTTTTTCACTACGCATCTTTTCATTAAACAGCTGGGGATACCTGATCGTGAAAAAGGTCGCCATGTAAATTGTGGCAAGATACGTGATGTAGATAATCATGACCAGTTCGGTTTTGAAATAATTTACCGTGAGGTCCCTGAATAATAAAAGAAAGGCGATGATAAGGATGATGAAAACCATCGCGCCGCTTAAAAGCAGGGAAAGCCAGATCAGGCTGATCCGCTGGACATCAGAAAAATATTCCTCGAGGCTTTTTTTATATTCCCGGACAACATGGAGAGAGCGGCAGATATAGCCCAGGTTGACAAAGAGAAACAGTATGACCAGGTTCGGATATGAGAACAATGACGTGTTTTCATAGAAGGGTTTGAAATCCATGGCCCCGGTCCATTCGATGATACGGTGGCGGACCACCATGTAGCTCAAAAACACGGCGAAGGGCAGAAAGTGGCGCAGGTAGCGGGTGAGCGGTTTTTTTATTGAGCCCGTGATTGACAGGGTGTACAGGTACATCAGGGGGCCATAGAGCAGATAAAAGGAAAGGTTCACGTATATCATGCAATAGAAAGCGGACCACTTCTGTGTCATATGGAAATAGTTCATTATCATGCTCACCGAAATGGCGAGAAAGAGCAGGGCGAGTATTCTGTTTGAGAGATTATTGTTTTTTTTGACAAGGAGCACGATGCCCAGAAAAAAGCCCTGGGATATGGCGATAATGTTCATTATGCTGACGGTTTCCGACACGAAGACTGTTCCGGTGTTTTCAATATCCACGGCACGGGGCCGGGCAGGGTGATTTATTGTCCCCTGTACGTGAGGGAAATACTATGAACAAATGAATATTCCTGTCAAGATTTTTCGGGTGCCGGACCCCGGGAATTTTATCCTGTCGGCCATTCAACGTTCAAACCTGCTGCCTTTGACATCCCCCCGGTTGTTGTAGCCCCGTTTTTCCCACAACTTCATTGATGTCATCCGATGATTTCAACCCTGTTCCTGCCCGCTTTCACCGCGCGGGACAGCGCAGCTTCTGCGGATGCTATGAATTCAGTTTCCGTTTTCGGAGCCTGCGATGAGTCGAACTTCTGTACTGCCGCACCGATACTCACGGTCATGGTGAATTGCCCGTCCGGAGTAATGATCGTCTTTTTTTCAACATCCGCCCTGATGCATTCGGAAACTTCTCTGATCCTTTCAGGGGAACAGTCCGGGGAGAGGACCGCGAACATGTCTGTCCCGAACCGTGACACGATGTCTGTGTCAGCGGCGTGTTTTGTGATGATCTTTGATATTTCAAGCATGATGATGTCGCCTGATTTAGGTCCATAGACAACGCTGATGTCATTGAATTTGTCAACAACGGCAAAGACCAGTGCTGTCGTTTTTTTATTAATACGTGACCTGGCGGCTTCTTCCTGTATTCGTTCGTTCATGTAGATACGGTTATAAAGGCCGGTAAACTCATCCTTTACGGCCAGGAGGTCGGTTCTGTTCTTCAGCTCGACTGCCTTTTCAACATCGGCAGTCATGTTTTTTATGTTTGTGTAAATCGAATCGGCCATCGTGTTAAATGACTGGGCCAGCGCCCCGAGTTCATCATCCCTGCCTGATAACGAGATACGTACTTTATAGTCACCTTCCGACAATTTTATCGCTCCGTCGTTGAGCGCCTTGAGCGGGTTTATAATATACCTGAACAGCGCGAGCGCGAAGATGGCGTGAAAAAACAGGACCACGATAATGACAAACACCGCCTGGTTATAAAGATTTTTCATGGACGCATCAAGCAGGCTGATGTTCCTTACTGAGAGAAGAGCTGTTTGCTCCGTCTGCGGCCCTCCCAGGAGAACATAACAGTAGATCTTTTTTTTCTTTTCGTCAATCCTCAGGTAATAATCCCTGCCGGAAAAATTTTTCGCAGCAGCGGCCCTCATCATGTCCTGGGTCAGGGTTGCGGGAACCTGAAAGGAAGCATCGGATTTTTTCAGGACCCTGTTTTTTTCGGTTATTATGGCGTATTGAGGCGCATAAGGGCTTATTATTTCAATGAAGCGGTCGATCGATTCGCGGTTATCGATATGGCTGAAAAGCGTCCCCTGCTTCATTTCAGCGGTGTACTGTTTCGCGGCATCAATCAGCTGTGAAAACTGGCGTTCTGACTTGAACTGCACGTTTTGGCTTATAAGATCGACCTGGTTTTCAAAAATTATGGAAACAACGAATGAGACATTGATCAGGGTAAGCAAAAAATAGAAGAGCAGTATTTTGAAGCCGATTGACTGAATTATTGTTTTTTTCATTGTAACCGGTAAAGCATGTTTCAGTGATATTGTATAATGCTATCTGTTATAGGGAATATTTCAATGTTTTTTTTATTCACAGTCACAGGTCTTCAAGGTTTTAAAAGCCTTCCGGTCTCTGCCTTAAAATTGTGCTATACAAAGACCTTAATCCGTATATACTGATCTGTGTTATATCTTCCGTGCCGGGAGAACGAAGGGGAACAGAGAATCATGCGGGAAAATCAATTTTTTTTCTGTTATTTCAGTTATTTTTTCGCGGGGATGATTGTTTATGCCGCGTTGCAATATGTGCAGTTTTACCGGAAAAGGCCGCAGAATGTAACCCGAATGATCTTATTGGTCACCTGCGCGGCCGCCCTTTTTATAATCATTGATGCTTTTGTGTGCGCCGTAACCAGCGCCCGCCCCCATGAAGGCGGGAGATTGGTTCTCCTGTTTGTACGGGAAACCATTCCTCTTTTGTTTTTATTTCTTTCGCCGTATTATCTCATTCGCATTTGCAAACTCGGCACCCGCGCAAGGACCATAAACCGGGTGCTGTTCTATGCCGGTGCCGCTGCATCGGTGGTAATTGTAGCAGTGGGGCTGGCTTACCCTGACCTGCTGGTACAGGGGCGAACTGTCGTTTCAGGAGGAACGCGAAGGCCCGGATACGCCCCGCTGCTTGTCGCGCGGAACAGTCTTATCATGATTTACCTTGTCTATGCCCTGGTAATGATTTTGGTTTCCGATCTGCGCAAAAAGACCCGGTATCCGGTGAGAAACGTGGTCGTTGGCCTGGGAATAGCCTGCTATATCGCGTTCACGCATCTGTATGTTCTCCTGTTCCCCGGGCCCGGCCCGGAATCAATCAGCGGCGGTTTTCCCTATATGGCCCTTGCTGTTACGGTTCTAATTGTTTTCATGTCGTTTTCGGTCATTGAATGGTTTGTTAAGAAGATTAACAGGGTCGAGGCCCTTCAGAATAATATCAATGGCACGTTATATCTCGACTCTGAGCTTGAAGTGCCCAATGTGGCCGCGTTCAGAAGGGACCTTGAGGCCAATTTGCGGGAATCACACAAAGGCGATAATTTTTCGCTGGTTTTTCTTGACATCGATGATTTTAAAAATATCAACGAATCATACGGGGAAACCATCGGAGACGTGATTCTCTGGATGCTGTCGCGAAGGATGATTGACAACTTTACCGAATCCGCGGTCTTCTATAGAACAGGCGGGGATGAATTTGTCTTTATGCTGCGGGATGTTCACTCGGACTCTGAAGCGGCCGATTTCGCATCAAAGATACTCGCGAGCCTGAGGAACCCCTTTCTTTTTTCGGAAGCGTCTTACACGGTCACCGCAAGCATCGCGGTGCTGATGGTGCCGCGTGACGGGGATGACCTCGACACCATCATGAACAATGTGTACGGGACGATCCGCAGCGCGAAAAAAACTAAAAATACGTTCATGTTTTTCAACAGGAATTTAACGGAAGGCGCTACCAGGAAAATTTACGCGGTCAACCTGCTGCGGACCTGTATCGCCAAGGACGAGTTCGTTCTCTTCTACCAGCCTGTGGTCGACGCTGAGGCAAGGATCGTGTACGCTGAGGCCCTGCTCAGGTGCACCAGCAACAGTCCCGAAATCGGAGGCCCGGGAGATTTTATCCCCCTTATTGAAAAAGCGGGCATGATGAAGGACCTTGACAACCTGGTTGTGCGCAGGGCCTTTTATGATATGGAAATGAAAATACAGAAAAAGATCGGGATGAGCATCAATTTTTCCGCTGACCAGCTCTGTAATCCCGTATATGGTGATTTTCTGTCATCATTCGCGCACCAGCACGGGATTGAGCCCGAAAGGCTGATCCTCGAGATCACGGAAACGACCCTTGTTGATAACATGCACCAGGCGCAGGAAAGCCTGATACGCCTGAAAGAAAGCGGGTTCCAGATCGCCATCGATGATTTCGGCAAGGGGTTCTCGTCTCTTTCGTATCTTGTGGAACTGCCGGTGGATATCCTTAAAATCGACATGGCATTTGTCCAGGCAATACCGGGGGACGACCGCAAGGAGAAAATGGCGAAGTATATTATCGAGCTCGGCAGGTCGCTCGGGCTCAAGGTCCTCGCCGAGGGGTTTGAGACCCCTGAACAGGTCGAGTTTTTCAAGAAAAACGGATGCGAACTTTTTCAGGGATATTACTTTTCGCGGCCGCTTGCGCTCCAGGAACTTCTGGTAAAATATCTAACCTAATTCCCGACCGCGATCCCCGTGGGCGCGGAATCCCCCTGCACAAAGAGCTCGATGCCGGTAGCGGCAGTGTCGGCGTCTGCGCGGTAAATGCCGTTGTCGGACGGGGAGGTCCAGTAGATTTTCCTTTCGGCCCGGTCAAGGGCGATTTTCTGTATCTCGAAGCTGTCTGCGGTGACCCAGACTGTCTGGCTGGTGAAATCGAAGTCTGAACGGATGATCTGCGTGTCGGATTCGGTATTGCTGTCAATCACGAAGAACAGATACCCGGTGGATGACTGGTGGTCAACGATAATGCCCCTCAGGGGAACCGACGGGTCCTCGGGGCCGGTTGCCGGGTACAGCCCGATATAGGCGGTCAGATCAGGGATGTTCGAACTCGTCCGGTAGAGAACGCCGGTGCTTCCGCTCCCGGATGCCGCGTTCACGGCGATGTCCCAGTACGTGGTGTTCGCTGAGAAATACAGCTCGCTGCTTTCGGGATGCAGGGCAATGCCGGACGTATAGTCATAGGCGAGGTCGTTGCTGCAGTTGACGTCCGTCAGCTCGCTGACGTCAGCGGAACAGATGATACTCGTTCCGGAAACAGTCTGAAATTTGTGCCAGTATATCAGGCCGCTGTCAGGGTCTACGGCGATTTCGGTGGGCCCGAAAAAGGGCGACGGCGCCGAGTACAGGTTTTCTTCACCGTTGCCCTCAAGGTCGGCGCGATTTATTTCGTGAGAACTGCCTGCATCTTCCGTCCAGTACAGCATCCCCCCCGCATAATCCAGGTCGATGTCAAGGGGCGTGCCCCCTGCAGTCACTACCGTGGCCTCCTCGGTATTTTCGGTATCGGTCTTGTTGATGCCTCCCGAAAGCTCCGACCAGAATATTTTCATTTCAACAGCGGTCTCCACCGTGGTAAAGGTGAAGCTGTAGGGCGATTCCATGGCGAGGCCGTTGAGGTCAGCCGCCCCGGTTCCCACGGTGACGGTGTACGCCGTTGTTCCGTCGGCAAAACTGCTGTGGCCGACGGTCAGGATGCTGCCGGTGCCGTCCCACTCGAAGGTCGTTCCGGTCACCGCCGGCGCAAGGGAGACGGCGCCCGCTGTCGCCTCGGCGCTCATGGGCTCGGAAAAGGTTATTGCCACCGGGGCATACAGGGTGACACCGCTGGCCCCGTTCACGGGGCTGGTGCCCAGCACCGTGGGAGGGGTGGTGTCCGCGGCCGCGCCGGATTTTTTGTCCAGAAGAAGTTCAAACTCCGAGCCGCATCCGGCCGCACACAGAACGCAGCAGAGCGCCGGGATCATGGCTTTCCATGGCCTGGCCATTTTCATGAATCGGGAGCCGGTTGCCTGGCGCACTGCGTCATCCCCCTGATTTGATATCTTTGAGGGAAGATTTATGGTAGTTGAAAAGATACCCCGCGCCAAGGGAGATCCCGATCCCGTAAAGCGGGACTGTGCCGTCGTGAACATAATCAAACCGTATCATCGGGGTTATCATCCATGAAGATATCACGAATTCAAGCCCGGCGGTAAAAAAAAAGTTCATTTTAAAATCCGCGGTTTCGTCTTCCCTGCCGGTCACGCCGTAGTAGCCGGCCCCCAGTTCCGGGACGAGAGAGAGGTTGAGTGAAAAACCGCCGGAATACACGGGAACGATGAAAGCGGGCCCTGCGGCGAAACGAAACGCCTCGATGCTTTTTATTCCTTTTTTTGAATAAAAATACTGGAGATCAAGCCGGGGCCCGAGGACGAGTTTGCCGTCAGCGGTGTGGAAACGCACGTCACTAAGGACCATGACGCCGAAGCTGCAGGGAACGATGGAGCCCAGCCGGTCGATATTGAAATTTACGAAGGGGCAGGCAAGCAGCAGGCAGTGTGCTGATGACCCGGCGCCTTTGCCTTCTGCGCTGCGGGTCTGGAGCTTTTCAATGCCGGCCTCATAGTTTTTTTTGACTTCAGCCTCGCTGGCCGTTTTTCCCATTTTTTTGAACAGCTCAATATCCTTCCGGTAGTTGTCCGTGCTGTGCTGTTCCCTGATGTTCTCCTGTTTGATGGTGAATGTCCCGTGGTAGTTGGCGATTGTGACATGGGACCCGCTGACCTGTTCGATTATTTTCCCGTTGACGATCATCCCGTCCGCGGTAACCACGATATCGCCGAATCCGGGCGGTGAAAGGAAGACCAGGGAGGCGATGGTGATGACGCAGATTCTTATAGCATTATTCATTGGTGATCCTGACGATGCGGTCCTTCTTCACATGGATCGTGCCGATTGACGTCTCAAGAGAAACCAGGTCAGGCGAATCATCCGTCACTTTGCCCTTAAAAACATTGCCGTCACTGGTGTACACGACCAGGTGTGAGCCTTTTTTCAGGGCCGTGCGCCGGGGCCGGGATGACAGTGTTTTCACCGCGTCGCGTACCGGCTGCGATATGGTTACCGCAACGGGCTTTATTATGACCGGCGGGGAAGTTTTCAGCGTTTCGGTATCGTTGATCATCCCTTCGAGAACCGGATCTTTGATGCGGTTGTTCAACTCAGCCGCTAATTCCCGGACTTCGCTGTTTCCTGTCTGTGTTCCCAGCATGAAGAGTTTCCTGTTTGAATATTTCGCGTACGGTGACCGGGGAGACCGGGTAATGACCCTCAGGTAATTCTCGACAGCCTGGCTGGTGTTGCCCAGGCCGGCGTGGCAGCGGGCCTTGAAGTACCTGATCGAATCAACCATGTCCGGCCCGGCCGTGGTTTCTAATGATTCGAGCACCGCAAGTGCCTGCTCGTACGCGAGGAGGTTCACCAGCTTCTCGCTTTGTTCAAGGGGCCGGGATGCCCCGGCCAGAATTTTTTTCCGCGCAACAGCGAAACCGTCAAGGTACCGCAGCAGAATTTCCGCGGTCACCGCGCTGCTCTCGCTGATGTATTCATCCAGGATCTTCATGTAGCTGGCGCGTGCCTTCTCGGGAATGTCTGACAGGGCGTAGCAGTAGCCCTGGTGCAGGAGCACGCCCGCGGTTATGCCTGCGGGGAGCTTCTGCTCCGCCATGATTTTTTCGTAGAGACCAATCGCTTTTTTAAAATGCATGTTTCGTTCATAGTAAAATGCCTGGTCAAGGGCAGTGCCGCCGGTATTGTCACCGTCCCGGGGGGACAACGGCTGTTTGCCGAGAACCATGCGGTTAAAGTTTATGATCCCTGCGGCAGGAGCCATAAGCCAGGCGTGAATGGAATCGATGGACGTATGATTCTGCCTCGAGCGGATGAACAGAGAATTGATCCTGTTTTCGAGCTCGTCCGCCTTTTCCTGTGATATTCTGTTCTCAAACAGTTTCTTGTGGATTTCATAGGTCGCGACCAGGGCGATATGGTCAATGGACCCCTCTTCACGGTCAATCCGGCGCAGTGACGCGGCAAGCTCTTTGAGCCTGATGGTGATCATGATTTCGTTCAGTGAAAAGAGAAAAGCGGTAATGAACAGTGCCGCCAGGATGACCGCGGTCGATCTTGCGCTGATTTTTAAAGGGATGGTTTTTCTTATGCTTCCCATAGCTGCCCAATGCCGTGAAACGGCGGATGATAGTGCGGTTTCCCAATCGCCTTATTAATAGTATGAATGCTTTGAAATTTTAACAAGTATTTTTAATATTCATCGTTTTAACCATTGACGAAAAGAATAAATTATCTTATAATATGATAATATATGTAAAGAAAAATTATTCCCATGAATTATATGAAAATTTTTTCGGCCCTCTTTTTCGCGGTATTGATCCTTGGTTGTGACGGAAATTCTGTATTTAAATTCGCCAGCAATCCTCCGCCTGATCCAACTGCTAAAAGCTTCAGATCTTTCAGTATACTGGACTGCGACGGAACAATAAATAATGACGATTTTACTATCAGTGTTGCGGTCCCGGTGGGAACTTCACTTTCTTCACTCGTCCCTGTTTTCACTATCCTGGGAGACCATGTCGAATTCAACGAAATCACCGTGGAAAGCGGGGTAACGTCTCTCGATTTTTCTTCAGCGGTGACGCTTCGTGTTTTTGCCCTTGACGGGTCCACCCGGGATTATTCGATAACGGTCAGCGCCACCGCGCCCGCTCTTGATTCAATTGTGATATCGCCGGATGTGTTCAATCTGGAAGTTAACAGCTCCATGCAATTGACCGCGACTGCTTATTATACTGACATGAGCAGTGTGGACATCTCTATGTCCGCAACCTGGAATTCCGGAGATCCGACGTATGCTTCTGTCGCCTCAGATGGCACGGTCACCGGCCTGTTGACAGGCTCAACTGAGATTTATGCGGAGTATCAGGGCAAGAGCGGCACCGCGACCGTTACGGTTTCGGCACAGATGAATTTTTATGTGACCACATCAGGGAATGACACTACCGGTGTCGGATCGAAGACCAACCCGTACCTGACTATCCAGATGGCTGTTGACACTGCTCCTTCAGGCGGCACGGTCCATGTCGCACAGGGCACTTATGACGAAAATGTGTACCTTGCGGACGGGGTTTCTGTCATGGGAAGTTACGCCACTGATTTCACTTCCCGTGACGTGTCAGCAACTGCATCGACCATAAGCCCCACAACGGGATTCGCAGTATATTGCAGCACCGCCATGGGAAACAGCACGGTTCTTGATGGCTTCAATATTATCGGCAGCGGCGGAGCCACCTATGCCGGTATCAGTTTGAGCAGTGGCGCTGCTCCAACAATTCAGAATAATATAATCAATGGCGGAACCAATGCTGCAGGACAGACCTTCGGAATATATATTGGCGGGTCGGCGCCGATCATACAGAACAATATCATTAACGGCGGCAACAGCTCGTCAGGGAACTCCTCTACGGGTATATTCTGTTATGATACCGGAAGCGCGCCCGTGATACGGAACAACTGCATTAACGGAGGGACCGGTGATTCAACCCGGGGCATTTATTGCAACGGTACAACGGGCCTGACCCTGACCATCCGGAGCAATACCATCAACGGCGGAAGCGGTACCACTATTATTTATGGTATATATATCAGCAATGAAACTTCGGCGATCATCCAGAACAATATCATATTCAGAACAGGAAGCGCCGCTACCCTGTATGGTATTTACGAGGCATCAGATACCGCTGACCCGGTCAGTGTTGAGAACAACAATATCCTGTCCTCAACGGTGAACGCCACTTATGGTTTTGACTATGTTTATTATGACTACGGAGAGGGTACGCCAAATATCCAGAATGAGTCGGTTCTCAATACAATCATAGACAGCACGACACGCGCGAATAACATCCTGGTTGACCCTGTGCTTGTGGATCTCCCCGGCGGGGACTGGCATCTTACCGGATCCAGCCCGATCAGTGTCAGGCAGGGGGGGATGGTCATTGGCAGCTATAATGATGACTGTGACGGCGGTACCGCGAGAACCGATCCCTGGTCAATCGGCGCCTACGAGTATGACTGATCTCGTTCCTGTTGCCCGGACTGCCTGAAATTTTTTTCCCCGTTTTTTCCCCTTAAGGCGCATGGCAGTTTTATCCATCCTGTTTTTTACTGGACGAAACCGGTCCCCGGCGCTACGGTGAATGGATTTAATTCTGCTTTGTGACCACGGGGGATGACATGAGAAAGATTATGGCATTTATTGTATGGGCCGTGCCCATGGCGGCAGTCTTGTTCCTTTCATCCTGCGGAGAGGGATGCAACAACACCCATGCAGTATACTATACCCTTACGGTTCTCGATCCCCTGAACGGCTCCGTATCCGTTGACCCGGTGCGCGCGAACTACAGAGAGGGATCGACCGTTTATCTCACCACGGCCCCTGATGACGGCTATGATTTTTATTCCTGGACGGGCGACTCGGAAAGCAGGGAAAACCCGCTTCCCCTGGTCATGGATTCAGACAAGACGGTCGGCGCTGATTTTACGGAATACACGGTTGTCGATTATTATGTTGATTACGATTCAGGGGATGACGCGAACAGCGGCACATCCGAATCCTCGCCGTGGAAGCACTCACCCGGCGATGACAACGCTGAAGGCGCTGCGGCCGCGTGCGTTCTCGGCCCCGGCAGCAGGGTGCTCTTCAGGGGCGGGGTGGCTTACCGGGGGCAGATAAACATCCCCGCTGACGGCGCGTTCAACCATCACGTGATCTATGAGGGCTCCGCGTGGCCCGAAGGGCAGAAGGCGATCATTGACGGGGGGGATGTCATCACCGGCTGGGCCGCGTGCTCATCCTCGGATGAATGCTTCGGCAACGAGCACTACGCGAGCCTGTATTACGCGCATGTTTCCCCGGATTTTAACCCCTTGAGCCTGAACCTACATGAAGTCGACCCGGTATCCGGTGATGACGAATTTCTGTGGCTTGCCCAGGACCCGGCCCCGGCCGACGCGTATTTTTACGACGAGGCGGACGATTACCGCACGGTAACCCAGGAGAACCTGACCAGGACATCCCTGGTTGACACCGCGAATTTCACCCAGGCCGATCCGTCCTACTGGGGCGGGTCGTACGTCCTTGTGTGGGTCAACCCCAATATTGTGGTGACCCGTCAAATACTCTCCTATGAGCCTGCTGAATCGAGGATAACGTTTGAAGACCTCGGCGAAAATGCGATCTATCCCGACGGGCGCGACCAGTACTATGCGATATACAACAGCCCCCATGCGCTTGACGAAGCGGGAGAGTACTTTGTCTGCACCACGCCTGACGAGAACGGGCTGAAAATTCTGCTCTGGCCGCGCAGTGCCTCTGATCTGGACTCGCGCATAAGCGCTTCGGTGCGCAACTACGGCTTCAACATCAATGCCCGCAATAATCTGACCATTCAGGGATTTTCAGTTCGCAAGCACGCAGGTACCGGGCTGCGTGACGGCGTCGGCATCGGCACTGTTTCAGCAGCGCACATTGCCGGCTACAATCTCGTGATCAGGGACAATTATATCACCCATAACCGGAAGGGCGGTACTTCCGGGGGATACGGCGGGATATTCATCGGCCAGTGCTTTTCCTGCATGATTGAGGAAAATGAGATCGTCGAAAATCCCCGCCATTCAGGAATCTTTCTTGGCGGCGGCGCGCGCAACACCGTGCGAGACAATATAATCACCCGCAGCGGCGGCACAAGCCTCAGGCTTTACGGCGTTGAGAAGAGCCAGGTGCTGAACAACACCATCACCGACAGCAACGGCAGCCACGCCAATGGCATAACCCTGTACCTGGGATGCGGCAATGTGCTCGTGGCAAATAATCGTGTGCTCGACTGCGCGAGCCCGATCACGTTCCAGGACAGCGGGAACCTCTGGTTCGTGAACAACCTGGTTGACGCGTATGACCGGGGCAGCAACGTGAATGAATGGGGGGACACTTCGCACGGGCCGTGGGTGAGGGGAGTGATCGGCTTTTTCAACAATACCCTGGTGCGCAACAACCGGAACGCTTCCCTGAACATCGGCGACAATCCCGGCGATAACACCTATTATTCCATCAATAACATCATTGACGGCGGAGGCAGCGCTGACTGTATAAGCAGAAGCAATAACCTCTACACCGGCCTGTCATGGAGCCAGCACGAGAGTTACGGATGGTCCCTCGCTGATGAGGAGGTCGTGCAGGAGAACCTTGCCGCGATATTCAGCGACCCTGCAGGCCTGCTTTACACTATTCTCGGGACCGGCCCTGCCGCCGGAGGGGGCATGGACGTCACGTCTCTGCTCCCGGTTGATCTGTTTCCTGAATTTGATTTCTCGACAGATATCGATGGCAACACCAGGGACACCTGGGACATGGGGGCCTACGCTTATTGATATTCCCAATTTTTTTCTCTTTTTGCTGAACTTCTTGACAATTAGGCATACGTAGTATACATACTTTGTCATACAACAGTGTCGCAAATGAATAAATCATCGCCTAACATGCAAACTTATGGCCACGTGCGTTCGGCCACAAATGATGACTGGGAGTATCTTTTCGCGCAGGTAAAAAAACTTAAATTTCCTGCAGGCATCGAGGCGATCTTCCAGAATTATTATTTCCCTGAAAAGCTGTTGTACGCCCGTTTCGCCATTGTGCTGGGTATTGTTCTGTACCTGCTTAACATATACACTGATATTACCCTGTTCCCCCATCTTAAAAGGTTTTCGCTTATTGTTCGTATCAGTTGCAGTATCGGTGCGTTTGCGCTGCTGGGTTTCACCTTCACGTCGTTATTCCGGCGTTTCCACGAATACACGCTTTTTTTAATGTCGATTCTGGCGAGCTGCGGGATTATCCTGTTTACCTATATGGGGTCCGGCGTTCCGTCTCTTCTGTACCACAGCGGCGTCATGCTCTGCATGATGTTTCTTTTTGCTTTTCTCAGGATCAGGTTTCTGCTCGCGACCCTTTCGGGATGGACCGTCGTCCTCGCCTATGTCGTGCCCCATTGTGTTCTGGGAGACACCGGGATCGATCACTTGATGCACAACTCAGTGAACCTGATAGGGATCGTGATTGTCGGCATGACCATAGCATATATGAATCAATACGCCGCGCGTTATTCCTTTGTGCAGTCACTGCTGATTGAGGAAAAAAACCGTGATCTCAGTGAGCGCAATTCCCGTATTGAAGTCGATCTTGAACTGGCCAGGGGGATTCAGGAACAGTATCTTCCCAAGTCTGCCCCGTCCCCTTATTTTTCCGTCCAGTATGTTCCCATGGAAAAAATCGGCGGCGATTTTTACGAGTTCATCAATTTGGCCGATGGCCGGACCGGGATATTCATCAGCGATGTCGCGGGGCATGGTGTCCCTGCCGCAATTATTGCCTCAATGCTGAAAATAACCCTTTCTTCATCGACTGAACTGCACCGGGACCCGGAGGCCCTGATGGGGCATATCAATGATGTAATGTTCCGCCATGTGAACAGTAATTTTATTACCAGTATCTATTGCATTATTGACCGAAGAGCACGAACTATGTCTTTCTCCATGGCAGGGCATAATCCTCCGCTGATCATAACCGGTTCAGAGGTAAAACCTCTATTTTCGACAAAATCCCTTCCGCTCGGCCTGTTCAGCACTGCTGTTCTGCGCGATATGGGAAAACCCTTCCAGGCGAGTTCGATCTCTCTTCCCCCGGGAAGTAAAATTCTCTTATATACCGATGGACTGACTGAAGCCAGAAAGCTCAGTGATGACACGAAACTTTTCGAATATAGCGGAATGTATGATGAAATATCTTCCCTCAGCCATCATTCATGCGTTGATTTTATCAGGGGCCTCTATACTGCCCTGATAGATTTCAGGGGCTCAGATTCATTCGATGATGATATATGTATGATCTGCGCCGATATATCCTGATAATGCTGGTGCGGGCTGATACTTCAAGAATTTAAAAAAAGCCCAACCGGGTTTTTTTATTGGACTTTTTTTAATTAAGCGAGTATATATATTATGACGAGATTCCGACGATAAAGTTAGAGTTAGTTGTGCCCGGTGACTAATTCACGTTTGAAGGAGTTGGTAATATGAAAAAGATAGCGCTTCTCAGTAATATCGCTGTTTTTGTCTTTGTCCTCGCGTGTGGCGGCGGCGGAGGCAAGAGTTCCGGCGACACAACGTATCCGCGTTTTACCTCGGACGATGACACCATCGTTCAGTACGCTTTTACATCTTCGTTAAACGCAAGTCTGAGCGGTGATGCGACCGGTACCATAGGCGACTCAACGATTGAGGTGACCGTTTCCCACAGTACTGAAGTCACTGCCCTTATTGCCGAGTTTGTTTCCAACAGCTCCAGGGTCGAAGTCAATGGAGTGGTCCAGCAGAGCGGAATGTCGGCGAATGATTTCTCCAGCCCGGTCGTCTATGTGGTCACCGCGGAGAGCGGCGAAACCCGCTCATACACGGTTTCGGTGACTAAAGCGGCGAGCACGGAAAAGGCCATTACGGCTTTTTCTCTTGACGGTAATGAAGGCACTGTCGATGAGGATGAAGGGACCATACGGGTTGACCTCCCCGCGAGAACGGCGGTGACCGCCCTTACCGCGTCATTTTCTACCACGGGGTCATCGGTTGCCGTTGGTGAAACGGCCCAGCAGAGTGGGGTGACGCAGAACGATTATTCGAGTCCGGTTGTTTACACCGTCACCGCTGAAGACGGTTCATCGAAAAATTACACGGCAGGCGTGACCGTTCTTCCGGGTTCATGGAAGGAAATAAGCTCGTTCGCTTTTTATAAAGAATTGAATTCTTCGATCACCGGGGACGCGCACGGCGTGTTTTCCGGGGATGCCATCTCGGTTGAACTTCCCTATGGCTCGTCAACCGATTCATTGACCGCTTCCTTTGAAACAACCGGTGATTCGGTTACGGTTGACGATGTTGCTCAGGAGGCCGGGATTACCGCAAATAATTTCGGCTCAGTGATTACCTATACGGTCACTGCCGAAGACAAAACGACCAGAGATTATGACGTAACCGTCACCGTTGCAAAGAATGACGCCAGGGAAATTACCGCTTTTTCTATCGCGGGTGAATCAGCGGACATTGACAGTGATACCGGGGCCATTTCGCTTGAGCTGCCGGCTGATGCGACGGTCACTGCCCTGGTAGCGTCTTTTGCCCATACCGGGTATTCAATTGCCATTAACGGGGTTGATCAGGAAAGCGGCATAACCGCCAATGATTTCAGCAACCCGGTGATGTATACGGTAACCGCTGAAAACGGAACAACAAAAAATTTCACGGTAACCGTTGTTCGCAGCGAGGAAATCGCGGGCCTGTGGAACTTCGAAACGTCATCTGACGGTTCATATGATGTTGTTGAAGCAACAGAGGTCGGCGGGGTGCTGGGCGATGCCCTGCTCTTTGACGGCTACAATGATTATGTCCGTGTCGAAGACAGTGATACGCTCACGCTCGCTGAAGCTGGCACGATCGAGGCAGTGGTTTACATGAACGAATACACTCCTTTCGCGGGGATCGTTCACAAGGGGGAGCTCAAGAATTTCAGTGATGAATCCTACAGCCTCCAGTTCTGGACCCCTGACGGGACACTGCGGATCGGCCTTTTTAATGATGCGGGCGAAAACGCCTACGTCGACAGCGAAACCACCATCGAGGTCGGCCAGTGGTACTATCTGGTCGCGACCTGGGACAGCGAAGAGATATCCCTGTATATAAATGGAACCAGGGACGCGTACACCGCCAATACCATCGGGACCGTAAGGGACTCCAGCGGAGACCTGATAATCGGTTCTCAGCTGCCCATACAGTACAGCAGCAGTTGGGGAAACCTCTGCTTCAGCGGTATAATCGACAAGGTTCAGATCTCTTCACGGGCGCTCACCGCGCAGGAGATTGCAGGCAAGTATAATGAATATTTCCCGGAAGGGACCAGTGCTCTCGGAGCGTATATTCTCGCGGCGGTGAAGAGCGGCGGATGGGGACTGGTGGGGGCCTTCATTATACTGGTGGTTCTGCTGGTCGGCCTGTTTATGCGCAACCGCAAAAAGGCCGTGGCTGAATAAATCAGTCAGCGCCGTTGATTTTGAGGATAAGGCCATCGAGCATTTTTTCGATGGCCTTTGTTTTTGCCGAATCGCCGGGCGGTGTTTTCTCCTGCCTGAGCATTCGCTGGAGATATATAACCATATCTGATTTTTCAATTTTGTTTATTGCGGACCGGTCATCAGACAGGGGCACGCTCAGTGTCCCGTTTGAGGCTTTATGGCCGAGAAGCAGGGCCATGAGCAGGGCCGCGCGGTACGCGCCTTTTTCTTTTATCTGAAGCAGGCTTTGGAGGTACTCAATGGTCTGGGTGAGCGAATTCTGGGTTGAGTCAACACGGTTAAGCAGCTTGAGCACCAGGGCAAGGGCGAAATCGGGGTCGTTTTTGATCAGGGCTTCAAGGTTGTCCGCCCGTGCCTCAGCGAGAACGCAGCGGCCCAGGCAGCGTGCCGTTACCGTCCTTTGCGTATCACCGAGAAGCGCCATCTCGTTGAAGATCTGTCCCTTTTCCATTGTTTCGAGGATTATCTCCTCGCCGGAATCAAGTTCCTTGATTATCTGCACTTCGCCTTTCTTGATGAAATAAAAGGTGTTGATCGATTCGCCCTGCCTGAAAATAGTGCTTCCCGGGTGGTACACGATCTCTTTCTGCATGATGGTCGCCGGGCTCATAAAGAGCCTGCGGATGCTTTCAAATCCGGGAAGCTTGAGGTTGAAGACAATTCCCTTCCATATGCGGAAAAGGTAATAGCGGAGAATAAAGAAATAATACGCCGTTGAAGGGTTTTCAATGGTCACGATGCTTCCGGTCGGCTCATCATCCCCATCCTGCCCGTGATTTTCCCAGATCACCTTTGACTTGACGGTTCCCGAGTGGAACTCCCTGATTTCAAAGCGCATGTCAAAAATATCGTTTCCGAGCGGCTCAAAAGAGCGAAGAAAACAGTTGGAAGGGGTGATGTCGAATGAAATTATATTTTCCTCCCTGTCGGGGAACCTGAGGACCGCGTCAAAAATAATCGGCAGGCGCACAATGTTATAGCGGAAGAAATCGGGATTGATGATGCCGACCATGGCCAGTGACGCGGCCATGGATGCGGGATAGACCGAGGTCAGAAGGATACTGATGTTTTTTCCGAGGTTCAGGCCCATGGCAGCGCTGATCTCACGGCTGAAAGGCAGTCCGATCACTGAAAGGATGAACAGGAAAAGAGCGACCACCCACAGCTTTTTACTCGAGTGCGCCCTGAAAAGGGGGACCTTTATGTCCGCAGGGGTCCCCATCGAGTTTTGTATCCAGCGTTCGAAGCGCGGCTGGCGGTATTTTAAAAACCAGTCTTCGAGACGGAGCCCCGTCTTTGTCAATGACCGCACCGAGGGTATGAGCTTTGACCGGGAAATGATCAGTTCCAGCCCGCCGACAAGGATGATCACCAGGGGCCCGGCCAGAAAAAGCCGTGCCCCCTGATTGAACAGAAGCGCGTCAAAGGCGCCGTGAAAGGCGACCGGCAGCGCCAGCGCGAGAAGGGCGCGCACATACCTTCCCGGTTTGCTCGCGCTCATCGACATCGCTGAAAGATAATAGCCCATCATGCCGCAGGTGGTCAGGTGCAGCGGCGCTGAGAAAAGGAGCCTGGGGATGATCACTGCAGGGCCGAAGTTTACCGCGTAAATGATATTTTCCACCAGGGAAAATCCCGTTCCCATGGCAATGCCCGATACGATCCCCTCGAGCGCCGTGAACCGGGGATAATACCGTAACGCGGCAAGAAACATGAGCAGCAGGCCCGCCTTTTCCAGAAGCGCCGCGCGCACAAACGCGCTGAATATCACCGAGCTGCCGGAGAGTATTTTCTGCAGCAGCGGCGCCCCCAGCACGAGCAGCAGCGCGAACGTGACCCCATAGAGAAACGCTTCAAGATGCTTCGCGTATTCCGGAGTTTCTTTTTTCTGCCGGTAGTAGTTAAAAAAATGACGGAAGTAAATGAGATAGAAAAGGGGAACCGCTGCAAGCGCAATAATTGAAGATGAAAGTGTTTCTGAGGTCATGATTGTATTATCGAACAGC
Source organism: Spirochaetota bacterium (assembly GCA_036848375.1). Classification (GTDB taxonomy): domain Bacteria; phylum Spirochaetota; class UBA4802; order UBA4802; family UBA5550; genus JAKLIV01. The sequence goes on from DAIUKG010000018.1 coordinate 76,464, forward strand.
CCCCTGTATCCCTAATTTTATAATCGACCAAATGGTCAAGAATCCGGAGTAAATCCGGCTTCTTTTTCGCAGAGTCTGAAAACCGGCTGATATTCATTTATTGCGAACAGAGCGAAGCGGGAATTTTTCTTCAGGGAAAGTGATGGTTTACGGTAAAAAAAGGAAAAAATGCGCAGTATTTATGGTTCGGCGCGGTGCACGTCAGGCAGGTAAACGTTTTTTTTGCATTTTTATTAAGACTGTTATTTACAAGTGAATAACCTGTATTAAAATGTTGTAAAATCATATATAATTTTGTGTTTATAAAGGACTATATTCTAAATAGAAATGATGGATCTCGCGGGCATATCGATCAATAAACGTTACCGGCTGCTTGATAAAATTTTTTCAGAGTCATCAGGGGATATCTATAGCGGATTTGATGATCACGAAAATATTCCGGTTGCGGTTAAAATTCTGGACAGGACACTCGTGTTTAAAGCGGGGTTCGATTATATCAGGTTCGGAAAAGACATGTCAGCCCTCTCCGGAATTACTCATGAGAATATTGCTCAGGTCCTTGATTATGGCATGTTTGAGAATCCACGTTTTCCGCAGGGCCTGTTTATTGTTATGGAGCCCCTTCAGGGCAGGCTCCTTGAGCAGATCATATCCGCGGAATCCCTTCCCGGACTTGAAACCGCTGTTTCCATAATCGATCGCATATGCGCGGCGCTGGAAATCACCCATGATCATGGTGTCATTCACGGATATATCAATCCCGGGAATATCATGATAACTGATACCTATGGAGAAGTTAAGCTGTGCAATTTTGCTCTGGGTGAGTTAAAAGGGAGTACGGATCAGCAGATTACAAAGGGGATCGTTTTTATGGCCCCGGAGCAGTCCGGCATCATTCAGGGCATGGCCGATGAAAGAAGCGACCTGTACGCGCTCGGAGTCCTCTTCTTTTTAGTTTTGACCGGGAATGTCCCATTCGAAGGGGATTCACTGGTCCCCCTGCTGCATAAACAATCAGCCAAGCGGCCTGATCCTCCCTCGCGCCGCGTCGCCGACATCCCCCCGGCAATTGATGCCATGGTGCTCAGGCTCCTGGAAAAGGACCCGGCAAACCGTTACCAGAGCGCTGCAGGTTTCAGGGCAGACCTGAAGCGGTTTATGAGCGGTGATCTCAGTTTTGCCCCTGGTGAACACGATGTCTCGCGGCGGGTGTCCCTGAGTGAGGGGTTTATCGGCAGGGCAGAAGAACTTTTACTCCTTGAAAGATTTTGCGAAAATGACAGCGGGGGGATGTTTTATGTAAGCGCCGATGCCGGGGTCGGCAAGTCAAGGCTTCTTTCCGAACTGTTCCGAAGGCTTTCATCCCGGGGAATAGTCTGCCTTGAAGGGCGCTGTTATGACAGCACCAGGAAAATGCCGCACGCCCCGGTCCGTGATGTAATCACGGACTACGTTCACCAGTTTCATCGTTATCCGAACATCAAGAGGAAAACAATCACCTCGGTCGTCAATAAATATTGCGGCGAAATGGGTAAAATAGTCGTTTCGTTTAATTCCGGGGTGAAACCGATCCTCGGTGATTTTCCTGACATAGTTCCCATTGATCCGGAAACCGAGATCCAGCGTTTTTATAAGGTTATGACCAGATTCATATACGGCCTTTCGGAAGCTGAAGGCAAACTGGTGATAATAATAGAGGACGTTCACTGGGCCGATGCGGGAACCGTGGAAATGCTTGCCTCGCTGAAAAAAATGATACTGTCATTTCCGCTTAAAATAATCGTCTCATTCCGGGAAAAGGAACTTGCTGCACGGGCCGATGTCAATGAAACAATGGACCAGATATTTACAGAGGGATGTGGAACAGATTCACTTTTGCTTAAACCCTTCCCTGAAAATGAAATAGGGTTATTTGTCCCCTGTATGATTGCTCAAAAAGAAGAAAGAAATTTATTGTCCGAGTATCTTTACCGCAAGACAAAAGGCAATCCGCTGTTTACCCAGGAAATAATAAAGCTTCTCATTGAGGAAAACGCCTTCGAAATGGCAGGACGGTCCTGGCGGGTCAACAAGCAGGTCCTTGATTCATTAAGCGTCCCTGAAACCGTGCTGGACATGATCGTAAACAGAACAGCCCTGTTCAGCCCGGAAGAACGCAGCGTATATGAAACTGCGGCGATTATCGGAAAACATTTCAGCTTTGATTTGCTTCTTGAGGTCGATAAGGAACGGCACGAAGGTGCAAGCCGGGATTCATTCGTCGCTGATGCGATTAATCAGGCCGTAACCCGGTATATTCTGGAAAGGGCGGGCGAAGGGGATGAGTATTATTTTGTCCATGACCGTATCCGCGATGCATTTTTGGTGAACCTCAATGATCGTCAAAGAAAAAAATTTCACGCCGTAATCGCCGCTATCCTTGAAGAGCGGTCTGCTCACGAAGGCGGCCCCGCGGTGTTTGAAGTCTTTGAACATTACCGTGAAGCTCAAATAGATGATAAAATACTTCACTATGGTCTGCGTGCGGCCGCCAGTGCTATGGAAGAACACGCGTACCAGGATGCGATCGCCTATTATGAATCAGTCAAGGCCGTGCTTGACGGGAAGGATCACGGCTCGTTTGATGAAACGATGAAGTCATCCTGGCTTGAGTGCATGCAGGGACTCGGGGTTTCCTGTTCCCGGGCCGGTGACGCAGAGCGTTCGGTCGCACTGTTCAAAGAGGTGCTTCCGCATATTGATGATTCACGCAGGAAGGCCGACCTGTATATGCATCTGAGCAGGGCCTGTTTCAGGATTGGAGACCTCGCTTTAAGTGAAAAATATGTCAGGATGGGCCTCGCCCTGCTCGGGGAAAAGTTTCCGGTCTCGGACCGATGGATGATGGTCATGACCATAAAGGAATTATTGATCAGCCGGGTCCTTGACATCCTTCCCAAATGTTTTTTCCCCTTAATGAAGAGCAGGCATGCCGGCCGGGTAAAGATGATCATTGGCCTGTATGAATGGCTCAACTGGGTCTACTTTTTCAGCGAAGGATGGAAAATGGCACGTACTGTTTTCCGGATGCTGAACCTGTGCCGCCTGAGGCTCGGGAAATCGCATGAGCTTGCCCTGACCTGTTATTATTTCGGTTTTTTCGCGGTTATCATGGGTAAATATAAAAGAGCTGAGCGCTATCTCAATCTTGCGTACTCAATGATGCAGGAATACAATAACAGCCTCGGGATTGCCCAGTGCCTGGACGGCTGGGGTATTTATCATATCATGCGCGGCGACTTCCCCCGGGGAATTGACGCCTGCAAACAGAGTGTCGACATACTGGAAAAAATCGGGGATTCTATAGAAATTTCAAAATCGGCGCAGTTCCTGTTCAGCAGTCATTTCCTCATGTCACAGTATCCCGCTGCCTGGCTCCTGTACCGGAAATATCACGGGTACCTCAGGACTATTTTTGACGAGATGACATACAGCTCATTTGTTTTTCCGGTTATTTATTACATTGAAACCGGGCAGTACCGGGCGGCAAGGGATGTTCTTGATTCATTCATCTCGCATCAGTACAAGTTCAAAACGCAGTTTCTGTATTACACATCGCTTTCCATGTACGGTTACTGTTATGCGGAGGAAGGCGATAT
>DAIUKG010000019.1:0-78709 GCA_036848375.1 Spirochaetota bacterium
CATTTTCACCTTCGCTACGCTACGGTGAAAACGTCGCATACGCCGGGAACGTTGTGCGAAAAAACGGGCGAAATCTATTTTTATTTTAAGCTGGCCATCCTTGGCCAGCTTTAGCAAAATGAATTATAAGGTACAATGAAATGAGTATTCCAGATTATCAGACAATAATGAAGCCTTTGCTTGAATTTTTAAATTCAAATTCTGGCCCTCAAAGAATGCAAGATGTTACTGAAGCTATGTCATTGCACTTCTCATTAACAGAAGAAGAAATTGAAGAATTGCTTCCAAGTGGGCAGCAAAGTGTAATTCATAATCGTGTGGGTTGGGCCAGAACATATTTGAAAAAGGCTGGTTTATTGAACGACCCAAAAAGAGGATATGTAGAAATAAGTGAAAAAGGTAAAGAAGTTTTATCAAAAAATCCACCTGAAATAAATGTAAAATTCTTAAATCAATTTCCTGATTTTCAAGAATTTAGAAAAAAGAGAAATAAGCAAATTGAAGAATCTGACGATGTTAGTGATTATGAAAATAATGATACTGACATTCCACCAAATGAAATGGTTGAAAAAGGTATCGAGCTTATAAACGCAGATTTAGCGGAAGAATTACTCGGTAAAATTGAACGTAACTCACCTGCATTTTTTGAAAGTATTGTATTAGACTTATTATCTAGCATGGGCTATGGGAAAGGTAAAGTAACTGGCAGAAGTGGAGATGGAGGCATCGATGGCTTTATAAGTCAAGATGCATTAGGAATTGAGAAAATTTATTTTCAAGCTAAAAGATTTACTGGTAATACAAAAGTATCAGCTTCAATGATAAGAGACTTTGTAGGTTCTTTGGATTTACAAGGTGTATCCAAAGGTGTATTTATTACTTCAAGTGATTTCCCACAAGATACAGAAAAAGTATTAGCAGGGACTCATAAAAGTATAGTCTTAATTAATCAATCTAAATTGTTATCTCTTATGATTCAATATAATATTGGTGTTTCAGTTGAAAAAATATTTGAAATGAAAAGAATAGATAGTGATTATTTCCCAGAAGATTAATATTTTGTTTAATCTGTCTGCCATCCGTGGCAGTCAGAACTTTTACTATGAACGCCCGTTTCTTCGCCTAACACGGCGTGATGCGCGGCGCTCCCTGCGGTCGCTTGGGCTTGCTTCGACAGGCTCAGCACAAGTCGCCACATTTGCCTTTGCTAATGCATAAGCAAAACGTTATATAATTTTACATCAACAGGATAGCAACTTAACAACCGACGCAATGTATAACACAAGGTGTTTATGAATGACTGATTTTTTTATAATAATTTCTATCTATTGTTTAAAAATTTTATCTCTTATAAAATATGTCAGGTTATGAATAGAATTATTTATTTTTTGTTCAAAACTCCATACCTGAAATCCGCCTCCCTTCCTTGCATCTATATACACGGTAGCCTTTGCTAAAGTTCGTGAAGTTTTTCCATCAATTATAATTATTGTTACAAATAATTCCTCATCTGAATTGTTATAGTTGGCATTTTCGAAACTAATAATTAAACAATCCGAGGGAGGGTTCTCTCCGGGATTTTTTGCGGATATTACAGTCTTATCTTCAAATACTTCTTTAAAATACGAAGGCACAACTGAACGATTGACTGCATTTATTAAATCGAGCCATTCCTTTTCTGTAGAATAACGGTATACCGCCCATTTATCTTCACCAAGATCTAACCAGCTTGCATAAATTTTATTATAATTATTAAGATCAATATTCGGCTTTGTTATATTTTTTATTCTATAATAACCACAGCCTGATAATATGATTATAGAAATAAAAGAATACATTAAATATTTTTTCACGATAAGCCTCCCGTGTATTCTTAACAAGATATATTCAGAGATGTTTCTATAAATAGATAATTTTTTATTTGTTAAGTCAACAATATTTCACTACAACCCACACCCTCCCTAATTCCTCAAATCCCCCGCATCCTCAAACTTCAGCGTAAACCCTTTTCCGCTGATGATCTCGGGCGCGACAGGGGGCAGGGGGCGTTCGGGGACAACGAAGCGCGCGGAGGTGGCGCGGACGATGTCACGCTCCACGTCAATGCCGGGCATGACCTGCTCAAGCTCGAGCCCCTCACTGGTGAGCCTGAACACGCCGACCGTGGTCACGTAGAACACGCGCTTGCCTGCCTTCAGCGCCTCGCGCGCGTTAAAGGTCACCCTGTCGACCCGCTCAACGAACTTGTGCGTGCCCGGCCTTTTGATGCTCACCCTGCCGTTCTTTAACCGGTACACGGCCCGGTCCATCCAGTTGCCCACGAAGATGATCGTCCTGGCGTATTCCACGATATCGGTAAACCCGCCGGGCCCGACGAAGTCGGCCATGTTCGGGCCGCGGTGCGACACATTGACGTTCCCTTCGGAGTCGACCTGCAGGAACCCGAGAACCGCGGTCTGCAGTTTCTCCTCATACAGGTGGAACATCTCGGCCGTGCTTATCAAACGCTGCGGGCTTATGGCCGCGCCGAAATACACCCCTGAAGCGGGCACACCGCCGTACGCGCCGCCTTCGGCGGTGAACACGATGTCGCGGTACAGGCCCGATTCGTACAGCATGCGGGCGACCTCCTCGGCAATACCGATGCCGATGTTCACGACCGAGCCGGGGCCGGTGTTCTTCACGAAAACGTCCGCGCACAGGCGCGCGATGATGTCAGCGACCCTGCCCCGGTAGGGAGTGACTTCAATGAAATTGTTCACGGCCCTGAGCAGCCGCACCGCGTCATGGTCGACGCCTGATGAGCTCGGGGTGAAATACGGCCAGTATCCGGTCTGGAGCACGCCGCCGACCTGCTCGTTGCGCGGGTTGACCACGATCGCGTCCACGTTTTCTGCCGCGATGCTGATGTTCGCCTCGTCCCGGGGGATGATCTTCGACACCGATACGATGACCTTCCCCCCGCTGGCGCGCGCTGCCGCTGCCGCGTCCCGGTAATCCAGCACCAGTGCCGCGTCTTTAAAGTAGATATTGCCGTCTTCATCGGCGTACGGGGCGAGAAAGAGCGCACGGTCGATTGGGGGGATGTGATATTCCAGCATCCCGTCACGCGCCCTGACAAAAGAATCCTCCGCTCCGGGGGAAACCGCTGAACCGGTCCCTGCCGCGGGGTCGAGAAACGTGCCTTTCCCGATACGGGTCGTGATACTGGCCACGCCCCTGGCCTGGGCTTCGATCAGAAAAGCGAGCATGCCCTGGGAAACGGTGTACAGGTCGAGCTCTCCTTCGTCAGCCAGGCGCAGCAGCGCGTTCGCGGTCTCGCCGTGCCCCACGATATACCGGGTGATAATGCCCGGAGCGTCAAGCTCCTCGATAGTTCCGGGGACCTTGCCGCGTCCGCCCTGGGGACAGGTCCCGATCACGGTCAGGCAGCGGGGATGCCCGGTCCGCTCGAACGAGTCGCGCAGGGCCCAGTAGAAAATGGACGCGCGCCCGGTTGAGGCGAACCCGCCGATGGTCAGGGCCGCGCCGTCAGGTATCATCCGTACCGCCTGCCGCGCGCTCATGAATTTGGGGCCCATGCCGGGCGGAAGATAGTCAAGGTCGCGCCTGGTCCAGGTCACGCGGAAATACAGAAGTTTCGCGATGGTGGTCGAAACATGCAGCAGGTTCACGCCTTTGAGCGCTTTGACGGCCCGTATGACATCCATGATTACCCCTATATGTTTACGCGGAAAATCATGCAATAATCACGCATGCCCGCTCTGCTGGCTATAATTTTTTGAGGATATTCCGTGTGCAGGACAAAAAAAATGAGAGGTTACTGATACTCGCACGCGCCGATATCGCGCGAGCTGTCACGCGGATCGCCGTTGTAGTCAAGCGCGCCTGGAGTGAATTCTCCGGCATCGATAAGCGGGCTGCCTGCCTGCGGCCTGCAGAAATCCGCGTCAGCGTGGTCCGTGCTTGCCAGGTGCGGGTCGGCGATTGAGCTTTCCAGGTCATTGCCCGTAGAGTCCTGCCATTCGGCAAGGGTCGAACTGCCGAAGAGGTCAGGGTCGGCCTCCCAGGTGCTGCCGTAGAACAGGTTGTTGTCCGATGCGCCCTGGAACGTGCTGCCGCTCCACACGTCCAGAAACGAGGTATACGGGGGATTGCCTCCGGCGAGGTCCAGCATCAGGTTGTTTTTCACGTCAATTTGGTAGCAGGCCTCGTCCGTATGTACCGCGTTAAAGGTATCGTCCGCCGAGGGATTGATAAACGTGTTGTTATAGACCTTGATCCTCCGGGAGGCTCCCACGACCGAGTCATCCCCGATACCGACCCCGTATTGATAATTGTAGATAATATTATTTCTGACCACGATATCCCTGGCGTGCATGGCAATGGCTCCCTGTCGGTCGTTTTCATACAGGCCCTGGCCGACGAAGAGGTTCGAGTCGATTATGCAGTGGTGCTGATACTCTTCAGCAGAATTGCGGTTCTGGGGCCAGATGCCCGTGACCCAGCCCGTAATGCTGTTCCTGTAAATAACGATTCTGTCCGAATTGCCCCGTATGGTAAGCCCGTCATAGTGTACCAGAACATTCGGGCCGAACGTGTTGTGCGCGATGAAATAACGGCTGCCGCCCTGCAGGCGGAAAACGTGTTCCGTGTCTTCAGTGGTGTTGACGTTTTTATCGTATACCCAATTGCCGATGATCGCGCCGCCGTCATTAGTGCCTTCGCCGCTGGAGGTGTATCCGGTCTGGGTCGTGTTGTGGAATTCGCATTCCGCGACCGTGCAGTACTGCCCGCCCGGAGACATGGACATGCCGCCGTTATGGTATTCCTCGGTGCGGTATTTGAGCATGTGGGTGCACCCGTAGTTCCATGATACGCCGAACGGGTAGCGCGGGTCTTCACTGCCTTCCTCGGTAGCCCTGACCGCGATGTCCATGAACCGGACATCGGTGCATCCGTAAAAGTGGACCGTTGACCAGTCGGAATTGACCGCGGTCGTGTAGATTATGGGCTTCGCGGACGTTGAGCCGTCAGAGTCATATCCCCCGATGATGATGGGCCCTGCCGCGTCGGATACGCCGATCATGCTTGATATGTAAAACGTGTCGCCGTTTCTGAACAGCACCCGGACATCGGGACCGAGAATTGACGACGACAGGGCGTGTCCCGGTGTCTCAAAGGGATGGTCCGTGTCCAGGCCGGTGTTCGAATCAGACCCGCCGTTCGCGACATAATACGTGGTGCCGCTGAACGGCAAAACCGTAATATTTATGTCCGCGGACGCTGTTTCTCCGAGGTCGTCGTAAACATCAAGGTGGACCCGGTAGGTGCCGGGCTGCTCAAACACGTGCGCGGCAAGGAACCCGCTTGCCTTTTCATACTTTCCGTCGGGATCATGGTCGTCCGCGTCGAAGTCCCAGGAGAACGTGGCGTCCAGGTACTGCGCGTGTTTGGAGAAAAAGCCGTCGTCATCAAGGCCCAGGCCACGGGTGCCGGTAGCGTCAAAGAACACGGACAGGGGCGCCACGCCGCTTTCCCTGGACGTGCTCACCGATATGGAGATCGGCCCGTTCGGGCCGGACGATGAAAGATCGCCCCTGCTGCACGCCGCGAAGAGCAGGGTTAACGTGCTGAGCAGGATGAAAATTGTCCGTAGCTGGTGCATATTTAGTGGTCTGTTCATGGCAGTTATCCAGTTTTACGCTCATTGTGCCGGCATTCGCAAGGGATGCAACAATTAATTGAAATGCAGCAACCCGATCTCCGTTCCGCTCAAGACACGGTCATAGATACAGATATCGTCAATCACGCCGGTGAAGTTGCTTCCAATTTTTAACGTATTTAAAGATAAGCCCGAATAAATATCATCATCAGTTTCCTCAACACCATTGACGATAATCCGGCAATTGCTCCCTTCTGAAATTATAATAACTCCATGGGTCCATGCGTCATTGGTCAGAACAGTTGTTCCGAATGCACCATTCGAGGCAGGTCCATTATCAGAATCAGCAGCAAGTACGCTACTCAATACTCCAATGGTAATGTTATCTGATCCCGGAGTAGAGGGTAGCTCAGACCAGCTGAGAATGCATCCATTAGTATCGGTTGTTTTGAACCAGAATGAAATGGTACAGTTTTCCGGCACGTCAAAATAGGTAAGGTCTATATACGCAGTTTCGTCAAAACTCAACGCGGTATTGGCAACGGATTTACGTCCTTCAGCGGCAACAGCGCCGGTGATGACCCCGTTGCAGGGTTCCGAGCCCGTGTCATTCGCGTGGCCGTCAAGCGTGTAATAATGGATAAGGCCGTCAGCAGGGATGCTGCTGCCGCCGTCCTTGTCGTTATCGCCATCATCGTCGCAGGCAATGACAAGTGAAAAGAACAAAACAAACGCGAATAGAGAAAACTTCTTTAAACTCATTATCTCCCCCTATAAACATAAATAATCTTATATACAGGAGCACCGGAATGTCATAACGTCAAGCTCTTTACTGCTGTTTAAATCATGACACAATGATATTTCAAAAATTTAGTTGCTCAATTAATGATTTGTGTGTATATACAGAATGGAGCACGGCAACATCGTATATTTCACATTCACCATGGTAACATCCGGTTTTTTACTGAAAATTGCCGCTTCCCGAAGCGGCCTGCATACAGGGGAGAATTGTTATGCCGATATGGAAATGCAATGACACGATCGACGACCTGAAAAACAGGTCACAAAACACGCTGGTAGAAAATATCGGCATCGAATATATCGAGATCGGGGATGATTACATCAGGGCCCGGATGCCGGTTGACCACCGGACAAAACAGCCACTGAGTCACAGAGGGCACGGAGGTGTATAAAATATTTCTATTTCATTACCAGCCCATGCTTACTTCTTATGTCCCTGCGTTCTCTACGAGAGAGTCTTCTCTTTCTCTATTCACTGTGTGCCGTGAGTCTTTGAGGTTACTTCCCGTCAGGCCTTCTTATCGCTTCCTTCAACATTTTTTTGCGCCTTTCCTCGGCCAGTTTAACAAAGCGGCTGAAACGCTCCCAGTCTTTCTCGTCAACGATCTTCCAGTTCTCCTGGCCGCGCTCGCTGATCACCAGGTCTGACTTGAGCGTTTTGACCGCAGCCGGTATCCCCAGCGCGAGCAAGAACACGATGAATGCCGGCGCGATGAAGGCCAGGAACACCAGCCGCGCGGTGGTCCCGCTGCCCATATCGGCCTTGAACCCGATCACGAGCACGCCATAGATCAGGACGAACACCAGAATGACCGCCATGACCGAGATGATAATATTCTGTGTCCATGAACGGCAGCGCAGGAAGCCGCGCAGATCGACCTCCAAGAAGTGGTCGCCGGCCTTGCTGATATCATAGGAGAACTCGCGCGTCCTCTGGGACGGGTCCGGGACCATGGGTACGCTTTTAAATCTATAGGTTTTTTTCATGAATTTTTTGTCCTCGCTGTTCAGATATCACGGGCGCGAATTTCCTGTCAACGTATTTCCGGCAGGATGAACTATTAATCGCCCGATATTGACTCGTTTCATGTGCAACAAAAACCCGTTTACAGCGTTGCCAGAAGTATCTGAAAAACCGCCACCACGAATGCGTCCGTTGCCAGGGGCACGACCCCGACCCGCAGGCGCGCGGTTGCGTCAAGCCGGTAATACAGCGCGTAACAGATCAGGGCGATTATCGTCGCGATTCCGATAAGGGCAAGCATTATCCCTGCGCGCGCTGTGCCGAACCGGCCCGTGCCGTACAGCACGGCCACGGCAGACAATTCCAGCGCTGCCCAGACATGAATGATAAAAAGTTCGGATGTCACCGGCCGGCGAAAGACAATGGCCGTGAGCATGAGAAGAAAGAAAAACACAAGGGCCGTCCCCAGCAGAATATATTTTACCGATAGAGTTATCGACTCATGAGAAAGGGAATCGATTCCATACGACATCAGGATTATTGCGGCAGTCCCGGTGATGAAGGCGGCAGCAAGATAGAAGAGTCCCGCGGAACTGCCGGTTGAACCGGGCCTGAATGACATGATCCACCAGGCGCAGTAACAAAGGCAGCACAGCAGAAGCAACAGATTGCCGCCGAAAATCTCCCGGAGCGGGAGCGTAAAAGTGCGAAAACAGCCCATGGGTTCCTCCGCAATATCGTCATCACTCACGTATCAGCATACCTGATATAAAAGGCACTGGCAAGCCTGATTTTTTAAGAAAGAAGTCCCGTTATTGTTTCATTTCATGAGATATAAAAATTTTTCGCATTGTTCTTGACAAATAATATAACACTGTTAAGTTAACACCGTTAAGTTAATAAAATCACCACGGATACAGGTCAGCGATGCCGAGAAAACCACGGCCGCCTGAAGAGGTGGCGGCGTTCCAGAACAGGATACTTGATACCGCGCTCCATCTGATCGTGCGGGACGGGTTTGCCAACCTGAGCATGAGAAAGATCGCCGCCGAGCTCGGTACGAGCGCCACGACCATTTATAACTATTATTCGAACCGGGAAGAGCTGTATTTCATGATACGCATACGGGCGTTCGATATGATGTTCGAAAGCATGACCGCAGCCACTGCCGGGACCAAAAACAGCAAAGAGATGTTAAAGCTGGCGATCGAGCAGTTTTTCCGTTTCGGCATGGAATACCCCGACCACTATGATATCATGTTCCTTGACCGGAATGTTCCGAAGTATCTCGACTGCATCGGCACTGACCTGGAGCCGCTTGCATCCAGAGAGAAGGAATCCACCCTGCGTATATTCCGCGTTACCATCCAGGTTCTCGAAGATATCGGCACCGCATCGGCAAACGGGAAAAAGCTCAGCGCGAAAGAGCTCGCCATGAGGCTGTGGTGCGACGTGAACGGGGTAGTGAGCCTTTACAACAGCAGGCTCCTGAACGAGGTTGACAAAAACCCGAAAAAAACAATCGGCCGCATGGCCGTTGAAATTTACAGGCGCTACAGCGGCACGGACTGACCGCGCACCGGCGCCGGGGAGGGCCCCAATGAACCGTATTACCGGAAACAGGCGCACATCAGCGAATACCCTGATGTCTATTCTGCTCAGAATAGTCGCGGCGAATTTTAACCGCAAACCGTCTCTTAAAAAATACCTGCTGCTTCGCGATGGATGGCTCGACCTTTCAGTGGGCATCCGCACTGAAACCGATACCGTACGCAGGGGAATCGTGTTCAGCAGCGGCAGGGTAATCGTTACCGGCGATATTCCCGAAAAAACCGATGTTATTCTCATACTCAGGTCCGACAGGGCCCTTCTCAAACTGCTTTCCGCGACTCCCACGGACCAGATATACATGATGCTCAAGAGCGACCTGCGCATCGAGGGCAGCATCATGTATCTGAACCAGTTCTTTTTCTTAATATCGCTCCTGCTGAGCGGCAAACAGATAAAACAGATGGAGCAGGAACGAAAGAAAACCCGTAAAGGGCTGCTGAAGCAGTCGCCGCATAAACGGGACGAGCTGAGTGAAGAGCTCGCTTCACGGCAGAAAAAACGCATGAAAGCGCCCGATATCGACCCCGGGGTGCGCTACCTCAAAGACCCGTATCTTCCGGAATACGGCATTGGGGATTTCCCGCGGCTGAAAAAATTCCTCGATATCCATCTCACCAGAAAGCCCGAGGTGTGCCCGGAACTGCCGCTCCTGCTTACCCGCTGGCACCGGGAACACGGATTTGAGACCGACAGTAACGGAAAACCCTGGTCCCCGGTACTCAGAAAGGCCCATGCGTACCGATACCTCATGGAAAACCGTGAGCCCATTATCGGGCGCGATTCGCTCATCGCGGGGACGACCACGAGCAAAGAAATAGGATGCGTCGTGTACCCGGACGGGAGCGGGGGCCTCATCTGGAACGAGCTCCTGACCATACCGCACCGCACGCACAACCCTTTTGACATCACGCAGGAAACGCGCGACCTGCTTCACTTCGAAGTTTTTCCCTACTGGACGCGCCGCAACTTCAGGGAATGGGTGCGCGACAAATACGGCAATCCCCTGTGCCAGCAGATCGACGAGCGCTTCGCCCTGTACTTCAACTGGAAACAGGCCACCATATCACACACCATCCCGGATTTCCCGAAGATACTGGCAAAGGGCACCGAAGGCATGAAAGCGGAAATACGCAAAGAGCTGGCGAAGAAGGGAATCGATGCCGAAAAACGCGACACGCTCAAAGCCATGATACTCTGCCTTGAAGGCCTGGAAGCCTATTCTGACGCCCTGGCGAAAAAGGCCGCCTCAGACGCGAAAGCGGAGCAGGACGAAACGCGGCGCGGCGAGCTGCAGCACCTGGCGTCCGTGTGCGCGCGCGTGGTCCGTCATCCTGCCCGGACCCTTGACGAGGCCGTGAATTCGGTGTGGATCACCTGGGTGGCGCTCCACATGGAAAGCATGAACGCGGGCCTCTCCCTGGGCCGCCTTGACCGGTGGTTCCAGCCGTACTTCGAAGCCGATATGAAGAAAATCAGGTCGAAGAAGATGAGGGACGATTACGTGCGCCACGCCATTGAGCTCATCGGCAATTTTTACCTGCGGTGCACCGACCACTTCCCCCTCACGCCTGACCTGGCGAACTTCTATTTCGGCGGCAGCTCGTCCGACCAGGCACTGACCCTCGGAGGGGTAACGCCCGAAGGGAAAGACGCGGTGAATGACATGACCTACGTCTTCCTCAAGGTCACCGAAATGCTCAGCATCAGGGACCCCAATGTCAACGCGCGGTTCATGCCCGGCGTCAACAGCGACACGTACCTGCAGCGCCTGTGCGAAGTGAACCTGGTGACCGCGGCGACCCCGTCAATGCACAATGACCGGGCCATCATCGGCGCGCTTTCGCCGCTGAAATGGGCCCTGCGCGATATCAGGAACTGGTCTGCGACCGGCTGCGTTGAGCCGACCCTCTCCGGCAAACATATCGGCCACACCAACATGCAGATGATGAACATGGTCGCGGCCCTTGAAATGGCCATGAACAACGGCCGTCATCCGCTCACGGCATGGGACCTGGGCCCGAAGACCGGGAAGATTGAGGACGGGGCCTTTGCCACGTTTGAACAGTTCTTTGACGCCTTTACCGCGCAGTTCCGGTATATCATCGAACGTTCCATTGAATACAATCACATGCTCGGCGAGGCGCACCAGTACATCCGCCCCACGCCGCTTCTCTCGTCATTGATCGACGGGTCAATTAAAAAGGGAAGGGACGTCACCAGAGGCGGCGCGACCTATAACAGCTCGGGCACGGCCATCATCGGCCTCGCGGACGTGACCGACTCGCTTCTCATCATCAAGAAGCTGGTGTTCGAAGACAAAAAGATCACCTTCGCCGACCTGAAGCGCGCGGTCGACACCAATTTCATGAACGACGCGCCGCTCATGGCACTGGTGCGGAACAGGGTCCCCCTGTTCGGGTCCGGAAGCGACGAGGCGGTTGCCATGGCGAACCGGATCGCCACCTGGGCCCATGACTGCTACGGGAACATCCCCCATTATCGGAACGGAAAATACAACACCGGGTTCTGGTCCATGTCGAACCATGTGGCGTTCGGCACCCTCACCGGCGCGCTCCCTTCAGGCCGCCAGGCAGGAAAGCCCTTTACCCCGGGCCTCACGCCGCAGCCCTTTGCCTCAAAGAGCCTGCTGGACAACATCCGCGACGTGGCCCGCCTTGACGTGCGCAACATGAGCAACAATATCGCCTTTAACGTGAAGGTGGTGCCGTCATCAGCCGATTCGCGCGAAAAGACCGTGCGAGACATGTTTTCCTACGTGAAAACATACTTCGACCTCGGCGGCATGCAGATGCAGATGAACGTGGTGACCTCGGACACGCTCCGCGACGCCATGGCGCATCCCGAAAACTACCGCAACCTGATCGTGCGCGTGTCAGGGTATAACGCGTATTTCGTGACCCTGAACCGCGACATGCAGATGGAGCTTATTGAGCGCGCGGAATACAGCATATGAACAGCGTGAAAACAGAGCCCCTGATCCTGGAAATAAAGGGGAACTCCCTTGACGACGGTCCCGGCGTGCGCAGCGTGGTCTTCTTTAAAGGCTGCCCCCTTTCCTGCGTGTGGTGCCATAACCCTGAAAGCAAAAGGGCCGTTCCCGAAATAGCGTTTGACCGCACGCTGTGCACCGGATGCGGCGCGTGCGTTGACGCGTGCGGCGAGGGCGCGCTTAAACGGAAGCGCAAGGAATTCATCGACCGGTCTCGGTGCACCCTCTGCTTCCGGTGCACCGGGGTCTGCCCGTCCGGCGCGCTTGCCCGGGTCGGCAAAAAGATGAGCGTTCGGGAAATCGTCGATATCGTCCTTCGCGATGAGCCTTTTTTCAAAACATCCGGGGGAGGGGTGACCCTTTCAGGCGGAGAGCCGACCCTGTACATGGATTTCGCCTCTGCTCTGCTCAGGGCATTAAAGAAAAAAAAGATCAATACCCTGATTGAGACCTGCGGCTTCTTTGACTACGACCGATTCGCCGGGCTGGTCCTGCCGTATGTCAACACGATCTATTACGATATTAAAATTATTGATGATGCGGACCACCGGCGCCATGCAGGCGCATCCAATGTCCGCATACTCGCCAACTTCAAAAAACTGAAGCGCGATATCAAAAAAACAAAGATCGAGCTGCTTCCCCGGGTGCCGCTGGTGCCGGGCATAACCGACACCGAAACGAACCTGCGCGGTATCGCCGCATTCCTCGCGGGCGAGGGCGTACGCCGCTCTTCTCTCATGCGCTACAATCCCCTGTGGCATGAAAAAGCCGAAAAGCTGGGCATCCGGAATTCCGCGGCAGCCATGCCCGGCATGAAAACCTGGGACGGCCGGGGGCACTATGAGCGGTGCAGGGAGATTTTCCTGGCCGCCGGCATCGATGTGTAAATTCATCCTGCCAGCCAAAAAAATATCTGTTTATCACAAATAGACCATGTTCTAAAATGATTGACAAAAAATACGGCATCTTCTAAAACTGTAACAAGTTCTAGTTAATAACTAAATTCAGTACAATTAACAGGAATGCACGATGATCGTTACAGACGGTAAATCTACGGATGAGCCTTTATTATTTTTATAGCAGATCACGAAACAATTAGTACATTGTCATTCCGGTCGTAGCGTTAGCGAAGTACCGGAATCTCATACAAAAAGACTATCCTATGAGATTCCTGCATGCGCAGGAATGACAAAAAATGCTTTAATTTAATCGTTAACCGCTATAATAACGATGGTAATATAAGGGAACCTTTATAAATTACATTTTTGATGTTCCCTTGTGGGCACAATATCTGATAAAATCAGGAGTTATCATATTTGATAATAATGAAACTCCTGATATTTAGATGTGCCCATAATTTTAATATGACAGAGGGGGTCACTACATGGATGATAAATCGAAAATCACCTACAAACAGAAAATAAGCTTTCCCGGCTTCCTGGTAAAGCTCCTGCCCTTTATGGTGCGGGTCCCCTATGTCGCGTATCATGCGATAAAAGGGCTTAAAATGATAGGCGGGGCAAAAAAAATCTCATGGGGCCTGATGCTTGAAAAGATGGCGGCAAAATATCCCGGGCGGCCCGCGGTCAAATCAACTGAAGGCGTGCTGACATACCGGGAGCTGAACGAGAAGGCCAACCGGTTCGCGCATTTTCTCAAGTCAAAAAATGTCGCCAGGGGAGATACGGTCACGGTATGCATCGACACCAGGCCTGATCTGCTTGTCTGCTTTTGCGGGTGCGCGAAGATCGGCGCGATCTGTTCCCTGATAAACGTCAACCAGCGGGGAGATTCGCTCATCCACAGTTTCAATCTCAATAAAGGAAAAGTCATTATTATCGGTGAAGAGTGTTATGATTTTGTCAGGGAAATCGAGTCATCAATCGATACGCAGGGTTCTTTTTTCGGTTATATACAGGACCCGCTGATCAGCAAGCTGAACGAGCAAAATGACATCACGGCACTTTTAAAAACCATGCCGGGAACCAACCTTCCCGAAACAGCTGAACTGACCCTCAAAGACCGCATCGCCTATGTGTATACCTCGGGCACGACCGGCGGGCTCCCCAAGGCCGCGGTCATCATCAACAAGCGCGCCCTTTCAGCCATGTTCTGGTGGGGCAGGGTCGTTACCGGGGTAAAACCGAAGCACACCATCTATGTCCCCCTGCCGTTTTTTCACACCAACGCCATAACCGTGGGATGGCCGCCCGCCATATACAGCGGTGCCGCGGTCGCTATCCGCAGAAAGTTCAGCGCGAGCAATTTTCTTGAAGACGTGAAGAACTTCAAGGCGACCCATTTCATCTATATCGGCGAGGTTTGCCGGTACCTGATGGCACAGCCCGACGTGCCGGGCCAGAACAAAACCACGCTGAAATACATCATCGGAAACGGACTCAGGCCCGACATATGGAAAGCTTTCAAAAAACGCTACGGCATAAAGAAGGTCTACGAATTTTACGGCGCTGCCGAAGGTGTCGGCGTGCTGACCAACATCATGAATTTCGAGTACTGCGTGGGCATGAGCCTTACCCCCATGGCCATTGTCGCGTACGATGTCGAGAACGACTGCATTGTACGCGACGAAAAAGGCATGGCGGTCAGGGCGAAAAAAGGCGCTCCCGGCCTGTGCCTGATGCAGATATCCGAGAAGACCCCGTTTCCCGGATACAGCGACAAGAAGAAAACCGAGGAGAAGATAATCCGTGACGCCTTTACAAAAGGCGACATGTGGTTCAACACCGGGGACATGCTCAGGAACCTGGGTTACGGCCAGGCCCAGTTCGTTGACCGACTGGGGGACACGTTCCGGTGGAAAGGCGAAAACGTCGCGACCCTTGAAGTGGAAAAAGCCCTGGACACGTTTCCGGGAGTGGAGGGCGCGACCGTGTACGGCGTGACCCTGCCCACGGGCGACGGCAAGGCCGGGATGGCCGCGGTCATCAAGGAAAAAGGGAAGGATGTCGACCTTTCCGCGCTTCCCGCGCACCTGAAATCGGTGCTTCCCAAATACGCCGTGCCCCTGTTTGTGCGCTTTGTCGAGGACTTCGAACAGACCGCGACCCACAAGGTCAAAAAGACCGTGCTTAAAGATGAAGGCTATGACCCGTCTAAAGTACGCAAAGATATATTCGTGCTTTTACCGGGAACCGAGACCTATGTCCCGGTAACTGACGCGCTTCATAAAGAGATCATCAGCGGCAAGTATAAATTTTAGGCATACGCCCCGCTTTGTAAAGGCGGACAAAGCGCGCTTGCCATGAAATTTTGAGTTATATCGCAGGGAGACAATACCATGAAAATGCTTTTTAATGAGAGAACCGTAATCGTTACCGGCGCAGGGGCCGGGATAGGCCGTGAATACGCGCTCGAGTTCGCCCGAAGAGGGGCCCGGGTCGTTGTCAATGACCTCGGGGTTTCCCGGGAAGGCGCGGGTAAAAGCAGCGGCGCGGCCGATGCCGTGGTTGAAGAAATCAAAGCGGCCGGCGGCACTGCCGTGGCGAACTACGACGATGTTTCCACCGAGGAAGGGGGACGCGGCATCGTGCAGACCGCCATGGATTCGTTCGGCAGGCTGGACGTTCTGGTGAACAACGCGGGCTTTGTCAGGGACAAGACCTTCGCGAAAATGGCCGCTGAAGAGTGGGACGCGGTCATCCGCGTGCACCTGCGCGGGGCCTTTTGCGTGACCAGGGCCGCACTGGAAATCATGCGCACGCAGAATTACGGCAGGGTGATCATGACCTCATCCACGTCCGGCCTTTTCGGCAATTACGGCCAGAGCAATTACGGCGCGGCCAAGCTCGGCCTGGTCGGGTTCATGAACGTGCTGAAGCTTGAGAACCAGAAATTTGACATCCATATCAACGCGATCGCCCCGACAGCGGCCTCGCGCATGACCGAGGGCATACTGCCCCCCCAGCTTGCTGAAAAGATGCACCCGAAGTTCAATGTTCCCATGGTCGTGTACCTCTGCCACGAGGACTGCGCCGAAAACGGATCGATATTCGTAATGGGCGGCGGATGGTTCGCCAAAGCCGCGATCGTTTGCGGCAAGGGCTTTTGCATCGGGGACACGAAACGGGACATCGCCGCTGAAGAGATCATGGAGAACTTCGCGGAGATTTCGAATCTGGATGAAGCGAAGAGTGTTTCCAATATCGAGGTATTCGGGCTCATGTCTCCGCTGTGGTCGTGAGGTTGCCGGTCCCGAACGGGCCCGAGAGGCGAACGCCGGTACTCTTGCGTGCCGGCGCTGACACCGGCATCATCCGCGCCAGGGGCGCAATGACTTTCGCGCAAAAGGCGCCATTCGATTAACTCTTACCGTGCACTAAACCTTAATGCCGTATAATTGTAATCGATTGTTGTTCATGATTTTTTCAGCGTTAACGATAGATGGCTCGATCTTTTCAACAGGAAGGTTAAACAGCGAGCTGACAATGTGCATTACCAGGCGCAAACTCTCCAACAAGGGCATCGTACCCCGGTTAAATTTTTCGATAATTATGTTGTGCAGCACCCCGTTTATCGCCAGTGACCGGGAGAACCACTCGTCATCCGTCATGTCCCCGTTATAGGTCCCGAAAAGGGTCTTGTTCCTTCGCGCGCTCGCAAGGCAGATCATTTCCAGGACGCTCCACAGGCTGTACGCGTTGTGCCAGATGTCGGTCAGGTGGATATTGTTGTCGGTGACCTTCAGTTGAATATAAATTACCATGATGTAATGGACGATCGGGTCATAATCGTTCAGAAGCGAACGGATGACCCTGTCTGACTCTTCAAGGTAGGCGGATGCGGCCTGTTTTAAAATGTCTTCCTTGTTCCTGAAAAAGTGGTACAGGCTGCCGGTGGTCAGGCCGGTCTTCCCGAGGATCTGCCTCATGGTTGTTTTGGAATACCCCTGTTTGATAAACAGGGTCCGCGACGCTATCAGTATTTTGTTTCGCAGAATATTGCTTTTTTCTTCTCTTTTCATGGAGCGGCCCGTTCTTGTGAATTTGGGAGCACTTTTTTCTATGGGTTCTTCATAATTAAGGGTGCCGATATAGTCAAGGAAAGAATGGCGGCATGCCGAAAAGAAAAACGCTTTTCAGTGTCTGATTCTTCTTGAGGTTTTAATAAAAGTCAAAACGATTAAGGAAGGATGATTATACATTGACCATGACTACTTCCGCGCTGCAGTCAGTGAAACAATCGGACTGAAAATCAACAAGACAGTTGCCGCCGGCGACGCTTATTGCGACACCGTTTATAAACTGTAATCAGTCACTATCAGGGAAATCCGGCTTCTTTTTTTCCAGGAACGCGGCGACGCCGTGAAAGCATTCACCTGACGCCACCAGCTCTGCCGCGAGCCTTTCTTCCATCTCCAGTGAACAGCTTCCGGTGAGGCCGGCGTTTTCGCGTATAAGCGTCAGCGCGCTCCGAACCGCCCTGGGCCCGTTTGAGGCGATCGTGTCGGCGAGAGACAGCGCCTCTTCGAGCGCGCGTCCTTTTTCGCTGACGCGGTTCGCCAGCCCCATCGTGTATGCCTCAACGGCGCCGACCTTTCTTCCGGTGAAAATCAGTTCCGCAGCGCGCGAAGGGCCGGCAATGCCGATCAGCGCGGTGCCGCCGCCCCAGTCAGGCATGAGCCCGAGCTTTGTCTCGGAAAAACATATCACGGCGACGGGATCGAGCACCCTCATGTCGCAGCGCATGGCAAGCTCGGCCCCTCCGCCGTAGGCGATACCGTTGACGGCCGCGATCAGGGGGACCGGGAGGCTGACGAACCCGTCAACCGCTTTCCTGATCGCCCGTATCAGGTCCCTGGCAGGCCCCGGGTCCTTGTGGGTTGCCGCGTCAATGATGCGCTTGACCATGGGGTTGGCGGGGTTCACGTCGAACCCGGCGCTGAACGCCCGGTCCCCGGCCCCGGTGAGCACTACCGCGCGGGGCAGGCGGGCCCTGAGCCGCTCAGTTACGGATTCAAGCCTGAAAAAGAGCTCTTCGTCAAAAGCGTTCATTTTATCGGGCCTGTTGATCGTGACGAGCGCGACCCGTCCCCTCTGTTCTAAAATCAATGATTCATGAGCCATAGATCCCTCCCGGTAAATCAGTGTGAAAAAGCGAAACTCAATCCTGCATGTTAACGATTATTCTTCCCCGGTGTTTGCCGGCCCTGATCCGGTCGATCTGCTCAATGGCACGGTCAAGCCGCACCTCTGAGGCCAGCTTCTCGAGCCAGGGGAATTTCCACTTTTCAGCGAGCATGCTCCATGTCCGGGCCCGCCGGCTCATGGGGCAGTTCTGCGAATCGATCCCGTAAAGGGTGATCCCCCGCAGGATAAAGGGGTACACCGTGAGGGATATGTCCGCTGACCCGGCATTGCCGCAGCAGGTGACCGCGCCGTCCGCCTTGACTGACTTCAGCGCGAACACCAGCATGTTCCCGCCGACCGTGTCAACCGCGGCGTCCCATTTATCTTTCAGCATGGGCCGGCCCGCCGATTCCGCAGTATCGGGAATGGGGATGATTTCCGCGGCGCCGATGCTTTCGAGAAAAGCGGTCTCGTCATTAAGGCCGTTTACCGCGGTGACCCGGTACCCCGCATGGGAAAGGATCGAAACCGCCACGCTTCCCACGCCCCCGGTGGCGCCGGTGACCAGGACACTGCTTCCCGGCTTTATTCCGTGATCGACGAGCCTGAGCACCGAAAGGCCCGCGGTGAACCCCGCGGTGCCGAAAATCATGCTCTCCCGCAGGGAAATCGTCGCCGGCTTTTTGACGACCCATGATGCGGGCACCCGAATGTACTGCCCGAGCCCGCCCGAGGTGTTCATGCCAAGGTCATAGCTGGTGACAATGACCTCTTCGCCGGGCCTGAAATCCGGCGATGAGCTCTGCTCCACGGTTCCCGCTCCGTCAATGCCCGGCGTGTGCGGGTATTTTTTGGTAACGCCCCTGTTGCCCGATGCTGAAAGCATGTCCTTGTAGTTCAGTGACGAATACCGTACCCGAACGAGCACGTCTCCTTCGGGCAGGCCGTCTGTTGTCAGGTTCTCGACCGCGCAGGTAAATGCCCCGTTTTCCGATTCCCGTACAACGAGCCCCCGGTAGGTGTTATCAGCCATGTTCATCCTCCTTTACAGCATAGTGTCAAGACCGACCGGTCTCCCCCTGGAAGGCCGAAAAGGTTTGAATTATATTTTTGAAACATTGAATTATCTCCGGGTATCGATACTTCTGAGATATGAGATGAGCGAAGTAATTGTCGAATCAAGCCTCTTGCTCGACTTGTCAGAGGTGTACAGCACACAGGCGCCCAGCAGGCCGGAGAATATCATGTTCGTTGCATCGGCAGTGTTGACCGACGCGGAAACGCCGCCCGCCTTTTTTTCCTCATCCAGCAGCCGTTTGATCATCGCGCCCAGCCGCACGAACCCTTCATTGACCTCGTTCGCGAGTTCGGGCGCCTGGTCGCTCAGCTCCACCGCGAGGTTGACGAAGATGCATCCGCCCGGAAAATTTTTTGAATCGGAGAGGTACCGGTCGCGGTAGTTTTCAAGAAGAATGCGGATCTTTTCAAGCGGCCGCGGTTCGGAGTCGAGCCCCTGAAGGTTCCGTTCACGCCATATCTTCCGCGCCGTGCTGAGTATTTCGTGAAAGAGCTGTTCTTTCGATTTGAAATGATTATAGAAACCGCCTTTGGAAGTGCCGGCAGCTTCGATGATATCAGTAGTCGAGGTGCTCATATAGCCCTTGACCGAAAAGAGTTTGAGGGACTCCTCGATGATGCGTTCTTTCAGTGATGCATTGTCTTTCATAGTATTCAGACCGACCGGTCTCCCTTATATTATAACGACCTCAGAAGTCAATAATTTTTTATAAAAGACCATGCTTGAATAAACGATTCAGGCATTTGATAAAAATTCAGACTAATTATTCTATTTTCAACCAGATCATATACCATAGGCGGGACCATAAGCGTGCAGGCAGCTCATGCAGTAATGAAGCGGACCTGAAGTGGCGGTTGACCGGAAAACTGCCGATGAAATTATCAGGGCCTTCCGTGATTACCCTCGCTGATGCTCTTGAATTATCTATACCGGAAAGAATCCAACTGGTCGAGGACATATGGGACACCATCGTTCTCAAAGAAGATTCTGTTGTACTTACTGATGAAGAAAAACGTATAATTGACGCACGGCTGGATGAATATCATAAAAATCCAGATAGCGGTTCACCCTGGTCTGATGTAAAAAAAAGAATTCTGAAGCATAAATGAAATACTCTTTAAATCAATCCTTCTTCAACACCACGAGCGCGTCCACCGGGACGGGCCTGCCGTCACTGATGATGAGCGGGTTGACGTCAATCTCGCTGATCTCACGGTTCTCAAGGCCGATCCTGCCCAGGCTGACGAGTATCCGTGCCAGCACTTCCCGGTCCACTGCGGGCTTTCCCCTGAACTCATCGAGAAGTTTTACCGCCCTGATCTCGTTAAGCATGTCATAAGCGTCCTCAAGGCGGAGGGGCGCGACACGGAAGGAAACGTCCTTCAGCACCTCGGTATAGATGCCGCCCAGGCCGAACATCACGCACGGGCCGAACTGCGGGTCGCGGATAAGGCCCGCGACGAACTCACGGTCTCCGCGGACCATCTGCTGCACGAGCATCCCGTCGAGCTGGCCCTTGCCGCGCGCTTCAATGTCCCGGTACGCCTTTTCAAGGGCGGCTTCGCCTTTAATGCCGAGCTCGATCAGCCGGTGCTCGGTCTTGTGGGTGAGGGCGCGCGAAGAGCCCTTGAGCGCGACCGGGTACCCGATTTCACGAGCGACGGAAAGCGCTTCGTCAATGCTGTTGACCACGCGCTCTCCGGTCACGGGTATGGAATAGGCCTCGAGCACCCGCTTTGATTCATACTCGTTCAGGGATGTTTCACCTCTGCGCAGGGCCTCCCGTATGCTGTCGCGGCATTGTTCAGGCAGGGACGTTTTCTGCGCAGCGCCGGAACCCGGCGTGTTGATCGCGGGGACCGCCTCGGCGATAAGCGTTCTGCGCCGGTGGTAGCGGGAAACCGACGCTATGGCGCGCAGGGCGTTCGTCACGTCGTCATACACGGGAATGCCGGCATTGAGGAACTCTTTCCGGGTCTCGCGGACGATCTCTTCAAGGTCAAGCGCCTCTTCCTCCTGGCGGTAATTCGGCATGACCAGCACGACCGGTTTGCCCGTGGTCTCCCTGACCTCGCGGCAGGCCCGCGCCATTTCCCTGAACGGGACGAAGTCCCTGAGTTTTAACGCGCTCATGACGTCCTTGTGCGCCCTGAAGTGATAGATGAGAAAGACCAGTATATGGATGTCGATAGCGTCATCCTGTGACGCGCGAAGAATAATTTCCCTGATAGTCTGCGGCGGCACAAAGGGATTGGCCACGTCGATCGGGTTGGCCGCGCTTGATCCCGGTTTCGGGAGAATTTCCATGATCGAGTCTTTGAGGTCCTCGCGGAGCGGAGGAATCGACAGTCCGAAAGACTCTGCCGCGTCAGCCGCCGCTATGCCGAGAGCGCCGCCGCCGCCGACGATGCTGCACCCGAGGTAGGATCGGTGCGGCAGCAGGGAAAAGGCGAGCGATGAGTCGACCATGTGTTCCATGTCCGCGACCTGGACCGCGTTGCACTGCCGGAGCGCCGCTTCCCAGATGTTCTTTTTGCCGCCCATGGACGCGGTGTGGCTGGCCGCGGCCCTGCTTCCCGAATCGGAAAGCCCGCCCTTGATGACCAGTACCGGCTTTTCCCTGCACGCGGCTTCAAGGGCCGGGACAAAGGCCTGCCCGTCGGCGATGCCCTCTATATACATGCAGATCACGGTCGTTTCAGGGTCACGGGTGAGATAGCCGAGCATTTCAGTCTCGCGGAGGTCACAGCCGTTGCCGAAACTGACCACCTTTGAGAAGCGCACGCCGCGCCAGGTGCCGATCAGGCCGAAGTCGATCGAGTGGCCGCCGCTCTGTGAAAGAAACGCGACGCCGCCGGGCTCGCGGGAAAGGTTCGGTCCGGGGAGGAGCGTCTGGCCCGACCGGGGGCAGTAGATGCCGAAACAGTTCGGCCCCAGCACCCTGATACCGCGCGCGGCAATGGCCTGTACCTGTTCTTCGAGCGCGATCCCTTCAGGCGTTCCCATTTCCCTGAAACCGGATGAAAGTATTTCGACGCCCGCCGCGCCCTTGTTAAGGCATGACTCCACCGCGTCCGGAACATATTTTGCCGGGACAGCGATGATCGCGAAATCAACTGGCCCGGGAATGTCTTCAACGGAAGGGTATATCGTCATGCCTTCTATGGTGCCGCCGCGCCGGTTCACGGGGTAAAGCTTCCCCGCGTACCCGATGGAGAGGTGAGAAAGCAGCATCCCCCTGCCGAAGCTGAACCCTTCCTCGGCGACGCCGATAATGGCGATACTCTTCGGGTCGAACATCCGGTCGAGCTGTTCGTAGCCGAGAGTTTTGTTCTTACGGTCCATGACATCCCCCCCTGAAAAAAAGCTTGACCTTCAGCCGCGCTTGACATAAAACATACCATACCGTATGGTATGGAGGCGCTGTTTGTCAAGCAAAAAAGACGCGAAAACGATATGGCTCGACGAAGGGCTGAAGATACTTGAAACGAAGGGCCCGGCGATGCTTTCCATTGATGGCCTCGCGCTCCGCACCGGGAAGACGAAGGGCGCGTTCTATCACCATTTCAACAGCCACGAGAATTACATAAAGAGCCTCCTCGCGCACTATGAAAACATTTCAACCCTTGAAATTTACCGGATCACCAGCGGGGGTAAAAGTCCGCACGAGAGCCTGAAACTGCTGACGAGCCTGACGTTCCAGCTGTCAGGCGGCCTTGAGCTTGCCGTCCGCGCGTGGGCGCTGTACAACCCGGTTGTCAGACGTTTCCAGGACCGCCTTGACCGGATGAGGATTGAATACATGAAAAAACTTCATATGGATTCCGGCATGGATGAAGACGCCGCGCGCACCAGGTCATACCGCGACTACTCGCTCTACATCGGGCTCATGCAGATGCGGCACCATTTCAAGAACGACGAGTTCCACACGCTGCTGAAAAACATTTTTACCAAATAGGGCGCTGCGCCGGTCCGCGGCGGTCTGAGTCACGGTGTTTACGGCGGGCAGGTCATGCTTCAATGCCGCGAAATCCCGGCACCATACCCCCGGTTACCGGGAAAGCACCGCGCATAATCCGTCAATAAAAGGGATGACGGAGCGGTGACGGAGGGGTGAAAACCGGGTGAAGAAGATCTCTTTGTAGGCGCGTATCGCGATACGCGCCTGCGGAATGTTTCATCAATACACTCACCCCCCGCAACATATCTCTGAACCGTTTCCATAGCCGGTTTATTATTGATTTCCTGCGCGCGGTCCTTCATCCAGCGCGAAATATACAGATTGTGCCCGGCCATGCCCTGCTTCTTCGCCATCAGGTTATACGCTTTCTTTTCATCATCCGAAAGGGCCTTCCATGAGCTCATGGCCTGCCTGAACCGTTCGCGGTTTGCCTTCTGGGCCGGGGTATTCGGGTTCGCGGGCCGTACCCATGTCCGCACTATGGTTTTGTCGTTTCTCGTGTAGAACACCAGCCTGCCGGTGGTGCCGCTGATCGAGGTGAGTACCGGGTTGAGTGTAACTGTCGCCATGATGGGCCTCCTTTTTCGGTTGATCTTTATAGAGACAATGGAAAAGGGGCTGAGATACATTTTTTTCTGGAAGGGGAGAAATCCCCCCGGCCCCCTTTAAATAAAGGGGGAGAAAGAGTGCAGGCTGCAATTGTATTGTCCTTGACGGTTCAAGAGAGTTGAGTATTCTATTGGCTGGCAGGGAACTAACGTGGAGGGGGCGGGTTGAAGTTTTTTGCTTCGTTCAGTATTGAAGGCGGTTAAAGACGGCGAGATAGAAGAAGATCGGTATAAAAACCATATTAAATTAAAGAGAGAAGCGGATTTTTATGAGATGTCATATAGGGAAAAGCGAAAAAAGGATAAATCCTCTGGTAAAAGGAAAAAGAATTATAGTAAATTTACAAAACGGGATTAGATACTTTAAAACAAACGAAAAGTAGAAATAACGGTAAAAATGTGAAAGACAGATAGAGGTAAACCGGGATATGTGCAGGGGCAGACGGGGAACCGGCTTCCCTGCCGTGATGACGGGGAAACATTTTGAAAGATATTGAAATAAGGGAACCTCTATAAATTACATTTTTGATGTTCCCTTGTGGGCACAATATCTGATAAAATCAGGAGTTATCATATTTGATAATAATGAAACTCCTGATTTTTAGAGGTGCCCATAAGAAAAATGAATGATGATGATATTCCTGAAGTTGTCGACATCTGGTATGAAACGTCAATACAGGCTCACAGCTTTATTCCCAAAGATTACTGGGAAGCAAACAAGACCTTGATGAAAAATAAATACATCCCGATGTCCGAAACATATCTGGCTGTCAATGATGAGAGAATCTTTGGATTTATTTCTTTGATAGATGATTATCTTGCTGCAATTTTCGTGAGGCCGGAAACCCATGGTCACGGTATTGGCAGTTCCTTACTGGATCATGCTAAAAGCAATCGCAAAAATCTTCAATTAAAAGTGTTTTGTAAAAACAAAAAAAGTATCGAATTTTATAAAACAAAGGGTTTCTCTATCATTTCAGAATCAAAAGATGAGGAAACAGGAGAAAATGAACTTGTAATGCGATGGCACCAATAAAACTGCACATAATAGCGAATATCCTGATTAAAAATTGGTCCTTCGCCCAGATATACCGCGGCCGGATACTGGGCAATCAAAACATTGCATGACGCGCATTGAGGAGGATACACCAGTGAACATTAACCCGGCAAAATGCAGTTATCCATGCACCGATACCAATAAGGATTTTATCTATCCAAAATTTAAAGGCAATAAGAATAACATTTCCATAATTATGGTTTCCGAAGCGCCTCCGGTGGACCATTCGAACTATTTTTATGAAAACAACCGGGGTTCATTTTTTATAACCACACAAATTGCGTTTAAGGATGCCGGTATACATATTAATTCCTATAATGATCTTACAAATAGTGGAGTATATCTGACTACCGCCATAAAATGTTCTAAAATTGATTATCTGGTGTCCGCCAAAACGATAAAAGAATGCGCTTCTAAATATCTCGAACAAGAAATTTTCGGCTTTCCCAACGTTAAGGTAATTATGTGCATGGGCGACTTTGCGATTAAATCGGTAAATTATATTTTTAAATCCAGATTCAACATCAAACCGATCAGGCAGGGGCCGACATACAAAATACGAAAGGAAGTGCATGTTTTAAATAATATCAGGTTTATCCCCTCATACACTCAAACAGGCGACAGTTTTAACATTGAACAATCAAAACGAAAAATGATTGCGGAGGATATAAAACTGGCGTTAAGGTTGATACCCCTTTCTCCTCAGACATAGGTATTTCCTGAAAACTCCCGCTGACAGCCCCTGGAGTATTTAATTGCCTGCCTGCCAGAGATATAACCCGTTACATGGGAACGGTATTCTTCTTGACGATTCCATCATGTTAATTATGTTTCGTGATCAACGAGTTGACTATTGTTATCAGGGCAGATTATTAAAACCACAGAAGGTTCTCTTCTTCATTAAAAAGTCCCTTCTGACAGTGTGCAGTTAAAATTTTGCCGGTCTTTCATGTATCCGGTATTTTCGGCAGCGGATCAGACCGGGAGGCCAGGATGAAGCGTTCCGCAGTTATTATTTCTACTTTCATTACAGCCTTTTTCTTGCTGACCGCGGCAGGCGGGGCACGGGCAGAAACCGCCCGAAAATACGATCTCGCCTTCGGGGGATATCTTGGATTCGGCTGCGCCACGCCGCTTTGCGAGGGCAGGGACATCGCGTTCGCGCTTGCTGTTCAGCCGGAGATCCAGTTTTTCGTCATAGACAAGCTTTCGATCACGTACCGGTTCCTGTGGGAGAGGATTTATTTCGACCACGAGTATTCGGGGCTGTACCGGGATGTCGTCGAGGACGCGGTAATGGACATGGCGCCGTTCATGCTGGGCGCGAGGTATTATTTCTCGCCCGCGAAGAAACTCAAGCTGTATCTCGGATTGGGCATGGGTTGCACCGTATACCGGGTCAAGTTCGAGGACACCGGATGGTACAGCAGGCTCGCTTTTGCCATGGATTGTTCGGCCGGTCTCGAATACGAGGTGATCGACCGGCTTGCGGTCTGCGGGATGTTCAATGCCATGATACCCAATATGGGCCCTCTCGAAAAGGACGAGAATATATTCGGCCGGTTCATGTTCAATGTCGGAGTGAGCTATTATATCCATACGGCAAAAAAATCGGCGCCGGCCAGGGCGAAGAAAGCAAAAAAAGCAAAGGCCAGGAAGAAAAAAAGGTAAGCCGCGGAACCCACTGCGGGTTTCGGCATCCTCCCCCGGTGCATGAGAAGGGGGAAATACAACTATTATATTGTCAGGAAAAATTTTATGGATTGCACATTCGAACCAATGTCACCGGAGCATGAACGTGATGTTATGGATATTTTCAACTATTATGCTGAACAAACTTTTTATGCGTACCCGGAAGGGAAGCTTCCCAATATGTTCTATTCAAGATTTTTAGAAATTGCAAAAATGTATCCTGCTTTTGTTATTAAACATGACCATACCATAATCGGATTTTGCTTATTAAGGCCATATAACCCGTTTCCTGTTTTTAAAGAAACCGCCGAAATCAGTTATTTTATTAAAAAAGAATACACCGGGAACGGAATCGGGAAGAAAGCTTTAGATAAACTGGAAGAATCCGCAAAAAAAATGGGAATAAAAACAATCCTCGCTGATATTTCATCAGAAAACCATGACAGTATAAACTTTCATCAGAAGAACGGATTCAAACAATGCGGTGCGTTTACTAAAATCGGTAAAAAATTCAATCAATACTTTGATGTCATATGGATGGAAAAAGAACTATAAACAGCATGTTCACAGGTGCCTCTCTTGCCGTCAAACAAACGTGATCCCGGAAAACTCCCGCTGGAAGCCCCTTGCGAACTTCACTGCCGGGTAGCCCATGATCATGGCCATGACCACGGCACACCGGCCTGTCAATACAATTGTGGAAGGCAGTCTCATAGCAGTAGACAGAAAAATTACTCGACCCGTTCTGCTTGAACGATGTCCGAGGTATATGACGGGCCCCGTCCCTCTGTTTCCTGCTGTTCCCGGGGACCGGCGCCAAAACCGCGTGAGGGCCTGCACGGGCTCAATTCCCGTTCGGAATAATATCCGGCAAAAAAGGGGCTGTCTAAAAGTCGTCTCGATACTAATTTCGTAACGCTCATTGAGTGATTTTGATGGAGTAAACATCGAAATCGTATTGAAATGAGCGGGAATACTGTTTCCACCTTACGAAATTCACTCGACGAACGTTTTTTTGGGACAGCCCCATCAGGTGCTTATACTCCGGCATTGCCTGTTCACTGTTTCGTGTAAGAGGAATCGGGATCACGTGCGGGGGGATATCCGGTGCGGTACAGGGTGACGCTTTTTTAATTACCGGGTTTCCCGTACACGGGCACCTCGAACTGCGCGGCGTAGTCAACGCCTTTGACCGGGGCCTTCACGTGCAGGAGCCACAGGGCCCGGTCGTTCTCCGGTGAAAGCCGGGAAGGGGGGAGGTTTTCGGGAATGGCGAAATCAACCGGTACCTGAAAGCCCGGGCCTTTATGCGAAATGAGGCCGGAGACCTTCTCCTCCCGGCTCCAGAGAATTTCTTCGATGACGCGGTCCTTCCCTTCGGCGTCGATGACCGTGGTTCTCCTGGCGCACATAAACCTGAGGGAAAACTCCTGCATGCTCCGGCTTTTCACGGGAACACCGGTCTGTATGGCACCCTGAACCCGGCCGCCGGGATAGAAAGGCATGGTATTACAGTGGAAAATGCTGACGCCGAATTTCCTTCTGCGTACCCATGTCCGGACACACAGGTACATGAGCGCTATCCCGAATGCCGGGAAAACCACAAGAAACCACGGTATCTCAGATGAATTCCATTCGACCCCTATGCCGTAAACGGCTATCCCCCAGCCGATGATGTTCCAGATCACGGTAAAAACAACAAGGAGGCGGATGTCAGATACGCCTTCCTGAACAACCATCCCTTCGGCCCAGTCACTCCGCTGTGTCCAGGGCCGCTGTTCCCAGTCATCCTGCATTTTCCTGATTTCATCATCGGGCGTGCTCTCATCGACATATACATACGCCGTTTCCTCAAGCTTGCCCGACTGGCCCATGACGCCCCTGATGTCACTCGTGCCGGTGCGTATCGGTACAGCCCTGGCTCCTTTCGGGGGAGCGAAAGCGCGTGAGCCGAAATACCCGGCCGCGCAGAATACAAGGCCGAAGATCAACATGCCGATCCCTGCCGGCACATCCTCATCCAGAAATAACGCGAGACTCCCGGCCAGCATAATGAGGCCGGCGCCGCCGAACACGACCAGGATCACGCGGCTGACCGTGCTTTGGCCGCTGTTCTCTTTTTTCTCTGCAGATGAAAACAGGCGTTTGGCGGCCCATCCGAGACCAATAAAGCCGAGTGCGACGATCAGTGTGCCGAGAAAGCCCGCCCATTCGCCGTTCACGAGCATGAGGATGGCGATGACGCCCGCGACAATACCGGCGATAAACAGCATGGTTATGCCTGTTTTTACGGTCATGTGACAGCCTCTGTTAACAAGAACATTACCAGTTATATAAAATCGACCGACAAACCCATTTTTTTGGCAATATCCTTTTGTTTTACATCACCTGTTGCGAAGATATCACAGTTATATATAAGTGCTGAAGCTATGTGAAGAGCATCCAGACTTCGGATAACACCTGGCTATTACACGGTCTGTGCCGTCTTCACGGATATAGCGTTTTACCAGGGCTGATGAGTCAAGGAACAGTTTCACTGTTCCTCTCGTTCGGAGAGAATGGCTTTGCTGAGTGAAACACCGGGTATAGTAAGAGGCTTTGCATCTTTCCAACGAGAAATGTCTTTATGACCCACTGGAGAGATAATGGCAACCGGCTTGCCATGGCGGTATATCTGTATTATTTCACCTTTTTCAACTTCATCAAAGTATTGTTTTGCGTTATTCCTGAAATCACTGAAAGTCGCTGTTTTCATTGTTATCCTCGCTTAAAGAAAATGTACAAAACCATGTCATGTTTGTCAATGTGAAAAATATACCGAATTGTTTTACTATGCCCTTGAACTTCGCGAGATCATGGAAAGATAAGAACAGACCAGAACGGTACTGCCACGGAGAATGAACCTTTCAAAATCACTGATCACACAGAAACTGAACCTTTGAAAGATATCGAAGGAGCATACTGCGGATATCGCATGGAATTATTTATCTTTTTTGATAACATAATTTTTAAAAAATGTATAAAATATCTACTATACATGATTAATAATTCTCCAATTGTGAATAACAGTCTATTACGATTTCAGGCAAACCGTATAGGAGGGGCGATGATGAGGAAAATAAAGATCAGCAAAGCATTCACGCTGCTTGAACCGGGACCGGTTGTGCTCGTGACGACGAACAACGGCAAAAAGAACAACATCATGACGATATCCTGGACCATGGTGACGGGTTTTACGCCGCTGTTTGCAATGACCACGGGCCCCTGGAACTACTCCTATGCCGCGCTTAAAAAATCACGGGAATGCGTAATCGCGGTCCCCACTGTTGACTTGATCGACAGGGTTGTCGGCATAGGGACCTGCTCCGGTGCGTCCACCGATAAATTTGAAAAGTTCAAACTGACCCCGGTTAAGGGAAAACAGGTCAGGGCGCCCCTGATCAGGGAATGCCTTGCCAATATCGAATGCGAAGTCATCGATATCGTCAATAAGCACAATATCATTGTCCTTGAAGGCGTCGCGGCGTACATTGACAGCACACGGAACGAGAAGCGGACCATTCACGCGGTCGGCGACGGCACTTTCATTGTGGACGGGCGCACGTTGAACCGAAGGCAAATGATGCGGTCAAAACTTCCGGATGGGGTCTAGCCCAAAGGGCCGATAACCCACAAATGCTTCATATACGCCACACCTGTTCCGTTTATACGGCAATAAAAATGATCAGCATAGAGAATAATGTATAGACCGGCTCACCGGCATCGGTGACAATGTCACTATACTGTATTTTACCTGAGGCCTGTCCGTGAGTACTCATTATTTCTGGGACATAGAAAACGTTTCTTTTCACAATCTTCATGCCATCATGGACCATGTGGCAAAGGCTGACGGTGCCATACAATGCCATGTCGTATTCGCTAAGATCAAGGAGGCGCGCAAAGAGGCCCTTATGGATCATGGCTGGCAGCTCACCAGTACTGAAGGCTGTTCGCGTAATTCGGCAGATATAAAGATCAAAGAGATGATTGAAGCACTGCTGGACAATGCCGGAAGTGATGTTGAAAAAATTGTTATTATAACAGAAGACAGCGGTTTTTTGAAAATCGGCAGGCGGATTATTGAGGAAGGAATAGACCTTGAAGTAATCTGTGCCACAAAGGACCCGGCCTGGGTGCGGGAGCTGGCTTCCCGAAAAAAGAATTTTAACAGGACGAAAGAATAATATACAGATACTGCCGGACGCTGACGCGATCCCCCGGGCAGGATATGACCTCATGTGTGGCATTGCCAGGCCGGCGCCTTCAGGCTGCAGCCCGCGCGGCAGGCGGAATTTCGCCAACCAGTTGGACCGGTTACGGTAAAAAATGATAAAAAAACAGGGAGTGCAAATATGGACGGTACAATGAGAGCGGACATAAAGCCGGGCATAAAAGTGGCTGTTGTGCAGAAACAGGACCAGCGAACCGGAAAAATGACACCGGGAGTGGTAAAAGACATCCTCACCAGGTCTCCCTCGCACCCTCACGGTATTAAAGTACGGCTCGAGAGCGGGATTGTGGGGAGAGTAAAAATCATTTATTGAAAACCCAACAATGGTGCGCATGCTCTGTTCCCGGGTGTGACGACCGGCATCCCGGATAATCAGGGCGAAAACAATAAAACATTTATCACAACATGGTCATTTAGTACATGTTTAAAGGAAATTATCCGACATATACCGCTCTTTCCCGGATTATGAACGTTATTTTAATGGCCAATTTAGCGATTAAAGAAAAAAACTGTTTGCTATTTTATACATCCTTGTTTTTTATGAAAATATAATAAGGGAACCTCTATAAATTACATTTTTGTTGTTCCCTTGTGGGCACAATATCTGATAAAATCAGGAGTTATTATATTTGATAATAATGAAACTCCTGATTTTTAGAGGTGCCCATAATTTAAAACATTATTTATACAGGTCCTAATAAAATTACTTACGAGGTTATTATGCCAAAAGGAAAAGTTAAATGGTTTAATCCGACCAAAGGTTTCGGGTTTATCGAACAGGAATCCGGTAAGGATTTATTTGTTCATAAAAATGAAGTGCAAGGGTATATCGATGAAGGCGATACTGTTGAATTTGAAATAGGCGAGGGCCCCAAAGGACCTTTCGCAACCAACGTTAAAAAAGTATAATTCAGTAGTTATTCAGATATATAAACTGTCACGTAAAGCAGATAGTTAATTGTTTTGACAATATCTGAAATTCTGCATTTATATAGTTCAATTCCTTCTAAAGAACTCCTGGCCAGATGGCCGGGAGTTCTTATTGTGTTTCTCGCAGCTTCCCCGCATGAACGATTTTCGAACTCCTTGTTTGAAGAGGTTATTGTCGCGATACAGTTGTGGTATATCCATAAACAACCGTAAAACGAACTTATAGTTGTTATACTAATAAAAATAAGGGAACCTCTATAAATTACATTTCGGATGTTCCCTTGTGGGCACAACCATTGGATAAATCAGGTTTTATCATTTTTCAATTAATGAAAAAACTGATTTTTTGAGGTGCTCATAATCCAAAAAATACTTGAATATTTATGTGTTAATAGAAATATTTAAGTTTATTAATGGAGTAAATTATGAAACCGCAAACACAGGAAATATTAAATAAAGCTGTAAATCTTCCACCTATTGAGCGTGCAGAGCTTCTTGAAAGTATTATAGAAAGTTTTGATGTTGAGCAGGATGAAGAAATAAAAAAAGCCTGGGCTGATGAGGCTGAGCGACGAGTGGCATTACATAAAAAAGATGCTTCCGGCTCTCTCCCTGAAGAAGAAGTTTATGGCATGATAGAGAATATAATAAAATAATGGTTGTCCGTTACAGGAATGAAGCTGTTGAAGAGCTGATTGAAACAGTTAAATATTATAACAATGAGCGTTCAGGTCTTGGATTCGAATTTGCCTCAGAAATAAGAAAAGGTATAAACCGCATAAAGAAGTACCCTGAGTCATGGCCGAAGATTTCTACTAATGTTAGAAAATGTCTTATCAACCGCTTTCCATTTTCAATACTTTATTATATCGATAGTGAGGTGTTACTTATATTATAACCACAAAATTTGAAGAGTTAATGATATGAAAGTTAATAAAATAAAAAAGGTCGAGCTATTGAATGAAGTGAATCTTCTTTCAGATGATAAAATTGACGAATTAAAAAAGCTATATTGATAAAATGCTATATAATGAAAAAGCTAAAAAATCCGGGAAGAAAAGCCTTCAGGGTATATGGAAAGATAAAGGTTTTGAAAATTTATGTGATCTCGAAAATGAAATAAAACTAATTAGAAAAGAAACCTCCGATTCAATTCTTAATAAAAATATATAGCATGAAATACCTGCTTGATACAGTAATAGTCATTCGCCACTTTGCTGCAACAGGGAAAATCGGGATAAAGGCAAAAGAAATATTAGAAAATACTGACAACGGGGTTGACACCTTTTATATTTCAGCTATCAGTTTGATGGAAATATTATATCTTTCAGAAAAAAACAGAATACCCGTTGATCTGGAAAAAGCAATAACAGAGATTAATACGTCAAGTTTTTATACAATTATTCCCTTAAATACGGAAATTATTATTAAAGCACAGGAAATTACAAATTTTGAACTACATGACAGGATGATTCTTGCAACTGCCGCATTTAAGAAGCCGTTGAATCAGGAAAGCTTGAAATAGATAATATCAATCATAGAATAAAGCAGCACAGAGATGATGTGGAAGAACTGGAAAAAGGCAATCACTTTCAGAGGAAACCTCACACCTAATGAGTTGATATAGAATAAAAAAACGATATCGGGGTAATCTAACTTTTAAGAATCTCAATTATCCTTTTAATCACATCATTGAGCACCTGAGGTTTTAATGAAGCAATTTTATACAGAACGATATTCGAATCAGCAGTAAATATTTTATTGGGACGTATGTTACTGATTTTTTTTAGACTTCCATCTGTGAAACTGTCATCAGAAATGGAAATGGCAAAAGAATCTTTAACTTCCTTGCTTGTAATTTGACAAAGGATAATATCATTATATGATGAATTTGCTATAACAAGGGCCGGTCTGCGTTTAGCATTGGTTAAATCCGAGTAGGGGAACGGAATTACTACGACATCTCCCCTTATAAATCCTTCCATGCATCATCCTCGACAGGGGAAAGCCATTCTTTCTTTAATGAAGACTCTGATTGAATATACGTATCAAGATCGATCTCGTTTTTATATTCCAGAAAACGAACGAAATCAAGCACTTCCGAAAGCATTTTATCGGGAAGCTTTTCTATTTCTTCTAATATGATCTTTTTTGTATTCATTTTTTAATCAGTTTATACTAAATAATATGAAATATGTACATAAATAGTCAAGTTAAAAAAGATACAGTATTTTTGGCGCCATAAGCACGGCTTAAGCCACCCATAAATCCTCTGTAAAAACCTTCACTCATACCGGCAGAATTCCAGAACCAGAAGTAAAACCCCCAAAGCTATACAGAAACCCTATATTCAAGGCCATGGAACTTCGTGAGATCATGGAAAGGGAAGGGCTGACCAAAGCCGGGCTGGCGAGAAGAATGAACCTTTCCAGGGCGAGGATTACGCAGATGATGAATCTTTTGAAGATGCCGCAGGAGAAGATTCAGGAATTGATGGCGTTGGGTGAAAGCTTTGAGAGAAGGGTGGTGACGGAAAAAAAAGGGGGGGGGTGAGGAAGATGAATGTAAAAATATTTAACAAATTTAATTAGTGACATAATTTTTTATTGACACTTTATTGGGTTTATAGTAAACAGATATTCAGTATACTGTAAACATCAAATATTAAGGTGAAATAAAATGGATTCAATAGAACATATTAACAATGTGTTCCTTTACAACTCCCCAATTGGTCTATTTTTTATTAAATATAATCGAAATAACAACAAATGGATATTGGGTAAGGGAAGTGATATCTATGGTCAATATTCATCTCCAATCGCTGCCGCAGATGACATTTATTGTCAATCCATTGGTTGTTGTCATGAATGGGATTCATTTGAAATTGATTTGATTCTCGAAGAGATACCTACTGATATCTATTGTTGGGAATTATTAAAGAACTAATTACATTATCGGGACAACTCATGATACTTAAATCTCCAGAACTTATTATTCCAGAAGACAATCCATATTCAAATGATGTATTTCGCCGAAACGGATATGGTGAGTCATTATATAATTTATATAAAAATTTAGAAGATAATATCGTGATGTGCTTGGACGCACCATGGGGTGAAGGTAAAACTTCATTTATTAATATGTGGATTTCTGATTTAAGAAATAAAGGGATAAATTGTATTTATTATGATGCTTACTCAAATGATTACTGTGATGATCCATTTATTTCATTTACGTCAGAGATTATATCTCTTTCAGAAAAACACTTTACTGAAATAAGTTCAATTCAAAAATATACATATGAATTTAAAGATAAAGCGATACATATTGCTAAAACCATTTTATTATCTGGTGCAAAAATCGGAATTAAAGCTTTAACCGCTAATTTAATTAATTTATCAGACATTGATACGCTTAAAGATATTAAGGATGCTTTTAATGATGAAACCGATCAACTCTTTTCAAAGTATATTGAGAAGAAAATTTCTTCATATAACGATGAAAAAAAATCTATTAATAATTTTAAAGAGCTATTATCAAAACTAGGTGGTGAAATAAGAAACAAACAAAATTTTCCACTATTGATAATAATAGATGAACTGGATAGATGTCGCCCTGATTTTTCATTACTACATCTGGGCAAACACTTACAACATATTCTTTTGGTCCAGTAGGTGGTCATGGCGGAAATACTTTCCAGGATGATGTAACAGAAAATAATGTTAAAATTAAGCAAATTAAAATCAGAGCAGGTAAGTATATTGATGCAATACAAATCGTAACACAGCAAATGGATGGATCAGTAAAAGAACAAGATAAACATGGCGGTAATGGTGGTAAAGAATACACCATGTCACTAGATGATGACGAATACATTATAGCAATCTATGGTAAATCAGGTGGTTATATCGATTCGATTCAATTCAGAACAAATAAAAAAACTTATAGTATATTTGGTGGTAATGGAGGAAAAGAATTCAGGTTTGAAGCTCCTTCAGGTTATCAAATTATAGGTTTTTTTGGTCGGTCTGGAGGATATGTTGATGCATTAGGTTGTTATTTAAAAGGAATATAAAACTTTCGTGCATATCTAATAAATTTAATCTAAAAATAAAATAAAAAGAAGAACTCCAGGCAAAAACCTGGAGTTCTATCTATGGTTTATCTATGCTCCCCCGGTAGGATTGACGCTCGATGACACTTCGGCTGGCTCGTGTCCTCTCGCTAGACGCTCAAGACCTCCGGTCTTTCGCGTGCGATGGTTGCAAGGCCTCCAAGAGGGAGATAAAGCAAAGGGCCGTCCCTCAGGACGGCCCTTTGCTTTATCTCCCCCGGTAGGACTCGAACCTACGGCCCAGTGGTTAACAGCCACTTGCTCTACCGGCTGAGCTACAGGGGAATGTATGTGAAAGTGGATATCTTGTTAAAAAACATGCCGGCTTGTGTCAATACTTTTTTGCGCTAAATTTTATTATTTGAGGTAATTTTATCTTGATTAAAAGGATGGAAGGGTTAAGATGCCGAAAATTATCATAAACAAAAACAGGCCCCATGGATTTAGTTCAAAAGATCAAAACCGTCGCGAAAGAAAAGAACGCCCTTATTCTGGCCCACAACTACCAGAACCCCGAAATACAGGACATCGCAGACCGGACCGGCGACTCGCTTGAGCTCGCCCGTATCGCGACCCGCAACGACGCTGACATCATTGTTTTCTGCGGCGTGCATTTCATGGCCGAATCAGCGGCGATCCTTAACCCTGAAAAAAAAGTACTGCTGCCCGACATTTCCGCAGGGTGCCCCATGGCTGACATGGCCCGGCCGGAACAGGTGCTTGCCATGAAACAGAAACATCCCGGTGCCGCGGTCGTGTCGTATATAAACAGCTCTGCTGCGGTCAAGGCGGTTTCAGACGTGATCTGCACCTCGGCGAACGCGGTCAAAATCGTGCAGAAGATCGATGCCGACACCATCATCTTTGTCCCTGACAGGAACCTGGGAAGCTACGTGCAGCGCTTTACCGATAAAAAAATCATCCTCTGGAACGGGTACTGCCCCACGCATGAAAACTTCACCC
The DNA here is from genome assembly GCA_036848375.1 of Spirochaetota bacterium. Lineage (GTDB taxonomy): Bacteria > Spirochaetota > UBA4802 > UBA4802 > UBA5550 > JAKLIV01. The sequence continues at coordinate 36,811 of DAIUKG010000019.1, forward strand.
CTGAGCAGCTTGAACTCGTCAAAGAAAAAAATCCCGGGGCCTTTGTCATGGTCCATCCCGAATGCAGGCCCGCGATTATCGATATGGCCGACGCGGTGATGTCGACCGGCGAAATGGTCACTTTCGTGAAAAACACCGACAGGAAAAAAATAATCGTGGGTACCGAGATCGGCATGATCCATAAGCTTAAAACAGTGGCGCCGGACCTTGACTACATCCCCGCGTCAGACTCGTTCATCTGTGCGGACATGAAAAAAATAACGCTCCAGAAACTGCATGACTCCCTGGAGCACGGGAAGGATGTTGTTACGGTTGATCCCCGGACAAGCGACCGTGCCCGAAAAGCGCTTGAAAAAATGCTCGAGCTTTCATAACAGGAGCCCGTCGTGGAAAACGAAAAGCAAGACCTGAACAAAACCGACCCCTTTTCGTCTCCCTTTGAAGAATGGGACGAGCCTTCCTCTCAGCCAGAGAAAGGGATAAACATCCTCAGGGAAAAGACCTTTAACGAAGACCTGAAAAAACTCGTTTCACGCATAAAGGAGAACGAGGAGCCGGCAAAAGTCCACTACATGGCCCCGGAAGACCTCGGGTTTCTGAGTGACGACGAGCTCCTGGCGGCACTGCACCTGCTGTTCTACAGCCTGAAAAACGACGAAGAAGCAAAAGAAACGGCCGCGTTCTATGACCCGTTTCTGGACACTGGTGATGTCTTTAACGAAAGCCCCGATTACTGGAAAGAAATTCTGATCAGCAGGATTACAGCCCTCGAATTTCACTACTTTGCGCTGCTCGAATACGACTTCAGCAAAAAAGCATACGTCCCTTCACGGGCATCGCAGGATGTTGACCGTGACAATTTCGCCATCTCGCTGAAGGACGGTCTGTACCGCTCGATCAGCACATCCCCGAAAGGGCACATCCTTTTGTCATCCGATATTGAAATAGACCAGTTTCTGTCAAAAGCGCTCAGGTTCGCGGAAAAATCAGAATACTCCCTGTATTTCATTAACTCGTCATTCATTACAGCACCGCTGTTGAAACGTACCGCAGATACGTCCTGCGAGTTTTCAGCCGGGCTCGACTCGGCAATACTCATGCTGAAATACCATGAAGGAGAGATCATGCCGTCTCCCGAGGACCTGCACGCCACTCTGAAGCAGAACCTGGCCATCCCCCTGTTGCTTGCCCTTGACGCGCGGCCGGCAAACCTCGAGACCCTGGATCTCAACGATGTCGACAATAAAATTGCATTTATCGAATATCTGCTGCTGCAGTATTCGTCCGTCGGGGACAACCTCTGCGCGGTAATAACTGCGGAAAACAATTACAATAAAGAAATCGGATTTATTATCAAATACCTGATCGCCAAATTGCGCAAGGGACTGGGCAATTATTCAACCATCATCCAGACAAGCCAGTCTGCCATAATGGTTTTGACAAAACAGAAGGATGCTGCCATTATTGATGCATTAATGAGTGATAATAACCGGTATTACCATGATATCTTCCAGGTACAGTATCATGGCAACAGGGATTTTCCTGACACGACATCCATTATAAACAGGCTGTTCATGTCGTGAAAATCATCCTTATCTATACAAAAAAAAGAATAATGTAAATAAATAGAATACCGGGCCCATTCTCATGGAATACGCAAGAGCCTGTTCCCGTTGCCTCATTCACGGTTTCTATGGGTATTATTCAAAGGGACTGACAGGTTTATAATAGAGATGATTCTCAATCCGGAGCCGGGATTCGCGAAGAATATGAAAATTCATATACTGACAATACTATGTGCTGTTCTGACTGTTTGCGCTCCCGTGTACGCGGCTGAAACAATCGGGACCTCCGGGGCCGACTTCCTTGAAATCGGGGTGGGGAGCAGGTCACTGGGAATGGCCGAGGCGTTTACCTCGATGGTCGAGGACATCAATACGCTCTATTACAACCCCGCGGGCCTGGGTTCACTCAAATACCCGATACTGTCGATCCAGCACCAGGAGCTCATTCTCGATTCCCGCTACGAAAACATCAGCTTCAGCTATCCCATCCACCACGGCAATATCGCGGTCTCGAACTCAATATTCTGGGTGCCGCCTTTTGACAAGATAGACATTAATGGAAACAAAACCGGGGATGTCACGTTTTACAGCGGGGTGCTCACGGTCGGGTACGGCTATGATTTCGACTTCATGTACCTGGGCGGATCACTGAAATACGTTTACCAGCAGATCGACACCATGGATGTTCATTCCTTCGCCATAGACGTGGGGGTCCTCAAGGGGATGTATCTGTATTCGCCTTTTGACGTGCCTTCGAGGAATTTTCATATCGGGATTTCGTTCCTGAACCTGGGAAGCAACGCCCACGACGACCCCCTGCCGCGCATGCTCAGGCTGGGCCTTTCCTATAAACTGACGAACTGGTTCGGCCTGTACGTTGACCTGACTGAAAACATTATCGAAGCATCCGACCTGTACGACTTTATTTACGGGTTCGAGGAATCGTTCAGGGTGAATATCGGCGCCGAGATCAGCCTCTTTGACATCGTCTCGTTCCGGGCAGGATACAAGCTCAACGACGGCCAGACCTATTCGTTCGGGGTCGGGTTCAACTTTGTCATCAAAAACGTGACGTTCAATATCGATACCCATTACGCCGACTCCGGAGTGTTCGGGCCGACGTACTCGTTCAACATCGGGTTCAAGCTCATCCCCAAAGTCGTCACGGTGCAGGACAAGATGGACGCCCAGGCGCACTACAAAAAAGGCATCAAACATTTTATTGACAACCAGATCCCCGAAGCGATCAATGAATTCAAGACCGCCAAGGACTATGACCCGTATTATAAAAACATTGACCGCAAGATCGATGACCTGAAAGAAATAGAAAAACTGAAAAAGGAAAATGAGGAACTTGAACAGGAGCTCAAGAAACTGGAATCAGATTAGGGACCTGCGCATCACCCCGGGCTTCTGCCCCGCGTCTTCAGGCTCGGTGCTCATTGAAATGGGCAACACCCGCGTAATCTGCGCCGCGAGCGTTGACACCGATGTTCCCGACCACGCGGCTTCAAAAGGAAAGGGCTGGCTCACCGCCGAATATTCCCTGCTTCCCTATTCAACAGGGCGGCGGACCGGGCGGCCCCTGCTCAAACGCGACGGCAGGGCCGTGGAGATACAGCGGCTTCTGGGCCGCAGCCTGAGGATGGCCCTGGACCTCGGGCGAATTCCCGGTTTCGCGATAACCATTGACTGCGACGTGCTTCAGGCCGACGGCGGCACGCGGTGCGCGGCAATTACCGGCGGGTACCTCGCGCTCAAGCAGGCGGTCAGGGGGATGATGGAGCAGGGCCTGGTCACGGACTATCCCATGACCGCGGAGATCGCGGCCGTGTCCGCGGGGGTGGTGCAGGGCCGGATGCTTCTCGACCTGGATTACAGCGAAGATTCGCGGGCGGACGTCGACCTGAACCTGGTCATGGACGGCAGGCTGAACCTGATTGAAATACAGGGCACCGGGGAAAAAGCGGTGTTCTCCGTGAAAGACCTGAACAGCCTGGTCGAACTGGCCGCTGAAGGAATACAGGCCATTCTTGAGATACAGCGGAAATACTGAGTATGCATTACACGCGGGCTTTCCTTCCCATCCTTGTCGCAGCGCTTCTTTTCCCGGCTTCACTCTCTTCAGGGGAACGAAAGGCCTGCACCCTGCACATAATCAACAGCGAAAACAAAAAAGTCAGCGTCACGGTCGAACGCGCCAACACCGAATCACTTCGCCGGAAGGGGCTCATGTTCCGCACCGGGCTTGAAGAGAACAGCGGGATGCTCTTTATCTTCCCTGATGAGGATTACCGAACCTTCTGGATGAAAAACACCTCTATTCCCCTGAGCATCGCCTACATCAACCGAAGGGGCGTGATCACCCGGATACTTGACATGAAGCCGCTTGACACCTCGATTGTCTATCCTTCAAATGAACCCGTACCGTTCGCGCTTGAAGTGCCCATGGGCTGGTTTTCCAGAAACGGCATTCGGGCCGGATGCAGTGTTATGTTCAATGGATGCCTCGGTAAATAGAATCGCTTCTTCAAAAGACGAGCGCGCGTATCTTATCGGCGTGCGCATCAAGGGCGAAAGCGCTGACCCGGTCGAATATTCCCTCGAGGAGCTGACCATGCTCGTCACCACCGCGGGCGCGGTCCCGGTGGGCAGCAGGATCGTGCACCGCGAAAAGATCGACCCCTCGTTTATCGTAGGCAGAGGCTTTGTCGATGAAATGAAAGGCCTCATTGACGAGCTTCGCGTCACGCTTTTTGTCTTTGACCTGAACAACATCCGTCCCGCGCAGGTGCGCAACCTGGAGGAGACCCTTAAATGCAGGATCCTGGGCAGGAGCGAGATCATCCTGGACATTTTCGCCCGCAGGGCGCGCAGCTCCGAAGCGCAGATACAGGTGGAGCTGGCCCAGCTCCGGTACATCCTTCCCCGGCTTAAAGGCCTGGGCGGGGTGCTGTCCCGGCTCGGCGGCGGGATCGGGACCAGGGGGCCGGGGGAAAAAATGCTCGAAACCGACCGGCGCCACATACTCAGAAGGATCAACACGCTCTCAAAAAAACTGGACAGGATCGAGCGCCACCGCCAGCGCACCAGAAAAGGCCGGGCGGGGCAGGTCACCGGCTCGGTCGTGGGGTACACCAATGCCGGGAAATCGACCCTGATCAACGTGCTGGCCCGGGACGACCTCTTTGTCGAGAACCGCCTTTTCGCCACCCTTGACTCATTCACCCGCCGCGTGTACCTGGGCGACGCGAAGGAAGTGCTGCTTACCGACACGGTCGGGTTTATCCGGAACCTTCCGGCAAACCTGATCGAATCGTTCAGGTCTACCCTTGAAGAGATCGCCGCGTCTGATTTTATTCTTCATGTCATTGACATCACCGCGCCTGACATCGAGACCAACATCAAGACCGTCAACGACGAAATCGTCCGCCTCAACGCGCAGGACAAGCCGGTCATCCATTTTTTCAACAAGTCCGACCTGCTTGACCCGGACGGCATTGACCGGGCCAGGGCCGTAATTTCGGGCTCTCTCGCGGGTTCGGCCGTAACGGGAGAAAACATCCCCCTGCTTAAAGAAGCGCTAGCTTCACTTTCGGATTACATTATGTCCCGGAAAGTTTAATATTATTTGTTGACTTTTTAAATCCTCTGGAGCCATATGTTACCTGTTTTTTTCAGGTCTGATTCCGTTTCAGTCAAAGCAGTGAGAAAAACCTGCCGCGAAGCAGGCCAACTACTTAAAAGGACATACCATGATTGACAAAATTATCAGCATATTCTTCGGCACCAAGCACGAACGGGACATCAAAAAAATCCGTCCCCTGATCGCCCGAATCAATTCATTTGAAGAGGACATCAAGAAACTCAGCCCGGACGACATGAGGGCCAAGACCTCTGAATTCAAACAGCGCGTTGACCGGGGGGAGCGCCTTGACGACATCCTTCCCGAAGCGTTCGCCCTGGTCCGAGAAGCGTCGGTGCGCACCCTGGGCATGCGCCATTTTGACGTGCAGATGATGGGCGGCGTGGTGCTTCACCAGGGCAGGATCGCTGAGATGAAAACCGGCGAAGGTAAAACGCTCGTGGCCACGCTCCCCGTGTACCTGAACGCGCTTTCCGGGGAAGGCGCTCACGTGGTAACGGTGAACGACTATCTGGCGCGAAGGGACTCGCAGTGGATGTCCCCGATCTATAACTATCTCGGCCTCGACGTCGGCGTGATCCAGCACGATATGAACCCCGTGCAAAGGCAGAAAGCGTACGGATGCGACATCACCTACGGCACGAACAATGAATTCGGCTTTGACTACCTCAGGGACAACATGGTCGAGCACCGGTCCCTGAAGGTGCAGCAGAAGCTCAACTTCTGCATCGTTGACGAGGTCGACTCGATCCTCATAGACGAGGCCCGTACCCCGCTCATCATTTCCGGGTCAACCGAGGAATCAACGAAAAAATACTTCCTTATCAACAAGATCATCCCCGGCCTGAAGGAAGAGGAAGACTACGAAGTGAACGAAAAGGACCGGCACGTCACCCTGACCGAAGACGGCGTGCACCATGTGGAACGCCTGCTCAAGATCGAAAACCTCTACGACAACCGCAATATCGAGATCGTCCACCACGTGAACCAGGCGCTCAAGGCGCACACCCTGTTCACCAGGGACGTTGACTACATCGTCAACGAGGGGCAGGTCGTGATCGTCGATGAATTCACCGGTCGCCTCATGCCGGGAAGGCGCTTTTCGGACGGCCTGCACCAGGCCCTCGAAGCGAAGGAAAACGTGACCATCGCTCGAGAGAGCCAGACCCTGGCCTCGATCACGTTCCAGAACTTTTTCAGGATGTATAACAAGCTTTCGGGCATGACCGGAACCGCGGACACCGAAGCGGTCGAGTTCAGGAAGATATACAACCTTGACGTTGTCGTCATCCCGACCAACATGCCCCTGGTCCGCAGGGACTACCCGGACAAAGTGTACCGCACCGAGAAAGAAAAATACAACGCCATTGTCGACGAGATTGTCGAGCTCAGCACCAAGGGACAGCCTATTCTGGTCGGCACCATTTCAATAGAAAAATCCGAACATCTGTCACGCCTGCTAAAAACCCGCGGCATCATACACAACGTGCTCAACGCGAAGTACCACCAGCAGGAAGCGCAGATCATCGCCGAGGCGGGAAGGCCGGGTACGGTCACCATTGCCACGAACATGGCCGGTCGCGGTACCGACATCGTGCTCGGCGGGCGGAAGACCTATTCGGATGAGCTGGAATCACATGAACCGGTGCACGACGCCGCGATCTGGGACAAATACAAATTAAGTATTCTGACCGGTAATTTCGGCGAAGCTGACGGTCTCGGGGAGCAGATGGCCGGCCAGGACAAAAACCGCGCCAAGCAGATCGTCCGCCAGGGCAGGGAATGGACCGAAAACCATGAAAAAGTGGTTTCCGTGGGCGGGCTCCACATACTGGGCACCGAACGCCACGAAGCGCGGCGCATCGACAACCAGCTCAGGGGACGTTCGGGACGCCAGGGAGACCCCGGTTCATCCAGGTTTTACCTTTCGCTTGAAGACGACCTGATGCGCCTTTTCGGCTCTGACAGGATCGGGAACATCATGCAGCGCCTGGGCATGGAAGAAGGCCAGGAAATCGAAAGCCCCATGGTGAGCAAGGCCATAGCCAGCGCGCAGAAAAGGGTAGAGGGAAGGAACTTCGAAATAAGAAAACACCTTCTCGAATATGACGATGTGATGAACTCCCAGAGGGAATACATCTACCGTGAACGCAACGATATCCTTGAAGGCGAGGACATCTCGGAAAAAATTCTTTCGTACATTGACGACGTATGCAGGGCGCAGATCGCCTTCTTTACCTCAGAAGGCGCGCACCCCGAGGAATGGGACCTTGACGGGCTGCAGAACTGGCTCAAGTACCGCTTCACCTATGAAATAGACTACGAAGAGATCAGCCCGCTGAAACTTTCGTACCGTGAATTCATCGATGCCGTTAGTGATGCGGTCAGTGAAAAATACAAGGCCAAGGAACAGGTCCTGGGCGCTCGCGACATGAGGACCCTGGAACGCCTGATCGCGCTCCAGGTCATTGACGCCAAATGGCGCGACCACCTGCTCAACATGGACGACCTGCGCGACGGGATATGGACTCTCGGTTACGGTGAAAAGAACCCGCTCGTTGAATATAAAATCGAAGGCTTCCGTAAATTCGAAGCGGCACTGAATAATATAAAAGAAGAAATCCTCGAATACATGATGAAAGTGCAGGTTGAGCGCGTGGTCGAACAGGAACAGCGCGCCTTTGAACCGGTCGGCGAGGAAGTTCACCGCGAGGTCGAACAGTTCGGTTCGGGCGGGATCCCGGTCGGCGCGTCACCCGGCGGCGGCAGGCATGCCCCCAAAATCAGGGAAGAGGTGCAGCCCGTTGCCGGCGGCGTAAAACGGAAAAAAACGAGAAGGAGCAAGCGCTGACCATGGCTACACCATTGATGATGAGCGTGTCCGGCATCCGCGGCGTTGTGGGCGAGACCATGACCCCGGAGCTGATCCTCCGGGCGGGGAGCGCCTTTGCCCGCTACGTTAAAGGGGGCACGGTGGTTATCGGACGCGACTCGCGCCCCACGGGAGAGGCCATTTCACGAGGGATGCAGTCGGTCCTGGCACTCGCGGGATGCGACGTCGTCGACATCGGGATCGTGCCCACGCCGACGGTCCAGGTCATGGTCGAGGAACTCGGAGCGGCAGGAGGTATCGTCATCTCCGCGAGCCACAACCCGATCCAGTGGAACGCGTTCAAGCTGATCAACCGCACCGGCGCCTTTCTCACCGGGACCGAAATCAACCGCTATTTCTCCATGATGGACATGCCCGTGCAATCGAAGCCCTGGGACCGCGTGGGCACCATAACCGGAAACACCGAATCACACCGGATTCATATACAGAAAGTGCTCAGCGTGATCAACCGCTCGTCGATAAAGAAGAAAAAGTTTACCGTTGTACTCGACTCGGTCAACGGCGCCGGCTCGGTCATCACCCCGGAGCTGCTTGAACAGCTCGGCTGCAGGCTCATCCCCCTTTTCTGTGACCCGGGCAGGCCCTTCCCCCGCGGAGCCGAGCCGCTCCCCGAGAACCTGAAGGCGCTGGCCGCTGCGGTCAAAAAGCACGGCGCCGATATCGGTTTCGCGCAGGACCCTGACGCGGACCGACTGGCGATCGTTGACGAGCACGGCCGCCCGATCGGCGAGGAGCTCACCGTTTCTCTCGCGACGGAACACCTCCTCTCTAAAGAGCCGGGCCTTGTCGTGGTCAATCTCTCCACGACCAAGACCGTAGAAGCGATCGCCCGCTCGCACGGCGCGCGCTTCCTACGCGCGAAAGTCGGCGAGATCAACGTGGTCGAGGAAATGCGCAAAAAGAAGGCCCGCATCGGCGGCGAAGGAAACGGCGGAGTCATTTCCCCTGAAGTTCACCTGGGCAGGGACAGCCTTGTGGGAATCGGGTATGTCCTTGACATGATGGCCCGGCGCAAAAAAACCATATCGGGAATCGTCGCGTCCCTTCCGCGCTTTGCCATGCGCAAGGGCAAGGTCTCCTTTGACCCGTCCGCCTTTGACAGCTCATCGCTTGAAAAAATCAGGGCGGACTTTACCGGGGAAAAGATCTCCGACATCGACGGCCTGCGCATCGACTTTGTAAAAAGCGGCCCCTTTAAAGGAGGATGGGTGCACCTGCGCCCCTCAAACACCGAGCCGGTTTTCAGGATAATCGCTGAAGGGGAAGATAGTGATCAGGCTGACGCCATTTACGGGCATTTCCAGAGAATATTTTCCTGACGGATTCGGCGAATCAACGGACGCGCATCACCGGTAAAAATCAAGGCCCCACCTGATAACGCCCAGCATGAAGAGGATGAAGCCTTCAGCGCGTGAAAGCCTCCAGCCGGTGCGCAAGAAAAGCAACACGACCATGACCATCCCGCTGAGCATGATAAGAGAGCCCATCGCGCTTTTGTTTATCGCCATGGGGTTAATGGCCCCGGCAAGGCCCAGCACCCCGAGAATATTGAAAAGATCGCTGCCGATCAGATTGCCCGCGGACATCCCGTGTTTGCCTTTTATGACCGCGGCAAGAGAGGTCGCCATTTCAGGCGCGGAGGTTCCCGCTGCGACAATGGTCACGCCGATAACCCACTCGGATATGCCCGCGGTCCTGGCGATAAAGGTCGCGGATTCAACGAGAAAATGCCCTCCGGCGACGACAGCTCCGACGCTCAGGGGCAGGATAAAATAATCTTTCAGTGTCGCCTTTTCATGCGGGATTTCCTGTTCTTCAAGGGGCTCTTTTCTGATAAAGAGAATAAGCATGTACAGGGCGAGCAGCGACATGAGGATGCCCCCCTCATACGCCGCCAGGTGGTAGTCCCTGAAAAAGAAGAGAAGCACCAGGGTGATCAGAAACATGAATACGCCGTCGCGGTATACCAGCTTTTTCGTTGTCTGGATGCTTCTCACCATGGCCACCGAACCGAGGATGAAGCCCAGGTTGAAGATATTTGACCCGACAATGTTTCCCACGGAGATATCGGCCTGTTTGCGGAGCGCGGCATTGATGGTGACCGCGAATTCAGGCGCCGACGTGCCGAAAGCGACCACGGTGAGGCCGATGACCAGGTCGGAGATACCCAGCTTCTCGGCTATGCGGCTTGCCGAGTCGACCAGATAATCCGCGCCTTTCCACAGGCAGAGTATCGCCGCGATCAGTATAATGGCGTTTATAATGACATTGGGAACCGTCGCTGAAAAAAATATCATGAGTTATCCCTGGAACAGTAATCTGGACAGCCGGGAATCGAAAATCCCTTAACGGATGAAACACTTCAAGGACAAGAAAAGGTGAACGCAAACAGTTGATATTACCACTTAAGCCAAATTCCTGTCAATCACTACTTGACCGCAGGGATTGAATTCACCGCTTTTTAAGCTTGACAAAATTAAAAATAATTAAAATGTACAATCTTCTATGAATTTCAGGAGTATTACCGATACATGAAAGCATATTTTGAACAAAGAACCTATTGTGGTGAAGTTTCAGCCGCTGATGTTGATAAAGAGGTCCTGCTCTGCGGATGGGCCGATACGGTCCGCGACCTGGGAGGTATCATTTTCATCCGCCTGCGGGACGTATCAGGAAAAGTCCAGGTCGTTGCCGATTCTTCATGCCCCAGAGAGGTAAACGACCGCGCCGCTTCGGTGAAGAGTGAATTTGTTCTTGGTGTCACGGGCCGCGTCAGGAAAAGGGCCCCTGAAGCCGTGAACCCCGACATGAAAACCGGGGAAATCGAAGTTGTCGCCGAAGACATCGCGATACTGAACACGTCCATGGTTCCCCCGTTTCCCCTTGATTCACGCGAGCCCGTGGGCGAGGAAACCCGGCTGCGCTACCGTTTTCTTGACCTTCGCCGTGACGACATGCAGCAGGCAATAATCATGCGCCACAAAGTCATGCAGGCCACACGCAACTTTCTTTCGGAAAACCGTTTCTTTGAGATCGAAACCCCGATGCTGAACAAATCGACCCCGGAAGGGGCACGCGACTATCTGGTACCCAGCAGAATAAACCGCGGCGAGTTTTACGCGCTTCCCCAGTCGCCCCAGCTCTTCAAGCAGATCCTTATGGTTTCGGGCTTTGACCGCTATTTCCAGATCGTCAAGTGCTTCAGGGACGAAGACCTGCGCAATGACCGACAGCCCGAATTCACCCAGATAGACCTTGAATTCTCTTTCGTGACTCCTGATATTATCATGAACACCATTGAAGGCCTGCTCAAGGCCATGGTAAAAGAAGTGTGCGCCAGGGACATTGAAACGCCTTTTCCGCGCATCACCTATGACGAGGCAATGGAGCGTTTCGGCAAAGACGCGCCGGACACCCGTTTCGGGCTGGAGCTCAATGACTGCACGCAGATACTGAAGGGCTCGTCGTTCACGGCATTCAGCCAGGCCGCCGGGAGCGGCGGAGTGATCAAGGCCGTTGCCGCGCCTGACCGGGGAAACTTTTCGCGCAAAATACTGGACGGATACGCCGAATTCGTCAAATTATACGGCGCCGGCGGGCTTCCGTACGCGAAGTTCACCGGCGAGGGCTTTGACGCCGGCATCGCCAAATACCTGACCGATGATGAGAAATCGGCGCTCAAAAAGGCGCTCGCGCTCACAGAACCGTCAGTGGTTTTCTTCGCGTCCGGGCCAAAAGAAACCGTTGCCCCGGTCCTGGGCAACCTGAGGCTCAAACTGGCCGCTGACCTCGGGCTCACCGACCCCGAAAAATTCAATTTCCTCTGGGTCACCGAGTTCCCGCTCTTTGAATACAATCACGAAGAGGGAAGGTTCTACGCGATGCATCATCCCTTTACCTCGCCGCTTCCCGAACAGCGCGCGAAAGTCAAAGACCTGCGCCCCGGCGGAGAACCAATAAAAGCACAGGCATATGACGTGGTCATGAACGGCATGGAAATCGGCGGCGGCTCAATCAGGATAGCCGACTCCGATCTTCAAAAGGACATCTTCAGGCTCCTGGGAATTTCAGATGAAGAGGCAAAAATCAAATTCTCGTTTCTTCTCGAAGCGCTTCAGTACGGCGCGCCACCTCACGGCGGCATAGCCCTGGGGCTTGACCGGATCATGATGCTGCTGCTTGACCGGGCCTCGATACGCGATGTCATCGCTTTCCCGAAAACCGCCCGGGGGCAGTGCCTGATGAGCGGCGCGCCCTCCGCGGTTTCAGACCAACAGTTACAGGAACTTTCAATTAAGGTGATCAACACCACTAATGATTGAATCACACTTTGAAATCGATGACACGTCGCTGTTTAAACGCCTCTGCGGGTTTAACGACGGCAACATAAAAAAAATCGAGGAGCTCTCGGGCGCCGAGATCATCCCGCGCGGAAACCTGCTGATCATCAAAGCGCCCAGGGAGAAAAGCGACGCGCTCCACAAAATACTTCACCTCATGAGCGACGTCCTCCACAACAAGGACACGTCTTACGAATTCAACGATTTCGACATCAACTACCTGGTAAAGTCAATTCTCTCGGGAGAAAACATCCGCGCTGAAGACCTCAACCGCCTCAAAATAAAAATCCCGGACACCGGGAAGATTATCGTTCCCAAGACCCTGAACCAGGCCCATTACCTCTCGCAGATCTTCTCAAAGCCGATCACCTTCGCGACCGGCCCTGCCGGCACGGGCAAGACCTTTCTCGCTGTTGTCGCCGCGATCCATTATTTCCTTACCGGAAAAGTCGAACGGATAGTCCTGACCAGGCCTGCGGTTGAAGCGGGCGAGAGCCTGGGCTTCCTCCCCGGGGACCTCATCCAGAAAATAAATCCCTACCTGCGCCCCTTGTACGACGCCCTTTTTGAACTGCAGTCATTCGAAAAAATATCGAAGCTCATCGAACGGAATGCCATTGAAATAGCGCCCCTTGCGTATATGAGAGGCCGGACATTAAACAACTCATTTATCATCCTTGACGAGGCGCAGAACACGTCGATGTCCCAGATGAAGATGTTCCTCACCCGCATGGGCATGAATTCGCGGATGGTCATCTCCGGCGATGAAACGCAGATAGACCTGGAAAAACCGAAAAACTCGGGCCTGCTCCACGCCATGAGAATTTTAAAAGGGATCAAAGATATCGGATTCACAAAGTTCACCAGGGAAGATATCTCGCGGCATCCCATTGTCGAAAAAATTGTTGCCGCTTACGAAAAAAGCGGTATATCTGAATAACCGGGGCCCATGCACCAACAAGGCAGGTGGCAATGAAAGAAGTTTTACACAGTTTTTTTAATAAACTCGATTTCATCCTGAGAACGGAAAACATAAAATTTTCGTTCATCAGCCTGTTTATCATCATCCTGATTTCAACCGCCGCGCTTACCCTGAATATTTTCGAAGACACGTATAAGTACAGTATCGGCGACATCGCGATTGAGGACATACGGGTCTCCCGCACCATCCATTACGTGAACGAGTCCGAAACCGATATGGAGAAGAGGAGGGCCGCCGAATCGGTTAAAATAGTTTTCGATAAAGACCCGGAAGTGCTTATTGAAAGCTTAAGGAACATGAAGGCGCTCTTCACCGCCCTCAAGGACACGCTCAAAGAAAATCCGCCGATCGGCACCGAGGACCTGACCCAGCAGCTTCAGGCGCTCCACCGCAAAATCCCTGCATACATGAAATACAGCGACGCGTTCCTGCTCGAGCTGCTCGCGGTGAAAGACATCGAATCCTTCCATAAATCAGTCAACAAAACACTCATTTACATCTATGACAATAACGAAATGGGGATGCTGAACGTCCGCTACGACAACCCGCTGGGCATCACGAACGCCAATATTGTCATCAGGACCGTTACCGGCCGTGGAGAAGCGGAGGAAGTCAGCAGGCAGCTCAACCAGTTGAAAACCATTGACGAGATACGCAGCCGCCTTTACAACATCGCGTACTCCCTCTCGCCGCACCTCTCTTCGCAGGACCTGAAGACCCTGGTCAGAATAGTGCGATCAAGCATGAGGCCGAATTTAAAATTCAGCGTTGAGGAGACCCAGCGGCGGATCGACCTGAAGAAGCAGAACGTGAAACCCGTGATGGGAACGCTGAAAAAGGGACAGACGATCGTCCGCGAGGGCGATACCATTACCAGCGATATAATGAACAAAATCGAGGTGCTAAATAAAAACGCGGAATCGACCCATTACAATTACATTCTCGGCGTGTTTCTCATCCAGGTCGTGTTTTTGATGATATTCAGCTTTTTCGCCATGGAATACCGCCAGTACATCATGCCTGACAGCAGGGCGAGCTGGATTATTTTTTCGCTGATCGTCACTTTCATCATCTATACCTTTTTCCTGAGCAGAAGCGAATACGTGATGAATTCAAAAATCATCTTCGCGCTCCTTCTCCCTATTCCCTTTGTCACCATGATCCTTTCCCTGCTGTATAATCTTTACATAACCGTGATGGTCGGCACCTACCTGATCTTTTTCACGTCAATGATCAGCGGCGGAGATACCGCGACCATCATCCTTGCTTTCAGTTCCGCGGTCGTGGGCCTCGTGGTCAACAGCAGGGTAAACCGGCGAACCGATTTCCTCAGGGGAGGGCTTATCCTCGGTATCGTCAACATGGTTGTCGTTATTTCAGTCGCGCTCGTTGAGCAGATCCCGGCCGGGAGCCTGACCAGGAACATCCAGATCGCGCTCGCGAACGGAGTGATCAATTCGATTCTTGTCATGGGGCTGTTGCCGCTTTATGAAAACGTTTTTGACGTCACCACCCGGTTCAAGCTTCTCGAGCTCTCAGACCTCAACGCCGACATATTCAAAAAAATGCTGGTCAAAGCCCCGGGTACCTATAACCACTCCCTGATCGTGTCAACCATGGCCGAAGCGGCCTGCAAGGACATACAGGCGAACTCCATGCTTGCCCGTGTCGGCGCGTTCTATCACGATATCGGGAAAATTGAAGACGCGGGGATGTATATCGAAAACAAGGTTACCGACCCGAGAGCCAACTCCTTTTCTTCAAAGGCCTACGCGCACCTCATCTTAAACCATGTTTCCAAAGGCATCGAACTGGGAAGAAACTCGGGCCTTCCCGAATCGATCATTGATTTTATCAGGGAGCACCACGGCAGGTCGACCCTTACGTTTTTTTACCACCAGGCGCTTGAAGAAGTGAGCAACCTCAAGGAGAACGAAGAGATAAAAAAATCTGACTTCCAGTATGCGGGCCCCAAGCCTCACAGCAGGGAAACGGCCATTGTCATGCTCGCCGACGCAATTGAGGCCGCGTCCCGGACCCTGCACGAGCCGACCGCGGTCAAACTGGAAGGCCTGGTCAGAAAAATCGTTTACAACAAGCTGAACGAAGGTGAGCTCGAATATTCCGACCTGTCAATGGCCGAACTCAACAGGATACAAAAATCGTTCCTCAACATCCTGAACGGGATTTTCCACACCCGAATTGAATACCCCGACAAGGAAGACATCCAGACCCTTGAGAAGAAAATCATGAAAGAGAAAAGCAGGGATGATTAACATCTCGGTATTCAGCGAGGGGGTTCGATTCCCCTATAAAAAAATCACCAGAAAGGGACTGGGCTCTCTGGCTGCCGAGGTCGCCAAGCGGGCAGGGCTTGACAATGTCAGCATAACCCTTATCGCCACTGATAACGAAAGCATACGCGGAATAAACAGGCGCTACCGGAAGAAAAACCGTCCCACTGATGTCATCAGCTTCGCCAACCGGGACGGCGGTTTCCCGGAAATCGATTCCCCGGTCGAGGACCTGGGAGACATCTACATTTCCCTGGAAAAGGCAGGTGAGCAGGCCGGAGAATTCGGCGTCACCCTCGCCGACGAGGTCAAGCGGCTGGTGATCCACGGAGTGCTTCACCTCGCCGGGTATGACCACGAAAAAGGCCCGAAACAGGCGGTGGTCATGGAAAAGAAGGAACAGGAACTATTCGACTCACTGGGATGAGACCAGTTCCAGCAGCGAGGCCTTGAGCAGTGAAATTTTTTCCCGCGCTTTTTCCTTTGCCGCGGCGGCATCACCGCCGGTTTTCTCCTGCACGCTGAAGTAAAGCTTGATCTTGGGTTCCGTTCCCGAAGGCCGCAGCGAGATCTTCGATCCGTCAGCGAGAAAAAACTGCAGCACATCGGATGACGGAAGCCCCGTGATCTGTGCACGCTCTCCTGTCTCAGGGCTGATTCTTTCCAGGCCCAGAATATCGTTCACCGAAACCACCTTCAAACCGGCAATCGCCGCGGGCGGGGTCTTACGCAGGCCGGCCATGATCGCCCGGATCTTTTCGCTTCCTTCCCTGCCTTTCATGGTTATTGAATGAAGGTCCTCGAGGAACAGGCCGTAGGTCGCGTATATTTCATCGAGAAACTGCTGCAGGGTTTTGCCCTGTGCCATAAGCCAGTCAGTCATTTCTGCGAAAAAATAACAGGAGCTCACCGCGTCCTTGTCCCGCACGAAATCGACCGGAAGATACCCGTAGCTTTCTTCCCCGCCGAAGAGAAACGGCGCTCCGCCGGACGTTTCGCGCTCCTTCATCTTTGACGCGATCCATTTAAAACCGGTGAGCACGTCGTCAATGGAACAGCCGAAATCACGGGCGATGACCTGCTGCAGTTCAGTGGTCACGATCGTTTTTATCACTGCCGCGCCTTCCGGCAGTTTCCCGAGGTCCCTCGAGCGCATCAGCTTGTAGGTCAGAAGCATGGTGCCGATCTGGTTCCCGTTTATCAGGGTGCAGGCCCCGGATGCGTCCCTGAACGCGATGCCCATGCGGTCAGCGTCAGGGTCGGTCGCCATCACGATATCGGCATTGACCCTGGCGGCAAGTTCCAGCGCCATGGCAAGCGCGTCTTTCTCTTCAGGGTTCGGGCTTTTCACCGTGGGGAACGCGCCGTCCGGGACGCTCTGGGCCGGTTCAACATGCAGGTTGGCAAAGCCGAAATGACGCAGCGTTTCGGGGATGATCTTGTACCCGGTGCCGTGAAGAGGCGTATAGGCGATGCTGATCTTTGACGCCGTTACCGGGCGCAGCGCGGCTTTTTCAAGGTTGCGGATATAGGCGCGGTATATTTTCTCATCCACATACTCGATCCGGCCCTCATTCAGGCCGCGGTCAAAATCACGCTTCACGATCTGCGAGACCGACGTGATCAAGCCCACTTCTTTTATGATATTCCTGTCATGCGGGGGCACGATCTGTCCCCCGTCGTCCCAGTAGACTTTGTACCCGTTGTATTCAGGGGGATTGTGGCTCGCGGTGACCACGATTGCCGCTGTGGCCCCGAGCTCGCGTACCGCGAATGACGCGAAGGGAGTGGGGGCTATGTCTTCAAAAAAATAAACCATAATGCCGTTTCCCGCGAGGATCGACGCCGCCTCCCGGGCGAAAAGGTCGGAATTGCGGCGTGAGTCCCGCGCGATAACGATCGAGCCCTTTTCTCCGGCGTGGGCGTTGATGTAATTGGCAAGACCCTGGGTGGCCATGCCGACCGTGTACAGGTTCATCCGGTTGGTGCCGGCGCCGAGCACTCCCCGGAGGCCCCCGGTGCCGAATTCAAGCTCCCGGTAAAAACGGTCCTCAAGCTCCCGGTTGTCGCCGGCTTTCACCAGGGACGCTATTTCATCAATGGTCTCCCGGTCAAAGGGGGATGACGTCCATTCCTTTATTCTCTTTTCAATGATTGCTTCCATACATCTGCACCTGCCGATACGCGATTCTTCCGGTCATACCTGGCCGGTTAGCCATTGTGCACGTATTAATACATTGACAGCAACATTTTTTTCACTATTCTGGCTACAGGGAACACTCATGCATCAACTTATAACGACAACGCTTGATTATATTGAGCGGCACGCCCTTATCTCCCGCGGAGACAGGATCATCCTTTCCCTGTCAGCGGGCAAGGACTCAATGGCCCTGCTTCACGTATTGCTGGCCCTCAGGGAGCGCCTCGGCGTCGACCTGGGGATTTTTCATGTAAACCACCTGATGCGGGGAGAAGAATCTGACGCGGATGAAGAATTCCTCAAAGAAACGGCAGCACGCCTGGACATCCCCTGTTTTATGGACCGGTACGATTTCAAGCGCAACAGGGCCGCCGGGCTTTCCTTTGAAGAGCAGGCCAGGGAAAAACGCTATGCTCTCATGAAAGAACTAATGGAACGTGAAGGGTATACCCGGGCGGCCATGGGCCACAGCAGAAATGACAACATCGAGACCATTCTCATGCGTATTTTTACCGGAACCGGTGTTTACGGTCTCAGGGGTATCCGGCCGGAGCGGGACGAAATCATCCGCCCCCTGCTTCACTGCGGCTCGGATGAGATATATGCTTTTCTCAGGGATGAAAACATCCCCTGGAGGGAAGACCGTTCCAACAGCCGGAACGAGTATTCACGAAATTTCATCCGCAATGAAATTATCCCTCAGATACGGGAGCGTTTTCCCATGCTTTTCACCAGCATCGAAAATCTCTCTGAGATCGCCGTGGGATACGAATCGCTTCTTGAAACCCTGCTGACGCCGCTGCTGGCCCAAAACATCAGATGGGAAAACGGGGCCCTGATCATCCCCGAAAAAACAATAAACACCGAACCGCCGCTTTTTAATTTCGCCCTGTCCAGTCTTTCGAGAAAATATTTCGGTTTTACGCCGGGCTTTTCGACCCTTAATGAAATTAACAGCAAACGCAAAAGCGGCCGCTCACATATCGAGCTTTATTCCGCGGGCTCCTTTTCAATCTCGCGAAAATTTCTCGAGGGTGAGCCCTGTATCGTTTTTTCTCCCTTCAAGACCGATATTCCCTCAGAATGGAGTTATGCACTTAACCTGAACGAAGGTGGCGAAATCGAACTTGCAATCCCCGAAATTAATGCGATAATCAAAGCCAGGCCCGTAGATCATAATTTTTTTATAAACAATAAACATAAGAGTAACTATATTTTTCTGGGGCTTACTCATGACATACGTCCTCTGACAATAACCATACGAAACAGAAGGAAAGGAGACCGGATAAAGCTGTCGCATGGATCAAAGAAATTAAAGGACCTGTACATCGAAAAGAAGCTTGACAGTTGCCAGAAAATGTCCATTCCACTATGTATCGTCAATTCGGAAGTGGCGGCAGTGATGCCGGGAGCGGTTAATGCGGGCGCGAACAGGGTCTCTGCGGATTTTCTTGTCACCGGAGAGTCAAAAAAAGTTCTTGCTTTATATTATAGTTACCAAGAGATGTACTAATCTTCCGTATCGAAACCATCAATAACATATAATATAAAGCCTGTTCCAATCAGAGAATTTCAGGAGAAAAGAATGAACAAAACTTTCAAGCAGATTGCGCTTTTTCTTCTCATCGGCCTTCTCATCCTCGCGATATTCCAGATGAACCAGTCCGGTGAAGAGAACAGATATATCAACTACAGCGACTTCGTGGCCAAGGTCAACAGCAAGGAGATCGACAAAGTCGTTATTGAGAACAGTAAAAAAATATACGGCAAATTCAAGAATTCACAGCCTCCCAAAGAGACACAAAAACCCAAGTACCGGGCTTTCGGCAGCGGAGAAAAATACGACTTCTATACCGTGATCCCCTATGAAGACCCTGAACTGATAAAAATGCTGATTTCCCAGGGCATCAAGGTCGAAGGCAAAGAAGACGATGATAATTTTTTCCTCAAAGGTCTTCTTAACTTCCTTCCCTGGCTTATTTTCTTCGGATTTATCTGGTTTTTGATGATCAGGCAGATCCAGTCCACGGGAAACAAAGCGCTCTCGTTCGGGAAGAGCAGGGCTAAACTCAATCCAGAGACCAAGCAGAAGGTCTCGTTTCAGGACGTAGCCGGAGCTGACGAGGCCAAGGAGGAGCTCAAGGAGGTTGTCGACTTCCTCAAGGAGCCCAAAAAATTCATCAATATCGGCGCGAAAATACCCAAAGGCGTGCTGCTCATGGGCCCTCCGGGAACCGGAAAAACCCTGCTTGCCCGGGCGATTGCCGGTGAAGCGGGCGTTCCCTTCTTCTCGATCAGCGGATCGGACTTTGTCGAAATGTTTGTCGGTGTCGGGGCCTCGCGGGTCCGGGACCTGTTCGACCAGGGAAAGAAAAATCCTCCGTGCATAATATTCATTGATGAGATCGACGCGGTCGGACGTCTCAGGGGCGCCGGACTCGGCGGCGGTCATGACGAACGCGAGCAGACCCTGAACCAGCTCCTTGTCGAGATGGACGGTTTTGAAACCAATGAAGGGGTCATCATCATCGCTGCCACGAACAGGCCCGACGTGCTTGACCCGGCCCTGCTCAGGCCGGGCCGTTTCGACCGCCAGGTTGTGGTCGATATCCCGGACGTAAAAGGCCGCGAAAAGATACTCGCGGTGCATTCGAAAAAGATACCGCTATCCAAGGATGTCGTGCTTAAAGTGATCGCACGCGGCACGCCGGGCTTTACCGGCGCCGACCTGGCGAACCTGGTGAACGAGGCGGCCCTTCTCGCCGCGCGCCGAAACAAGAAACGCGTGACCATGCTCGAAATGGAAGACGCCAAGGACAAGGTCATGATGGGGCCGGAACGCCGCTCCATGATCATCTCCGACAAGGAAAAAGAGATCATCGCGTTTCATGAAGCCGGCCATGCCATCATGGGCCTCCTCACCGGTTCCGACCCCATACACAAGGTGACCATCATCCCCCGGGGACGGGCGCTCGGGCTTACCATGCAGCTCCCTGAAGAAGACAAGCACCTTCATTCGAAACAATACTGGCTCAACCAGATCAAAATACTGTTCGCGGGCCATCTCACCGAAGAGATGATATTCAAGGATGTCACCACCGGATCGAGCAATGACCTGGAACGGGCGTCAGACATTGCCAGAAGAATGGTGTGCGAATGGGGGATGAGCGAGATACTGGGCCCGATCACGTTCGGGAAAAAGAACGAACAGATATTCCTGGGAAGGGAAATTTCCCAGCACCGTGATTACAGTGAAAAGACCGCCCAGGTCATTGACAGTGAAGTGAACAAGATCATCGAATCATGCATGAACGCATCTAAAAACCTGCTTCTTGAAAACAGGAACAAACTTGAAGCCCTGGCCAAATACCTCATCGAACGGGAGACCCTTGACGGGCATGAAATCAAAATGATCATGAACGGAGAAGAGCTTCCTCCGATGCAGAACGGTAAAGAGAAAAAACAGCCGGTTATAGTCGCGGATGAGCCTGCCGGGGAACAATCCGGCGACACACCCCCTCCAGAGGGTGATGAATAAAACTGAACGGGTCAGGAGAGGATGGAGAGTATCCTCTTTTTCCTGATGCCGCTGATGAGGCCGGAATAGCGGTTTTCCCGCATCTCGGCGAAAATTATGTCCAGGTCCCCGGTTGCCGAGACGACCGCTTCGGCCTCTTCACGTGCCTGCATAATGAGGCCCAAATCCTCCGCGAGGTTGGCAAACTCGAAGGTGCCGGCGTGTCCGTGCTGCCTGCTTCCGATTATCTCGCCTGACCCCCTGAGCTTGAGGTCTTCCTCGGCGATGGCAAAACCGTCATCAGTCATGACCAGGGTCTCGATCCTTTTCCTGCTCTCTTCTGATATCTCATCCGGATACAGCAGCACGCAGAACGACTGGTGTTCGCCCCTGCCGACGCGTCCCCGCAGCTGATGGAGCTGCGACAGGCCGAACCGCTCGGCATGCTCGATTACGATCACGGTCGCGTTCGGGACGTCAATCCCGACCTCAATGACGGTCGTTGAAACCAGAATGTCCGTCGCTCCGGATTTATAGCGGCCCATGACCTCATCCTTCTCCTCCTGCTTCATCCTGCCGTGAAGCAGGGCGACGTTCCGGTGCGCGAACGGCACGGTGCGCAGATGGTCATAGGTCTCAATCGCTGAGCGAAGGTCCATTTTTTCGCTTTCCTCTATCAGGGGAAGAACATAAAAAATCTGCCGTCCCTGGGAAACATACTTTTCCATCGACCTGAAAACACCGTCCCTTCGCGACTGGGGGAATGCCAGGGTCTTGACCGGGATCCTGGTCAGGGGCTTTGTTTTGATTGAGGTGATATCAAGGTCGCCATATACGGTCAATGAAAGCGACCGGGGGATGGGCGTCGCGGTCATAACCAGCAGGTGGGCGTTATTGCCCTTTTCCCTGAGGGCCGCGCGTTGATTCACGCCGAACCGGTGCTGTTCGTCAATAATGATCAGAGCGAGGTCTTTAAACCTCACTGTTTCCTGAAGCAGGGCATGGGTGCCGATGATAATCGAAATCTCGCCTGATTCAAGGCCGCTGAAGATCCTCTTTTTATCGGAAGCGGGCGTGCTCCCGGTTATCACCTCGGTCCGTGTCCCTTGAGGCAGCAGGGACGTGAAGCTCTGGTAATGCTGTCGGGCCAGGACTTCCGTGGGCGCCATGACCGCGACCTGTCGTCCGGCACCGGAGACCATGAGGGATATCCCCATGGCGACCACGGTCTTACCGGACCCGACATCCCCCTGGACGAGCCTGTTCATCGGGAAAGGCCGGGATAAGTCGCTCTGAATTTCCCCAAAGGCCTTTTCCTGGTCCGGCGTCAGCAGGAAGGGAAGGGTGCTGGCAAATCCGCGCACCAGTGAGGCATCATACCCGATGCTTTCAGTTCGGGGAAGCGATTCGCGCAGATGTTTTCTGCACAGCATGAGGTAATACTGAAGAAAAAATACTTCGTTAAAGGCGAGCCTCCGGCGGGCCATTTCCGCGTGCTCAAAACTTTCGGGAAAATGAATCGCCGGTATTGCTTCCCCGAGTTTCATCAAATCGTATTTTTGTAAAATTCCGGGGTCGATTGAGTCATTGATAAGATGAATACAGTGATCTAGTGCGCTTTTCATCAGGCGTCTGAAGCCGCGGGAATCGAAACCGGCCTGCTTTAATTTTTCACTCGAAGGGTAAAGGGGGACTATTCTCGCCGTGTTCACCGTGTTTTGCATGGAATCGCTTTCCGTATCGATAAAATCGAACTCGGGGTGGACGATCTGTTTGTTCTTAAAAAAATTAATTTTTCCTGAAAAGATCACCCGGTCATTGACCGAAAAGATCTTCATGAAATAATCGATGCGCGCGAAAAAAACCCCGATCAACGTATCCGAGCCGTCGTCAATTAAAACCTCGAGGCGCTTTTTTTTGAAACCGGTTATCGTGACCTTCTGGATCAGGCCGGAAACAGAAACCGTTTCATTGACAAAGCAATCCTTGATAAGTTTGAAGGACGAGCGGTCAATATACCTCCGGGGCATATAATACAGGAGGTCTTCTACAGTTTCAATACCGGCCTCGTTTTTCAGCACGAGGGCTTTCCGGTCCCCGACTCCCTTGAGCTGGATTATGTTTCCCTGGATATCCACGCCTTTACTTTAGCAGGTTACTGTTCTTCAGCGATATACCAGATCGAATCGGGGATCTGGACATATTTATTGTCCCTCGTGTAAAAAAACGTGTAATTCCTTTCACCGGACCCCTCCCTCATTCTGCCGGAACTGATCTTTTGCACCCCCTCCCAGCGTTTGATTATCCTTCCGTCAAACCCGAAAACCGTAACGGTCAGGTTCTGACCGGTAATGGTCTCGATCTTTCTTTGAAAAACATTTCTCTGTTCATAGGTAAAGAAAAACCTGAAATAAATGAACAGGGCGATAACGCCGATAACCACAAGTGAAATTCCAATAATCCTGATTTTGGTTTTCATACGGGACTCCTCAACTGAGTTATTGACCACGGCTGCCGCATCGAGGGCATCCGGGATTACGACTCACCGCGATTCTGGTAAAGCTCATTGACTGGCCATCGATAAAAAGGATGACATTTTTCAGGAGGTCCTTGCTTCCCGCGAGATACTTGACCGCTTCAAGCGCCTGAATCGATCCCACGATCCCGGCAGTGGCTCCCAGAACCGGGACCGGGCCGGTATCCCGGCTGGAGGGAATAAAACACTCCAGACAGGGCGTTTCCGGCACGTGGATAAACGTTACCTGGCCGTGATATTCGGAAATGCCGGCATGGATCATCGGCTTGTTCAGCTCAATGCAGAGTGAATTCAAATAAAGGCGGGATGAAAAGGAGTCAAGACAGTCAACCACGAGATCGACATCCTTTACTACTTCAATTATTTTTTCCGATTCAACCCGTTCAGGCATCAGTTCCAGAGTTATATCCGGATTAAGGGCCTGAATCGATTCCCGGGCAGAAACGACCTTCAATTTCCCGACATCATCCGAGGTATGCAGTATCTGCCTGTTTAAATTTGAAAGGTCAACACGGTCATGGTCACACAGGGCGATAGTGCCGATTCCGGCTGCTGCGAGATAATATAACACCGGGCTCCCGAGGCCGCCTGCACCGGCGATAAACACGCGCGAGTGTTTCAGTTTAAGCTGGACTGATTCATCCCAGCCCTGAATGGCTGTCTGGCGCTGGTATCGTATTTTTTCGTTATTGCTGAGTGTCATGGCTTTCTCTGGGGCGATGATAAGCAAACAGCGATATTCAGTATAATATTCAATAAAAAATTATATCGTAAAGCAAAAAAGTAAATTAATTTCAATGAATAAAGGCCACGGGGACATAAAAAAAGGGCCACCCTGAACCAGGCAACCCTTTTATGTGGTGAGGGGTGGATTCGAACCACCGAAGGCTTCGCCGACAGATTTACAGTCTGTTCCCTTTGGCCGCTCGGGAACCTCACCCTATAGCTGGCGAGAGGACTTGAACCCCCAACAAGCTGATTACAAATCAGCTGCTCTACCGGTTGAGCTACGCCAGCACAACATTAGGGTAACTTTATTTATTGATGACGGATTACTGTCAATACTTTTTTTTGAATAAATTTTAAATGCGTTTTATACGCGTTACATCATTAATTGACAGCACGAAACTGTATCAGGATTATTTGAAACGCGACTCTAAATGATATTTGATTGACATCTATTGTAATAAATATAAAATTGTGAAAATTTTTATTTATCTGCAACTGCACTGTAGATAGCATTTTGACGATAATATTCAACGTGCTGCCAACTTGATAATAATCTGGAAACATTAATGAAATACTTCAGGTGGATTCTCCTTTTTATATGCCTTCTCATAAGCATGGAATGCTTTTCTGCAGGAAGAGTCATTACTATTAAAGAATGCATGGAAATTGCGCTGCAAAATCATCCCGATTTACAGATTTCTGAAGAGAGCTGGAAAAAAGCAATAGCTGACTATCGGGTTGTTAAAGGTAAACGAGGACTTCAGATAAATGCTCAAATTTACACCCAGGAATTCAACAGAAGTAATGTTTCTGATACATCTATTGCCGGTAAAGATACTGACATTGGACTCGTTTTCGGTGTTGGCGCTTCCTACAACCTTTTTAACTATAAAGCCATTAAGGAGGAGCAGGCAGCCCGTACCGCCCTTGACCTGTCAAAAATCAGCCAGTTAGAGACTAAGGATACCATTATACTCACCGTTAAAAAGGCCTATTATAATTTTTTATCATGCCAGGAAAACATGCTTCTCAGAAAACAACTGCATGAAAGCAACAAATCAAAACTCGATCTGGTGAGAAAGCTTTTTAAAAGCGGTCAACGGCCGATCCTTGATGTTTCCAAAGCAGAAATAGGGTATGCAGAAGCCCTGCTTGATTATGAAAAAGCGAAAAACAACTACCGTTCAGCGCGCATTCAACTCTATATGGCCATGGGAATCAAGAATATAGGAACTGATATCGTTCCGGAAGATATCGACAATTTACCGCAGCTTAAATACTCGGAGAAAGAACTCTTCAAGCTTGCAGAATCATACAATTACAACCTTCAAACAATTAAAATTTCGCGGGAAGTGGATAAACTCAAGATTGAAATTGAAAGGGCTCAGCGATATCCGGATATAAGTTTACTACTCGGTCTCGCGTATCGAAATACCGCTGTTTACCAGAATGACTCATTCAAAGGTTTTGTTGACGAAGAAAACTGGGAATTAAAAGTTGCTCCATCAATAAAGATAAGTCTACCACTGTATACATCAGGGGTCATAACATCCAGGGTAGACGCAGCGATGAGTAACTATAATCAGACCATTTACAAAGAAAGACAGATACGCATGAATCTGGACAACCAGATACTGGATAGCGTAAAAACCCTTGAAGAATTACAAAAACAGATTGAAATGTCAAAATTAATAATTGAAAATGCTAAAAAAAACCTGCTTATGGCAGATAAAAGCTATGAATCGGGATCAACATCACTGCTTGATCTTCAAGATGCTCAAATGAGGGTCATATCTGCTGAAATTGGATATATTAACAGTAAATATCAATATTTACTGACCATTGCGCAACTGGCAAATACCATAGGCCTTGAGGAAGAATTTTTATGCGAAAAAAAATAGTACTAAATAAAAAAATAATATCAATTGCTTCTGCACTCATCGGCATATTGCTTATTTTTCTCATCGCTCGAAGCTGCGGTGATGAAAAAAAACTGATTTACGAATATGAAAAAATAGGATATGGAACCATTCAAAAAACGATAACAGCATCCGGGTCACTCCAGGTTTATGGAGTCGAGCTTGTCCTCATCAAAATTGGAGGCATAATATCCAACATTTATGTAGAGGTGAATGCGCCCGTAAAAAAAGGACAACTTCTCGCAAGAATTGATTCTTCCGGTATTGACCAGAACCTCGAAAGAATGAAAAGGCGGCTGGAGTCTGCTCAACTTGAACTTCAGAAAGCTGAAAGTGATTATGAAAGCAAAAAAAGCATGTACGCGGAAAACCTGATTTCCAAACAGGGAATGGAAAATGAAGAACTGAACTACAAGACCATACTTATTAAATATAAACAGACAAAATTTGAGTACGATCTGGCGAAAAAGGATAAGAATAATACGTTAATCTACTCTCCCATCAATGGTGTTGTCTTAAGTATTAACGGTAACATAAACCAACCAATTGGGACGAATCAAGAAATGTTTAAAATTGCCCCCAGTCTGAAAAAAATGCTTCTTATAATAGATGTTGACGAATCAGATATAGGGATGGTGGAAAAAAACCAGGAAGTTGTTTTTTCGGTAAGCGCATATCCGGATGAAACATTTAAAGGTAAAATCCTGGATGTAAACATAAATCCAATAAATAAAAGCGGCATCGTATCGTACCAGTCCCGTGTGCTGTGTGACAATAATGAACTCAAACTGAAACCCGGAATGTCTGCTTCAGCAACGGTAATCATTAAAACCAAAAAAAATGTTTTAAGGGTGTTAAATCAGGCTTTTATTGTTTCTCCGGTTGAAGTAACTTTTGATGAAACCGCCAAGTACGTTTGGAGAAAAAAATCAAACCTGATTGGCGATTTACCGGTTGAGCGGGTAAAAGTTGAGACCGGGCTGGTCGGGAATATGTATACTGAAATTCTGAAAAACCTCAAAAAAGGCGATAAAATCCTTATTAAAGTTGCACAGGAACAATCTGATTAAAACGTATGAATAATATTATTAAAGTTCGTGAAATCATTAAAACCTACTACCTCAGTGAGGAGGTTAAAGTTAGAGCCTTAAAAGGTGTTTCCCTTGACATAAAAAGGGGTGAATATATTGCCGTCATGGGCGCTTCCGGGTCAGGCAAGTCGACCTTTATGAATATCCTTGGTTTTCTTGACACACCGACATCGGGGAAATACGTCCTTGACGGGATCGACGGGTCTTCATTAAATAAAGACCAGAAAGCCGAAATAAGGAACAGAAAGATTGGCTTTGTCTTTCAGGGTTTTAATTTATTGCCCAGGACATCAGCCCTTGAAAATGTTGAACTGCCTCTTTTTTATAAAGGTGGAACAACAGACAAAGAAGCCAGAAAAAAAGCAAAAGAATATCTCGATATGGTTGGACTCTCCGGAAGAGAAGAACATTTTCCCAACAGGCTGTCAGGTGGCGAGCAGCAACGGGTTGCCATTGCCAGGGCGCTGGTGACGAACCCGGCGATAATCCTTGCGGATGAGCCGACGGGAAATCTCGATTCAAAAAATACAGCAGAAATTATGGATCTTTTTACCCATTTGAATGAAAATATGGGGATTACTATAATTATGGTGACTCACGAACCGGATGTCGCGCGGTATGCTAAACGTAAAATAGTTTTTAAAGATGGTGAAATCATTACTGATGTTTCAGTTCCAAAAACTATTAAGAGAAAAAGAATAAAAGGCAAAGGTTTAACCAAAAAATAAAAAATTCTGCTCAATTTTTCATATTTACTACCAATATTCTTAAAAATTCTTACTCCTTCTGAAACCTGATAGTACACGATATTCCTTATTGATAAAAAATTGAAAATTATCTAAAAATTGTTTTTTTTAAATTTATTAAGACATAATTCGTTAATTCCGATAATATTTACAAATAGATAAAAAATTTGTAATATAAAAATCTGGTATATAGCTTAACTATCTGGAGTGTAAATAAATGATGCAGGAGTTGAATGGTGAAAGAAGTTCAGGCTATAAACAGGTTTAAAAAATTTCTACAGGTTGAAAAAGGATTATCTGATAATTCTGTTTATTCGTACACCTATGACTTAAAAAAACTCAGCGAATTCCTTTCATCAAGGAATAAAGACATGCTTGATGCGACCCAGGAAGATATTCAGCAGTTTCTAGCTTTTGAAAAAACAAAGAAAAAAAATTCCGAGAGAACCCTTGCTCGATCTCTTGCCGCAATACGCCAGTTTTACAATTTTATTTCTGATAATTTCGGTGAAATTGACAATCCAACATCAAAAATTGAATCACCTCATATTGAGAAAACCCTTCCAGATTTTTTAACGGTTAAGGAAGTTGATAAGCTTTTCAGTTCAATTTCAGAAAACGATATATATGAACTGAGGGATAAAACAATATTTGAATTGCTTTATTCCTGCGGCCTTCGTATCAGCGAAGCGATCGAATTAACCTATTCCAGCATCAATTATGAAAATTCTTTTATAAGAATCATCGGCAAAGGCAATAAAGAGCGGATTGTTCCTGTAGGTGATGAAGCGCTGCGTCTTATCAAAAAATACATTCATGAATCACGTCAGGATATACTGGGAACAAGAGAAAGTGAATATTTATTCATCAGTAAAAAAGGGTCAAAACTTAATCGTAAATCAGTCTGGAGATTATTAAAAAATTATGTAACCCGGACGAAAATAAAGAAAAATATTACCCCTCACACCTTGCGCCATTCATTTGCAACACATCTCATTGAAAACGGCGCGGATCTGCGTTCGGTTCAGGAACTCCTCGGGCACATGGACATATCGACAACTCAAGTTTATACTCATCTGGCCAAGAACAAGCTTCAATCGATTCATAAAAAATTTCATCCGAAAGCGTAATCTTGTGCCCTGCAGAATTTAACAGATAAAGAACATACTGCAGGGCATAACATTTCACCCTCAACCTGCCGATACAATTAATACATTAATTCATCGAGGAATTACATACTATGACCTTAAGAAATGCGCACTTCCCGATCATTTTCTTTGTACTGTTTTTTTTCTCCTGTGTCGCCCCTGACTTCCAGGTAAGGGACCGATCAACCCAGCCCCGTTCGGAATATACGGTCCGAGTGTTGCTCATGGAAACTCCTGAAACCATCACCCTAACTTCCAGCAATACAATAACGATCTCTCAAAAAAGCAACGGAAGAATTCTTCATCAATCATCCGGAAAAAATATTAAAATCAACTATGAAAGAACAGAATGCTCCCTGACAGTAACAACTGAAAACAATATTCTTTATTTAAATGAAAAACCATATCGTGGGAAAATTGAAATAATACCAAAAAGTGGAAAAATAAGCATCATCAATGTTATCGATTTAGAGGATTATCTGTGCAGTGTTGTTCCAGGAGAAATCCCGTCATCGTGGCCAATGGAAGCATTAAAAGCACAGGCAATCGCAGCACGGACATACACGATTTATCATATGATAAACAGCAGATTTCCCGATTTTGACCTGGACGGGACGACCAATTTTCAGGTATACAAAGGGCTTGCAGTCGAAAACAATAAAACTGATCAGGCGGTATTTGACACAGCAGGACAAATCCTTGTTTCGAAAAATAAACCGATACTTACCTATTTTCATTCAACATGCGGAGGAAAGACTGCGGACGATGCTCATGTATGGAAAGGTAATGATCTGCCTTATCTTAATGAAGTCACCTGCCATTATTGTA
The DNA here is from genome assembly GCA_036848375.1 of Spirochaetota bacterium. Lineage (GTDB taxonomy): Bacteria > Spirochaetota > UBA4802 > UBA4802 > UBA5550 > JAKLIV01. The sequence goes on from DAIUKG010000019.1 coordinate 67,245, forward strand.
AAAATTCGCCCTCGTATGAATGGACAACCGATTTAACACTTTCTGAAATATCAAATGCGCTGAATGCAAAATACAGAAGGATAGGAAAAATTCGAAAAATATCATTTCACCGTGAATCAGAAAGAATTACCGACGTGACCATACAGCACACGCAAGGAACCATTCACCTGACCGGAAATAATTTCAGAATGCTTTTCCCGCAAAAAGTAATAAAAAGCCTTTTTTTCAGTTGCGAAAAAAACGGTCAGAAGCTGATACTTCACGGGCATGGCTGGGGTCATGGGGTCGGGATGTGTCAGTATGGAGCAAAAGGAATGGCTGAAGAAGGAAAATCATACCAGGAAATCCTTGATCATTACTACATTCAAACCGGCATGATCTGCATCTATGATACACACCGATCATATCTTGCCGGTAATTGATAATGAATAACGGTGGATTTACTTTAGATGATTTCGATTTCACGCTTCCTGATGAATTGATTGCCCAGTACCCGGTTGAACGCCGCGACGATTCCCGCCTTTTTATTTTAAACAGAAAGTCAGGTTCGTTTACCCACAAAAAATTTAATAACATCACCGATTTCATTCATGAGAATGATGTCATTGTACTCAATGACGCGCGTGTTCTTGCCGCAAGGATATTCTGCCTCAGAAGCGGAGGCGGAAAAGTTGAATTAATCCTCACATCAAAACAATCCGATAAACAATGGCAGGTGATCAGCAACAGAACCAGGAGATTGAAAAACGGTGAAATACTACATGCTTTGAAAAATCCTGAAATTACGTTAACGATCACGGGACGTTCTGAGAATTTACTAAACGTTGAGACCAGCGTTCCCCTGACCGAAGAAATTTTATATACAATCGGCGAAATGCCTCTGCCTCCCTATATCAAACGATCCGGGAATGAAGATGATTTTTACCGCTACCAGACAGTATATGCGGCGAAACCCGGTGCCGCTGCTGCCCCAACCGCAGGCCTGCATTTTACTGAAGAGATCCTTGATCAAATTGCAAAAAAACATGCACGGATTGGACACTGCACCCTCTATGTTTCGTGGGGGACGTTTCAGCCTGTCCGCACAAAGGACATCTCGGCCCATACCATGCACAACGAACACTACTTTCTTCCTGAATCAACAGCAGAGATGGTAAACAATGCCCGTGAACAGGGCCACAGAATAATCGCTGTCGGGACCACGGTCCTGCGCGTACTGGAAAGCACCTTTGTCAACGGAAAGAACATACCCGGCCCTGGTGAAACAAATATATTTATTTATCCTCCCCATGAAGTTAATTCAGTCGATGCCCTTATCACGAACTTCCATACGCCTAAATCAACACTTCTTATGCTCGTAGCCGCATTTGCCGGTTATGAAACAATTATGCATGCCTATGAAACTGCGGTTGAAATGAAATACCGTTTTTTTTCTTACGGCGACGCCATGTTTATTATGTAAACCCGGACCGATCTATTTTCCCAAAAAGAGTTAAGACTTCTTGACAAAATGTTATTAGTAAATGTAACTGCATATATATTCTGTGATCACGTCGTCGAGGGCAAACTGCAACAGACATGAATAAAGACATCAAAATAATGATAGAATTGCAAAGATACTGGCAGAATATACTCAATGAAAGAAAAAAGATTGATTCATACAATAAATCACTTGAATTCTGGAAAGTTGAGCTGCTAAAAAAAGAAAAGGAATCAGCGGCCCTTCAAAAAGAAGTCCAGAACTTAAAAAACGAACTGAAAAAAAACGAACTGGAGCTGGCGAGTTTTAATGAAAAAATAAAAAAACTCGACCAGAAGAAAAAGCTGATACATACCGAAAAGGAGCTCACTGCTGTTGACCATGAAATCACCACGGTAAAAGAAGAACAGAGCAAACTTGAAGATATCACTATTGACCTCATGGACGAACATGATGAAAAAGAAAAGCAGCTTGAAGTACTTTCCGGAAAGTTGCCCGAGACAAGAAAAAAAATTGAAAATGACACTGCGGCAATACTGAAAAATATAAAAGAAGCTGAACTCGTCATCAGCCAAAATAAAGAAAAATTTGATGATCTCATACAGGGTTTAACTGCCACCCTCCAGGGAAAGTTTGCCAAATTGCTCAACTCCAAATCCGGTATCGGTGTTGCCGAAGTCATGAACGATGTCTGTACCGGATGTAATTTCAAAATTCCTGCTTCTCTCGCTCTTGATGCAGCAAGGGACGAAAAAATATCGAACTGCACCAATTGCGGGAGATATATTTACAAACAGTAATTAATCGGAGAACAAACATGCTTTTAAGTATAGACAGGGTGCTCCAGCTCCTTTCAGAGGGAAAAAGTCTTGATAAAATTGCCGAACTGGCAAACTGTACTATTGCCGATGTGCAAAATGTCATCGAGGAGACCAGAACATTGCTGGGAAAGAGCAATAAGGCGCTGTCAAAAAAAAAGATCATTATCAAAAAGGGCAGGGATGAATCTGATTCAGGCAGGCCCGGTCTCGCATCTGAACAAAATGGCGCCGCAGAAGACCTGTTTCAGGGAGCGGAATTATCGGCCGTGCCCCTGGGATCAGCCCTAACGATCTACACTGACGGCGCTTCAAAAGGGAACCCCGGGCCTTCCGGTATCGGGATTGTTATTTATGACAATAACGATCACCAGGTCGGTAAAGTGTCCCTGTATATCGGCAATGGGACAAACAATTCAGCAGAATATAAAGCGATCATCAGGGCGCTTAAAATCGCCAGGTATTTTCAGGCAAACGATTTAAAAATACGTACCGATTCCGAGCTGGTCGTGAAACAGATCAATGGCGAATATCAGGTAAAAAATGAAAACATCCGCCCATTGTATAATGAAGCGGTTTCCCTCATCGCGTCGCTCCCGAAAGTCAGAGTGGAACATGTTACCAGGAATCTCAACGACAAGGCTGATTTTCTTGCGAAAAAGGCATCTTCCGCGATAAAACGGATATAACACGCCCATGGGAAAAAAATGGGTTATAACCGATATCGATCAATCCGTTGTAGCCGGGAATGCTGAAACAGCTGATATAAACATCCCCCTTGCCGAACTCCTTTTCCGCAGAGGCATCCGCACCCCTTCTACAATTACATCCTTCCTGAACCCCAGACTTTCGTCAATGCACAGCCCTTTTCTCATGAAAAATATGGACAGGGCGGTTCAGCGTTTGCGAATAGCAATTGATTCGAATGAAAAAATCGGAATATTTGCTGATTCTGACCTCGACGGCATGACATCCCTGACTGTTCTGTACTCCATGCTCAATAAAATGGGGGTTGCTGTTTATTACCGTTTTATAAAAAATAACGAAACCTATGGAATGACTGAAGAAATCATCAATGAATTTGCGGAGCAGGGCATTACCCTGCTCATTACGGTGGATTCGGGCATCCGGGATGTCAATGAAATTGCGCTTGCGAGAAGCTCGGGAATTGACGTTATTGTTACCGATCACCATGAGCCGGATGTCATCCTTCCCGACGCGATAATTTTAAACCCGAAGCAGAAAGACTGCCTTTATCCGTTCAAAGAACTCGCGGGGGTAGGGGTGACGTTCAAACTGTGCCACGCGTTTCTTTACAGCTACCTTCCCGGATATGATATGCATTTTGTTCTCATTCATTACAAACAAAAGAATTTCAATATTAAAATAATTAAAAACGGGATCATGATCGACGAGGTAGCGCTGCTTGTGCCGGAACAGATACCGCCGTTTCTTTCAGAGTATGCGGAGAATTCCCTGTTTCTGTATCACTGCAGTGAAGATGAAACCGGGGATGTTGAAAAACTGTTATCCGGCTACCCGTTGAAAAAATTCTCTGAATTTTTTGCGGCAACAGTATCGGCCAATAATCATTCAAACATCACTACAGACGCAGCGGCGCTTATGGGCAGCATTAATGGAATGTACGCGGTTTTCAGTGATATTCATCTGACCTCCTCGACCAAGCTGTTCAGCTTCTTATACACATCCCTCGGGTTTATATCAATCGGGACCATAGCCGATGTGGTACCGCTTACTGATGAAAACAGGGTACTGGTCAAACACGGAATCGCTTCACTCAACCGGACTGCTCACCCGGGATTGACTGTGCTGATCAACGCCAGAAATATCACCTCAAAGACCATAGCCTGGGAGATCGCCCCGCTCCTCAATACTCCCGGAAGGTTCGGACTGACTGAACTGACGGAACAGTTTTTCCTGCCGACGGGGAATTCAAAAATTGAAAAAATTATTCAGCAGATTAAAGACCTCAACGAAAAAAGAAAAACCATGGTCAATGATATTTTTAAAAACGAACTTGCACAGGTTGAAAACGGGAATGAGTCCTATAACAATTTTATATTTACCAAAAGCGATATTCCTGATGGGATCGCAGGACTCATCGCCCTGAGGCTGTCTGAAAATAAAAAAAAGCCATCAATTGTTGTGTCAACACAATCTGAAACAGGAGTATACAAAGGATCAGGCCGCTGCTCTGGTGACTTTGATTTTTTTTCGGTTGTTGAGCCTCTGTCTGGATATTTTGAAAGAATAGGCGGCCATGCTCAAGCATTCGGATTCACCATCAATTATCACAATATCAATGATGCGATGAAGAGAATTGACGAGGCCCTTGTCGAGCACGATATGCACGAACAGGAACTTGCTATCGATTTTGAGATCCATATTTCCAGTATAAAACAGGAGCTCATTAATCAGCTTGCCCTTCTTGAGCCATTCGGCAAAGCGAATGAGGAACCGCTTATCCTTTCAAAAAATGTAAGATTGTCGCAGTTTTCACGTTTTGGCCTGGAAAACAATCATGGAAGGGCCGCGGTTGAAGAAAATCCGGATATTTCGCTCGTGGGATGGAGGATTGCTGACGGCATGGAAGAAATCTTCATCTCAAACAGAAGTATTGATGTGGTCTATTCTCTGGAAGCACGCGAATTCAACAATAAAAAATATATACAGCTCATAATCATCGACTACCGGCTCCATGAACCGCAATCATTCTGAAGCGGTCCTGATTCCCTGCAGTATAATCTCAATGCGATCGATTTTTTTATAACCCCAGGGAGTATCCATGACCTCGGTGTTCCCGACTCCATACACCTTAATCCGGGAAGGGTCAATGCCGTTTTTCTGGAGATACTGGGATACGATACCGGCTTTGTAGGCAGAAACCCCTTTTGTATCACGAAAACTCGTATGCCCGGCGATAACCGCTGAAATTCCTGAATCAGCCTTTAAAACAGAAATTACTTCGTTCAGATCGTCTTTTCCAACTTTGGTGATTGTATAGGCCCCACCGCGGAAAAGATTTCGGTCAAGCATGACTTTTCTATAATTATTGCCTTTTTTTTCAAAAGACAGCAAAACATCTTTTTTAACAGTCTTAGACTGTTTTTTATACTGGTCACGTTCCATGATCACGATCCGATCGCGAATTTCACGCGCTTCGGCAAGAAAGGGGAGGGTCTCAAACTTTACGCGGGCCATTGATGCCTTGTAATACGCAGTTACAAAATTTTTATCGCGAAAATACTTTCTTGCGTCAAGCAGTTCCACCAGGGCATCACTGTAAATATCATAGGGAATATAGGGCCTTAATTTCAGATTATTGTCAATCTGAATGAGTAGTTGCTGAGATTTACGAATCTGTTCTCTTGCCTCTTCTTCGGTAAAGGCAAAAAGGTACATGGGCAGAAATATCACCGCTGACAAAATGAATAATATTATTCTTGTTCGCATTTATTTTCCGGTTTTTAAAATTGTATTGTCGTAGATTTGTTTCGAATAATAAAGTTCAAGCCGTGCCTCAATTTTTGAAAAATAAGACCCGGCAATTTTTATCTGATAATACGCCTCATCCACCTGGTTCTTTTCCAGATACTTTCTGGCTTTAATAATGCCTTTTTCAATAATTTCGATGTCCTTTTCGGCTATTTGACCGGCGATACTTTTTTTTACGCCATCAAGCTCCTGTTCAACCATACTTATGGTTGCCGTTACTTCTTTTACTGTATATTGTGCTTCAGGCTGCCCCGTATCATAGAGCTGCTGATACGAAGGCATTGCTGAAACGACAATAATCAGTATTGCCACAAAAAATATTGAAAATTTATTACTCATAACCGTCATTTTTTATAAAATTTATCGTATATATAGTTGAACTCTATAATACTTTAAAGGTCAATTAAAATTTTATTATTCGCTCTAATGAAATTCTTTTAAAAATAAGTGCTTGATTTAAAAGCCCTTCATCCCTATAATATCAAATAATAATTTATTTCACATTGCTCAATGATCTAATTAAGGGGATTTGATATGGACATAGAAATAAAAGACGATGACAGCCTTGTTAAGATCATCGTAAATGGAGATATAGAAATGATGACAATCAAAAGTTTCAAGCAGAAACTTTTTGAAATAGGACAGCAGATAGATAAAGACATAGAAATAGATCTTGCCAACGTTGATTATATAGATTCTTCCGGTGTCGGCGTTCTTATCAGCCTTCTCAAACTTCAAAAGAAAAAGGGAAAGAACCTGTTTATAAACAAAGTGAGCTCAAAAGTCCTGAATGTACTTAAACTCAGTTCTCTCTCCGACGTTTTCAACATCTGATGACCAACCACAGAATAGGATGCGGCTTTGATGTGCATGCCTTTGCCGAAGGAAGGGATTTAATACTCGGCGGCGTAAAAATTGATTATCACCTCGGGCTGCAGGGGCATTCAGATGCGGATGTTTTAACCCACGCCATAATGGACGCGCTTCTGGGGGCGGCATCACTGCCTGATATCGGACAGCTTTTCCCGGACACATCCGCCGCTTACAAAAACATCAACAGCCTTTTATTATTGAAGGAAGTTTACGGACATCTCGCTGAAAAAGAGATCGCCATCGTAAATGTTGACGCTACCATAATCTGCGAAAAACCCAAAATCGCCCGCTACATACCTGAAATGAAAACACGCCTGTCAACCGCCATGGGGGGCCTCAGCCCTGAACGGATCGGCCTCAAAGGAACAACCACCGAAGGACTCGGTTTTACCGGTCGCGGGGAAGGTATCGCGGTCCAGGCCGTAGCGCTAATTTGCCTTAATGCTTCCAGAACCGGGGAGTGAACAGTACCAGCACGGTGTACAACTCCAGCCTTCCCACAAGCATCGCGAAGGAAAGGGTCCACTTAACATATCCCGGATAAAACGCGTAGTTTTCGGCAGGGCCGATTTTTCCGAATCCCGGTCCGATGTTTCCCAGTGTCGCCAGTGCCGTGGAAAAAGAAGTGATCAAATCCTGACCTGATGTCGCGACAGTCAGGGAAATTATCAGCAGAATAAAGACGTACAGAAAGAAAAAACCGGAAATCGCATAAACGATGTTCTTCCTGACGACATTTCCGCTGATCCGGAGCGTGAAGACGCCGCGTGGATGGAGCAGAAACTTCATTTCATTGAATCCCTGCTTTAAAAGAGTAACGATACGGATCACTTTTATACCGCCTCCGGTGGAACCGGAACAGCCGCCGATAAACATTAAAAAGAAAAGTATCATCTGGCTTAAAAAGGGCCACTGCTCGAAATCGGTGGTCGCGAAACCGGTCGTGGTTAAAATCGAGGCGGCCTGAAAACTGGCGAAACGAAAACAGTCCCCGGCTGAACCGTAAAAACTTCGCAGGTTGAACGCAATTAACAGTGTCGACACAACAAAGATGAGAAGGTAAATTTTAAACTCCGTGTTGTGCTTTAAATAATGGAGCCTCCCGGTCAATACCCTGAAATGGAGGGTGAAGTTGATCCCGGCAAAAATCATAAACAGTGTGATCACACCGTCAATATAGGCGGAATTGTAATGGCCCACGCTGGCATTTTTCGTTGAAAAACCGCCGGTCGCAAGGGTGCTGAAGGTGTGGGTAAGAGCGTCAAAGAGGTCCATGCCGCCGAAAAGAAGCAGGACCGTTTCAGTTACCGTAAAGCCGATATAGATAAACCACAAAATTTTTGCGGTCCCTGCGATTCTCGGAGTCAGTTTATCAACAGTAGGGCCGGGTGCTTCAGCCTTGATCAGCTGCAGGCCGCCGATCCCGAGAATGGGAAGGATCGCGACAGAAAGGACCACGATCCCCATCCCGCCGAGCCAGTGGCTCAGGGAGCGCCAGAAGAGAATCGAACGGGGCATGCTTTCGATGTCGGTCAGGATCGAGGCCCCGGTTGTGGTGAAGCCTGACATTACCTCGAAGTATGCGTCAGTGAACGAAGGGAAAGCACCGGAAAGAGTCAGGGGCAGGGACCCGATTAATGCCGCGAAGATCCAGCTCAACGTGACAAAGACGAAACCGTCCCTGGTGGACATCAACTCGGTTTTAAGTTTCCTGAAACGATATAAGAAGATCAATGCCAGTGAGCAGGATACGGCTATTACAATCACGAAGGCATTGAAAGACTCCATCTCCTGGTAGTACAAAGCCAGTATGGCCGGAACAATCATAAAACAGGATATTATAATGATCAGGAGTGAAATAATTTTAAGCTGTAATCTGACATTCATCTGGTTTTACTGGCTGATAAAGAGTTCTTCCAACTTCGAAATTGAGTCTTTTCTGGCTATGGTAATGACCGTGTCACCCGGTTGAATGGAAAAATTTCCGGTAGGAATTATATCCTCGTCATGCCGGATCACCGATAAAATCAGGGAGTTGTCAGGCATGGGCAGTTCCTGTATTTTTTTCTCTGAAATGGGGCTTTTCTGGTCAACCGAGAATTCAATGACTTCAGCTTTTCCGTTAAACAGGGTATGCACGGATTTGATGTCACCCCTGCGTATATATTTCAAAATCGCATCAACGGTACTGTTCTTGGGACTTATTGTCGCGTCAATTTCAAGCTTGGAGGCAATGGGCAGATAATTGGACTTGGTAACAAGGGCCACCGATCGTTTAATGCCGAGGCTCTTGGCGTAAACGGAAGTGAGTATATTCAGCTCCTGGTTATCGGTCGCGGTGATGATCAGGTCATGCCGGTCAAGCTGTTCCTCGCGGAAGATGTCTTCATCCGAAACATCAGCATTGATGACCAGAGCATCAGGGAATTCGGCGGACAGCCTCTTGCAGTTTTCATACCCGCTGTCAATGATGGTTATCTTTCTTCCGGTTCTGATAAGATAGCGGCAGACCAGGGAGCCGATCTTCCCGCCGCCGACGATAATTATATTGTCGATCTTGTCGCTCTTGCGTCCCACTTTGATGAATATTTTGGTAAGATTGTCTTTTGTAGCGAGCAGGTATATATTGTCGTTCTCCCGTATTACGGTGTCACCCGAGGGGATGATAAAAGAATCGCCGCGAAGAATTCCGGACACGAGAAAGGACTCGGTGAGCGTTTTCCTGATTTCCTTAAGGGTCCTGTTGCAGAAAAACGACGACTTCTCGACAATTATATTGCGCATCTGGATGTCTTTTTTCTGGAAAAGCATGACATCGCTGTTGGCGCCGAGAGCAACGGTGTTTGCGATGAGGCGGGCGGTTTCGACTTCAGAGTTAACAATAAAATCGATGCCGAGGAAAGGCTTTTCGAATATCTTTCCTTTTGAGTAATCAAGGTTCCTGACGCGCGCGATTTTAAAGGGGACGGTGAATTCATTCGCGACAATTGCGCAGGTGATCATGTTCATTTCATCAGAATTGGTGACACTGATAAAAAAATTGGCGCGGTCAATCCCGGCGCGTTTCAATGTTTTAATGCTCGTGCCTTCATCGTTGATCACCATGCAGTCAAGATGGTTAGACACGTAATTGGCCCGTTCGGTATCCTTTTCGATTAATACGACATCTTTTCCTTCTGAAATGAGCTCACTGGCGATTTGGAAACCGACAACGCCGGCTCCGAGTATTACAACGTGCATTAAGAAAATCCTTCAATTCATTGATTATATACATAAAACATGAAGCTTAATTCATTCAAATATTTACAACAATCCAGAAGGTACTTCTGTATGATCTATATTAGATAGAGGATTTCTATAATGCAAGACATTTACTGCATATATCATTAAATATCAGGAAGTGTTGTAATGGTGAATGGAGAGCAGTGAAATAATAAACAGGCATCCCTGATTTAAGGGATGCCTGTTTATTTATTGATTATTTGAACCAGATCATCGGGAATACCGTAACCTTATCACTGGTATCGTCTCCAAATGCGGATCCCCCTGTTGAAGAGACCCACGCATAAAGCGTGGAAAAACTATCAGCATTAACCAGAGCCATCATACGATATTCGCCGAGCATTATATCACCATCATAACCTGAATACAGCATAAAGTCCTGAGTGCTTAGTGCACTGTCGCCAATTTTTACGTTAACATAGGTAACTGCCTGCTGGTCGTTGGTAAACGTTATTTCAAATAAGCACGCTTTTGCTCCGGAAGGGACATCAAAAGAAGCAGCGCTAGCAAATGAATTACATTTCACATCATCTGTTCCACCATCCAGGGTTCCTCCGTCAATGTGTGTTGTTGGATCAGTTCCTCCTTCAAAAATAACCGGCATCGCATTTGAAACTGCTGTTGAAATTTCAGAGTCGACCTCTGCTTTGGTGTAGTAATCGCTTAAATCCACATCAGCGCCTGAACCGCCAGAACTTCCGGAATCAGAATCACATGCGGTAACAAGCAATAACACAACGGAAAGACAAAAAAAGAGAGACAGAATTTTTTTCATGAAAATTCCTCCAATAAAAATTAATTTATTTTTTTAATTCTGCGGTACGGGGTGTGCAGAAACGGTAGTTGTTGTTAATTTTTTATTTGGAAAAGGGAGAAATGTCAAGAAATTAAATTAAGATTATATATGAAATCATAGATCTCCAAGGTGAACCGTCTTACCAGGGACAACCGCACGACTGGTCATATAAGACAGTGCCGTTATTATGAACTGAATATTTTCAGACTTCCGATAGGTACGTGCTCATCACGTTATTTACAAAATTGACTCATCACATGGTTTACAGTATTTGCATTATACGCAAGCCCTGTTTTTAGTTTAATTAGCTATCAATAATAGATACCGATTTTTTATTTTACAAGACTTTTCTTGAGGCACTAAAAAAACCTTTTTCATTACCACATATACATGAAAAAGATTACGACAATAAAATTAATTTTGCAAAACAAATGAATATAATATAGAGTTTTTTTTAATTATTATATCAAAAAAAAGCGCTTGACTCTCTGCGCACCGATGAGTCAATAATGTTAACCTCATAATTTTAATTTATGAAATATATAACATGATTGGGTGATTTGCATGAACTATGATAGAACTATATCAAGAGATAAAATTTTTCTTTTTTATAAAAAATCATCGTTAATTATTTTTATTACTATTTTTCACTCTTTCCGGATTCCTGGGATTTACAACCCATCGAATACGGATTTAATAT
>DAIUKG010000020.1:0-9986 GCA_036848375.1 Spirochaetota bacterium
CGGATGTTTTCTTCCTGTTTCATCAACGGTCACCGGTGCCAATTCAAGGGTGTATCGCGAAATATATCAAGTGAATTTTACCGGGGGGACGTGAATAATTCCCTGTGTCCGGGGAAATGCCTTGGAATCACCGGGCAGAGCAGCGGGTATTTTTGTTGACGTATTTCAAGTATCACTATAGTGTTACTTTCATGAAAACTGAAATTGTTACCTCGCTGAAACGACGGGCCACCAAAATACTGGACGACCTGAACAAGTCCAGGGAGCCGGTCCTGATAACCCGCCATGGCAAGCCCTCGGCGTACCTCATCGACGCGGACGACTTCGAAAACATGAAGGAAAGAATGCAAATCCTTGAGGGGATCGCGCGCGGCGAGACCGCGATTCTCGAAAATCGCGTTTATCCGCACGAAAGCGCCAGGCGAAAAATGAAAAAATGGCTCGCCTGATCTGGACTGAAACCTCACTTGCCGACCTCGAGGAAATCGCTGAATACATCGCGCTTGATAATATCGACGCGGCCAAAAACCTCGTAAAAAAAATTTTCAACGCAGTAACGCGACTCGAGGCCCACCCGAACTCGGGAAGAAGGCCGCCTGAATTGAAGAACACGCGCTATCGCGAGGTGATCGTTTATCCCTGCAGGATTTTTTACAGACTCGACAACGACATTGTCTATGTTCTTTATGTGATGCGCGGCGAGCGGTCACTGCGGAACTACATCCTCGACGAAAGAAATAAAACGAGGGAGAAGTAACCCTCAACAAGGCGGCGAATGCGCTCGGCAAGAAGCTCAATGTTGAGATAGTTTAGAGACAACCGCGCCAGGGATAGTGATTCAAGGTTACTATCAGACAAACATCGAGTGAATTCCGTAAAGTGGATACCGTATTCCCGCTCATTTCGATACGATTTTGATGTTTTCATCATCAAAATCACTCAATGAGCGTTACGAAATTAGTATCGAGACGACTTTTGGGACAGACCCGACCGGGGGGTGAGGTCTCTCCCTATAGACAGTACTCCCCACAACGGTCGTTGAGTAGCTGCCCGGCAGCGTATCGAAACGACCGCTCTGATCTTTACCTTGAGGAAAAATAGCGGATTATTTTTTAAACCAACGCACCTGCCAGACCTCCCGGCCCGCAGATAATAATATTATTTCTTGTTTCCCGTGCAGTGCCGGCGTACACCAGGTACCGCTTTTTAACAAGCTCGGGGAATTCTTTATTAAAATGGTTCAATCCCTTAAAATAATCGGAATTGATAGTGGCCCCGCTTTTTATCTCAACAATATCCAGCAAATGCCCTTCCTCGTAACACAGGTCGATCTCATTACCCTTGCTGTCACGATAAAAATAAATATTGTCGCGGAGAGCGTTATGATATCTCTCTTTCAATACATCTGCTATGACCATGTTCTCAAAAAGATTTCCCCTTAAAGGATGGGACTCAAGATGCGACCGCTTTTCAATTCCCATGAGATGAGCGGCCAGGCCCGTATCAAAAAAATATATCTTGGGTGATTTCACCAGACGTTTGTTGATATTACCATGAAACGGCTGAAGCAAAAAAATTATATAACTTGTTTCAAGAAGCGATATCCAGCGGCTCGCTATGGTATTACTGACACCGCAGTCATTCGCAAGGGAAGACACATTTAATATCTGCCCCGTTCTCCCTGCGAGCAATTTCATGAATTTCCTGAACAGGTGGAGATCGTGCACACTACTGAGACTACGCAGGTCCCGCTCAAGGTATGTGGTCACATAATCTTCCATTGCCCGGTTCGGGTCAAGCCCCTGGTCGAATATGCGGGGATAAAATCCTGAAAATAAAAAACTGTTATAATCATCTGTTATGGCATCTGCCGGCATTTCTGAAAAAGTAAAAGGAAGAAGCTTAAGCATGGCGGTCCTTCCGGCAAGGCTTTGACTGACTTTGTCAATTACTTCAAACTGCCTGCTTCCTGTCAGGCAGAACATCCCGTTTTCTCGTTTTTCATCGACCAGCACCTGAAGATAAGAAGGAAGATCAGGAGCATTCTGGAATTCATCAATAACCGCCCCGTTTTCATATTTTTTGAGAAAGCCCCTGGGGTCATCAATCGCAAATGACCTTACTTCCATATCTTCCAGGTTTACATAAGGAAGGTCGGGGAACACCATTCTGGCCAGAGTTGTTTTGCCTGACTGCCGTGGCCCGGTTATTGTTATTACCGGATACTGCTTAAAATAACGGGATACATATGGTGCAAGTTTTCTCTTGATTAACATTTTGGTGTAATTTTAAACATAAATATTAACTTTACACCAACTTAAACATAAATTCTAACAATGTCAATTACTTATTATGCCAAGTACAACGCTCTACTCAATGACCGCCCCCCCTTCCCGGTCGTTGAGCAGCTGCCCGGCAGCGTATCGAAACGACCGGGTACTCTGCAACACAGGGCGTTTTAATAAAATTCATTGACATACACGTGTATATTTAATAAATTAACACGTACAAACAGGCTGGAGACGCATATATGACACAGAAGTTAACATTGACACTTGATAATGAAGTTATTAACAACGCGAAAAAATACGCCCGAAAAAATAATATCAGCCTGTCAAAGCTGGTTGAGTTTTACTTTAAATCCCTGTCACCTGATAACGGGAATGCCGCCTGGATGGTCCCGCCGATCACAAGAGAACTTTCGGGAATAGGCGCCATTGCTCCGGATAAAAGTGATAAAGAACTGCTGACTGACGCTTTAAACAGGAAATTCCTGTGAAAGAGAAAATTTTTATTGATTCGGACGTTTTACTGGATATTATATTCCAAAGAGAACCCTGGTTTAAAGATTCACAGAAAATCCTTTCCCTGGTTGAAAAAAACGTATTCATCGGATACACATCCTCATTGATCATTGCAAACTGTTATTACCTTGTAAGCTCAAATATCAACAACCCGATCGCGGCAAAAACAATATCCAAATTGCGCTCATTGCTCAGGGTATTGCCCTTTACTGACAAAGAGATAGGCGAATCCCTTGATTCTGATTTCAGGGATTTTGAGGACGGCGTGCAGTATTATATCATGTCAAACAACGGACTAAAAACGCTTATAACACGAAATGTTTCAGATTACAGAAAAGCCGATATCACTGTTTTCACTCCTGCCGATTTTTTAAATTTACAAAGGATCAAAAAGATGATCCCGGAGAGGCAGGACAGCTGAATTCGCAACGGTCGTTGAATAGCTGCCCGGTCAGCGCTCCCTTCGACTCCGCTCAGGGAACGCACTCTTCCCGGCGGTTGAGCGGTTTTGCCACGTGTCCATGCCCCGCCTCCACGGCCTGCTTCGCTTTCTTGCCGCACCTGTGGGAGCCGGAGGAATTGCCGAACCCCTCTTACGCAAAGGGCTGCATGGCTTCACCCTGCACTCTCCCTCCCAAAATTTACCCTCCCTGAATGATTAAAGAATAGATAGCTTATTTAAATAATAGGCTATCTATTCTTTGCTTTTATAAAATTTCTTTTTAATTTATGACAACTATTGCACGAACCCAAAGAGGTAATAACTGTTGATAGGACATTGTTTGAGGATATAGTGATGCCGGGTCATTAACATATAACATTGCTTGACATCCAAGAGGACTCATTTGCGAGAACATACCTCGAAGAACAATAACATGACACATCCCTTCAAGATTAAAGTTTGAGTGTGGTCTTATTTGAAGAATTATTGGTCGATTCATTCTTAATGTATTATATAGGGTCATAGGATCAGTTGGTCTCTCAATACTTGAAGGAGAACCACAAAACCTGCCAATTAACCATTGTATTTGATCCAATGAACCACCTCTCCTGCACTGCTGATTGCCATTAAACATATTATTAGTACAACAAACATTTGGATGAGAATTGTTTGCCATAGCTACTAATGCACATTGCGATGGAGAATTACCTTGACGATACACAATTATTTGCTGAGAAACAGCAACCCAACACCATAGATCAGTTTCTTGTAAAATATTGGGTACATGAAGGTTTATGGGCGGTAATTGGCAAGGATTTTGAGCATCAGTTTTTATAGAAAAAAAGAAAAGAAAAAAAAATAACATAAAAATATTATTCACACGAAAAATATTCATACAATTAACCTCCTTCTATAAAACTAATAAAACTCTTATAAAGTATAATATAAAAATACAACCACTAAATTAATAAATTATAAAACTGTCTAAATAAAATAGACAATAACAACTAATATGATAGCCTCTTTGCACAGCAATAGAATCCCGATGATATCGACTCTCTCACGATTGGCTGACCTTAACATTTGACTGCTAGAAGAAACGGAAATAGATCAGCACCCCTCTTTCCGTGCCGCACGCTTCACTCGATGAGCACACTCTTCCCGGTCGTTGAGCAGCTACCCGGCAGTGTATCGAAATGACCGGGAAGCCGGGGCATCCATCCCCCCAAAAAAATAACTTTTTTCCCTGAAAGACCCCGGCTTCACTGCCCTTCTCCTGCCGATCACCTTCTATTCACCTTCCAGGTATGTTCTAGGTATGTTCTAGCTTTACTTTTTTTGCGGATAGATGAAAAAAACAGCAGGAAACTGAAACATTCATCCCGCACCGGTGTCGCCTTGTGATGAGCGCTAAAACAAAAAGGCATTGACACTCATGAAAAAAAATTACAGGGATAAGGCCATTGATCACAACCCAGAATAACGAACAGGTCAACCGTGACCTGAAAGCGGAGGAACCATGAAACAGGCAGGCCCCATGAAAAGGATGACGTATACGGAAGGCCTCAGGGCAATCGGCGAATCGGTGAAACTCCTGCGGCGACACAAGAAGCTCCTGCTGTATTTCATCATCCCCTTCTTCATCAACACGGCCCTCCTGTGCGGCCTCGCGTACGGCTCGTTCGCGGTCCTGGCGCCCTGGCTCAAAGGCATGGTCACGGGCGACGCCTGGTACCTTGAGGCGGTGCGTTTCATCATCACGCCCCTGGTGACGATCATCACCCTCGCGGTCATGGTGCTGCTCTACTCCCTTCTGGGGAACATCATAACGTCCCCCTTTAATGAATTTCTGTCTGAAGCGGTGGAGAAACGCCTGGCACCCGGCACAACGGACGACGCGCCGCTCACGCCCGCGGTCTTTTTCAGGGACCTGAAAACTATGGGAATCAACACGATCAAACTGTTCCTGCTCATGATCGCGATCAACGCCGCGCTTCTGATCGTGAACATCATCCCGGTCGCGGGAGGGATCGTGTACGCGCCCCTGAGCTTCATGAACACCGTGTTCTTCCTGGGCATGCAGTTTTTCGAATACCCCCTGTCGCGGCGCAGGATGGCTTTCAAAGAAAAAATGAAGCTCGCCTGGTCTCACCGGTACGGGTTCATGGGGGTCGGCACCGGGTTCTTCCTGATGTCGTTCGTGCCCCTGGTCGGGTTCCTGGGCCTGAACCTGGCGACAATGGCCGCGACACTGCTTTACGTCAACCACGCCACACCTGAACAGCCCGGGGACCATACACGCACATGACCCCTCCCGAACACGTATTCATCGGCCTGTCACTGGGCAACATCATCTACTGCGTTCAGGCCCTGATGAAAAAAATTCATCTGCGGTACCGCGCCATCCTCGCGCTCTCGGGCCTGTTCGCGATCCTGCCTGACATCGATTCGTTCTTCGGGAATTACGCTTCGCGGGACGTGTTCACCGGCCACCGGGGCATAACCCATTCCCTGGTTTTCGTTCTGCTTGCTGCCGCGGCCCCGGCCCTTATAGTCGCCCTGTACGGCCTCTTCGTGAAAAAACAAAACAGCGCGCAGTTAAGACCAGTACTGCTCATAATTTTCATCACCTCATTTGTCGCGGGCCTGTCGCACCTTATCGCTGACCTGCCCCAGCCTTCCGGGCCCTGGGGCGGCATACCGCTCTTCTTTCCCCTGTCGCATGCCGGTGAGTATACGCGCACCGGCGGCTGCGCGAAAATCGGCTGGTATGACTACCTGATTCAGTGGTCGTACCTGGCCGTGTTCCTGATTTCATCCGCCCTGATATTATCAGCAACCGCGCTGCAAAAAACAACCACCCGCGGCATCAGAAATACGGTTGCCATAGCGGTAATCGCCATAACTATGGCCCTGTACCTGTGGACGTTCAGTTATATCAATAAGTCGGTCTACAAGAACGAACCATACTGGACCGCTGTCCAGAACGGGCACCTTGATGATCTGGGCCCGGCGGTAAAAGAGCTGACCCTGAAAGGAAAAAATTTCTTCTTGTATTTATTTTTCAAAGTCAGATAGGTGTTCACATTCCGCGCGCGGATGAATGACAACTCAATCCAGACAGGAACGGCCCGCTGCGATGACCGAAGATCTATACACCGACGACCTGCACATCCCCGAGCGCGTGCTGCAGGTGCTTGAGTGGCCCGCCATACAGGCGCGGCTGGCCTCGCTGTGCGCTACCGGCCCCGGCAGAAGCTACGCTGAAACGCTGAGGCCCCTTGACACGCGCCGCATAGAACAGCAGCTTTCGAAAATTTCGGCGATGAAAGAGCTC
Source organism: Spirochaetota bacterium (assembly GCA_036848375.1). Classification (GTDB taxonomy): domain Bacteria; phylum Spirochaetota; class UBA4802; order UBA4802; family UBA5550; genus JAKLIV01. The sequence continues at coordinate 6,584 of DAIUKG010000020.1, forward strand.
ATCTTCCAGAAAGAGGCCCCTGACTTCACCGGCCTCTTCGACCTGACCGCCCCGCTCACCCGCGCGGAAAAAGGCGGGCTCCTCTCCCTTGAAGAGCTTGCGGGGATTCGGGACTTCGTGGCGGCGGGCAGAAGGGTAAAGAAATATTTTAAAGAACACCGCGAGGACTTTCCCGCGCTGGACGAGCAGTACCGGGACATCGTCCCCCTTGACGAGCTGGGCGACCTGCTGGTCTCGTCGCTGACCGAGAGAAACGAGCTCAACGATTCTTTTTACCCGGCCCTGAAAGCGGTAAAAGAAAAAATATATTCGGTCAAAAAGGAGATCGAGCGCGCGCTGCACCGGATGATGACGCGGCCCGACCTCGACCAGGTCCTTCAGGAAAAAGTGTTTTCCATGCGCAACGACCGGTACGTGGTGCTGGTCAAGGCGGGGATGAAGGGGAAGATACGCGGGACCCTGCACGACGTGTCCGCAAGCGGGATGACGCTCTACATCGAGCCCGACGCAATTGCGGACCTGAACAACACCGCGGTCATGCTCGACAAAGAGCTCCAGGCGGAGACCTTGGCCGTGCTGCGCGCGCTGACCGACCGGGCCGCTTTTCACGGCAGCGACCTGTGCGCCAACCTCGCTTCGTTGTCATACGGCGATTTTCTCACCGCAGCGGCCCGTTTCAGCGACCTCATAAAGGGCAACAGCCAGGTCGTCACCGGTGAGCCGGTCATGGTGCTGTACCGCGCGCGCCATCCCCTGATCCAGATCATGGACCCGGAAAACATCGTGGCAAACGACATCGAGCTGGGCGCGAAGTTCAGGGCCCTGGTCATATCAGGGGCCAACACTGGGGGCAAGACCGTGCTGCTGAAGACCATCGGCCTGTGCGCGGTCATGACCCTGTTCGGCCTGCACATTCCAGCGGGCCCGGATTCGCGCATCGGCCGCTTCACCACGGTCCTTGCCGACATCGGCGACGACCAGAACCTCTCGCAGTCGCTGTCGACGTTTTCGGGCCAGGTCACGGTCATAACCGACATGCTCCACAGGGCCGACGACAGAAGCCTGGTCATCATCGACGAGATCATGGTGGGCACCAATCCCCGGCAGGGGGCGGCCCTGGCCCAGGCGATCCTCGAATCGCTCATCAACAGCGGGTGCCTGCTTGTGGTGACCACGCACTATCCCGAGCTCAAGGAGCTCGCCGCGCTTGACGCGCGCTTTGAAAACGCGTCAGTGTCGTTCGACCTTGAAACGCTCAGGCCGACCTTCCGCCTCAAGGCGGGCCTTCCCGGCGTGAGCTACGCGCTCGAGATCGCGGGCAACTACGGCATGGACGGGGCAATCATCGACCGCTCGCGCGCGCTCCTGAACAGCAGGGACATAAGCGTCGAGGCCCTGATTGAAAAGATACAGGAACACCACAAGCAGATGGACTAGGAACAGGACGCGCTCCGCGAAGAGAAGTCGGGCCTCGCGGCCCTGAAGGATGAGCTCCGCCGCAGGGAAGAAGAGCTCGAACGAAAGACCGCGCGCCTGAAACACCAGAAGGGCATCGAATTCATCGAGGAGCTTCACCGGCTCAGGGACGAGGTCTCTTCGCACATGAAGGGACTGCAGCAGTCTGACATGAAGGAAAGCGGCAGGATACTTGACGGGATCAGCCGCGCCGAGGATGAAGTCACGCAGGGACTTAACGAGGCGCGTGAAGAGCGCTTCACTGACTCGTACCGCAAAGCGCGCAACGGTGAACCCGTTGCCGGGGACACGGTGCTGGTCATTGCGCTCGAAAAGGAAGGCGTGGTTGAAGAGGTCGACCATGCGGGCGGACGGGCCACGGTCCTCCTCGGCGGGAACATCCGCACCCAGATAAAACTCAGGGACATCATGGTCCCCAAAAGCAGGCGGCAGCCGAAAAAAAGCACGGCACCGGCGGTGAAACTCCCCCGTCAGGAAAAAACCATCCCCCTGACCATACAGACACAGTACAACACCGTAGACCTGCGCGGCAAACGGGTCGACGAGGCGCTGCGGAAGCTCGAGCACGACCTTGATTCCCTGTCACGCACGGGCCTGACCAGCGCGGTGGTCATCCACGGCCACGGCACCGGCGCGCTCAAGGAAGCGGTGCGCGGCCTTCTGAGGACCTCCCCGTACGCGGACGATTTCAGGCCCGGCGATTACGGCGAAGGCGGGGACGGGGTCACGATCGTGCTTCTGCGGTGACCGGCAACGAGGACCGGCGTTAGTTCTTCCTGCGCTTGAGAAGCGACCTGAGCCATGGTTCGAAGAGCAGCAGCAGCGATTTTTTCACCCAGGAAAAATAGTCATCGCCGCAGCCAGGCGAAGAGATCATCCCCGAATAAACCCCTGACGACCCCAGGTAGTTGATGACCATGACATTGATCGCCGAGGTGAACATCACGGTCTCGGCGAGATCATCGCCAAGGCCCATCTGTTCGATGAAATTGCTGTTATGCCGGTTCAGGAAATCCTTTATCATGAGATAGCCCGGGATGTCAGAAAAGCTCAGGGCCTGGGCCAGGTTCAGGGCCAGTATCCTGAAATGCCGCGGATTGTTTCTGCTGAAATCGATCAGGAAATAGAGGTACCTGTCCAGCGCGTCTTTAACCGACAGCTCACGCACTGCCGCGTACCAGGCGCGGTTCGCCCGGAGCACCTCATCACAGATGCCGCCGATAACCGATTCGAACAACGCGGCCTTTGACGGGAAGTAATACGATATCAGGGGATGATCGAACCCTCCCCGTTTGCCGATCATGCGCAGAGTCGCCGCGTGGTAGGAATATTCCGAAAACACTTCGCGGGCGGCCGTGATTATTTTTTCCCTGGCAACATTTGAGTCTTTTTTTTTCATACGCGTCGGTTCCGTGCGCGGGGATGACAAATACCCTGATTTTGATAACCCCCAATATTATAGCGACTGCCGTCGCACTCCCTGGCCCCCGGTGAATAAATAAATCTTGACAGCGGGTTGAGTCCAGTAATATTTTACCATCTGTAAAAAAAATTTATGGGAAGCAGCCATGGAAGAAACACTATACACCCGCCTCAGGGAATACATCGACCGGTTCTCCGTAGGGATGAACAAAACCGAATCCGGGGTGGAAATAGAAATACTGCGGAGGATATTCACGCCGGACGAAGCGGAACTGTACCTGTCAATGACCGACTGCCTGGAACCGGCAACGGCAATCGCGGAGAGGAGCGGCAGGCCCCTGGCCGAGACAGAGCGGATCCTCGCCAAAATGGGAAAGAAAGGGCTGCTCTTCTTTAAAACGCTGGGCGATGAAAAACGCTACGCCGTCGCCCCTTACATGCACGGGCTCTATGAACATCAGGCCTACCGCAAAGACCGGGAGCTTTCAACGCTCTTTGACACGTA
>DAIUKG010000020.1:10086-71860 GCA_036848375.1 Spirochaetota bacterium
ATGAAAATCGGAAGGTGGATAACCGCGGACGAGGCCCTGGACATTCTGCTGAAAACCGAAGAGGCGGGCCTTGTTCACCAGGTCGGGGGCAACAGGGAAAACACCGAATGCATCTGCAACTGCAACAGCACGTTCTGCGGCATTTTAAAGTTCATCAAGCTTTTTCCCCAGCCGGCCCGCCTTGCTTCGACCAACTACTTCGCTGTTATCAACGCGGACGAATGCACGGGCTGCGGCACCTGCTATGACCGCTGCCCCATGGAAGCCATAACGGAAAAAGATTCGGTCGCGGAAATTAACCTTGAACGCTGCATCGGGTGCGGCCTGTGCACGAGCACCTGCCCTTCAGGCGCGCTCACGCTCAGAAGCAAGCCGGAGGATAAAGTATTCGGCCCTCCCAAACGGTTCAGGTTCCTCAAATCGTCCCTTGAATTCGCCGAAGAGCTGAAAAGATAACTATGCCTTGACCGTGTACGTCTTGATCAGGTGGTTATAGATCGTCGCCAGCGCGGGGTCGGCCGGGCTTTCAATATCGGTATTGTATAAAATATCTCCCCGCTCTTTCTTGAACCAGGCATACATGCGCCTGCCCGCGTCCGCCGCGTCCTCTGACGCATGGCACATCCTCACCAGCCGTTTCATCTCGTCCCTGGAAAAAAAGATCTGGTAGCGGTTGATCGCGACCATGAAGTACGAACCGTCATCCCCTTCTTTCACTTTCACCGAAAACTTGTCAAGGGGGATGCTTGAAGCGATCGCGGATGTTTTGGACGCGTCCGCGGTCCGCTGCGGGGTGATCATCCGGGCCCTGGTGTTGCGGTGAATCAGCTCGGCCTGGCTGAGAAGAAATTTGACGTTTTCGATCTCGATTTCCCTGCAGATCGAGGTGAGCTTGCCGATCATTATCTTCCTCGCGTGGTCAACAGCGGACTTCCCCGTTGCAGCGGGCTTTGTGACCGCGGCTTTTTTCACCGCTGCCTTTTTCGGTTTCGCCTTTGCCTTCGTCCCCGCCCCGGCCTTCGCTTTCGGTGCCGCAGCTTTTTTCGCCGGGCCGGATTTTTTACTCTGAGCAGACTTCTTCTGAGCCATCGCGAACCTCCATACTGTGCCCATTATTTATCGCCCTGCTTTCCAGGGTCTCGATTATTCCTGTTCCGACAATGTCTCCCCATACGTTGACCGTGGTCCTGCACCGGTCAAGAAACCAGTCTATGGCCAGTATGAGGCCTATGCCCTCTACCGGAAGCCCCACTGCCCTGAGGACCAGCACCATGGTCACCAGGCCCGCCTCCGGGATGCCGGCCGCCCCTACGGCTGCCAGAGTCGCGGTGATGAAAACAATGGCCTGGTCAGCGGCCGAAAGATCGATCCCGTACACCTGGGCGATAAAGAGCGCGGCCACCGCTTCATACAGCGCGGTCCCGTCCATATTGATCGTCGCGCCCAGGGGAAGGACAAACCCGGCCGTGCGCTGTGATATGCCGTTGTTGTTTTCGACTGTTTTCATGCTCAGGGGAAGCGTTGCCGAACTTGACGCGGTGGAAAACGCGTTGAGCAGCGCGACGCCCACGCCTGAAACGAACACCAGGGGACGGCGCCTGCCGATCACCGAAAGCAGAAACGGAAGGACCACCAGCGCGTGCACCAGCAACCCGGTGATGACCGTGGCCGCGTACAGGCCGATTGCGGCAAGCTCAGGCAGAAAACCGCTGAAGCCGCCGGCAGCGCCGACCCGGTGCGCGATGATTCCGAAAATCCCCGGCGGCGACAGGAGCATAATCCAGTCAACAAGCCGGAGAACCGCCGCGTTCAGGGAACAGGCCACGTCAATTGCCGGCTTTCCCGCTTCACCGATCGCGGACAGGGCAAGCCCCAGAAGTATTGAAAAAAAAATGACCGGGAGCACTTCCATGTTCTGGAGCGCGCTGAAAACATTCCGCGGGATCATTCCCTCCCTTCCGGCTGAAGCATCGCCCGTGAGCATCACCTCGATGGTCCCGATGATCCCCCTGTCCTTCTTCAACGCGAGCCCTTCGGCAGGGGGAAGTTTGATACTGATCCCCGCGCCGTTTCTGTTCAACGACACGCTGTCCGGCGCAAGATATCCGCCTGACTCTCTGAGCGGGACCTTCTCCCCGTCATCTCCGGTGATATAATATCGCCCCCGGTTATCAAGGCTCTCCCATGACCTCACGGCTATCCTGTCACCTGACGCGGCGATAATGCGTCCCCTCACTTTCTGGTCCGAAAGAATAACATCATACCTGCCATTATAATCGGCTCTCCGCAGCCTGCCGTCAATAAGCCGGACATCAGTGTAATCGTCGCCTTCCAGGACATAGCGCACCCGGGCATGTTCTTCTCCGGGCATTACCGACCTGCCGGGCTTGATCAGGTTGACCATGACCAGCCCGATGAGCACCGAAATCGCGGTCGTGCTGATATAATACGCGAGTGTCCTTCTTCCTATGCCGCCGATCTTTCCGACTTCGCCGAGATTGGTAATGCCAACAATCAGAGAAAAAATCACCAGCGGCATGACGATCATGGTCAGCAGGTTTAAAAATATTTTTCCCAGTATTGAAAATTTTATTCCCGCTGCGGGAAAAAACCCTCCCACAAGGAAGCCGGCAAAAATCGCGGCGACAATTCCCGGAAGAAGATTGATGTGCTTTCTCTTGGCCATGGTGAAAATCCCGAATGTGAAAAAAACAGGATATTTAGGCCCTGTTATAAAAAAATAGCAATCAAAAAAATTCAGGAACCATGAAGAACCTTTCGGGGTCTCATGACCAAAATCAGAAAAAGGAGTTGAACCATGCAACGAAACATTATTGCAACAATAATAGCGGCACTGGTAATAACAGGAGCAATGGTCCTGTCACCGGAAACCGGCAACGCCAGGGAGCAGTACCGGGGAAAAGGCTGGGGGACCTGCGGAGAAGGGAGAGGAAAGCCCTTCGGGCACCTTGACCGGATGCAGTATTTTCTCGACCTTTCGGACGCCCAGGTGGAAAAAATTTTCAAAATTGACCAGGAATACCGGGAAAAGTATTTTAAAAACAGGAACAGCTATGAAACAGTGGAAAAGTTACGGGAAGACCATCGAAAAGCGGTTCAAGACGTGCTGACCGACAAACAGAAAGAGCGCTACAAAGAAACGAAAGACCTGCGCTGGAGGAATTTTAAAAACCAGCGCTCCGGGTATTGCCCGAGAGGTTATTAAGAGTGAATAACAGGGAAGAGTCAGCGAAGTCTGACATGGGGTTGATCCATAAAAATTAAAATCCCTCCCCCTTGATGGGGGAGGGTACATGTTTCTTCAATGCATGTGCCCTGGCTTGAAAGGAGTTAAGTATGAAAAAATTTTTTATTCTGGCAGGCGGAATTGTTCTCGGGGTCCTGCTGACAACATCGGCTATTGATGCCAGACCATCCGGCCCTGAAAGGGTAATGCCCGGCGATGACGAATATATACACGAAAGACCAGGGCACCACGGCAGGTTCAGAGGAGGGATGTGTTTTGGCGACCCGGAATTCATGAAAGAAAAGATGGGCCTCAGCAACGAGCAGATTAAAGAGATCGAAAAGATCAACCTGAAGTATCGAAAATTTTTCCTCGAAAAAAAGGAAAAGCTTCAGCCGAAAAGGATCAAGTTGAGGAAACTTCTTCTTGAAGAAAAGGTCGACCTTGGAGACGTCAGGAATATTTTAAAAGACATGTCTGAAATCGAAGTTGATATTCGAATCGCACGGATAAAGCAGAGAATCGAGATAGAAAAAATTCTCACTGATGAACAGAAACAAAAAATCAGGCAGCACAACAGAAGGGGCAGAATAGACAATGACTGAAAGGGAATTTGCCCTTATCGTCCATGAAACAAAATCAGTGGTCCTTTCAGCGGTCGAAAAGCACCTCGCGGAAAGGTTTTATCACGCGATTGACGATGTTGTCCAGGAGACCTATTTAAGGGCATATAAAAGTCTAACCGGCAACAGGTTCCGCGGTGATTCCGCCCTGAGCACATGGCTGTATACCATAGCGAGAAACGAATCGTTCAGGATGAATGAACGGCTCATGAGGGAAGAAAAAAAGTTTGAAAAAACAGTTGAATCTATTCGTGAAACAGAACCTCTCAGTACCGTTGAGAGCGGATATGAGATCGAAGAATTCCTCGGGAAAATCAAGCTGCTGCCGGAAAAATACCGGTCCGTTATAGACCTTGTGTCACAGGGCTTGAACGAAACCGAAATAGCGTTGAGATTATCCATAAAAAGAGGCACGGTGAAATCAAGAATATCCCGGGGACGCCAGCTCCTGAAAAAGATGTACAAGGAGGAACAACCATGAATGACAATAAAAAAATTATGCGAGAGGAAATCCGCAAACGGCTTGAAGACGATTCCTGGGATTTCCGTATCGCCGGGAACGTATTGAAAAAAAGAAGCGAACGCAGGTTCAGGTTCATATCCGGGATTTCACTGTCTTCGCTGGCGGCAGCTGCTTCAATCTTTATAATTGTGAGTGCGGTCTTCAACAGCACTGAAGAAAGCCTGCGCTACAACACCTTTATTTCGCAGCAAATCCACGGCACGTACCAGTCAGTGTTTGTCTCATCCCAGGAACAGGCGGATTATTCTCCGGATGACGACCTGCTTTCAATGCAGAGTATTGATTCAACCATTGACGAGGCCCTGTCCCTCCGCTAAAGCCCCTGCTTTATAACATCACCGACCGGGAAAATCAGGAATGCCGGCAATGGCAGCCGCGTTCACCAGATGAATTGAATACGTTATCCCCAGTGCTTTCCGGTATCTCTCAAGAAGCAAATCCCTTTCCCTTTTTTCTTTCTGTATCTGCTTCGCTGTCCTGGTAATGGCCCCTTTCATGTCAGTGCCCTGCCACTTCATTTTACTTTCCTGTATGGCCAGTTTTTCACTGAGCTCCTGTATCCTCTGATCATACGATTTCTGGATCTTTTCAATTTCGGGATATATATCACAATCAAGGGCCATGGCCATGTCAGCGATGCGCTCCTGAATTTTATTGCGGACCCGTTCCGCCGCAGCGCTGAAATAATCATCCGCATTCATTCTCATCTGTTCAAATTCCGGTTCCAGCTTATCCAGACAGGCAGCGGGCAGATAATCCTGTTCGAGAAGGTCTTTTTCAAGCTCCTCAAGCGACCGTTCATCAAGCGCACCTTCCCTTTCGACAATTACCGGAACCATTTCACTCGTTTTTGAAAGGGAATTGTACGTGACAATATAATTGAACACCATTCCGGTGAATCGTTCATGCGACGGCACCGCAACAGCCCCGGTCAATCCGCCGAACCCTTCAGTTTTACAGAGATCAACAAGCGAATCAACAACAGGGTGGCCGAAAGCGAGGAATTCCACCTTTTCGTTCTCAAGGGCGCAATGGCTCTCGAAGGTCCCCTGATTATGGGAGGGCTGCCCCTCTTCAGCAGCATAAAAAACCGGGAAGAAGCCTGTCACAGCGTCCCTTGTCCCGATCATATCCAGCACTGACGGTTCAACCATCTGAAGGCGGGCAACGAAATTTTCAATACGGTGATTTGAAAACTGGCGCTCCTTCAACGTGATGCGGTAATATTCGTCATAGTTGAAATCCATCTGCCGGGCAACGGTCAGGTCAGCAAGCTTCTCGTAACTTCTCCGCGCTGTTTCAAGGCGCTCCCCTATTTCGCTGTCAATGGAGTCAACGCTCTTGGTGCCGCTGGCCATTTCCATGAAAAGCCGGTTCAGCTTGAGCTCATCCTCCATTTCGCCGAGCAGAACATCCGGCGTTCCGATTGATTCCTCAAAAAGCCTGAGTTTTCTGGTGAGCACTTCCAGCACCCTCTCCGCAACGGTATCCCGCGTGGAAAAATTGTAAATATAAACATCATCCTTCTGGCCGAAACGGTGCACCCGCCCGATGCGCTGCTCGATCTTGAGCGGAGACCAGGGAAGATCATAATTGATCAGTATATTGCAGAACTGCATGTTCCTGCCCTCGCCGCCCGCTTCCGTGGCGATGAGGATGTCCGCCCTGTCCCTGAACGATTCAAGCGCGTCCTCCTTTTGCAGGCGGTCCATGGAGCCGTGAAAAAGCTCTATTGAAAAACCGGAAAGTATCTCTTTAAGATATTCCTGGGTCGTCCTGAACTGCGTGAAGATAAGAAACTTGCGGTGCCCCTTTTTCTTGAGGTTGCGGATGAGGCCCGCGAGCTTTTCGGCTTTCTTGTTTTTCTCAATTGAGGCCGCGATGGCAATAAGTTTTTCCAGCGTTTTTATTTCCTCTTTGAGCTCAGAAAGGGTTTTGTCCGATGTTTCGCCGATCATCTCAAGCAGCGTTTCATCATCCCCATAATCGTCATCTTCGGGCCTGAAATTTTTCACGATTGACCTGCATGATTCGGCCCTTTTAACCAGGTCAAGCAGGCGGTCCCTCCTGTTGGCAAGGGCGACGCCGAGCGCGTATGACGACGAATCGAGAAGTTTTTGAAAAACAGTCATCACAAAGCCCACTGCCCTGTTTTCACTGTGCATCGCCCTGTTGAATTCCTCGGCAACGTAGCCTGTGGTCTCGTCATATAACAGGCGTTCATCGGGATAGAGGTCGAACCGAACGGTCCGCGCATGGCGGAGGGTAAAGCCGCCCACTTCCTTTTTCGTCCTTCTGATAACGACCTCGGATATTTTGTGGCGGAGCGGCGCAAGGTCCGACCCGTCGTGGCAGTAATTCAGGTAAAAAGAATTAAAGGGGCCAAGAAGGTTCCGGTCAACCAGGGAAACAAGGTAGTAAAGCTCTTCCAGGTTCCCCCTGAACGGGGTCGCCGATAGAAGCAGAAGCGCCTTTGTCTGGCGGGAAACAAGCTCGCCCACGGTGTAGGCCTGGGTGGCATGCTTTGAGTCGCGCCTGAGCCGGTGGGCCTCGTCAAATATAACCGTGTCCCAGTGTGTCCTTTTGAGGTCAGCCGAAAATGCCCTGTTCTTGATAAAATCCAGGGAACAGATGATCCGGTCGGCCTGCTTCCACGGGTTGTCGCCGTTTTTACCGGCTCGGTCAAGGATCTTTCTGTCATAAATGGTGAAGCGCTCATTAAACTTGCTCTCCATTTCGTTCTGCCACTGGAGCAGAAGCGATGCCGGGCACACAATAAGTATTCTCCGGTAGTTGTGCCGGTATACAAATTCCTTGATTACCAGCCCGGCCTCTATGGTCTTGCCAAGGCCGACCTCATCAGCAATAAGAAAACGTTTATTCAGTGAATTCACGATGCGGTGGGTGCTTTCAACCTGGTGGGCAAGAATTCTTGTCCGGGAATTCGACAGGGATAGAATTTTATTGTTCGCGTGCGCCAGATGAAGCAGATGCGCTTCGGTTTTTAGCTCATAGCGCGAATTACAGGAAAACATTTCCTTATTCAGCTTCTCACGCACCCTCTCCTCGCCGGTAATTTCCCCTGTAGAGGGTAAAACTTCTTCCTGAGCGGTTGAAAAGGAAAAAAGATCTTCAAATGTATCAAGTAATTCAGCATCCATGGCATGAACAGACGATTGAAAATAAACAAGGAGACATAATTGCATTGAAAAAGATTAATTTCAAGGATTTTTTTGGCAGGGGAACATCATGGTGAGAATAGCAGGCTGAACCGATAATTAAACTGAAGTATAAATTTTTAATGACAAAAAACATTCATAAAAATAATGTTTACCGGCAAAAACCATGTACAAATAAATGATTCTTGTCCACATGCCCAAAATATTTTATGGGCACTTCTAAAAATCAGGAGTTTCGACCCCCACTAACTCCCCCTATGAGGGGGAGAATTAAAGAGGGGGTATAACTCCTGATTTTATCAGATATTATGCCTGCTGAACAGGATGTTAGAATGGCAAGTTGTTTTAAACCATCAGTGGCTCAACTTGGAGGCTTGCCTCCTGCAAGCTCTCGAAACCGCACAGGATGTGCTAAAAGGTTTCGACCACAAGGGAACATCAAAAATGTAATTTATAGAGGTTCCCTTATAATGCAAAAAGTGGCACACGCACTGGTAAAATGATACGGTGATACTCTTAACAATGGGATACCTTATTATATGAACCTGAAAAAAATTATTGAGCCCCGGTCAATGGCGATATTCGGAATTTCAATGACCAACCCGGAACATCCGGCGAATATAATTTACAGTAAAAATAAATATCACTATCAGACAAAAATCTACTGTATTAATCCTTCAGGGGGGACGTTCAGGGGCGAAAAAGTCTACACCGGCATAAAAGAAATCAGGGAACACATTGACGTTGCAGTGCTGGTAATACGCTCAGACCTCATCCCGGCAATTCTTCTGGAATGCATCGACGCCGGGGTCAGCGGTGCCATTATTATATCCGGAGGATTTTCAGAAGCGGGACGGCATGACCTGCAGGAGGAGATACGGCAGATATGCCTTGAACACGATTTCCCGGTAATAGGACCAAACGGGCTGGGCGTGTTCTCATCACCCTTCATCAACACGCTGTTCTTTCAGGACGAACGGTTCGTGAAACCCCTTGAGGGCGTGATCGGACTCGCAAGCCAGAGCGGAGGCATACTGGTCGACCTGATGATCAGGTTCACGCAGGAACAGGTCGGCCTGTCCAGGGCCCTGAGCATCGGGAACAAAGCGGTCATTGATGAAGTTGACGCCCTGCGTTTTTTTAACAGCGACCCGAGGACAAAAGTTATCGGCATCTATTTTGAAGGTTTTACGCCCCTCAGGGGACGTGATTTCATCGCTGAACTGAAAAAAACCCGAAAACCGGTTGTGCTGTTCAAGGCGGGAAAGACCCCATCGAGCATGAAGGCGATCTCGTCCCATACCGCGGCAATTGCCGGAGACTATTTCGTGTTCAACGAAATTATAAAGGGAACCGATGCGGTTGAAGTGACCACCGAACCGGATTTTCTCTCCGCGTGCGAGGCCCTGTCCTACTACGGGCTGCGCAAGCTTGACAGTGTGGCAATACTTACCTTAAGCGGAGGGCATGGCGTCATCGCTTCGGACTATTTCCATCAGCTGGGCATTGACGTGGTACCGTTTCCCGATCCAGACAGCAGGGAACTCAGGGACATGCTGTCCGTCAACATCCAGGAGATAGCGTCCTTCAGCAACCCTGTTGACCTGACAGGAAGCGCGAGCGACGAGGATTTCATTCAGTCAGCGAAGTACATCCTGCAGAGGGACTATGTGGACGGGCTTCTGGTGCTTTATCTTCCTTTTATCCCCAAGATGACATCCTCATCCCTGCCCTGGCGGCTTGCACGCCTCAGGTCCGAATATGATAAGCCGATAATCGCCTATGTGCCTTATATCCCGAAGTTCGGCGTGTTTATTGAAGGATTCGAGGCGCACGGGATTCCGGTTACCCATTCAATAGAGAGCGCGGCAAAAATGTTCAAGGCTATAAAGAGGAAAAAATGAAAAAACGGTGTCTGGACATACTGGAACAATCAAAAAGCCGCGGCTGGGTTCTTGAACCAGAAGCCAAGGAAATCATGAAACTGAACGGCCTGCATACCTGCCGTAACTGGTGGATCAAAGATGCGGCGGATATTGCTGCATTGAAAAAACAATTCACGTATCCGGTTGTGGCAAAAGTGATTTCACCGTTAATAATGCATAAAACGGAAAAAGGCGGCGTTATTAAAAACCTCAACAGCGCTGATGAATTAACCGCTGCCTTTAAAAAACTTTCTTCTCTTGAAGGATTTGAAGGGATTCTGGTTGATGAGATGATCAGCGGGCTTGAAATAATTGCAGGGGCGCAGGACGATCCCCAATTCGGCAAGGTAGTGATGATCGGCATCGGCGGCACTTCAGTGGAAATTTACCGGGATGTGGCCATACGGCTTGCGCCGCTGACCGAGAATGAAGCGCTCAGGGCGATTGAATCACTCAGGGGGCTTGATCTGCTCACGGGATACAGAGGGGCGGTCCCGGTAGACCTAAAAGCGCTGGCCGGATTTTTCAGCAGGTTTTCAAAGTTGGTTTTCAATCTCGGGGAAAGGTTCAAATCAATTGATTTGAACCCGGTCATGTGCAGGGGGGAAAAAATATTAATTGCTGATGCGAGAATACTTCTGTGAAGATTTATATGCCGGCACTGGCCGGGCCGCATGCCGGCATGTTCAGATTATAAATTAAGTGGAATATAATAGGTTGCTCCGAAGAAAAACATAAAGCGGCCTACCACAAGTTCATCATGATCAAGCGGCCCGAGATTCGGAAGCATTATGTTAAACATCCCGCCAACGGCAAGATTATCAATGACTTCATATTCTACCCCACCGTAAAAATCCATAGCGAATGCGAACCTGCTTAAGGTATCACGCCCGTCATCAATATCGACCCGGTAAGCGGTAAATCCTATTCCCATTCCGGTATAGACTTTGAGCCTGTCCATTATCGGGAAATAGTATCGGGCACCGAAAAGGAAGGGTGCGATATCCATTGGGGATGAATATACTTTCCACCTGGTTCCGGTCCAGTATCGGACATCATAAAAAATTCGCTCCCATAAAAAACGGTACGTTATAGAAAGATTATCGATAACAAAAAATTGCGCTTCAGGCTGGATTCCCAGTGCAAAAGCCCCGTCACGGTCGTCAAAAAATGTTGTGGCCCCGCCAATACCGAAATAGCCACCAACGCCGATATTATATTTTTTTGCTGTCTCGGCATGTGACGGGCTTGCTCCGATCATAATGATCGCTGAACATAAAAAAATTCCAAGAAAAAATAAAGATCGTTTCATTACCCACCTCCTTACTCATTAGTAAAAAAATATTTTAGTAAATCGCCTGATAAAATTTACGTTTTACCCATGAAGTCAATAAAAAAATGTATATTATTAAAAATTATACTAATTAACCAGGGATAAATAAATCTTCATAAAAAAAATCCCGCAATTTGTCTTTCATTTCATTGTTAACCTTTTGTATAATTTTTTTTACATGATATGCCGACATTCCCGACTCAAGAGCCATCCCCGATACCGGCATATCATTGAAAATATGATTGATAAAAAATATCCTGTGCTCCAATGAAATGGTATTCAAGACATCATGGAGTGTTGATACAACTTCGCCTTCAATATACGACTCTTCAGCATCGTGATAGAAATCCCGGTCAAGGGCAACCTCCTGATAAGCTATCTCATGATATTTGTCGTTCTCATTTTTCATCCTCTTTATTTGATCAATTGCCCTGTTTTTTGACATCGTGCATAAAAATGTAAAAATTTTTTTTGATTCCGGTTCGAGCGGGATCCGCTTTTCATAAATTTTCAGAAAAATATCATGAATAATATCCTGGCTCAGTTCCCTGTTGTGAACGATGCTGCATATGAAACGATGTAATGGGTTATAAAATCTTTCGTATACCGCGGAAAATGCCTTCTCATAGCATGCCCTGTCCATATGATTACTCCGAAATATTATTGTATATGATGCAGACCGGAAACAATGTACTCGAAATTTGAGGAATGTTTCATACCGGTACTATTAATGCGATTGAAAAACGTCAAAGTGACAAAATTTTCAATGTCATATTCAATAAAAAAAGTTTGATTTTTATGATGGATGTCTGCATGTTCACGCCATCATAAAATTTCGCGGAATGGGAAGTTCTGGCGGCGGAGTTCACTTATGGCAAGCTTTAATATCGCCCTGTGTCAAAAGCCCCTGGGCACGGCAATAACCAGGAAGGACATTGCGGTACTGAAAAACTTCAGGCCTCATTTCATCTGTTTTCCCGAATACTTTTTCGTAAACAGATATCTCGGGAACCACGGGCAGACACCGCATAACCAGCGTATGCAGCAAAAACGAATTGAGATTCTTTCACGCGAAACAGATTCTGTTGTCATTGGCGGGACAATGCCCGAATCTTCGGGCGGACAACTTTACAATACGACATATGTTTACGACAGGGGCAACTTTCTCGGCAAATACAGGAAAAAACACCTCTTTCAGCCCGAGGTTGGCATAATAACACCCGGCGATGCATATGCCGTTTTCAGTGCCCATGGGATAACATTCGGCGTACTCATATGCGCTGATGTTTTTCATGACAGCAGCTTTATGTTCATGAAAAACGCCGGGGCAAAAATCATTTTCTCTCCCACCTTTTCATTAATAAAAAACGAAACCGTAGAACAAAAGTTTTCCCGCGATCAGGAAATCTATGTGCGTGGAGCAAACATTTCCGGCGCAGTCATCGTGAAAGTATGCGGCGTCAAATCAAACTACAAGCCGTACCTTCAGGCAAGGAGCCTGATTGCGGCACCGGGTGAAATACTCTACCGCGTCAGGCCTGAAGAAGAACACACCTCAATGATCATCACACATTCTGTTACCCTCGGTCACCAATAGTTTTATCTTTATATTAAACAATCTATTTAAAAAAACTGATACATTAATCTAATAATTAATATAAACTTTATATATTATATATTATTTTACATTGACAGGTAACCCATGTTAAAATTCAATTATCATTATTCTTTTAATTAATTTATCAATGTGAGATGATGCCATGATAAAAAAATTCAATCTGAAGATAAAAAAGTATCTGACCGGCCTCAAGGGAACCATATTCAGATACATAAGCCTTACCGCTATAATACCCCTGATTATAATTTTACCTGCCACGTATTTCATCTCACGGTATATTCTGCTCGAATCAATCAAGCAAAACATGAAAAACAGCGTCCACTTTATAGTAAAAATGTGTGAAACACAGAGAGAAGATATTGACAAAAAACTCAACGAGGACATCGAAAAAGGATACCGGATTTTAAAAAAAGAATTTTCCCGTTATGATGACATATCACAGCTTGAGGAGACAACCGAGTTAACCGTTAAAAATCAATCAACAGGCGAAGAGACAACCATACAGCTTCCCAGGATGGTTTCAGGAAAAACCGGTTTTCTTAAAAATTTTAATATCGTCGACTCTATCGCAAGCGAAATCGGGATCAGGGGAACTACCACTACAATTTTTCAGCTTCAGGATGATAAACTCATAAGAATAGCAACCAACGTTAAAAATAAAGAAGGCAAACGCGCGATCCTCACCTACATACCTAAAGAGTCCCTGGTTTTCCGAACCATAATCCAGAACAAAGACTACCGGGGAAGAGCGATGGTTGTCGAGTCCTGGAACATCACTCACTACACACCGATAAAAGCCAATAACGGGAAAATTGTCGGCGCTATCTACGTCGGCATCCCCGCGCCCAAAAGCGCAATATTCGATGTGATTAAAGAGACTAAAATCGGACCAACAGGTTATGTGTATGTCATGAATTCAATGGGTCAGGCGATTGAACATCCAACCATGAAAGGAGCGTCGGTGATAAACCTGACTGACCCGACAACAAACAAGCCCTTTGTTCAGGATATTATCAATCAAAAAGAAGGATTTTTTACCTATAACTTCCCCGACAGCACCGGGACAATTAAAGAAAAAATCGCGTACTCAAGCTACTATCAAAACTGGGACTGGATTATCGTTGCGACGTCAAATACAGATGACCTTCTCCTGAAACTCTCAATAATGTTTACAATAATCGTATCGCTGTTAATCGGCATGCCCCTGATTCTTTTCTTCGTAAGCTCTCTTGCGGCGAACAGAATTTTTACACCTCTAAAAAAAATAATTGATGTTACCGTTAAAGTCAGCAGCGGAGACATCAGGGTCTTTATTCCTCAGCCTCATTATCAAAAATGCGTCCAGGTAAAAAACTGCGAAAAAAGGGAATGCCCCGCGTATGAGAGCAGAAACCGTTCATGCTGGAGAATTGATGGAACCCTGTGCGATCACGAACAAGGAGAGGATGCCGATTCGAGAAGTAAACTGGAAATATGCTGTGATTGTGAAGTTTATCAATCTGCGATACGCAATGAGACAGACGAACTTATTGAAGCGATCAACAACATGATCGTAACGATCAGCAACATCCTGCTCAACATTAAAATCGTAGGTGATGAACTCAGTAAAGAATCAGCATCCCTCACGGAAATAAGCTCGATGATGGAACATGAATCTCAGAATCAGGCGGCATTTATCGAAGAAACAACATCATCGAATGAAGAGTTGATGGCAACCATAGAAAACGTGGCAAACTCCGCAAAAAACCAGGCTGAAAAGGTTTCCCAGACAAGCGCGGCGATGGAAGAGCTGACCTCATCGACAAAAGTTGTCGGCGACAACTCGACCAAGGTAAGCGCCGAAGCAAAAGAGTCGGTCAAGAGGGCCCATGATACCGAAGGAATGCTCCAGGATACCACGATAAGCATCAACCAGGTAGCTGAAGGATCAAAAAGAATAGTTGATATTGTCGCCATGATCAATGACATCTCCGACCAGATAAATCTCCTCTCACTCAACGCCGCCATTGAGGCCGCGCGGGCGGGAGAGCATGGCAAGGGCTTTGCCGTTGTCTCTGAAGAAATATCAAAACTCGCTGAAGCGACCGCGCAGAGCACCAAGGAAATTGAAAGCGTCATCAGCACCAGCCGCGCGGACATCCAGAAAGGCGCACAGCTCGTGAATAAAACCGTTGCCTCAATCACTGATATGATTAAAAAAATAGAAATAGCCGCACAGCTCTTTGAAGAAATAGCGCTCTCATCGGATGAGCAGATACGGGGAAGCGAGCAGGTTATGCTCGATGTTGAAGAGATCAATAAAATGGCTGACCAGATCGCCATGGCGACCGGAGAGCAAAAAGTCACCAGTACCGAGATCCTCAACGCGCTGACCAGGGTCAACAATTCGGTTCAGGAAATTGCCAGCTCATCGCAGACAGTTTCCGAATCAGCCCATTCACTTCAGGAGAAAGCGGACAAACTGCATGAAATAATAAAGCGCTTCAAAATCTGACCCGTCAGTGATGTACAGAAAAAACCGAAACCGGCGATTAACATCAGTAATGGCGAAAAATGAGCGGTTTATTATTATTCGCTAAACTGATTGACAAAAAACAGCGCCACCGCCAAAAAATATACCATTCAAGAAAAAGGATAACGCCATGAAAAAGGTAACTATAGGGCTGATAGGCTTCGGGACTGTTGGGAGCGGCCTGTATACCCTTCTGAAAAAAAACGCCCCCCTTATCGCCATGAGAAAGGGGATATCCGTTGAAATCAAGACAATCTGCGACCTGAGAAAAAGCTTTGTCCAGCAATCAACTGAAAATGTAACCGTTACCGACACATGGCAGGACATAACCGGCGATCCCGAAATTGATATCGTGGTCGAACTCATCGGCGGAATAGAGCCCGCCAGGACCATAATCATCTCGGCCCTCGAAAAGAATAAAAGCGTGGTCACGGCCAACAAGAAGCTCCTTGCCGAAAAAGGGGCCGAGCTGTTCGCCGCGACCGGAAAAAACGGCAGCAAGCTCGGCTTTGAAGCGGCAGTTGGCGGGGGCATCCCGTGTATTCTCGCGCTGAAGCAGGGCATGACCGGCAACAACATCAAATCGATCATGGGCATACTGAACGGGACAACAAATTACATCCTCACCAAAATGGACGAGACACACAAGCCCTATGAGGAAGCGCTGAAAGAGGCACAGGAGAAGGGCTTTGCCGAGGCGGACCCGACCGCTGATGTTGAAGGGTTTGACGCGGGCCATAAAATATCTCTTCTCGCGGCGATCGCATACGGCAAAGCGGTTGATTACGCGTCTGTTCTTGTTGAAGGAATTTCCTGCATCAATGAGATCGATCTTTCCTATGCCAGGGACATGGGATACGTGATCAAGCTGCTGGGGATCGCGAAGGAATGCGACGGCGCTCTGGACATACGGGTGCACCCGACCATGATCCCGAGTACCCATCCGCTCGCTTCGGTCCGCAACGAATTCAACGCGATCATGTACGACGGAGACATGACTGACCCGGTGATCCTCTACGGTAAAGGCGCGGGCAGCCTTCCCACCGCTTCCGCGGTCTTAAGCGACATCATCCAGATAACCGAAAAAAGGGACATTGAGGAAAAAGCCCTCTTCACATCGGGTGAAGCGGATTTTATAAGGCCCGAAAACAGGCTGTCGCGGTATTACCTGCGCATCCATTCGCACGACCGGCCGGGAATACTCTCGAAAATCTCCGGAGTTCTGGGAAGCCACAACATATCGATCGCTTCAGTGATCCAGAGAGAAAACGTCGGGGATGACGAATACATCCCCCTGATCATCATGACGCACCTTTCACAGGAAAAAAATCTTCTCGCCGCTGCCGAAGAAATCAACAATTTCAGCTTTGTCGGGAAAAAAGTCATTGTGATCAGAGTGGAAGATTCTCTTCAGACAGGAGAAAAATAATGACACGTTACCATGCTGTTTTCAGGTGTATTGCGGGATGCGGCGAGGAATATCCCCTGAACGAAGTCGTGTACAACTGCAAAAAATGCGGCAACCTCCTCGAGGTCAGCCATGACATAGACCGCCTGCGAGACAAAAGCGCGCAGGAGTGGAAAGACCTCTTCTCCGGCCGTTCGGGAACGACCGCCTGGCCTCACGGCAGCGGCGTGTGGAGCAAAAAAGAATGGGTCATTCCGGGAATCGATGACGAAAACATCGTTTCCATGTTTGAAGGAAACACCAACCTGTTCTGGGCAAAACGCTTCGGTGAAATGCTGGGGATGAAGGACCTGTGGGTCAAGATGTGCGGCAACAGCCATACCGGCTCCTTCAAGGACCTTGGCATGACCGTGCTGGTATCGGTCGTGAATGAAATGATCCGCCAAGGAAAAAATATAAAGGCCGTTGCCTGCGCTTCAACAGGCGACACCTCTGCGGCACTGGCGGCCTATGCCGCGTACGCGGGCATACCCTCGATCGTTTTTCTGCCGAGAAATAAAATTTCAACCGCGCAACTGGTGCAGCCCATGTCAAACGGGTCAATCGTGATGTCCCTTGACACGGACTTTGACGGCTGCATGAAAATAGTCAAAGAAATTACCAAAGACAACACGATATATCTTGCCAACTCAATGAACTCGCTCAGGATCGAAGGGCAAAAAAGCATTTCAGTTGAAATGGTACAGCAGTTTGACTGGGAAGTCCCTGACGTGGTGATAATACCGGGAGGAAACCTGGGCAACGTTAGCGCTCTTGGCAACGGCTTTAAAATGATGCTTGAACTTGGCCTTATCACCAAAAAACCGCGCATCGTGCTCGCGCAGGCTGAAAAAGCGAATCCCCTGTACCGCTCCTATCTCACCGGATTCAGGGAATTCAACGCCATTACCCCGGAAAAGACACTGGCCTCTGCGATTCAGATCGGCGACCCGGTTTCAGTACAAAAAGCGATACGCTCCCTGAAGGAATTCGACGGCATTGTCGAGCAGGCAAGCGAAGACGAGCTGGCCAACGCCGCTGCCCTTGCCGACAGGACCGGCCTGTATTCATGTCCCCATACCGGGGTCGCCCTGGCCGCGCTGATAAAGCTTGTCGAAAGGAAAGAAATCCCTCCTGATGCGAGGACGATCATCATATCTACGGCACACGGCCTGAAGTTTTCAGAGTTCAAGGTCGGCTATCACGAAAAGACCCTCGCTAACGTTGACTGTCGCTTCGCGAATATGCCTCTCGAACTTCCTGCTGACGCGAACATTGTCCGGGAAGCCCTTGACAGGGCGCTTGATCAGAAAACCAGGCAACGATAAGCGGCTAAAAAAAATATCGCCGGCAAAAAGCAGCGGGAATAATGCACGATTCGCACAAGGAATTGCCCGACGGTAATCATCCCGGATCGTAATTGTCACAATGATTCAAGTAATTCCCGGGATATTTTTCTGCACATGCCAGGGACATCATTCTTGCTGCGTATTGACGCAGCCGTATAAAATATAATCTCTGACGATTTGACCCGGACAGCCCTGACGTGAATAACATACCTTCCATCCAATAATTCAACAGAGCCCAGAACCAGTATCTGAGTTGCGGGGCGATGACGACCTTTTTGAAGTCCATCCTCCCTTATACTGGCCCCTGCCTCCCTGAGGGAATCACTGATATCCTTCACTGCCATATCAGCGATATCTGAAGAGCTCTTTTCTGAAGTGAAAAGTTGAACCGAAAAAACCGGGCCGGCAACAATCCCGGATTTCATCGATGAAACGGGCATATTTTTATTAACGCTCGTTACCGATGATGACAATCCGATGCTTGACCTCCCCCTGTCATGAATACGGTTAATGTTTTGAAAGGAGTGGCATTTTATAATAATAGCCGCACCGCCAGCGGCAGTTGCAAGAGCGCCTATTAATACAAGAGCTTTAACATGGTACCCCATCAACACGATTATTTTTTTTATCAGGTATAATATTATTAAACTGACCAGTGTAAGAGTTGAATATACGCCTGTCTTTTTTAAAATTCTGCGGTATTCCCGGCCTTTAATTTTTCTTATATGCACCTGAACATCTAACGGTATCGGCTCAACAAACCGGTACTTGTTTAATATTCGGGTAAAGGATTCAATATCATCCATTACAGAAGGTCCTCCAGATTTTTTATGCCTTTTCCTGCGAGATGACTGGTGATCCTCTTGACAATCAGCGTGTAACGATATCGTGCCTGACGCCTTGTGTATCCCGTATGCTTCGCTGCCTCTTCATATGAAAAATTTCTGAATGCGATAAGATTAAAAAGTATCCTTTCTCTGTCGCTGGAGTAATTATCAGCATTTTCAATAGCATCATTGATAATCATCATCACCTCACCTGATGAATTGTTATACTGCATCAGCTCATCAAGGGCCTCTTCTTCGAGCGGGAGATGAATTCTCTTTCTCCTGTAGAACGACATCACTTCAAATCTGGCCGCCCCGTACAGCCATTTTTTAATGTCTACTATAGAATCAAGTTTATGATAAAGACTGGCAAAGACATCCTGGCAGATATCTTCAGTATCCTCCACGTTGTTGATCCTGCTGAAAACCATGCTGAAGACCAGTGAATAATACTCACTGTAGGCCCTGGCGAAAATTCTATTTCTGCGCAACATCGTAACTGTCCATATAATTAAGCAGGGATTTTCGCCAAAAATGACAAAATTTTTTTGCATTAAAATGCCAGACATGCAGGAGGCCTCAATGATAACTTCAACACATATTTTTTGCTTTTACTTTATTGCATTCCGGAGTAAACTGTTGGTAGCACACAGGGGACCGGCACGATGAAGTTTTATCTGACGACCTCTAAATATATCACCATATCAAGGAGAAGGACGATGAGTAAGTTTGTGCCATTATCAATCATCATTGTTTGCGTTATCGCAATGTCAAATCAGGCAATGACAAAATGCCTCAAAGGTGACTGCCAGAATGGCGAGGGCATTTACCAGTGGGATAGCGGAGTTAAATATGATGGCCAATGGAAAGATGGTTTAATGGAAGGGAACGGGACCTATTACTTTAAAAACGGGGATGTATACAGCGGCGAATTTAAAAAAGACATGATGCACGGGAAGGGGTCAATTTCCTGGAAAAACGGCAATAAATATGAAGGTACATTCAAAGAAGACAAAATGGACGGTTCTGGAACGTATTATTTTCAGAATGGTGACACCTATAACGGAGATTTCAAAGAGGGCAAAATGGAAGGCAAAGGGACGATGTCCTGGAAAAACGGCAATAAATATGAAGGGACATTCAGAAACGGCAACATGGAAGGCAAAGGCATTTACTATTTTAAAAGCGGCGACCGTTATGAAGGTGAATTCAGTGAGGACAACATTCACGGAAAAGGGAAATACTTCCATACAAGCGGAGCAGTCACTGAAGGAAGATTTGAAAAAGGGAAATATATGGGAAAATGACTGGTCAGAGGAATCAGAAACTCATAATCGAATTCATTTTACGAAAAATTTTTCTGTTGAACTGTGCGCCTTCAAGAAGACCCATATAAAGATAATGTGAACGTTTTGCAACACGCTCTTCGTCAGACAGGCTTTGATCCTCCTCGTCGATGTCGTAACCCTCGGTGATGGTATGGATGACCCTCTGCGCGGTAAAACTGATCATGTCCTTGATAGCGCTTCGTGATTCAACAATTCTGTCAGCTTCCGAGAGCTTTGATAAAATATAATCTATCTTTCCCTGGTTCCTGTTCTTCTGCCGTATCTCCCTGATCAGGTTCTCGGAAAAGCCAACCGAGCGCTGAAGCACCGGAAGCAGCGCGTCAATTTCCCGCGACATTGTTTCAAGCGTTCTGGCAAATTTCTTTTCAAGATCAGGGCCGAGCCGCCCGCCAAGCGATTCATGGTATATTGTTTCAATCATTTCTATAATGTCATTCCCCGGTGCGGGAAAGTTGAGTTCACCTGAAGGCACGTGCCGCACGCCCGGCATGAGCGCCCCGCCGGCACTGGCATTGACCAGGGATGCATCATCCCTTTTCTCGAACCACGACATGAAGATTACCATCTTCTGGTTCGTTCTGATTTTTTCGCCGCTGATTCCGCGGACAAAAATTCCCGGGAGCGCAGTGAGCTGCCTGCGGTTGAACATCTCCGCTGTTGCCGTTCTCGTCCTTTTAAGGTGGATCTGCTCATCAAGGTAAGAACCGCGCGCGTGGGCATATCCCCCGGTAAACGCCAGGTCCTGGCCTACCATGACAATCGGCGACGCTCCCAGCCTTTTGGCAAAGTCATAGGCATTGGTTGACACCGATCCTCCGTGGGAAATCTCTCCCTTTTCACCGGAAATTTTTTCAATCCATTTCAGCATTTCAAAGGTGATCCCGGTCGTCACCGCCCTTCCCCTGAAAAGCCTGAACACTGCCGGGTGCACAGTGGGATCAGCGACAAGGACGGTTCCGGTATCAGGGGCCCCTTCGAAATACCGGGCATTGACCACCTGCGGGTCTACGGCCAGACAGAAATGCGGCCTGATCCCGTTTTTGACCAGAAGGCCATAAGCCGTATCAACAGCAATGACCAGGGCCCTGTCTCGGTTTTGTCTGATAAACTCAATACTCCGGTCAAGGGAGGGACCCGCAGCAACAATGATCGCCGGCATGCCCCTGAATTTATCGTAAAAAATCCCTGCCCCGGGAGTGTATATGAACTGCCTGATATTCCGCGCGATGTTTGAACTCCATATCTTTTCGAACTTGGCAAGCGTTGCGATATTGACTTCCTTGGTTGAGAGATACGAACGCGCGATGCCGCTGGCACTCGTATAATATTCCGGGTCAAGCTGATATGAACCGCGATGGGTGATAAAGCTTACTCTTTTGGATGATTTTCCTTTGAGTATCGCGGCAAAATCGTCCTCACCGGGCCGCAGCATGATACGAAGCCTGGCGTCATTAAGAAGTGTTGAAAGATCGCGGTGCGAAAACGCCGCCCTGATCATCGAGGCATTATGTTCGATTACAAGAAGCACAGAATCATTATTCATTTTTTCAAGAAGCACCTGGAGATGATACGCGAACCCGAAACCCAGAACAACGATCAGATCATAGTCAGAAGGGTCGATCCCGCTGATAAAACGTTCAGCCTCCTTCACGGGGTTGAACCTGCTGTGAATCAGCACTTTTTTTCCCTGAACGAGAACAACCGGCACCGGGTCGCCATTCCCGGTACTTTCAGCGGTAATATTTTCATCATCAGGCAATGATTCCAGAAGATCATAGAGTGGCCTGTTTTTTTTCTTTAAAACAGTGAAGTTTTGTATCAGTAGGGTCATTTCAGTCATTTGAAATACAGAATTATCTTTTCACCATCAGGGAGCGCATCTCCCGGCCGGGGTTTCTGAGCGTAAACAGAACCGGCACCCGATATTCTATAGTCAATGGTTTTAACCCGCTGAAGAGATACAAGAATATCCAGCGCTTCCGGCAGGGTCTTTCCCCTGAAATCGGGCATTGACGCAGACATCGTTTTCCCCTGAGTGTCTTTTACATGTATCGGAACTTTCGCTTTGAGATTTCTCTTTTTTACACCCATAATCGGAAGCACCCGGTCCAGAATGTGTGAAAAAGCCGGGGCGGCAATAACCCCTCCGGGCTGCCGGTCCGCAGGGTCATCGACAAAAACCAGCACACATACTTCGGGCCTGTTATACGGCGCAACGCCAATAAACGATGAAATAACCCTGTCTGAATAAACACCTCTCTGCCGGATAAACTTCTGAGAGGTTCCTGTTTTACCGGCCGCCTCATAATAAACAGTCGCCGCCATCTCCCCTGTTCCCTTTGTCACTACTGAACGCATCATTTTAAGGAGGTGATCCGCTGTTGATGAGCTTATAACCCGCCCCTTTGTGCGCGGATAAAAACTCTGGATCATTTCTCCCTCGGGAGTTTCCACTGCTTCAATAATGGAGGGAGAATTCATCACTCCGCCATTGGCTATCGCGCAAAAAGCCGCTCCAAGCTGAAGTGACGTAACCGACAGTTCCTGGCCAATAGCAATCGAGTACTTTGACAATCCGGACCATTTTTCAGTAGGGCGAAGAATACCTTCTGTCTCTCCTGGAAAATCCCCGCAGGCCTTTTGTCCAAAGCCGAAAGTCTGCAGCATTGTATACAGTTCTTCTTTTTTCAGCTCCTTCACCGCCTTAATAACGCCGACATTGCATGACTTGCTTATCACGCCTTCCATGTCAAGACTGCCGTGAATCCCGGTGCAGTTGATTGTCGCATCACCGATATCAATGCTGCCCTCGCACTTGTAGATCCGTCCCGGCCTGTATTTTCCGTAGTGAACCAGGGCGGCCAGTGAGATAATTTTCATTGTGGATCCCGGCTCGAAAGAATCGATCACGGAAAAATTTCTCCGCATAAAGGGCGAATACCGGTAATAGTAATTCGGGTCAAAATTCGGGTAATGAGCCAGCGCGAGCACCCTGCCGGTTGTGACTTCCATAACCAGCACCGCGCCCTGTTTGGCCCCGTGCCTGACAACTGATTGTTCAATTTCTTTTTCAGCAGTATATTGAATGAAACGGTCTATGGTAAGCCAGACATTGCTGCCTCTGATCAACTCGTACTCAGCATCAGCCCCGGAGGTCTTTCCCCCGGCAGACAAAACATCATTAAAGCCGTACTCAATACCTTCAAGGCCGGTATTGTCTACACCGACAAACCCGATAATGTTTGAAGCGAGATTTTTCTGAGGATATACCCGCAGTGCTTCTTTTCTGAAATAAAGGCCTTTAATTCCCAGGTCATTGACCCTGTCCCTTGTGTATTCATCAAGCTTACGCCTGATCCACACAAAGCTTTTATTCTTTTCCAGTTTTTTTTCAATGGCTGACGCGGGAATCCTTATCAGGGGTTCAAGGGCAGCTGAGGCACGGGACGGATCATCAACCTCGCGGGGATCGGCGAAAAGCGAGTAACTCTCAATGGTCATGGCGAGAACAGAACCTTTACGGTCCTTTATGTAACCCCTCCTCACCTCGGGAGTCACGGTGTCATCAAGAATAATTTTTCCTGAGAAATGAAGAGTTGTCAGCCGGGCGATCAGAAAAAGCGACACGATGGCAAACAGAACAGCGCTTATGTATACTCTTCTCCTGAATACGCCCTGGCTCATTATCTTCCGGCCCGGAAAGTCTTTGTTATAAATTCCGGTTTTAACCTCGAAATAAGTTAACGGATCAGACCCAGACGGGAAAAATCAAAATTAAAAACCTGGCCTGTGTTCCAGTAAAGGATGAAGGCCCTTCCTTTAACTTTTTCAATATCAAGATACCCGAAATATCGGCTGTCCTGGGAATTTTCCCTGTTATCACCCAGAACAATTACCTTCCCTTCAGGGACAACCCCCTCAATTTCGCTTGTTTCACCGCCGAAATTATAGTAGCGGGTGATTCCCTTGGTGTACGGTTCATCTGTTCGTTTCCCGTTAATAAATACACCGCCTTCTTTTATTTCAAACCTGTCGCCCGGCACCGCGATACACCGTTTAATATAATCCTTGTCCTGTTCATGAGGCGGCCTGAAAATGACGATATCACCCCGCTGGACATTCCTTATTCCGAGGAATGACAGATGACAGGCCTTCTTCATTGAAAACATCTGGGGTATAATGGGGCCATAAGTTATTTTTTCAACAAAGAGATGGTCACCAATCTGAAGCGTGTCTTCCATTGATCCCGTGGGAATATAATAAGCCTGGACGATATACTGGATAATATGAACCGCAAGAACAAGCGCTACCACAACCGCGTCAATAAATTCCCAGATTTTTCGGTACGTTGCTGATCTTTTAGGCGCCATGTCCTGAAATTGCGCCAGCAGGCTTCCCCGATCCTGCTCCGGAAGAAGCATTAAAGGAAATGATGTCTTATCATATTTTTCCTTTATAATGAGATTTCCGAGTAAATTGTGTTCGATATAGGTCACTGAATCAATGTTGATCTTATAGCCGTTTGAACGGTCATAGATAATTATTTCTGTCTGAGAAACGCTGAGCCTGCCACCGGCATATTTGATATACTTGATCGCGTGGTTTATAACGCGTGCCAGTAGTATAAATGTGGCAAGACTGCCGAGAAAATATATGGGCATAAATGGTGTTTTAACAAACGGAAGGGCCACGGCAAGAAACTGTGTTGAATATATAAAAAGAAAAATATAAAGAATACGCTTTAAAAAAAAGATAAGGGCATCACGCCCTTTTATCAGAACATATTCTTTCCCGGTAATTTTTTCTTTATCAACACGAAGGAACTGAATCATGTATGTCTCCAGATTTAAAAAATAATATTATAAAACCATGTAACATGTTAATAATCACGGAATAATTCAGCAAAAACGAATTAATTGTACAAAATTTATTGCATAAATAATTGCATCTATATAAAATAGGTCCAATCAAGTGTCCACCATTTTTTTACAATGAAATTATTTAGTGAAGCCACAAAAAAACTGTCCCAGGAACAATTGCAGGAACTATCATCTCATTTTAACCTGAAGAAAATTAATCCTGCGGCCCTGAAAACGGCAATGCTCACTCCGGCAGGAATAGAATCATTGCTGAGGACCCTTAATCAGGACGAATTGCGCGTTGTCAAGGCCGTTTACGACCACGATGACGGAATCAACTATGGCGAGATTGATAAAGAACTGAAACTGGGAATTCACAACATTGAGAGAATAACTAAAATACTTACCCAGAAACTGCTTATTTACACCATAAAAAACAGACAGCTCCTCAGCAATAAAATGGATAAGGTATACGGCCTGGAAGAAATAGCTCCTTTTATTAAAATCGAAAACGTATCCGAAATCAGGGACAATCTGAAATCAAACATTGACTGGGCACTGGCCCAGAACAAAGAAACACGAAACGTGTTCTCGACCAGTGATAAAACGAAAAAACTGGTAACTTCAATTGCGGTTATCGGCGGCATCATGCCCCTTGAAGACGCGATAAAAAAAGCCGGTGAAAAGAACTTCAATACCCTTATCCCGGAACTTCAGAGTAAAAACAGTATTTCGCTTTACCAGGTAATTGAACCGGAATATACTTCATACGCCGTGCTTGACCGGCAAATGTACCAGGCAGCGCTGGATTCAACCGAAAAAACGCCAGGCCCGGTTATACAAAACGGCTACACCGCCATATTAAACCTGTTCTACGCCTTTGACACCATATCAACGTATGGCCTTTTTCTGACCAAACAGAATGAATTTAGAAAAATCGACAAACGCAGAATCATGGATGCCATGGCATGGTTAACAACATGCAAGGGCGAGCATTTCTCACTGGAAAAAACAGCCGAACTTTCCCTTTTTCTGCTGAATCAGCTGCAATGCCTGACCGTCAACAAGGACATCATCACTGTTTCCCTGAGGAATATTAAAAAAGACATTGATAATCCAAAAAAAATAATGTACCGGCTCATTCGCTCACTGGAAAATCCGGCGGACGAAAATTCTATTTTCCCTTCCCCGATTGATATTCCTGACCCGTCAATTCTGCAAAATATCATGAAAATACTGCACGAACGGCCTGCAACAACCCGTACAGCCATTCATTCTCTTTCGCTGGCCATGGCCTATTCCCAGTCCAAAAAAAAGTCATTAAAGGAATGCCTCAAACAGAAAGACCGTCTTTGCAGGGAAATAGAAAACGCGCTGCTTCTCCTTACCATTATTGGATTCATTGACTTTCGTGACGGGATGTACTGCGTTTCAGAAGCCGGAAGCGAAACTCTGCAGCAGATATATAAATCGCCCCAGCAGACGCGGCAGGACAAGGGCCAGAAATGCCTGTATATCAACCCGGATTTCACTATACTCATCCCGACCCAGGAACTTCCTTCGGTGAGCCTATTCCACCTGCTCTCCCATGCGGAGATTATCAAGCAGGATGTTCTGCTCCACGCGCGGGTGAGCAAGGCTTCAATAGTAAAAGCACAGAAAAGGGGGATGAATCTGCGGCATTTTCTTGACGCACTGGAAAAACATTCAAAAAACCAGATACCGCAAAACCTCAATTTTCTTTTAAACGAATGGTCAACACAAACCATTAAAATCGATATTTCGCTCAGCATCCTCCTTAAATCAAATCACCCTTCATTCATTGACGAGCTCTATCTGGGTAAACTCAAGGACGCGATCATTGAGCGCGTTTCAGACAGCTATGTGATAATTTCCAAAAAGTACATTGATGATGTGATAAAAACAGCACAGAAAAAAGATGCGGTAATAAGCCTGTTTATGGACACCGATGAAGATACAGACGATTAATCAATCCTTACGACAATTTTCCTCGGAAAATCCCAATCCATAAATTCCTGAAGCGCCTTGATTGTTTTTTCCTGAACAAAATATAAACCGTCATTGAGCTTGACAAGCCCGCCTTTATAATGGGTATATTTCATCTGATGGTCAATCCATCCCACAAGTTCAACCTTTTTCCAGTTAGTCGTCGTTCTCAATACGGGAAGCTTCCTCAAATGGAGCTCCCTGATCTGTCCGTCTTTAACCGCGTCAGAAAGTATTCGTTCCCATTCCATAGGATGATTCATCATCTCCTTTTATTAACTTCTTCTCTGAGTCTGCTTACTTCATCCCTCAATTTTTTATTTTCAATGCAGAGCCTGTTATTTATCTCTATCTGGTCTTTCAGTCCGCTGTGAAGCTGAAGAGCCTCCTGTCGGCCCAGTTCAGCGGCGCATTCAACCGCGTTGATTATTTCCTGGGCGCCCTTCAATTCATTCGCGGAATAATCAAGCACTGATTCCTGGGCATCGATAATATCCCGTGCGTCGAGAAGTTCCTTTCGCCTGAGGTCTGCGAGCATCTCTTCGGCTTTTATCCTGCTTTTCATGTCAAAATATTCACTCTGCCTGAGAAGAGTGAAATCCTTGATTGCCCGGTTAAGCCGGGACTGTTCTCTCATGAGATTTTTTTCATAATGAAGTATCTTCTCAAAGGCCTCTTTCTCTTTTTCGGATTCGAATATATTTTTACGGTTAATGTCCATCAGTCCTTCATAGGTTTCGATCCGGGTTTCCGCTTCTTTTGAGATGAATTTCATGATCTCCCGGTAACGTTCAACGATCACCGACTTTTCAAGTAAAAGCAGAAACTCCCGGGGATTTACGGGACGCGAAATAAACTCAACATGGATGAGGTTATAAGACAGCTTTGATGCGGCAATGATGTCTTTTTTCGGCAGAAACATAAACTTAAGGCAGCTCTGAATCCTGGCATCATGTGAAACCTTCTCAAGGATGGTTCCCGGTGCTTCATCGATTATATCAATAATGACAATATTAATTTCATGGTCGTTGATGTTGGCGTTACCCACATCATAACCGGAGATTAATGAAACGCTCAGGCCAATGCCCTTAACCGCTTCAACGAGCTTGTCACTTTCGTTATTGTCACGAAAATACCAGATAGTCACCTGATCCATAATAATCATCCTGGAATTATTTACTGAAAATACACTACTGTCTCCAATAGAAATAATACAACAATTTTTTCACAAATTGAATAGAAATCTCCCGACAGGAACTATTTCGGCCTCACTTTTATCGTCCCGCCTTCCCTGACGATGAGCACATCCGATTCAATTTCGCCGGAATAACGGGGATCACAGGCGCGCAGGGCCGAAAAATCACTGGTTTCAATGAATTCACGCAGCAGATCGATCTTTTCCTCGATATCACCAGTGGTATCGGTTCCTTCAAAATAAGCATCCATAAGCTTTTTAAACTCATTTTTTGCTTCTGTTTCTATGCAATGTGTTTTAATATGTAGTTGCACCGTTTTCATCTGGGAAAAAATTAAAAAAAAGTACTTGAATTAGAGTCCATATTTTTTTTGCTTGTCATGAACAAGAAAAAAACCGGATGAATCATAATGAAATTTGTTAAATACCTTACGGTCATAATAATCTTCACCACCGTTATCGGTTTCAACCAGAATCTTTTCTCCTGGGGGCTGTTCAACCTATTCACGGACCAATCCTACACCCAGGAAGGGTTGAACGCGGTGGAAGATTTCAACCCCGATAAAGACATCCTATACCTTCCGCAGATTGGCGACAAGGATATTTTCGAATCAATGGATGATCTTTCAATCTGCAGAAAGCCTGAAGTCAGAAAATTCATTTTCGTCTACCTGACAAGGGGAAGGGAATACACGATCCGTTCCATTGAACGCTCATATCTGTATAAAGACATCATCTCTGACATATTCAAGAAGGAACACGATATCCCCGAGGAGATCGCCCTGCTTCCGCTGCTGGAAAGCGGCTTCAACCCGCACGCGGTTTCACGGAGCAGGGCCGTGGGCCTGTGGCAGTTCGTGAGCAATACGTCAAAGCCGCTGGGCCTTAAAAACGACCGCTGGATCGATGAACGAAAAGACATCGAAAAATCAACAGAAGCCGCCATACGGCACCTGCGGCACCTCTACGCAATGTTCAACTCATGGGAACTCGCACTGTCCGCGTATAACGGCGGCGCCGGTCATGTCGCGCGCGCGATAAAAAAAACAGGGACAAAAAACATCTGGGAGCTGAGTAAAACCGGGGCGCTCTCGTCTGAAACAAGCGAATATCTCTGCCGCTTTATAGCCCTGGTGATGATCTATAAAAACCAGCGGCTCTTTGACATCTATGATGAGATAATGATACCTGAAACGCATAAAACCGAGACCTTTATTGTCAAATATCCCATTAAAATCAAGGAACTCTCACTTGTTTCCGGCGTTCCGGAAGAAACGATCGAGACGTATAATCCGGAGCTCAACCAGTCAATCATCCCCCCCTATTATAAAAATTATTCATTAAGAGTCCCGGTTGAAGCGAAAGAAAAACTCAGGGAAAATGAAAAGGAGCTGTACCGCAATAAATTCAGCGGGGTAAAAAAACACCGTATCCGAAAGGGCGAATGCCTTTCTTTGATCGCGCAGCACTATAAAACCAATACCAGGCAGATTATGCGCTTTAACGGGATACGTGACCCGGACAACCTGAAAGTCGGAGAAATACTCTATATTCCCTTTTAGTCACACCGATACCCTCACCCCGGAAAGAAACCCTGTTATCCATCCTGCAACAGATTGAAATAATTAAGAAAAATTCCATAAAGAATTGCAA
This sequence comes from Spirochaetota bacterium, assembly GCA_036848375.1. Taxonomy (GTDB): domain Bacteria; phylum Spirochaetota; class UBA4802; order UBA4802; family UBA5550; genus JAKLIV01. Next base: position 39,733 of record DAIUKG010000020.1, read on the forward strand.
AAATTTACCTTCCCCGCCACTATTGTCCCGGTTATAGTTATTCATTTATACAAGGAGAATACCATGTTTAATCTTCCTGGTGGATGGGAACTTCTGGTGATTATTGTTATAGTTGTGGTGCTTTTCGGCGGCAACAAGGCAATGGACAAAGTCAAAGACCTGGGGAAAAACGTGTACAAGGCCAAAAAGGAAATCGACGACCTGAAAGACATCACGAAATAACAAAGAGGAGTTTACCGTGGACATATATAAAATCCGTGGCGGGAAAAAGCTTGAGGGGGAAGTTAAAATCTCCGGTGCAAAAAATGCCGCACTGCCGGTCATTGTGGCAAGCCTGCTCGCTGACGGAGAGACCATCCTTAACAATGTGCCCGACCTGCAGGACATCCGCACCATAATTAAAGTGATTCAGTGCCTTGGGGCCGAGACATCCTTTGATACCGACAAAAAAATCCTAAAAATAAACGTAAAGGGAATCAACAACGGCGAGGTCCCGTATGAACTGGTCAAGACAATGCGCGCGTCAGTTTACGTGATGGGCCCTCTTCTTGCCAGGGCGGGCGAGGCGGACGTCTCCCTTCCCGGCGGATGCGCAATCGGCGAGCGGCCTGTTGACATTCACCTCGCTGGATTCGAGGCCATGGGCGCGACCATAAACCTTGAACACGGATATATCAAGGCCAGGGCCACGGAATTAAAGGGAAACGCCTTTACCATGAAAAAGGTATCTGTTGGCGCAACCGCCAACCTGCTCATGGCCGCGGTGCTTACCGGCGGCAAGACCATTCTGGAAAACTGCGCGATGGAGCCTGACGTTGTTGACCTGGGCATGTTTCTTATCAAAATGGGGGCGAAAATATCCGGACTCGGAACCGAGCGGATTGAAGTTGAAGGAGTGAAAAAACTGTCGCCGGTCACGTACAATATCATGCCTGACCGCATCGAGGCCGGAACCTATCTCATTGCCGGGGCCATAACCCGCGGTAACGTAAAAATAACAGGAATATCCCCGAAAAATATCGAAGCGCTTATCCAGACATTGCGGGAAATGGGGTTCATAATCCAGACCGGAAAATCCTGGGTTTCGGTGCAGCCGTCAAAAAAACTTTCAGGAACGATCGTTAAGACACTTCCCTTCCCCGGGTTCCCCACTGACCTGCAGGCCCCGATCATGGCCCTTGCCACTACCATTCAGGGAATCAGTGTGGTCATTGAAACGATCTTCGAGAACAGGTTCACCCATGTCCCTGAATTGAGAAGAATGGGCGCCGATATAGTTATAGAAGGCAACTCGGCCATAGTGCGCGGAATCAAAAAACTGTCAGCCGCACCGGTCATGATGTCTGACCTCAGGGCAGGAGCGGCCCTGGTGTGCGCCGCCCTTGCCGCGAAAGGGGAAACCGAGATCAGAAGAATATACCACTCAGACAGGGGCTATGAGGACATGGACAAGAAACTCACCGCCCTCGGCGCAATGATAAAAAGGATTCCGGGCGGCAAACCGTAGGAAGCCTGCCTGACTCAATATTACCCGCGCATCATCCTTACGCTATCTGAAACACGGCGCTATACCTGTTATAGCGTGACATTCTTTCCAAAATTATGGGATAAGACAGCCACCGGGTCGCAGAGGACACAGAGGTTTAAATATTTTTTGTCTGTGCCCCATGCCTGTTCATCCTTCGACAAAGCTCAACACAGGCCTGCGTAAAAATCTCACCTCTCTGTTGCCATCTTTATTGCCCTGCTTTTCAGAAACATAAGTCCCGACATTTCTGAATGAGCCTGCTATGATATTCCTCTTTCCGCGGGGCGGGATCCTTTTGAATTTTACTTCACCCAACTTGAAATTTTTCAACTTTGTAATTGACAAAATTATTGCGTTATCATCCCTTGATATCAAATAATGATATCATAATCTGTTATCAAGCTTCGATAATTCCAGGAGGTTTTTCCATGAATCAGATGCAGAAAAAAACATCATCATCCATGAACCAGTTACAGAGAAAAATGTCATCAATGGATGGGAATAAGGCCGCGGCCTATATATCCTACGCATTCACCGAAGTTGCGGCGATCTATCCCATAACGCCGTCATCCCCCATGGCTGAACACATCGATGAATGGTCAGCGTACGGAAAAAAAAACATATTCGGCGAAACGGTGCGGGTCGTTGAAATGCAGTCCGAAGGCGGCGCGGCAGGGACCCTGCACGGCTCGCTTCAGGCCGGCGCCCTGACCTCAACCTATACCGCGTCGCAGGGGCTCCTTCTCATGATCCCCAATATGTATAAAATATCCGGCGAGCTGCTTCCCGCGGTATTCCACGTAAGCGCGCGATCCCTGTCAACCCACGCGCTCTCGATCTTCGGCGACCATTCAGACATATACGCGGCGCGGCAGACCGGCTTCGCCATGCTCGCGACCGGGAGTGTGCAGCAGGTCATGGACCTGGCAGCGGTGGCGCACTGCGCGGCGCTTGACGCGAGCCTTCCCTTCGTCCACTTTTTCGACGGGTTCCGCACCTCGCATGAAATACAGAAAGTTGAAATGCTCGAGTATGATGAACTCGAAGAGCTGCTTGACCGCGAAAAACTGGAACACTTCAGGAACAGGGCCCTGAATCCCGAGGCGCCGGTGACCAGGGGGACCGCGCAAAACCCCGACATTTATTTCCAGGTGCGCGAAGCGGCGAACCGATACTATGACGCGGTCCCTGATATTGTCGAAGAATACATGCAAAAAATCACGGCCCTGACTTCGCGGGAATACCACCCCTTTGCCTACTACGGGGACCCGGAAGCGGAACAGGTGATCGTGGCAATGGGGTCGGCGACCGAAACCATTAAAGAAACGGTCGATTACCTCAACGCGCACGGCGGGAAAGCAGGGCTGGTCACGGTGCACCTGTACCGTCCCTTCTCCGAAAAATATTTCTTCAGGGCAATGCCGCGGTCAGTGAAAAAAATCGCGGTCCTTGACCGCACCAAGGAGCCCGGTTCCACGGGAGAGCCGCTCTACCTCGACGTCATGAGCATGTTTTACGGAAAACCCAACCAGCCCCTTATCGCGGGCGGGCGCTACGGGCTCAGTTCAAAGGACGTCACTCCGGACCAGGTCAAGTCGGTCTTCGACAATCTCATGTCGGCTTCACCCAAAAACGGGTTCACCATCGGCATCACTGACGACGTTACCGGGAAGTCGCTTCCGGTCGTTGAAAAAATACGCACGGTGCCGCAGGGAACGTTTGCCGCGAAATTCTACGGCCTCGGGTCGGACGGCACGGTCGGCGCCAATAAAAACTCGATCAAGATCATCGGGGACAACACCGATCTGTACGCACAGGCATATTTCGCCTATGACTCAAAAAAATCGGGCGGGGTCACGGTTTCGCACCTGCGTTTCGGGAGCAGGCCCATAACCTCGACCTATCTGGTCACCACACCCGATTTCGTCGCCTGCCATGTGCCGGCATACCTTGAAAAATATGACATTCTGAACGGCCTCAAGGAAGGGGGAGGTTTTCTTCTTAACAGCCCGTGGGACGAAGAGGAAACCAAGAAACGGCTACCCAACGGAATTAAAAAATACCTGGCGGAAAAGAACATCCGTTTTTACATCATAGACGCGTCACATATCGCTGAAGAGATCGGCATGGCCGGAAGGACCAACAGCATCATGCAGTCGGCGTTCTTCAAGGCCGCAGGGGTCATATCCTATGACCTCGCGGTGGACCATATGAAAAAAGCGGTCAAGAACACCTACGGCAAAAAAGGCGACGATGTTGTGGAGAGAAACTACTCGGCAATTACAAGGGGAGGAGACATGGTGAAGGAAGTTTCGGTCCCTGCCGGGTGGAAGGACCTGCCCCCTGACGGGACGCACGCAGGCGGGGATAAACCCGAATTCATCAAAAAAATCGTTGAACCGATGAACAACCTCAGGGGAGACAATCTGCCGGTAAGCGCCTTTCTGGACTGCGCTGACGGGACCTTCCCTCAGGGAACCGCTGCGTACGAAAAAAGGGGAATCGCGATCCATGTTCCGCGCTGGATTCCCGAGAACTGCATCCAGTGCAACCAGTGCGCGTACGTGTGCCCGCACGCGGTGATCCGCCCCTTCCTTCTGGACAGCAATGAAATGGCAGCCCTTCCCTTTGCCATGGACACGCTCGAAGCAAACGGCAAGGAGCTGGCCGGACTGCGTTTCCGCATCCAGATCAGTCCGCTTGACTGTACCGGCTGCGGCAACTGCGTTGACGTGTGCCCCGCGAAAACCAAAGCGCTCGAGATGAAAACCCTTGAGAGCGAGCTCGACCAGAGCAAGAGCTGGGACCACCTTGTTTCAGCGGTAAAGACCAAGGACAGTCTGGTTTCCCGGTTCACGGTCAAGGGAAGCCAGTTCGTGAAGCCGCTCCTTGAGTTCCACGGCGCCTGCGGCGGATGCGGTGAAACGCCCCATTACCGGCTCATAACCCAGCTCTTCGGCGAACGCATGATGATCGCCAATGCAACCGGCTGTTCGTCGATCTACAGCGGGTCAGCGCCGTCAACGCCCTTTACCACCAGTGAACGGGGGCGCGGCCCGGCCTGGGCGAGCTCCCTTTTTGAGGACAACGCGGAATACGGGCTCGGCATGTACCTGGGCTATTCGCAGATGCGCAACAGGGTCGGCGATATATTCTCAGGACTGCTGCGCGAAGGGCTTTCGGAAGAACTCGGGCGGGCACTGAAGCTGTGGCTCGAGAACCGTGAAAACGCCGAAGTCTCGGACAGCGCGACCGAAAAAATCATCCCCCTGCTCGAAAAAGAAAATTCGCCCCTTGCCACGGAGGCGCTCAAGCTCAGGCAGTACATGAGGAAGCGGTCTGTCTGGATCGTGGGCGGGGACGGATGGGCCTATGACATCGGGTACGGCGGCCTGGATCACGTGCTCGCTTCGGGAAATGACGTGAACGTGCTCGTACTGGACACCGAAGTGTATTCAAACACGGGCGGGCAGTCATCCAAGTCAACACCGACCGCAGCGGTGGCGAAATTCGCGGCATCGGGCAAAAAGCTCTCGAAAAAAGATCTCGGACTCATAGCGATGACCTACGGCTATATTTACGTGGCCCAGGTCGCGATGGGCGCGAGCCAGTCGCAGTTTATTAAAACACTGAAAGAGGCGGAAGAATACCCGGGCCCTTCGCTCATTATCGCTTACTCGCCCTGCATCAATCACGGCCTCAGAAGCGGCATGGGCAAAACCCAGGCAGTGATGAAATCCGCGGTGGAATCCGGGTACTGGCAGCTTTTCAGGTACAACCCGCTGCTGAAAAAGGAAGGGAAAAACCCGTTCACTCTTGATTCGCGTGAGCCGGACTGGAGCAGATTCACGTCCTTCCTGATGAACGAGACGCGTTTTACTTCCCTGAAGCATGAATTCCCCGACCAGGCAGAGGAACTGTATGCCACTGCTGAAGAAAACGCGCGAAAACGCTACAGCACATACAAGAAAATGGCGGATGAAAATTAATGACTCTCATTAAAATGTTCTTGTTAATTACGGCAGGGATGCATTATTTTACCGGGATTAATCGCGAAAAAAGCACATTATGCTTGCCACACCGGGCCCGATATAATAACATTCCGAGCCAGAATGCCCGTATGAGGAGAAAATAATGGCTGATACAATGATTCATGAATTCCTCCTGGGATTCATTAAAATCTACATTCTCCATCACGCATGCAAAGAGCCGATCTACGGGAAGGAAGTCCATGACCAGCTCAACGAGTACGGTTTTGACATCTCCTATGGCACTCTGTACACCACTTTTCACAAGTTTGAAGAAAAGGGTTACCTCATCCATGAGGAAAAAAACATCAACGGAAAAATACGCAAATATTACAGCATAACCGAAAAAGGCCTGAGGGCCATTAATAAGGCAAAGGCGAAATCAAAAGAGCTTTTCGAAGCACTTTATGAGTAAAAGTCGAGTTATCATAGAGCAAAGCGAGGCGCACCATGAAATTTTCTGAAAGAATAACAAAGGTTAAACCTTCGGCAACCCTTGAGCTGACCGCACTGGCGAACAGGCTCAAGGCCCAGGGGGTTGATGTGATCGGTTTCGGAGCCGGTGAACCGGATTTCGATACACCGACTTCCATTAAAGACGCCGCACACCGGGCCATTGATTCGGGAAAAACAAAATATACGCCTGCAGGCGGGATACCGGAGCTGAAAAAAGCGGTCATCGGCAAATTCATGCGCGACAACAACCTTGAATACAAGCCGTCAGAGGTGACCATAAACTGCGGGGGCAAGCATTCATTTTACAACCTCATGCAGATACTACTGAATGACGGGGATGAAGTTATCGTCCCGGCACCTTACTGGGTATCGTACCCTTCGATGGTAACCCTCGCTGGAGGAAAGCCGGTAATAGTGGACTGCCCTGAAACACAGGGATTCAAAATAACTTCCGCCCAGCTGAAAAAAGCAATAACAAAAAAAACCAGGGCAGTTGTCCTCAATTCACCGTCGAACCCGACCGGGGCCGTATACTCGAGGGAAGAGCTCGAAAACATTGCCTCCACCATTTCGGGTAACGACATCCTGGTGATATCGGATGATATTTACGAATGCATGCTGTATGACGGCATGACCTTCTGTAATATGGCGGCAATATCGGAAGAAATGAAACTGAAAACCGTCATCCTTAACGGAGTATCCAAAACCTATTCCATGACCGGATGGAGAATCGGATACATGGCGGGAGACAGCCAGTTGATAAAACACGTGGAGACCCTTCAGAGCCAGTCAACGTCCAACCCGACATCAATAGCGCAGTGGGCTGCGGTTGAAGCCCTTGAAGGCGACCAGTCAGTCATTAATGACATGCTCAATGCCTTTGCTCGCAGAAGAAAACTGATCGTTGACGGGCTTAACGACATTCCGGGAATTTCATGCCCCTATCCGGACGGCGCGTTTTACGCGTTCCCCGGAGTTTCTGGAGTGTTTGCCGCTAAAGGCTGGAAAAAAATAAAGGACCGCTATCAAAACAACAACAACTCATCTGTATTATGCTCATACCTCCTTGATGAAGCGCGAGTTGCCGTGGTCCCCGGCGTTGAATTCGGCAACGACAACCACCTGAGGCTCTCTTACGCGACCTCTGACGACAACATCAGCAAGGGACTTATAAGAATTAAAGAAGCGATTCTGAAGCTTCAATAAAAAAGAGGCACAGTATGGATAAAGCGGTTTTAGCCTTCGATGGAAAAGATTACGACCTGCCGGTTATAACCGGAACGGAAAACGAAAAAGCGATTGATATATCAAACCTGAGAAAAGATACCGGCCTTATCACGCTTGATATCGGGTATCAGAACACCGGTTCATGCCAGAGCGCGATCACCTTCATCGACGGCGAGAAAGGGGTCCTCAGGTACCGGGGCATCCCGATTGAATCGCTGGCCGAAAAATCAACCTTTATTGAAACGGCGTATCTTCTCATTTACAACCATCTTCCTTCAGAGGCCGAATACCGGGCTTTTTCCGAAAGGCTTACCGAGAATTCCATGATCCATGAAGACATGCTCCGTTTTTTTGACGGATTCCCGCCCAACGCGCACCCGATGGCGATCCTGAGCACCATGGTAAACGCCCTTTCGGTCTATTACCCCGGATATTTCACCGACAACTTCGAAAGCGACGCGTTTGACCTCATGGCTGTGCGCCTGATCTCGAAGATCCGCACGATCGCCGCTTATTCATACAAACATTCGATAGGCGAGCCATTTGTGTATCCCCGGCACGACCTCAGATACTGCGCGAACTTTCTCAATATGATGTTCAACAGCCCGGTAAAACCGTATAATGTCGAGATCGACATGGACAGGGCCCTGAACACGCTCCTGATCCTGCACGCCGACCACGAACAGAACTGCAGCACGTCAACCGTGCGCCTGGTGGGAAGCAGCATGGCGAACCTTTACTCATCCATCTGCGCCGGTATCTGTGCGCTGTGGGGCCCCCTGCACGGCGGGGCCAACCAGCGGGTGATTGAAATGCTGGATGACATCAGGGACCAGGGCCTTACCGTCAAACAATGCATAGAAATGGCAAAAAATAAGGACAATTCATTCAAACTGTTCGGTTTCGGCCACAGGATCTATAAAAACTTCGACCCCAGGGCGATCATACTGAAAAAAATGTGCCACGAGTTCGTTACTAAATACAACATCCACGAGCCCCTGATCGATATTGCCATGGAACTCGAAGCCTCTGCCCTCAAAGACTCGTACTTCGTTGATAAAAAACTGTACCCCAATGTCGATTTTTACAGCGGCATCCTGTACCGCATGCTGGGCATTCCAACCAACATGTTCACGGTTATGTTTGCAATCGGGCGCCTGCCCGGATGGATCGCCCAGTGGAAAGAAATGCATGACAGCAGGCCGCTAAAAATCGGCAGGCCGCGGCAGCTTTATATCGGTGAAAACGCGAGAGATTTCGTTCCCAGCAATAAAAGATCGAAACAGTAGATCGCTAATTGAAAATTTTATTGACAGTAAACCGGCATCCCTGCCTATATAAGGGAACCTCTATAAATTACATTTCGGATGTTCCCTTGTGGGCACAACCATTGGATAAATCAGGTGTTATCATTTTTCAATTAATGAAAAAACCTGATTTTTAGAGGTGCCCATAATAGAAAATGATATCGATAAAACTGTCATGTCTGAAAAAAACGTACAAGAAAAAATACTTCACACCTTTCATAATCTTGCAATAACCCATGGCCTGAAAAAAATAACCATAGACCTGCTGGCGAAAGAATGCGGGATATCGAAAAAAACAGTTTATAAACATTATAAGAATAAAAAAGACATCCTTGACTCCTTCGCGCAGGACATTATCATAAAACTCCAGGAAGAATTCTACAAAACCCAGCTTATTGAAGATAACCCGGAAAAAGTGCTGCTTAAATACTTCGATATCATCTGCCAGACCGTGCAGAACCTTCCACCTACGATCGTTAAAGACGCTTCCATGTATTATCCGGACATAGAAAAGAAGATAATTATCTTACGGGAACAGTACACGATCGTATTTCTTGATCTCATTAAAAAAGGCATAAACCAGGGTCAATTCCGCGAGGTGAATCCGAAATTTATCGAGGGTTTTTACGACGCGGTAGTCAACCGGGTATTTAATCCCGATTTTATCGTAGAGAACAACCTCTCGGTCCAGGACACGCTCTCGTCGTTTAAGACAATTCTTCTCAGAGGCTTGCTTCTTCATGACAGCGCAAATGCCTGATCATCAATGAATACCTGAAATCAGCCTCCACATCCTCATTTTAAGATTATTCGCGCCCGAGCATAACCCTTTTTCAATTAAGCAGATATCTCCAAATACTCTTTTTCATCCGCAACACAACAGCACGACCCCTTAAAAGGGTTGGTTTCGTCCCGTTTTCCGCTGAAATCTTCCAAAGTGCAAAAAAATTAATAAAAAAAGTCTTGATTAATTTTCCTGTATGATATATTTCGTTTCCATATAAAATAAAAATGTTTCCTGATTAAATATTTTAGTTTCCTTCTTTAAAATCCATGTAAAAATTAATCATCATAATTCAAGCGGAAATCGGTAATAACATCTGGAAAAATCAGGACTTATTGATAAAAATGAAAAATATTCAGCCGTAGAAAGAATTTCAGGACAAACAATATCTGTATAATAAAACAAAATCGATAAAAATAGTTTCCATTTAATTTTTTTTGTTTTTTTATTTATAAATTTCGTTTCCTATATTAAAAAAAATGTTTCCATAATAAATAAAAACGGAAATAACCATGAACAGCATACTGAAAACCTTAAAAAGCACCAGAGAGTTGAAACTGCTTTCCCGGGATGAAGCATCCTTTCTCTGTGAAGAGATACGCACGCTTCTCATAAACACGGCCCACGAAAACGGCGGCCACCTCGCGTCAAATCTCGGGGTCGTCGAACTCACCGTTGCCCTGCACCGCGTGTTCAACAGCCCGAAAGACAAGATCATCTGGGATGTCGGGCACCAGTGCTACACGCATAAAATCCTGACCGGGAGAAAACAGTTCTTCTCCACGATACGGCGCCACGAGGGCCTCTCGGGATTTCCCGATCCGATGGAGAGCAGCCATGACCCGGTGTACAGCGGACACGCGGGCACGTCAGTGTCTTCAACCGTGGGGATCGCCGCGGCCAACACCCTGCTCCGCTCGAACGACAGGGTAATAGCGGTTATCGGGGACGGGTCTCTCGGAGCGGGCATCGCGCTGGAGGCGATAAACCATGCGGGGCATACCGGCATGGATCTCACCATCATCCTTAACGATAACGGCATGTCAATTTCACCTACCGTGGGATCCATCTGCAAGGCGCTTCAAAAAATACGCCTCGGCCACCGTTACCGGACAGCGAACCACGAATTGAACAAAAGAATACCGCTTCTCCCCTTTGGTGAAAAATTTCTCGATATTACCGGGAACACAAAAAGAATCATTAAAAAATTCATGCTGCCCGGAACGCTGTGGGAAGAAATGGGGCTTCAGTATATCGGGCCCGTTGACGGGCATGATCTGGCGGAGCTTGAAAACGTTCTTGAAAAACGAAGGGACGCGCATTACGGCCCGGCGATCATACACGTGATCACCAAAAAGGGAAAGGGCTACTCGCCGGCCGAAGACAATGCGGTCAAATTTCACGGGATATCCCCGTCGGCGGTGAAAAACGTCCTGCCGCACAGGGAAAAGGAAAAGCAGGAAAAATCCTACAGCAGCATTTTCGCCGACTCGCTCATTGATATCATGAATGAAAACGAACGGGTCGTAGCCATAACAGCGGCAATGACAGACGGCACCGGACTGTCCCCGGTAGCGGAAACTTTTCCCCGGAGGGTCTTTGACGTGGGCATCTGCGAACAGCACGCGGTGACCATGGCGGCAGGCCTTGCCTCGCAGGGATTTATTCCGGTCGTGGCGATCTATTCAACGTTCCTTCAGCGTGCCTATGACCAGATAATTCACGATGTCTGCCTGCAGGGGCTCCCCGTTGTGTTCGCCATTGACCGCGCGGGAATCGTTGGGGATGACGGCAAGACCCACCAGGGAATATTCGACCTCTCCTTCCTCCGGTGTGTGCCGGGGCTCACCATCGCCGCGCCAAAGGACGGCAATGAGCTGCGAAACCTCCTCGCGACGGCCATCGCTTCGCGCAGGCCCTTCGTGATAAGGTACCCCAGGGGGGCCGAAAAAACATCTTCAGCATCAGGCGCGATGACGCTCTCACCCGGAAAAGGTGAAATCCTCCGTACGGGAAAAGACTGCGCGATCCTGGCCATAGGCTCAATGGTCTACCCGGCTCTTGCGGCAGCGGAGCAGCTTAAAAACGCGGGCATTGACTGCGCGGTGGCGAACATGCGATTCGTCAAACCTCTTGACCGCAACCTGATCGTAGACCTGGCCGGAAGGACAGGAATGCTGATCACGGTCGAAGAAAACGTCGCCGCAGGCGGATTCGGAAGCGCGGTGATGGAACTTCTCTGTGACGAAAAAATCAATGATGTTGTTTTCAGCCAGATCGGCCTGCCTGACGAATTCGTCGAACACGGGAACCAGAATTTCATGCGTTCAAAGTTCGGCCTTGATCCAGGCGGCATAGCGCGGCAGGTCTGGTACCTTTATTCGAATACCCGGCATGAAACCATTAAACAGAGAGTGGGGGTTTGACATGAACAGGCCTCAGGAATTCAGCCGCTACCGGCATGATATCGAAGTAAAGCTCAGAAGCATCCTGGACCGGTACCGACTGCCCCTGTATGACATGATCCGTTACCACCTGGGATGGATCGATGAATCCGGCGTCGTCTTTTCGGGAAACCCCGGAAAAATGCTCAGGCCGAGCCTGTGCCTGTTCGCCTGCGAAGCGCTCTGCGGCGACTGTTTGAAAGCACTCCCGGCAGGGGCCGCTCTCGAACTGATCCACAATTACTCCCTGATCCACGATGACATACAGGACAATGACGAAGAGCGCCGCCATCGGCCCGCGGTATGGAAAATATGGGGAAGAGCGCAGGCCATTAATGCCGGAACCGCCACAAAGGCCATAGCCGGCCTCACCATCAATGAATATAAATCTCTCGGCCTTGACCCGCAGAAAATTCTGGACATGCACCTGCTTCTTGAAGAAACGGTCCTCACCCTGCTTGAGGGACAGTTCCTGGACATCAGTTTCGAGGGAAGGACCGACATCAGCATGGATGAATACCTGTCAATGATACAGAAAAAGACCGGGGCGCTGATCGCCGCGTCGCTCAAGGCCGGGGCAATGGCGGCATCTGACAGGCCTGAAACATGGGAACAGTTCTACCGGCTCGGCATGACCATGGGCGCCGCTTTCCAGATCAGGGACGACATCCTGGGAATATGGGGCTCGGCCGAGGTGGTCGGCAAACCAACAGGCAGCGATATCATGAAAAAGAAAAAGTCGCTTCCCATTGTCCATCTCTTCTTAAACGCGTCCGCGGGAGAAAGGGAATTCATCTCCGGGATTTACGATAAGCATGAATTAAAAAATCCGGAAATCACGGCCGTTATCGGCCTTCTGGAAAAAAAGGGCTCCCGCCGTTACGCAGAAAACCTGGTCAGGCAGTACAGCGCCGAGTGCCTTGACCTGATCCTGGGCCTTCCTGTCAGTGATGAATATAAACAGGAACTTGCGGGAATCACCAACAATCTCTCGAAAAGAATGAGCTAACCGATAACGGAGGTCTTTCATGAACGTACGCAACATCGCGACCGAGGCCGTCAACAGAAGCCGAAAGCTTGAGCACCTTGAAATATCTTTAAACAGGAGCGTTGAGTACCCTGAAATAACGACCGGCCTTGAGAACTACCGCCTGACCCACCGGGCCATACCGGAAATCGACCTTGAGGATGTCGACCTCTCGGTGACATTTCTCGGCAAACGGCTCAGTGCGCCGATCCTCATCTCATCGATGGTCGGCGGCGTTGACGAAGCGGGAGTGATCAACGGGAACCTGGCGCGGGCCGCCCGGGAATACGGCCTGGCCATGGGGGTCGGGTCGCAGCGATGCGCCCTTGAAGACCCCGCCTGCGAGGCTTCGTTTAAAATCAGGGACCTCGCTCCTGATATTTTTCTCTGCGCGAACCTGGGCGCGGTCCAGCTCAATTACGGGTTCGGGGCGGATGAATGCCTGCGCGCCGTGGAAATGATCCAGGCGGACGCGCTCATCCTGCACCTGAACCCCCTGCAGGAGGCCATTCAGCCCGAAGGGAACACGCGGTTCTCGGGGCTCCTCAAAAAGATCGAGGGGATATGCCGGTGCATGCCGGTACCGGTGATCATCAAGGAAGTCTGCTTCGGCATTTCGGAGGAAGCGGCCCGTGACCTGGCGAACGCCGGGGCGAGCTGCCTGGACGTTGCCGGCGCCGGAGGGACCTCCTGGAGCGAAGTCGAAGCGCACCGCTCGCCGGACCGGGCGTGGAACAGCATGGCCAGGGCATTTTCTTCATGGGGAATCCCCACCGCGGAATCGATCGTCCTCGCGGGAAAAGGCGCGCCCGGACTTCCGCTTATCGCCAGCGGCGGCATCCGCTCGGGCATCGATGCAGCGAAGGCCCTGGCCCTGGGAGCCGACCTTGCCGGCATCGCTCTGCCCCTGTTCAAGGCCGCGTGCGAATCAGCGGAAGCGGTATCGTCCGTCCTTTTTGTCATAACAGAAACACTCAGGCGCGCCATGTTCTGCACCGGCGCCCGCACCATAGAAGACCTTCATCGCACCAAACTTATCACAAAAGAGGAGAAATAACCATGGCTGCAACAATCAAAACCATAGACCTCAAAGAATCAGGGGACAAACGCCACAGTAAAAAAAGAGAGCCGCACAAAACGCCGGTGCCGCGCAGCGAGACCATCCTGCTCCTGCCCCACTGCCTCAGGGTCAGCGCGACCTGCAAGGCGGCAGCGGACGACGACGGACTGGTATGCCGTGAGTGCAACAGCGAGTGCCAGATCAACATTCTCAGAAAGGCCGCGATCATGCAGGGGTTCAAGGGCGTGTGCATCGCCCCCGGGGGATCGCTTGCGCTGAAATACGTCAAAAAAACCAGGCCCCGGGCAATCATAGCGGTCGCCTGCGAAAAAGAGCTGAGCGAAGGCATTGAAAACGTGAAGGAACTCTTTTGCAGCGACGCGGTGCACGCACCCGAAGTGACCATCATCCCCCTGGTCAAAGACGGATGCATTGACACGAAAGTAGACATCGAGTCATCGCTCTTGAAGATCAACGAACAGGACCCGTACTTTCAGAACGCGTTCGCCGGCGAAAGCGAAGTCAGAAAAACGGGATCAGACTGGTAAAACCATGAACACCATTACGAATCAGAAGGAGACAGTAACAGTATGAAATTCTCAGTCGCATGCAATTTCGATTACGACCTGCTTGAAGGGCTCAAGCCATACCCGGTGTATGAAATATTCGGAAAACTGACCGCGGACTATTTCGGGGGAGGAAGGCCGTCTTTTTACCTTCCCGAAGTGGGAAGAAGCGATCTTGAAAAATACGTGAAAGCGACCCATGACAGGGGCATTGAATTCAACTACCTTCTCAACGCGTCATCCATGGGAAACATGGAATTCACCACCGAAGGGCAGAAAAACATGAACGAGCTTCTTGAATGGCTCGACAGCATCCGCGTCGATTCGGTTACCGTGTCGAACATGTTCTTTCTCAAGCTGATCAAGCGGCGTTACCCGCGCCTCAAGGTCAGGGTGAGCTCGCACCGGTACACCGACACGCCGCGAAAGATACGGTTCTGGAAGGACGCGGGCGCGGACTACATCGTCATCTCGGAAGTAAACATCCACCGCGAATTCAAAGTGCTCGAGGGGATGAAAAAGGCCGCGGGCGACGACGTCGAGCTGCAGCTGATCGTGAACAACTGGTGCAGGCAGGACTGCGCCATCGCGGGAAACCACGCGGTCAACCTGTCTTCGGCCTCGCAGAAAAAATCAAAGGGGTTTCCGCTGGACTTCTGCTCGCTCTACTGCAATTACATCCGCCTGACCGACCCCGTGAATTACCTCAGGGCGAACTGGATACGGCCTGAAGACATCAAAATCTACGAGGACATGGGATACGAAAACTTCAAGATCGTGGAGCGCAACACGCCCACGGCGATTCTGCTCGAACGGGTCAGGGCCTATTACAACCGGAGGTATGACGGCAACCTGATGGACATCATCCAGAATTACGCGTATCCCTACAACAAGTTCACCGAACGCGAAAAGGACGCGTTCTCGCGGCGGAGGATGTTCAAGTATTTCATGAAGCCCAAAGCGGTGAACCTGATCAAGTTCATGAAGGTGGTCAAGTTCGGCGAAAAGGGGAACGTGCTGTTTCCGCTCATGGGAGACAACCCGGTGTACATCGACAACCGGAAGCTCGACGGCTTCATCGATTTCTTTAAAAAGCAGGGATGCCAGGACAGGGACTGCGACCGCTGCGGCTACTGCCACAGGCAGGCCGAAAAAGCCGTGCGGATCGACCCGCAGTGGAAGAAAGAGATGCTGGCCATCTACGAGGAGCTCCAGGAGGAAATCTACAGCGGCAGTTTCTGGGAAGGCTACCGTGAAACGGTCAGGGACTTCTTCAGCAATAAAAACGGCGAGAAAAACGAGTTTTTCAACGACTTCGAATATTTCAGGCAGGCGATAAAAACCATGCCATAGCAAAGACAGGGAGAGCGTTATGGACAGAAAAGCGGAGGAAACCATTTCCCCGATTGAGACCGAAAGAGCCATTGACCGGGCTCTTTCTTTCCTTGAATCCCTTCAGAATGAAGACGGCTCGTGGCAGGGCGATTACGGCGGGACGATTTTCCTGATCCCGATGTATATAATCACGTGCCATGTCGCGGGCGAGCCCGTCAGCGGAAGCGATTCGGGAAAGTTCATCGCCTATTACCGGAAGGTCCAGCGGCATGACGGAAGCATCGGCATGCATCCCGAGGACGAGGGAAGGATGTTCACTACGGTGCTGAGCTATGTCGCGCTTCGCATACTCGGCGTTAACCGGGACGATCCATACCTGGTGCCCATGAGAAAATGGATAAAAGACCGTGGCGGCGCTCTGGGCGCGTCAAGCTGGGGGAAGTTTTACCTCGCGCTGATGAACCTGTATCCCTACGAGGGCCTGAACCCGCTCCAGCCCGAACTGTTCATGCTCCCGTCGCGGCTCCCGTTCCATCCTTCGAAGATGTGGTGCCACGCCCGCATGGTGTACCTTCCCATGGCCTACCTGTACGGGCTGCGGGCGCGGACTCCGGAAAACACCCTGGTGCGGGAACTGCGCCGTGAAATTTACTGTGAGGAATACGAAAGCATCCCCTTCAAAAAACACCGCAACACCGTGTGCCCGGAGGACGACTACCGTCCCTATACACCCCTGTTCAAACGCATCAATATCGCGCTCTGCGCGTACGAAAAAATTCATTCCAAGGCGCTCAGGAAAAGGGCCCTGGACCTGGTGTACCGGCACATCCTGTACGAGGAGACCTCGACCTTTTACTACGGGATCGGCCCCGTGAACCGGACCCTGAACACGCTGGCCCACTATTACAGGGACAGCGGCTCGGTGCACTTCAAGCTGGGCATTGAGGGGATGAAAAAATACCGCTTCTACGGAAACGACGGGCTGAAGATAAACGGCTACAACTCGACTGCCCTGTGGGACACCGCCTTCGCGGTCCAGGCGATCGCTGCGACCGGGAAAAAAGAAGATTACCGGAGGTCCCTTGAGCAGGCCCACTGCTTCATTAAAAAAAACCGGATAACCGACGACCTTGCCGAAGCAGGCCGCTATTTCCGCCAGACCCGGAAAGGGGCCTGGCCTTTCAGCGACCGCGAACAGGGCTGGC
Source organism: Spirochaetota bacterium (assembly GCA_036848375.1). GTDB lineage: Bacteria > Spirochaetota > UBA4802 > UBA4802 > UBA5550 > JAKLIV01. The sequence goes on from DAIUKG010000020.1 coordinate 56,700, forward strand.
CGGTCACGGACTGCACCGCAGAAGGGTATCTCGCCCAGCACGCGATCAGGGACATGATCAGCCCTGAACAGCGCATACCCTGGGCCGACCTTGAGCAGAGCATCGACTTCATCCTGAAATACCAGAACAGCGACGGAGGATGGGCGACCTATGAAAAAAGGCTCGGCGGGCTGTGGCTGGAGAAGCTCAATCCCTCGAGCGTTTTCGCGGACATCATGGTTGACTATTCGCACGTTGAATGCACTTCCTCGTGCCTGAAGCTGCTGTCCCTGGTCAGAAACAATTACCGCGGGCCGAAAAGAAAAAAAATTGAAAAGGCGATGACCCGCGGCGCCCGGTTCCTTCTGGCGCAGCAGCGCCCCGACGGCGGATTCAAGGGGTGCTGGGCCGTGTGCTTCAGCTACGGGACCTGGTTCGCGGTCAACGGCCTCATGGACGCGGGCTTTTCGGAAGGGTCACCGCAGGTCATGCGCGCGTGCGCCTTTCTCCTGGACCGGCAGCGTGAAGACGGCGGATGGGGCGAAAGCCACCTCTCATGCAGGGACGGGCGCTGGGTCGACCACGAGAAGAGCCAGGTGGTGAACACGGCATGGGCGCTCATGGCGCTGGTGCGCGCGGGCCTTTCTTCTTCGCCGTCGGTCCAGCGTGCGGTAAAATTCCTGGTGAAAAAACAGCGGGAGAACGGCGACTGGCCCGAGGAGTCCCTGGTCGGGCTGTTCAACAACACCGCGCTGATCAATTACGACAATTACCGGCGGTATTTTCCGCTCATGGCCCTTGCCCTGTACCGCCGCGAAAGTAGGCACTGCGCATACCATTCTTGAGGAGCATACCATGAAAGACATAGCGATCCTCGGCAGCACCGGAAGCATCGGGGTCCAGGCCCTTGAGGTCATACGCGCCAGAAGGGACGACTTCAGGGCCAGGGCGCTGACCTGCAACGAGAACATCGACGTGCTGGAGCGGCAGGTCAGGGAACACGATATTCCGGTCGTGGCCGTTGTTGATGAAAAGAAAGCCCTTGAGCTTCAAAAAAGGATGCCCAGGCTGACCGTGCTCAGGGGCATGGAGGGCGTTGATGAAATCAGCCGCAGCGCCGGATTTGACATGGTTCTCAACGCGCTGGTCGGCAGCTCCGGAATCCTTCCCACGCTCTCGGCGCTGAAAGCAGGGACGGATGTCGCGCTGGCGAACAAGGAGACCCTGGTCGCCGCGGGCGACCTGGTGATGAAAACCGCCGAAGAGAAAGGCGCGAAGATATTTCCGGTTGATTCGGAACATTCGGCGATCTTCCAGTGCCTGAACGGCGAAAAACCGAAACACGCGAGGAGGCTCATCCTGACCTGTTCGGGCGGCCCGTTCAGGAACCGCGACCGGGCGGGCCTGCGCAGCGTCAGCCCGGCTGAGGCGCTGAAACATCCCCGCTGGAACATGGGCAAAAAAATATCGATCGATTCGGCAACACTGATGAACAAGGGCCTTGAGGTGATCGAGGCCAGGATGCTCTTCGGCATCGATTATGACCGGATCGAGGTGGTGATCCATCCCCAGAGCATCATCCACTCCCTTGTTGAATTCGTTGACGGATCGGTCATGGCCCAGCTCGGCCCGCCTGACATGAAGCTTCCCATTCAGTACGCGCTGACCTTTCCCGAGCGTGCCGGAGGCCAGCTGGACCCCCTTGACCTCACCGCGATCGGCCCGCTGCAGTTCGACCGCCCCGATACCGGGACCTTCACCTGCCTCAAGCTCGCGTACGAAGAGGGAAAAGCAGGGGGAAGCATGCCCTGCCTGATGAACGCGGCCAATGAAGTATGCGTTTCGGCCTTTCTCGCGGGTAAAATCGGGTTTATGGACATCCCAGATATAATAAAGAAGAAAATGGATGAACACACCCCTGTTTTCACCGGCGGCATTGAACCGATCATCGAAATTGACGCTTCGATAAAACGTGACCTTTCCCGTGAACTTGAACTTGGTTAAAGGAATTTATTTATATCCCCGGGCATTTTGCCGATAAGATTCAAGAGAAGAGAGGAGAAAACAATGCTCAGAGGGATATACAACAGCGCGAGCGGCATGATCGCCCAGCAGGCCAGGCTTGACGTGGTGGCCAACAATCTTGCCAATGTTGACAAAACCGGTTTCAAAAAAGACCTGACCCTTTTCAAGGCGTTTCCGGACATGCTGATCAGACGGATCAACGAGAGCGGCCTGGGCATTACTCCTGCCGGATCATATGACAACATGCCCTTTGTCGGCAAGCTGGGGACCGGCGTCGAGGTGAACGAGGTCTATACCGAATTCACCCAGGGCTCGCTCCAGAGGACCGAAAACAGCTTTGACATGGCCCTTGAAGGACAGGGCTTTTTCACGGTCATGACCGAGCGCGGCGAGCGCTATACCAGGGACGGGTCATTCACCATCAACCAGGAAGGCATACTGGTAAACCACAACGGCTACCCGGTCATGGGCGAAAACGGCATCATCCGCGTGCAGAAGAACAATTTCATCGTGAACGAACGCGGCGAGGTCGTGGTCAACGAAGGCATCTCCCTTGACCCGCGCGATCCCGTGGGCATGGACAGCAACAACTGGAGCGACCCGGTTGTCATCGACAGGCTCAGGCTCGTCGACTTCGAAAACATCCGCGAAATAAAAAAAGAGGGAGAGTCCCTCTACCGCGAGACCGAATTCTCAGGGCCTCCGCTTCCTCCTGCTGAATTGAAGGTCGTGCAGGGATTTCTGGAAAAATCAAACGTGAACATCGTGCGTGAAATGGTCGACATGATCGAGGTACAGCGCAGCTACGAAGCGAACCAGAAAAGCATCACCACGCACGACCAGACCCTTGGCAAGCTGATCAACGAAGTAGTCAGGTAAACGGCCGCTTTATCCGTGCTGTAACGTCAACACGGCCCGCATGACCGCGGCTAATGTACGGTGTATCCTGCATTAAAGCATCCATTATTTTACGGTTTCATCCAGCGGCAATGATCACCTGTCTCGATAATCGTACAGCGCACCGCGAAGCGTCCTGCCGACGTGCATAATTGATAGAAAAAGTTGACAGATATTCTGCTAAATTTAACAATTGCATAACACTCTGAAACAAAAGGATACAGCTATGCGAAAAAAACTCTCAATCATCACTGTCATTATTCTAATCATGGGGTTTCAACTTGCCGGATGGGCGAAACAGACGAAACCCGCTGGCAAATTTTACATTGTGGGCATGGGTACCGAAGCAGACCTGATAACCCTGCGCGCGCTTGAGGTCATAAAAAAAGCTGAGCTGATTTTACTTGAAAACGAATACGAACGGGATATGTGGAAAGACCTGATCGGGGCCAGAGAAGTATGGGTGTTCCGGCATTCAGCGCGCATCGGGCTGGGTATTGACCCCAAAACGATCAAAGACCCCAAGAGGAGAAAGCTTGCCGAAAAAAACCGGAAGATCAGGGAAGAAACCGTCAAGAAGATCACCGAAGCAGTGTACGCCGGAAAAAGCGTTGCCTATCTTCAGTCAGGTGACGCCATGATATACGGAACGACCTATCACCTTGAGCTTCTTCCCTCGGACATTCCGACAGAAATTGTGCCGGGAGTCGGTTCGTTCCAGGCGGCAACCGCGGCGGTAAAGATGAGCCCGACATTCGGCTACGATACGAGCTCGGTGATTATAACCATGGACGACTGGCCCGGCCGAAAGGACGTCAATGAAAAGCTGATGGCGCTGAACAGTTCAATGATCGTGTACACCATGCATCTGGATTACCCGGATTTTTTCGGCAAGCTGGCGCGCCATTATCCCTCTGACACTCCCGTGGCCGTGGTCTGCTACGCCGGTTCGCCGGAGAAACAAAAAGTGATAAAGAGCACGGTGGGAAAATTTCTCAAAGAGGTGGCGTTCAAGAAGCTGCCGCCTGAGGAACACATCCTGCTCATCGGCAGGTTTATCACTGCCGGGCAGGCGCGCAAAGACGGGCTCAAACACGGAAGTGACTTCATCCGCAAGAGGCACGACCCTCCCGGCGAACAGAACTGAGGACCAGGGCCCGCTTTACGGCGGGCCTTTTTATGTGCATTTTTCTCGACTTAAAAAGCGCCGAATTCAGGTTCACTGAAATTTTTAATGCTGATGGCGCGCGCGCCCTGTTCGATCTCCCTGATCATTTTGACCACGGCGTCATTGACCGGCGTGTCAACCCCGTGACGATCACCCTGCGCGCAGATGTATCCGTTCAGGTAATCGATTTCAGTCGGCTTGCCGCGCTCAAGGGACTGCAGGCTTGATGATTTAAGGCGTCGGTATTTGATGCCGATCACCATGATAAGCAGGTGCGCGGCCAGTCTTGCCGTAGCTGAATCGTTCCCGGTAAGCTTATAATAATCAAGCTTCCCGCTGTAAGGCTCGACCCTGAGGCCCATCCCGTCGGCGACAGCGATCGCCTCCTTCATGATCGCCATGAATATTCTCCTGATCTTCGCGCGCGATAGCATCTGCCCGAGGTACAGGCCGCACAGCGCGCCCAGGGACGTGATGCAGGCATTGATGATCAGCTTCGAATAGAGGTGGCCGATTGTGTTTTCAGTGATAATCGTCGGCAGGACCGTGTCAAGCATCTGCTTGATGGGAACAAGCCTGTCGTCCGGCCTGTGGTCGATGTTGCCGATGATGAATTCTCCGCTTGAAGTCATTTCGACCTCGCCGGGAGAATGCATGGTCCCGCCCCAGCCGACGACACAGCCGATGGTCCGGTGTCTGCCCACGACCTCGCCGATCGCGTCCTCGCACAGGCCGTTCTGCAGTGAGACCACAACCGATGAATCGTTAAGAAACGGAAGCAGGTCACGTGCGGCCTGAAGCATGTCAGTGGCCTTGGTCGCCAGGAAGACGACGTCCTTTTTGCCGGAAAGCTCCTTCACTGTCGCCACTGCCGGCATGGGCACCTGCACATCCCCCCGTATGCCGAAAGCATGGATTCCCTGATGGATTATTTTTTCAGCAAGGTCAGGATATTTGCACACAACCTCAACATTGAACCCGGCGTTTTTCATCAAAGCCGCGGTTACCCCGCCTATGGCGCCGGTACCGACCACAACGATGCTGCTGTTTTTACCAATCATCAGGGCCTCCTCAAATAAAACCGTTTTAAGACATTCAATTAACGTTGAGCGTAAAATCAGGAACAATAAAGCAGGAAAAATTCACATTGCGGAAAACATATCAGCGGCAGCTGAAATTTCAAGAAGAATTTATGCGTGTAGTGACATACTACAAGGAATAAGCTCTGAACTGTCGCGCTCAAGTTTTTAAATGCGGAATAATTCAACATTTACGGTAACACTGCAAAAAACCTGCAATCATTATTGTCCAGGAATATATATCACTTTTGACATTCGACTCTTTAATGCTGTTAAAATATTTATTATTGACACAAAGGGCCTTCCTTTTAAACTTTTCTGGTGCATGGAAAGAAGATTTAGCGATACCGATAACGGTGAACCGATCACGTTATGAATCCCGGAAAATAAATGAACAATAAACTCGCACAATATTTAGCTGTTTCTGAGGCCATTGATTACGATAATCCCATCGTATCCGTCAAGGCCAGAGAAATAGCTTCGCTATCCGGCGATACGATGGAATTGATTAAAAACTGTTTTGAATTTGTGCGCGACGAAATATTTCACTGCGTTGATTATGATATGAATCCGGTGACCTACAGGGCATCGGATGTGTTAATCCACAAAACCGGATTCTGCTACGCGAAAAGTCATCTGCTGGCGGCATTACTGCGCGCGAACTCAATCCCGTCCGGCCTGTGCTATCAGCGCCTTTCATTTGATAAGTTCGACCGGCCGTTTTGCCTTCACGGGCTCACCGCGGTATATCTTCAGGAATACGGCTGGTACAGGATTGACCCCCGCGGCAATAAAAAGGACGTCAACGCGCAGTTCAATCCGCCCGAAGAATGTCTCGCGTTTGACAACTCGATGCCCGGGGAATATATTTTTCCGGAAATATGGCACGAGCCGATCTACTGCATTAAAGATCTGTTAACAAAGTTTACTGACTACAGAGAAGCCCATCGCAACCTGCCGGACATCGAGGTCTTCGGCGCTGGATCACGGTAATCCTGCAAAATTTCCGAACACGGCAAAAAAAAAAAGAAAAGTATTTGCCAACAATTTTCATTATGGCAAAAAGAAGTCACAGCAACATATTAATACGTCCCGTTTTATAAAATCCGCTTTTCTGTGCAGCACGCACAGGAACAGAAACAACGTTACAATACTGAAATCATTCTGAGGCTGTAAAAGGCCTCAACCACAGCGGGAGATGGATGTCTTTGATGAAGCAATTATATGCTTTATCAGGACCGACATGCCGTGTGTTTACCTTAACGGATTGAAACAGGTCACGGTATAATAATAAGGGGAGTAAACATTCTATCAGTTTGATCACATGAATACTACTGCGATAACATTTCTTGCTTTTCTCTCGATGTTCATTGTGATCGGCGTCCTCTCGGTCGTCAAAAGCAGAAACACGACCGAAGACTATCTGATCGCCAGCAGAAACGTACATCCGCTTCTTGCCAGCCTGTCAGCTGCGGCAACCAACACGAGCGGCTATATGTTCATCGGGCTTATCGGTTTCACCTATGAATTCGGGTTGTCATCGATATGGGTCACGATCGGATGGATAACAGGCGATTATCTCATGTGGCTCTACCTGTATAAAAAAATAAGAAAACAGAGCGAAGCGGTTCAGGCTCAAACCGTGCCCGCGTTTCTCGGAACAGGAAGCGATTATACGAACATCCCCATAATTAAAACAGCGGGCATCGTGACCATAGTACTTCTGGCTGTTTATTCATCCGCGCAGCTGAATGCCGGGGGAAAGGCACTCCACGTGTTATTCGGATGGGACTATTCAACCGGCGCGATCATAGGCGCGGTCATAGTTTTTATGTACTGTGTCGCCGGCGGGATAAGAGCCTCAATCTGGACGGATGTTACCCAGGCCATGGTTATGCTTGTATCGATGTCACTGTTGCTCGGAATCGCGATGTATCATACCGGCGGTTTCTTCTCACTCTTCAGCAAGCTTGAAAAGATAGATCCCGCGCTGATGACGCTGTTCCCTGAAAACCTCGCATTCGGGCCGACCCTGTATGTGCTCGGCTGGTTCGCCGCGGGAATCGGCGTGATCGGGCAGCCGCATATGCAGATCCGCACAATGGCGATCAGCTCCTCTGACCAGATGAAAAAAGCGCGCAGAGCGTATTTCTCGTGGTATGTTCCTTTTTCTGCGGCCTCGGTCCTCGTGGGCCTGTATTCCCGCATTATGATCCCCGATACCGCGGCATTTGATCCGGAACTCGCGCTGCCGATGCTTTCTCTTGAGCTTATGCCCGCAATATTCGTGGGCCTCATTCTCGCCGGGCTGTTCGCCGCCACCATGTCAACCGCTGATTCACAGATACTTTCATGCGGCGCGGCCCTGACGCAGGACATCGCGCCGAAGCTGGGCGACTCACGTTTTAAAACAAAACTCGGCACCCTGTTCATCACGGCATTCGCACTCGGCTTCGCCCTTTACGGGCCGAAAAGCGTTTTCGCGCTGGTCACTATTTCCTGGTCGGCACTCGGCGCTGGACTCGGCCCCTTAATGATCCTGCGCGCGTTAAAAAAACAGGTGAGTTCCGCCACCGCGATACTGATGATCATGTCGGGAATCGCCACTGTGCTCATCTGGCGTTACCGGTTTGAGTATACATCATACATCTATGAAATCCTTCCGGGGATTATAGCGGGATTTTGCGTCTATTACGCATCAATTACGATTAAACAGATTCGCCAGGCCGCATGAAGCGTTTCGCCTGCGAAAAGGAAACCATGAACAGGAAAGCCCGTATCATCCATGCCCTGATCTTGTTATCGATTATAATCACCGGTGCGTTCAGCAGCACGGACAGGGTTGCTGCAGACCGGCCCCCTGTCTGGAAATTCGCCGTGATCAGTGATACCCAGAGCGGCAGCAAAAAAGACCGGAACCCGTTGTGCATCAACAGTGAAATACTGGCCGCCATGGTAAAAGATATAACTGCGGAGAAGCCGGACCTCGTACTGGTTTCAGGTGACCTGGTTAACGGCTGGTTTAAAAATGGCGGTACTGGGTTCGCCACCCAGTATCAAAACTGGAACCGGGTGATGGCGCCGGTCTTCACCAGCGGAATCAAAGTCTTTGCCGTACGGGGCAATCACGACAGCGGGCCAGAACGCCTGGCGCTGCCGCCGCTTCCGGCCCGTTTTGAACCGCAGAAGGGAGAACTCGAACAGCTTAAAAAAGAATTCATGAAAGCGCTCATAAAACCATACACCCCCCTGAACGGGCCTGAAAACGAAAAAGGCCTTACTTACACGGTGGTTCATAAAAACGCCTGTATTATAGGCCTTGACCAGTATTCAGGCGGGCAACACCGGGTTGACCAGAAATGGCTTGACGGAGAATTATCCAGGAACAGGCAGCCTCATCTTTTTCTTTTCGGCCACGAGCCCGCGTTTGAAACGGACCATAAGGACAATCTGTCATTTTATCCGGAAAAGCGCGACCTGTTCTGGGACAGCATCGGCACGCATGGAGGCAAAATTTATTTCTGCGGACACGACCATTTTTACAATCGCGCCTTAATACGTGACCGCAAAGGAAATCCGGTGTGGCAGATAATCGCGGGCACCGGCGGCGGAAAGCTGCGCACCTGGTCAGGTACCTATAAAGCAGGCGGCAGGGCGACCTGCGCGTATCACAATAACAAGTACCACGGCTACATTCTGGTAACGATCGACGGGATGGATGTACTGGTCCAGTGGAAAGCCCTGGTTGATGTCACGGCCCTGAAGTGGCAGGTCCTTGACCGCTTTAGCTGTTCACGTTCGCCGATCCCGGACTCTCACAGGTTGATCGGGAGCGGCTCCTGTTTCGCGCTGTCCCAGTAAGGCGAAATCTCGAGCAGGCGGTTGACGATCTCCGGCATCACCGAAAGCACATAGTCAATGTCGTTCCCGGAAACAAAGCGGCTCAGGCTGAAACGGATCGAGCCGTGGGCGGACGTAAACGGCACCCCCATGGCGCGCAGAACATGCGACGGCTCGAGCGAGCCGGATGAGCAGGCTGACCCGGATGAGGCGGCCACCCCTTTCTCGTCGAGATACAGAAGGATCGCCTCGCCCTCGATGAACTCAAAACCGATATTGGTCGTGTTCGGCACGCGCCGCTCCCGGTTCCCGTTGAGCACCGCGTTCTTATGCCCCGACAGAAGGCCCTGCTCGAGCCGGTCGCGCATGGCCCGGACCGTGGTGTCATAATCGGGAAGATGCTTCAGGGCCAGGTCCGCTGCGGTACCCATGCCGATGATCCCGGGGACGTTTTCGGTTCCGGGCCGCCGTCCCCTTTCCTGGTGCCCGCCGTACGATACGGGACGGATGCGCGTGCCCCTGCGGACATAGAGCGAGCCCACGCCCTTGGGCCCGTGGAACTTGTGCGCGGAAAGGGACAGCAGGTCGCAGTTGATTTTGTTGACGTCAACCGGGATCTTGCCCGCGGCCTGTACCGCGTCAACATGAAACGGGACACCCCTGGTTTTAAGAAACGCGCCGATCTCCTCAACGGGAAAGATCACGCCGGTCTCGTTATTGGCGTACATGACCGAAACAACAGCGGTATCATCGTCGACCGCTGATTTGAGAAAATCAACGTCAAGGCTGCCCTCGCGGTCGACCGGAACATAGGTCACGCGGTAACCGTCACGCTCGAGCTTCTTACACAGGGAAAGCACTGCCGGGTGCTCGACCCGCGAGGTGATCACATGCCTCTTATCCCGGAAATAGGAAAGGACGCCCATAATGGCCATGTTGTCGCTCTCGGTCCCTCCGCTGGTAAAAACGATCTCATACTCATGGTCAGCGCCGATAAAGCGGGCGACGTTCGCCCGCGCGTTCTCGATATCTTTGCCCACAAGGCCGCCGAACGCGTGCATGCTCGAGGGGTTCCCGTAACGCCCGGTCATGAAAGGCAGCATCGCGTCAACGACTTCAGGCGCGGGCATGGTCGTCGCGTTGTTATCAAGATAAATGTATCGTTGCATGGCCGTCACCCCTACTTCCCTTCTACCACGACAATTTCTTCCTCAACGAACTCCCTGAGGCGGTCCTGCACCAGGTTCCTGAGGGTAACGTCCGAAAGCACGCAGTTTGAACAGCTGCCCCTGAGGGCCACAAACACGCGCTTGCCGTCTATATCAAGAAGCTCGATGTCCCCCCCGTCCTTCTGCAGCTGGGGACGAATGATGTCCGCAATGGTCTCCTCAACAAGCTGCATGCGTTTGATGTTGGTGAGGCTCTTCGCCTGCTCCTGCTCCTTTTCCCTGAATACTACCGCGAACTCGCGCTCCTCGCCGAGGATGTCCTCGATCTTGTGAATGCATGAACCGCAGCCGCCCCCGGCCTTGGTGTAATTGGTCACGTCCTCAACGGTTTTGAGGTTGTTTTCGCGAATGGTCTTTCTGATCAGCGTGTCCTCAACGCCGAAACACTTGCAGATGATCTCGCCGTCGTGGTCATTGTAACCCTGCACTTCGACCTCGCCGCGCAGTTCCGCAATGGCCAGATTAAGCGCTTCCTTGCCCATGACCGAACAGTGCATTTTTTCTTCCGGAAGGCCGCCGAGATAATCGGCGATGTCGCGGTTCGTTATCTTTTCAGCTTCATCCACAGTCTTTCCCTTGATCATTTCGGTAAGCGCCGACGACGACGCGATGGCGCTGCCGCACCCGAACGTCTCAAACTTGGCGTCGGTGATCACATCATTGTCATCCACCTTTAAATAAAGCTTCAATGCATCACCGCAGGCTATGCTGCCCACTTCAGCAACGACATCCGCGTTTTCTATTTTCCCGACATTTTTCGGGTTTTTATACAGTTCCTTGACTTTATCAGTATAATCCCACATACAGCCTCCTCCATTCCTTTTGTCTTTATGTGAATGGGTCAATCCCCCTTAAAACACGGTGGTACCTACATAGATACCCCTGATGAGCAACAGTTACAAAGCAATTAAGAATATTTCAATATACTAAAATACTTTTTATCTATACCCTCATCCCCCCGTGAAAGATATTTTTTAAATCAATCACCGGTCATGATTTCATATACGCACTATAAATACCCCATAATTAATTCAATGCCTTTTTTACTAATTTTGAATTTAGAATATTTCATTAATACACGATAAGATAGTATACCAAGTGTGTCCTTGATTTACATCAATCCAGGGCTGAAAACAGGGAAGTAGCATAATACAGGATGGTATAAGATGAATTCAGTCACAGGAATAACCCCCGGCGGGGAAAACCTCCTATCGATTGTCAGAGAGCCTTCAGCAGCGGAATCAATGTCTCAATCCACGGGATTCGATGCAATACTGAAAAACACCATGAACGAAACCCGTCCTGAAAAATACCCGGAACCCGGGGTCAACGACTCCATTAATGACAGAAAAGCACAGCCGAAAGACGAAATAACCGGCATCAATAATAAAGACGAGATCAGACCGCTTTCCGAAAAAAACGAACCGTACGCGCAGAATATCAGCGAGAACGCCAAAAAAAACAGGGAAACCGGTGATGCCGACAGCGCCCAGGAGAACGGTAAATCCGCCCGCAAAACAGAAGAACAGGGCGTTAAGAACATTGCCGGCGAAAAAAACATAAAGGTCGACGCTAAAAAAGACCCGCTTATTAAAAAGGATGATGCGGTCAAAAAAACCAAAGACCTGATGCTGGATGATATGGACTCGATCATCAAAAATATCGATTCAGTCATCGATAAGCTTTCCGGCGGAACCAGAACTTCAGTTCTGATCGAAGACCTCAAAGAGATAAGGGAAAAGATGCAGAATCCGCACAAGGCGGATGACGGGAAGAGGCAGCTCCTGGGCATGATCAAATCACTGGAACAGAAACTCGCTGCACTGGAATCCCGGCACAACACCGGCATTGAGGAAAAAACGCAGATACATTTCATTAAAAACATCCTGCAGGAACTGACCAAAAAAATATCGGCTCGGGAAGAGGCCCGTCGTGACCACGACCTGGCGCAGCCCGTGACCGAAAAAATCCTTTCCGCGGAACACAAACCCGAGGCCAGGGGCTACACCCCCGGCGAGCAGAGGAACAGCGACGAGCGGCAGGGCAATACCTGGAACATAAACGCGTTCAAATCGGCACTCGAGCGCGGCGCTGACAAAAACACCGCTGCCCCGGCAATAACGAATCACCGCTTCAGGGAACAGGTCGATTCCATGATAGACCGCGCGAAAGTCGTGGTAAAAGACGGAAGGAACGCGTCGTTCAGCCTGAAACTGCATCCGCGCGAACTGGGCGCCGTGAATATCAACCTTGGGCTCGAGCAGGGCGTGCTGCACGGACGGTTCCTGGTCGAGACGCCTGAAGCCAGGGTGCTTCTGCTTCAAAACCTCGAGCAGATCAGGCAGGAGCTCACGGAATCGGGAATCAGCGTTGGCGAGTTCCAGGTGAACGTAAGCAGCCACCAGAATGACCCCGGACGCGAAACACGCGAAAACAGCGACAGGGCGCTGTTCTTTGAACCGAAAGACATGAGCGCTGAATTCGAAATCAACACGGTTATGGCCCACAACGGGTCAATTAACATGATTATATAGGAGCGCACCATGGACATCCCGATGACCTCCCAGGAAATGACGCGGGCGAACATACAGGCCCAGGAAGCGAACCGCAAACTGGGCGCGGGCGCGTCCAAACCGACCGGGGAAAAAGGTTCCCTCGACAAGGACGCGTTTTTAAAACTCCTGGTCACCCAGCTCAAGCACCAGGACCCGACACGCCCCATGGAAGACAGGGAGTTCATCGCGCAGATGGCGCAGTTCTCTTCCCTGGAACAGATGACCAACATGAACCGGGAATTCAAGTCGCTCACCCGCAGCAGCCAGTCGTCTGAAGCGTATAAACTCCTGGGAAAACAGGTTGATGCGTTCAATCCTGCGACCCAGAAGAGAGTAACCGGCGTCGTCTCATCGATCGTGTTCAACAACGGCGAAGTCATGGTCAGGGTCGGCGGCGAAAACGTATCGCTTAATGACATACACTCCGTGTCCGAAGCACAAAAAGAGACACAGGGCAAAGAATAACTAAACGTTATGAAAGAAAAAAACGATATTAATACTATACTCGATATTTAGGAGCTTTACCACTATGATGCGATCACTGTATTCCGGTGTATCCGGCCTGAAAAACCATCAGACCAGAATGGACGTTATCGGGAACAACATTTCCAACGTCAACACCTATGGTTTTAAATCAAGCAGGGTAACTTTCCAGGACATGCTCTCGCAGACGATTGCCGGAGCCGCCAAGCCCGAGGAAAACAAGGGCGGAGTTAATCCCAAGCAGGTCGGGCTGGGCATGACCATCGCTTCGATTGACCGTATCTTCACCCAGGGAAGCCTGCAGACCACGGGCAACCAGACCGACCTGGCCATTTCAGGCGACGGGTTCTTCGTGGTTTCCGAAGGGGACAAACAGTATTATACCAGGGCCGGCACGTTCAGTCTCGACAAGGACGGCACCATGGTAAACCCGGCGAACGGGCTCAAGGTCCAGGGATGGATGGCGACGAGAAACGACGCCGGTGAAATGGTCATCAACCCGAGCGGGTCAACTGAAGACCTGATTGTTCCGGTTTACGGGAAGGTAGAGGCCCGCGAAACCACAAACATCAGGTACAAATGCAACCTTGACGCGCGCGGAAACATCGTGCCCCCCAATGCAACGGGCAGAATGAAGGCATCGGCCGGCGTGACCACAAACATCGACGTATACGACAACCTGGGCAACAACCACCGCCTGACCATGATTTTCTGGAAGACCTCACCCAACCAGTGGACTGCTTCAGCGGCCATAACCGACGCGACCACGCCGGTTACTCTTGACGTGCCTGCAGGAGCAGGGCTCGCGAACCAGGCCAATCCCAGCAGCCGCATCAACCTGGGGTTCTCACCGGACGGAAGGATCATTTCAGTGGCCGATGAAGGGACCGCGGACCAGCTGAACCAGGGCCAGCTCGTGGTAAACGCCAACTACCGCATCGCGGGCGACCCCACGGTCAGGACCATCAGGCTCGACCTGGGCAAAGCGGGACTGATCGAAGGCATCACCCAGTTCGCGTCACAATCAACAACCAAGGCGGTTGAACAGGACGGTTTCGCCATGGGGTACATGGAATCGTTCAACGTCGACAATTCAGGGATCATTACCGGGGTTTATTCCAACGGCACGAAACAGATGGTGGGACAGGTCGCCATGGCCGTGTTTACCAACCCTCAGGGCCTCACCGCCAATGGAGAGAACCTCTTTGAAGTTTCGAACAATTCAGGCCTCGCCAATGTCGGCCCGGCATCACAGGCAGGACGCGGCAAGATCGTTGCCGGGACCTTAGAGATGTCCAACGTCGACCTTTCGGACCAGTTTACCGACATGATCGTGACCCAGAGGGGATTTCAGGCGAACTCGAGGACCATCACCACATCAGACCAGATGCTTCAGGAGCTGCTGACCCTGAAACGGTAACGCGTAATTACCGGCCATGCGCCGGGATGATAATAATATAGCTGACCAGAACAAAAAGGCCCGGTTTCCCGGGCCTTTTTTGTCATGAATGATAATGTCAATTAATGCGCGTGGGCATCGCCTTCAGGTGGAACACCATAACCTGATTTCGGGACCGTGCTTATTTTAAGCGCTGTATAGAGCGGGCAATACATTGATACTGAAGATTTAATTAACAATAAACCCAGAGCAAGAAGAATAAGAAGCGCCACAATACCCGGCTCCATAATAATAATATTGATTAAGAATGCCGCACCGACCTGAAACCTTACAAAAGAATCAGCCCTTCCTACATTTTTTTCCATATATAACCCCTTTCCTTTAAAGTCAATCTAAACTATTCCACCCGCTCTTTTCAATGCAAGTATAATTTTAGTCAAAAATTGAAAAAAAATGGGTAGCAAATTATTTTTAGGGGCAACCGTTTCATAACACATTTTGTTGTCA